>JBILCY010000001.1:0-432131 GCA_044352905.1 Terrimicrobiaceae bacterium | reverse complement strand
ATTGCGGCTTCAGGCCATCCACATAGGAGTAAAGTTTGCCAGGCATGAATCGCTCGCTCCCCGCCCAAGTCGGAATCCGGAATCGCATCTGAAATGTCGCGCTTTTCTCGGGATGCACCTTCACGGCAATCTTTCCATCGAAGGGGTAATTCGATTCCTGCACCAGTTTGACCTTGCCGGTTTCCAATGGCACCTCGGTCTCGCTGCCCGCATAGAAATTCAGGGCAATGGAATTGGCATCATGGGAATACATATACCCAGGGATTTGCGGCACAAACCTCTGCATGTTGGTGTTACAGCACGCCGTGCCATACCATTGCAAACGTCCGCCGACTCCCTTGGAATTGGCACGCCCATCGGACTCCAACGGGTTCACGTAGTTGCACTTCTTGCCACACAAGCTCACCCCGGCAAGCGATGTATTCAGGAGTGAAACTTCCGCGACATCCAGATACTTCGCCTCTCCGGTCAGAAGATACATGCGGAAATTAAAGAAAACATTCCCCACCGCCGCGCAGGTCTCACTATAAGCGGTGCGATTGGGTAGCACATAAGGATCAGCAAAGCTTTCGCCATGACCGCCTCCTCCGAGTCCACCCGTAAGATACATCTTCCGGTCAACCAAATCCTCCCATACCCCATCCAGCGCCGGACGATAACTGGTATCTCCGGTCAATCGTGCCAAGTCAGCCACGCCTGCCCAAAGGTAGGTAAAGCGCACGGCATGGCCGACAGCCTCTCTCTGATCGCGCACCACCTTGTGCTGCTGGGCATACTCTGGAAAAAATGGCCCAAACTCTGGATTCACCCCCCGGATATCAATGAACTTTTTGGCCATATTGAGATACAGAGGATTTCCTGTCGTCTCATACAAACGGCACAGCGCCAACTCGATTTCCTGGTGCCCTGGTGCCTTCATTACTGGCTTGCCACCATTGTAATTTGGATCTCCTTCAAAAAAGACCCTGTTGACATGCTGGGCGTTCTTTTCTGCGATTTTCAGCCAACTGTCCTTTCCCGTTGCCAAAAAATAAGCGATCGCTCCTTCATACATGTGCCCGACATTGTAGAGCTCGTGGCTCATGACATCATAGGAGTAGCGCGTCTTCCCAGCAGAGCCCTTGTAGTTTTCGGGGAGGCATTCATGGACAAGACCATAGACATACCCATCGTCTTTTTGTCCAAAGGCTATGGTAGCAATGTATTCGTCCAGACGACGCTCCAGCTCTGGATCCTTGGAGGTCGCAAGACTGTAGGAGGCTCCCTCCATGGCCTTGAATAAATCTGAGATGCCAGCAAGCCGTTGCGAAGGCAGCTGGGATTTGTCGCCGCGATAGATTTGGCCACATTTTTGCAGATCATTGAGCACATCCTTGCTCCGATCTAATACGTGAGGAACGCTGACAGCGGTATTAGTATCCAACAAACCAACCCAGAAGGGCTGGACCATCTTGACCTTGTCGAACGGAACTGCCTTGAGGGCTTCGGAGGTGTTACTTCCGGTTTGCAAAGAGGCCTTCGGTTTCTCCTCGCCGTGCGCTCCCAAAACGGCCATCAGGCACCCCACAAAGATAGCGCTCGCTCGCTTGAGGCGAGAGCTTGTGAGGAATTGCTGGAATGCTTTCGAGGGGATGTGGCGAGTGGAGTTCATAGATTTTTGTTTGGTAAACTTTTTTTCATCAAATTCGAAACTTGCTGGTCGAAACTTGTTCTTCGGGGAGCCCCAGCGGGTGGAGCATATTTTATTGAAGGACTCTGTGCCTTACTGGGATTGCACTTTATGATCAGCGGGAAAGCCTCACCTTCACGAAACAATTCTGAAATAGCATTTTCAGCCCGCTCGGCAGTCCAAAGCTCCGGGGCCCCTTCTCAAGCGAGTAAAGCGACTTGGAGAGCATTCGATCTGATCATCGGGCTCCCGGCTTCATGATCTTGGCCGTTTGTTCTGCCTCTTCGCGGAGGTATTGAACAATGTCATCCGGTATCGCGAGCATCTGCGAAGGGGGCGGAGCAAAAGTATAGTTGCGAACGGATTCGTCTGTCTTAAGGAACGCGGGGAGCCTCGTAACCGCATCGATGTAAGCCAAGCGCTGGGGAGTATTCGTCTGGAAAACAAGACATTCCCTGCCCATGAAGTGCTTGGTGCCAGCATATTGAGTGACCGAGATCCATTCAAAACCTTCGAAGGCAGACATCGGGAGGTTGGAGATAAAAAATGCGTTGTCCTGATCTCGAACGATTTCCCGTTTTTGCTGACCCTTGGGGGTGAACCATTGTAAACCCGCAACGAGCCAGCACTCCTCCTTGGCCCCTGTCTCATCCTCCCAGGAAAAATAAGCGATATCCCTTGTCTTGATGACTCGCTCCTTCCGAATTTTTAGCGCAATGGACGCATGACTTTTCTGCATCGCTTCTTGCTGGGCTGGCTTTCGGCTTGATTTATCATCGCTGGCATATTTGTAGTCGACACTCCAGTCCGCGAAGGCGGGGACTTTTTGAATAAGAGGGCCTGACGGTGGCACTGCTTTTTCCTGAGCCAGGAGAGACGATGCCGCCAACAATAGGCCAGCCATGTAAGGAATGGGTGTTAATTTCATAAAATGGAGTTTACTCGGAAACAGGTTCTAGTTGCTGGTCGATGACTTGTCCGGTGTAGCGATCAATCGCCACATGCAGCCAGCAGCGTTTCTCACCCTCAACTATAAAATCATCCAGGCCAGTCGCCGATTGCGGGTAGCGCCCGGTTTGGGCGATGACATCGATCATCAAATTCCAGACCCGCGTGGTTCCCACATTGGAAAGCGCGCGAATGGAAGTTTCGCGAAAGCGTTGAATCGAGGAACCTATAGTCCCCAAAGGAGCGGGAGCACTGACCGCAATATCCTCGCTGAAACCGCGATAGACGGCTCCAAGAACTGTCGAGCCAGCCCCCGTTGAGGGGGTGCCACCCACATAGCGCCCAACGAGTTCCGCAGGGTTTCGCAAGGGCCCTTGCCCCTTGGCGGCATCGGTTCCCGTGGTCCGGGTAACAAGGGCATCAACAATGTTGGTCACATCGGTTGCGCTCAAGGGAAAAGCCCCATCATCCTGCTTCGCCGCTCCAGCCAGCAGAGACGACAAAACAGGGCGCTGCCGGGTATTGAGGTTGAGCTTGCCAGCAACGATGGCATCCGGGGTGTCATCGTCCTGGATACAGAATACATCCAACAATGCTGTGTTCCCGCTTTCGGGCGTGGAGAGGTCGAGATTGCGCCATGGAGTGTCGCTAAAGGTATAGGCGAGCTCTCCCACGGTCTTAAATGGGCGGTTTAGTATGATCGGCCGACCCAAATTTTGACCATTATTGACTGTGATCCGGATATTTCCGTTGCTTCCCGATTGATTGTATGTGATGGAGCCCTGAGTGCAAAGCGCAGTAGACGGATCTACAACAGAGGCAGGCACATTTGGGATTCCTATCGGCGTCGTAGCCGGCATCGTGGCACTATAAGGAACATAGGCACCCATGGCCCGCCGCGCCACGCCATCCGCGTCTGTATAGAAGAAAGACCTCGTAGTGCTCCAACCTGCAGGAGCATTGGGCCCCATAGGTGCTGACGGGTTATTTTGCGAAAGATGGCCGAAAAGAACCCTATTCTTTTCATTGGGTGCATTTGTTGCGGGATACCACCCCGTAGAATCATATGGGTAATACCCACCAAGACTAGTAGCAGCCGTCCAGATCTGCCCGATAGATAACTCATTTTGCCTCCAAGGCATGAGAACTGGGCTAGGGATAGGATTCGGTGTGCTTACGGGCTGCGGAATGATTGGCCCGGAAAAAGAATCATAAATTTCACCGGGGACATCTCTCTTCATGCCTGCTCCCCATCTTCGGGTGCGAGGATCCGCAAAAACAATAATTGCTCCTGCTTTACCATCCAGCCGGGGGGATCCAGCTGTGCCAAAGGAGATATCAGCCATATTACCCAATCCACTCTCACCCGCCCATCCACCACCACCGATCCATCCCGTGTATTTTTGGTCGTAAGTTCGCAAGGTTCCGAATGGATCCTTATACCATAGGGAATAAGTAATTATGCCTCTAACGCCTCCCGTCCTGACTCCATCCTTGTTCACCTTGACGTAAGTGTTGTTGCTGGTGATCCATGCGACGGGGACAAGCCCAACGCAGATTCCCAGATAGGAATTGGAAGGGATGGATGGATTCCCCGAATTATCTTCTAAAATCGCACTACTGTCTGCATTAAGGGGGATTTTTGCTCCAAAGGGGCTCCCGGTGACTACACGGTCTTTGGAGCCATACCGAAGATTGCTACCAGCAGGCATCCCCGGAATGAAGAGAGCTGTGGGCTCGCGGAACTGCCCCACATGATTCACATTGAATTGAATATCATTATTCTGGTTGATGCCAGAACCATAGAGTGGACTCTTGTAGGCGGAGCCGGTGGCGCTGAAAAAAGCCGCGTCGTAGGGAGAGGTTGTTAAAGCAGTCGAGTCAGAGCTCCCACTACTACTGAGCGACCGAGCACTTAAACTATCATAAGGATATATTAAATTCGGATCGCTCGTATCAGCGGTGAGATGAAATTCGTCTGGCATCATCTCAGGCAATCCGCGGCTGCCATCATGTGGATTCCAGACCTCTGGGAGCAAGATCGCGGCAGCGATACCGGTGCTGAGAAAAGGAACCCAGGAACTGCCATTGAAAACCGTGTTATTCGTAGAATTATACGGTGCCGGGCCGACGAGATTCGGATTAGGTGGGGAGATTTGAATGGCATGGGAGCGGATGCGGTAGATGTAAGGAAGATCCTCGACTCCACGAAACTCATGCCCCGATCCTGTGGCACCGGCATACCATATTCGGATGGGGTAGCCATCGGCGTCAAATTGGTCGATAATGTTGGCTCCGATCTGAATGATCTGCTCGTTGACATTGGAGTCGCGCAGAGCCTGATATCCTTTGGATAACGCTTGAGGGCCAAAGCAGGCCTTGCCGAGAGATCCGACATTGATGGTGGCCTTGATCAACTCAAAGAAATCCGGTTCGCGCGGAGCGCCAGTAATCGTGCCGCTACCGCGCTTGGAATCGACTGCTCCAGTGAGCAACTCCGGGAGATTGCAGATTCCGTTGCCAGGGTCGCCGTGGCTGTAACTCCAACGTTTGTTCGTGTCATCCCAAGTGAGACCGAAATATTTCAAAATATTGGCGTCGGTGCCTTGATCGAGCCACTCCTTGGTGAGGCCAGAAGCTTTTAATGCCTCGATGTCTGGATCGGTGCTGCTGCTCCGAGAGGCGCTTGGACCTTTGCAGGTCAACCAGGCAAGACGGTTAAGGGCAAAGCGTTTCTTCACCAATGGTTCACCAGGGAGGGCTCGAGATCCATCGTGGCGATCAAAGGCGATGCCCACCCTAAGTGCCGGGAAGACAGGGTTCACCAAGTCATCGAGTTGGTATTGATTATTTCCGCCTCCGTAGTTGCCAGTGGTGCCGGAGACAATCTTGGGTCGATTCGGGTCAGGAGCAAAGGAGGGCTGATTCAAATCCCGCGAAAAGGTGCCCATGTATTGGAGGAGGCTCTGGCCGTCGGCCTTGGAGAGCGAGAGAGGACCATTTGTCAGGAATTGGATGAGTTGCTGTCGGCTAAGAAATGCCCGGTCGTTGATGGAGTTTACAGTTAGGAACCCGGTCGTGTTGCTCCGTGCGGCGTTGATATAGCCAGCGCCGGTGGCTGCTGTGCCAGCGTTTCGCCACGAAATGATCTTGTCCACATCGGCCTGTGAAAGGTTACCGCTGAGTGTGGGCAGTTGCGTCAAATCTGCAAAAGCGAGAGCCCCTTTGAGGGCAAGCTCTGCTTGGTTCGCCGTCCCACTCGCCGCGGAGGAGGGATACCCGGCCACATTCATATCGAGTAAACCGCCTTCATCGTAGATGGCGTAGGCAAAACGGCCGATCACGGTGGAGCTACTGGATGCCGACCATTTCAGCGAATCGCTCCAGGTGGTCGGGTTGGCCCCGGCTCGATTCACAAGAATCCAATCCGGAGCGGTAAAATTGCCAGAGGTCAGCTTGGGGGTGAGGTCCGAGCCACTGGTAGCCGGTAGGAGCAATGGCTTGTTCCAGCGGTCGAGTCCAATGCTTCGACCATTTTTGGAAGAAGATGTGGTGGATGCAGCCGATGCCCGGGCCACCCCCGAGCCAGTGTAGTTGCCACCGGAGTAAAATGGCACGCCGCTTGCGCTTCGCTTGACGAGATTTTCCAAGCCATTTGCGCCTGTGGATCCCGCCAAGGCCGGAACGGCGGTGGCGGGCGCTTGGGGCCGATAGATGGTGGTAGTAACATTGCCTGTTGAAATTGATTGAGCCGTAGAGCCATCCACAATTTCCTGTTTCAAATCACCGACAATGGTCTCCATGGCTCCTTGAGTGAAAAGATCCACCTGGGTTTTACTGGCGCTGCTGTTGGAGACCTTACGCTCACTCATTGTCCGAGAAAAAAAGGCCAAAATCATCACCGTAACCAGCACCACAAAGGATAGAAGGATGAGAAGTGCAGAACCCTGGCGGCTCTCGAGAACGCTATGAGAAGCAGGAGGATTTTTCATAGGCTAAGATCGCTGTTCAAAGAAAAGTGCCGTTGGTAGATGCGAACCTGAGCGGCGGCGGCTTGGGGAATTCCGGTGCTGTTATTCTTCAATGCCGCTTTGAGTGCGGATTCCCAAATCTCTGCAGGGAGCCTTGGAGGCGTCGCTCCCAAGTCGTTCACCTGATCCGGATCAGGAAATAGCTCGATAAGATTCGCGAGGTCGGGAGCGATTTTTCGACTGGTGTTATCCAAGACAACGAGGGTAACGACGATACCCAAAACATCTTGGAGCCCAATCGGCTGCCAAAGCGCAGAACCGCCCGTTCCTTTGCTGCACCGATAGGCGCGGCTATTGGCCGTATCATACCAACGGTCTCCGGCTTTTCCGCCGCTGGGAGGACCGCTACTGATCGTGGCGCCGAGGGCCACAGGATAGTTGCTATAAGCTGCTTTGCCTGTATTGGCATCCTTCACTTGAAAGCAAACTTCCATACGCAAAACTTGATCAGCTAGAGTCTGGTAGTCGTCACTGGTTCCAAGATAGGGAGAGGAGCCGATATCCGACCAAGTGCTGGCGAGCGTGTTGTTCGGAGCGGCCGTGCCTGTGGTGAAAACCAACCCACCTGGAGTGTCACTACCGCTCGAAGCATCCCAAGTTAGTCCTTTTCCAAGACGTTCCAGGCTAAAAGCCGAGCTGGAGCCCCCCTGTTCACTCACACGGTAGCCAACCAGAGCGATACGGCTTTTTTCATTACTGCTTAAAGAGTTGTCATAGTAACTTGGCGCCTGGCTGATAAAGAACACCTTGTCGTTTTTATCCCCTTTGTAAAAAACTGTGTCCAAATCTTTGCGCATGGGAATGTTGGAAAAGTCAATTGCCATACGATCGAAAACCAGGCGTGCCTGGTTATCGGTATCCATCTTTTTGCCGCTTTCAGTAGTGACACGCGCCGCACTATTCACAAGCTGGGCAATCAGGACGAGCAAGAGAGAAAGCACGCCCATAGCTACGAGAATTTCTAAAAGGGTGAATCCCTTTGAAAGTCTTAGTAGTGAAGATGCTTCTCTCACGTTATCAATTGCGGTTGAGTGTCGTGAAGGCTTCCAATGAACCAACGGATTGCGTTGGCCACTGGTTGGGTTGGGGGCTGCCATGTGCCGCAGCAGGCCAACTCACCAAGACGCGCACAGCGGTCGCACTTCTTTGACCTGCTGTTGTCGGCGGCGTGATTCCGACACTCACAAGATATTTCGCATTTGTGGGGCTGCTTAAGGAGCCGTCCTCGGCGCAATACAGATGGCAGATGGTCTGGCCGGATACCGAAGGAACCTCAATCTGGTAAACTGGGGATCGGGAAGTTGTCTCGCCAGAGACCAGTGGAGGAGCCGCTCTCAGGTCGGCAACAATCGCCGTGAGTATGCTGGCAGCACTGGTTTGCTCCAAGCTGGTCCGGTTACTGGTTAGCCCGATGGGAAGCAGCCCAAAAACAGCTAGTAGCGCAAAGGAAGCGATTCCCAACGCGAGTGTGACCTCCACCAAGCTGAATGCCAATTTAGCAGATCGAGGAGAGTTCCTCATGGCCGATAAAGCTTGGTCGCACCAGTCATGCCGTCAATCTGGATGGCGGCGACGTTGTTGGTTTGGACAGATTGCCCCTGAACGAGTTGTAATCCAACCTCCAAGTATTTTGCAACAGCGTCGTTATTAGACGCATATTGAATTCGGCAAATCCCTTGCGGGTCAAAGTTGATGACGGTTTTGAATTGGTATTGGCCTGTTCCCAGATTCTGCCCCGCAGGCCATGCGAATTGAGTCACCGAACTAGCGGCACCCGTTCCACATGCCACCACATATTCGCTGGAAGAGATACCAGGTCTTTGCATCCCACCCGTGCCAACGCTTCCATTGGCATTGGCTGAAATGCCAGACCCGTTTAGGACACCCGGGGCCGCGAGGCGGATGTTCTCGAAACGATGGAGCCTCTCGATGGGGGTAAGGTTTGAACCGTTGTTGCTATTCGTCCAAGGCGGAGTTGGCAGGCTTGTGCTCGTAATATCGTAGCCGCGCGTGCCGTCCTTGGAAGCAACCGTGGCTATCACGATCCTACCAGTGCCAGATATCGCCGGAGTCGTTGGTGCTTGAGAACCATCTTCTTCAAAAAAACCAACCCATACAAAGGTGTTGTTGGCGATGGCATAGGTGCGCGCTTGGTCGAGAATACCCTTGATCTCATAGGCAGCGTTGGTGACATTCATTCCTCCTTTGAGCGAACTTAAGGCAGGGATAGCCATCACCATAACAACTGATAAGATCGCGACAACGGTCAGAAGTTCAACCAGAGAAAAACCGCCGGAATGCCTCTTCATTTTCGGCATGCCGCCAGAGTATTGGACTTTCTGATTGGTATTCATGATGGTTCAGATACCCCTCACGAACAAAATTAGCTAAATTTTTATCAATTAGCTAATTATGTTTTCTTCTTAAGAAGACGCACTTCATAGGGGGAGAGTTTGAGAGTTCCGGGCTTACAGTCCGCGCCGCTCAAGAGATCGCTCATTTCCTGTGAAAGGATAGCCTCGCCTGATTCCCCATGAATCTCAGCGATAATCCACCCCTCTCCAGCATGGCCTTCACGTGGGACGGCCAAAACATTCCGGCTTCCCTTAATCACGGGCACTATACCCTGTTCAACAAGGAACGGTTCCAAAAGTGAGAAAAAGGCCTCGGGGGTTGGCACGGTGCCTAGAAGGATGATTTTGCCTTTTCCATAGGCGATGGAAAAAGCAGCCGTGCGTGACTCGAGGCGGTCGTTGGCATAGGTGCCTAGTATTTCAGCGTCCTCTGGTGCGTCAAAAACATCATACCAAATGCGTCCGCCTGATTTTTTGCCATCCTTCCAATTTACATCAAAAATGGCTTCCTCAACATTACCAATAACCTGCCAGCGGCAAAAAGCACGGGTCCATTTTTCCAGCACGCCAAATGGGCTCTCGATAAAT
The DNA here is from genome assembly GCA_044352905.1 of Terrimicrobiaceae bacterium. Lineage (GTDB taxonomy): Bacteria > Verrucomicrobiota > Verrucomicrobiia > Chthoniobacterales > Terrimicrobiaceae > UBA967. The sequence goes on along the minus strand of JBILCY010000001.1, from coordinate 422,541 downwards.
TTTGTCCCATGAATGGTTCGGATATCCGTCATCGGTCCCGCAACCCAGACTCCACCTGCCTTGATCCATTTCTCAAGACGCTCTTGAACTCCAGATGTTTCCAACGAAATGAGAAACGGAGAAATCACCACGGAATAATCCTCGAGTGGCAAGAAGGGATCGATGACATCCACCGCATAGTGCGCCTCTACCAGTGGCTGGAAAAAGGTCTCCGGGAGCTCCCCCTTCCCTTTTCCACGCTGCATGTAGAAATCTTCGTATTGGAACTTATCAACCAATGGCTGCGCCTCGTAAGTCAGCGCAGCATCACAGGAAAAATGCAGGGCGATTCGGGCATGGGAAGCACGCGTGCCAGCTAGAAACTCGGCTGCAGCAGAATACCCTTTTCCAACGGCCGCAACCTCGTCAAAGGCGCAAACTGGACGCCCTACAGAATCCACGACAGAGCCGTGAGTCAGTTCCTGCCCACTCCAATGACACCGCCACAGCCAATAAAGATTTGCTTCTCCGCCGAGCACGATGGGAAGCCACGAAAGCGCCCCCACATACCCTTGCTTGCGATATCCCTTTTGTTTAACGACCGCCGTGGCCGAGGAGTTGGAAACACTAGACTCCGTAACCCAGAACGGCTGCTTTTTGAAATTCCGGATGTAGGACATCCAAAATTGAGAAAACCGCAGATCTCCCTCGTGGGGATAGTGATTAAATTGCATCACATCCACAGATCGGGCCACATCACAATAATTCAAACGGTGCATCGGCATCGTGTCCGTGCCGATCAATACATCGGTATATTCACGCAAGATCGCGGCCTGAAGAGTAACAAACTCAACGTAGGAATCGGATTGGAACCTCATCCACTCGGTGACGAGCGAGGGATGATGCCATATGTCCGAGCGCGGGGCCTCAAAGTCTTCGAAAGATTCGTAGCGCTGGCTCCATAGATTGGTGCCCCAGGTTGCATTCAGCTCGCCAATGGTTCCGAATTTATTGTGCAGATGCTCACGGAATTTCGCAACGCAAACCGAGCAGCAGCACCCCCGTCTGTTGGGATAGGGCTCATTATCAATCTGCCAAGCGAGAATGTCCCGATTTTTTCCAAATTCCTCGGCCATCGCTCGCACAATCATGCTAACCCGTTCACGATAAACTGGCTGGTTAGGGCACCAATGACAGCGCTCCCCGTGCTGCCTGGGCCGACCATTGTCGTCCACCAGCAGAATCTCGGGATGCGCTTTTGTGAGCCAAATCGGCGGTGTTGCACTGGGAGTGCAAAGGATGCTGGCAATTCCAGCTTCAGCAAAAAAACCGACCGTCTCCCGCAGCCAGCCAAAATCAAACTGCCCAGGAACCGGCTCCATCTGAGCCCACGCGAACTCCGCCATACGTATCACATTGACACCGGCGCGTTTCATGACCTCCAAATCCTGAGGCACGGTTCCAGCAGGCCATGCCTCGGGATAATAAGCGGCACCAAAATAGGGAGGGCTCACATTCATAATTTTTGCATTTCTACTCTTTAAAGAACTCTATCTATATTATGACTCAACTTTAGAGAGGTGCATGTGCACGCATTTTACTTCTACTCGGCTTAGCGATGCTATGATTATCCGCTTGCAGTATAGCATAAAAAGCGAGCCGCCATACAGCAACTCGATCAGGTGTTTATTAAGGTTGATACTACCGATGATCAGAAAAAAACAGCCCTTGCCGTGCATGCCAAGGCTGGATTAACTCTTCGATATTGTAGACTGGAGTCAGGACGACTTGCTCGTCCTTGAGGGACTTGTAGCGACCTTTGCCGAGATATTCAAACTTCGTGCCAGACGGAAGCATGTCGATGGTCGCAGGCTCTGTAGGATGGCCGCATTCGCACGATTCCGAAGGAGATTGGTCGAGCACCAAAAGCAGCGGACCGTGACGGAACGAATGCACGCCCTCTACCGAGTTCGGGTTGTGGGTTTTCTCGACATGGAGACCCACGCCGAATTCCAATTCCACAATGTCTCCAGCAGCAAAGTAGGCAGCGATCTCCACAAAACCGTTCGAGCTTGTGACCTCGCCCACCTTTCCATTATAAGAAACTTTAGGCTCTTTGAGAGTCCTCCATGGTGGAATAAAAAAGGAAAGAGTTTTGCTCCCTGGCACCTGCACCTCCAAGATTTCCAATTTAACCATTCCTTCTACAGGATATCCCGTTGTCTCCCTAATTGTTAAACCACCTATTTCAGCCGTGGCATTATGATAGGAGGCCAGAATGATTTTCTCGCCATGAACAAAGAATGTCGATTCGCAAGCCCGCGCAAAGAGTTCTCCACCCCGCATCGTGCAGCACCAATAAACTTCATAAGTGCGAGGCTGAAGCACCAAAGGATTGTGCTCCCCATCTTCAGTGGGCGGAACCGCGCCCAAACACCAATCCGTCCCAAAACATCCATCAGCCCGGAAAGCATGCCCTACCCCCGTGTAAAAAATCTGGTGTGAATCGGCAAGGTATTCCGCCGTGCCAGTTAACCTCCATAGCCATACAGCTAGAATGTAGGAATCAATAATCGCGCAGGGCTCCGTCCAGCGGGGACGGCCCCACCAGTTATAGTTGCCGTAATGCTCCGTCATCGCCACCTTCTTGTAGCGGTCGAAGATGCGTTGGGCGGCTTCAAGAGATTCCTTATCGCCCGTAACTTCAGCAAAGCGACAGACACCGCGCAACGCCGTTAGAGTCGCGTGAGTCTGGATGTGTAATGACTCGAGATCGACTTTTAAAAACCTATCAATCATTGTCGCTGCCATTTCCCTCAGCTCTGGCCAGCCAAGCAGCTCATAGGCCTCAGTGACGCCATCGAGCAAAATGAACGCACAACCAAGATCGCTGGACAGGGCATGCGACTTACCTTTGCTCTGAAGCTTGGAAAGCTGCCAACCTTTTACATCTGCTAGTTCCTCGAGACAAATAGGATAAGTCTCATAGTTTTTCATTGCTGGAAGAACGAGATTTCGCAGAATGGTTTCAACCAATCCAAGCACACCCGCGTCTTTCTTCCATCGATAATGGGCAATCAGCCCCCTCAGCAGCCAGCTATGACCGGCAAGTTGCTGCTCATCACACTTTCCATCCGGCATAATTTGACCAAAGTAGCCCGCCTCATTCAGATGTGCTGGAATAGCTTTGATGATCTCTTCAAGCCAAGCAGGTTCGCGGTGCGTGCACTGGGCCTGAGACACCAAAGCCAAGATAATGCGTCCTTCCCAGTCACCGGGCCAACCGTGCTGATCCGCCATAAAAACCTCTTGGGGGCGATACCATTTCCCCTCCAATCGTCCAAAGTTTAGCACCGTCCTTACCGCTAACTCTCCGGTAATGGTCAGGTTGTTGAGGTTGACAGGTGAGGGAATAGATTTTTCTTTCATAAATGCATTATAAATATTATCTTGTTAGATATTTAATTTTGGCTTTTTAAGCAGATGTCGGAGTAACCCAGTTGCAAGATTAAAACCAGCCTTCAGGCATGACCGATCACACGCCATACCTTAAGAATCATCGAAATCGAATTCTTGAACGAAATAACACAAAAACAGCACGAAACGGTTCCCCTCGCTGTATAATCCATAAGCTTCGCCTTTCCATATTAGCGTTTCACAGGAAAGACAGAAGGTGTGGTTGGATCTTTTTCAATAGTCGTCGAGCGTTTCTACAACTTTAAGACTTCTTCAAATGAAAAAGCCCAGAAGCGTTCTGCGTTTTTTATCAGTTCTGTCTTAGAGTAGTTTTTAAAAACGCTCCCCGAAAACTTTTTCCTACAGTAAATGAAGAGCAAAAACAGGAGGGCCTTCCACTAGCACCACAACGATGATTTTAATGAAATGCAAAAAATTTTAATTGAATATGATGCCAATAAATTCTGCATTATTAAGAAAACTTTAAAATCAGAAACACCTAATTTATCAACCTTCCATATTTTCCAGTTCGAGTCCCTTGGTCTCGCGAGTGAATTTCCAAACAAAAAAAGCCGAGACCAAAGCGAAGAAGGCATAAAAGCCGTAAGCGCCGCCCAAACCGATACCAGTAAGCATGATCGGAAATAACATGGTAATAGCGAAATTGGCAACCCACTGGGAAAGGCCGCTGACTGCGAGACCAGATCCCCGCAGTTGGTTTGGAAACATCTCACCGAGCATAATCCACATCACCGGCCCCCAAGTGGCGTTGAAGAAGACGACATAGAGGTTTGCCGCAATAAGGGCTGTCAGGCCCAACTGATCTCCGAGTTTGAGAACTCCATTATCCCCAAGCGAGCCCATGGCGAAAACGAGCGACATTCCACCAAGAGTTAACGCCATTCCCACCGAACCGACCAACAGAAGGGGCTTTCGACCAATTTTATCCACAAGAAACGTTGCCACAAGGCAAGCGGCGATACTCACTCCGCCACTTACGACATTAATGAGAAGCGCATCCCCCTCAGTGAATCCTGCGGCCTGCCACAGAACCGCTCCGTAGTAGAAAACAACATTGATGCCAACAAGTTGCTGGAAAGCTGCAAGCCCCACACCGACCCAAACAATCGGACGCATTCCGAATTTCGGATCCAAGATATCGCTGAGACGTGGTCGGTGGGAGTTGCCGGCCATCGAAGAGACAATTTCATCGAATTTTGCCTCGGCATTACCGCCCATTAATCTCCTCAACACAACAAGAGCCTCTTTTTTCTTACCTGCAGCGACGAGAAAGCGAGGACTTTCAGGAATAATGAACAGGGCAAACAAAAAAAGGAAGGCCGGCCCGAGTTCGATCCAGAACATCCAGCGCCAAGCCTCATAGCCCCAAGCAAACATTAGCGTGGATCCCCCTGCCCTCCCAGCAATCAGATAGTTGCTGAGGAATGCAAAGAAGAGACCAGAAATAATGGCTATCTGCTGGATCGAACTCAGCATGCCGCGAAACCGGGCAGGCGAGACCTCACTAATGTAAGCGGGCGTAATCACACTGGCAGCACCGACCGCCAAGCCGCCAAGCACTCGATAAAACACAAACTCTGCAGAACCGCTCGCGATGCCAGATCCCCAAGCACTTACAATAAAAAAGATCGCCGAGATAATAAGAATCGTCCGGCGCCCAAGCTTGTCGGCTAATGTTCCAGCAAAAAACGCCCCCACCCCACACCCAAGAAGCATCGAGGCGACATTGAATCCAGTGCCCACGCTGTTTGAGTTGAATGCCTTCTGGAGTCCATCGACTGTTCCATTAATGACTCCGCTGTCGAAGCCGAATAAAAACCCGCCGATCGTAGCAACTAGGCATATCAAAAAAACAAATAGATTATGGGAGGCTTCTTTTTTCATGATTTTGACTCTTCGGCTGGGAATTTCAAAGTTGCAGGGCAAATCGGCTACTTAGCCGAAAAGGAATAAACAGTCGTTGATTGATATGTCTGGCCGGGGCGCAGCACAACTGACGGAAATTGGGGCTGATTCGGGGAATCCGGGAAGTGCTGGGTTTCTAGACAAAACCCATCGTATTGGTTGTAAATTTTCCCTCTTTTACCAGTGATGGTGCCGTCCAGGAAATTGCCAGAATAGAACTGGATCCCAGGCTGGTCGGTGGTGACCGTCATCACTCGTCCACTAACGGGCTCATAAACCTCTGCAGCAACAGCATTTTTCGAGAATAGAAATTTTCGCAGTTTATAATTGTGGTCATAACCAATCGGCTCACCACCGACTTCTTTAATGCGTGCACCAATCGCGCTCGGCTTGCGAAAGTCCATGACCGTGCCATCGATCTTTTTCAGCTCGCCTGTCGGAATGAGTGTAGCATCGACGGGCGTAAAGCGGTCGGCATTCAATTTGAGTTTGTGGTTGAGGATATTGCTGTTACCAGCACCAGCGAGGTTGAAGTAGGTGTGATTGGTGAGATTCAAGACCGTCGGCTTATCGGTTGTGGCTTTATACTCAATGCGCAACTGGTTTTTATTTGTTAGAGTGTAAGTGACAGATGTATCAAGGGTGCCAGGATATCCCTCCTGCCCATCTGGGCTCCGGAGAGTGAAGCGCACGGAGGGCTGTTTTGACTTGATCACTTCAGACTTCCAGACTTGCTTGTCGAAACCTTTAACACCGCCGTGCAAATGGTTCTCACCATTATTGCAAGCCAGTTGATAAATTTTCCCGTCCAATGTGAATTTCCCCTTGGCTATACGATTCCCATATCGACCAACGATGGAGCCGAAGTAGGGGCTTTGTGTGAGATATGGCTTGAGCGAATCAAAGCCCAGCGAGACATCAGCAAACTTGCCCTCCCGATCAGGAGCATAAAGGTTAACAACCGTAGCTCCATAGGTCATGATGCTGACCTTCATACCGTTTTTATTGACGAGTGTGTAAATAAGAACTTTTTCTCCATCAGGGGTCGTGCCAAATGGCTTAACGGTAACATCTGCCTGAAGGGAGCGGATGAAGAGGCTGGAAGCCATCAGACCACATGCGATTAGTGATTTAGTGTTCATAGGTGAGAGTATTTTTCGTTTCTAAATTTCACAGAAGTGAATTGCAGGCTCGGGAGGGTTGCGGGGATCTCATTGTTTCGTGGTTAGTTCTGGCTATTAGGGGAGGAGGGAGGGATGTTTTATGCGGGGAACGATGCGGGCGGCTTAAAAAGTAGAGTAACACAGTGTGTGATTCTATGCCTTTTCGCTACTATTGTAGTAATTTTTGACACTATGGACGAACTCTCGGGTCCCTCTGGGAGCAGGCGTTTCATGGCAGAGCATTTTCTTGAGACAACACGAATTTCATCAAGACATTATAGGAATTGGCAGAACTCCAAAGTGCCCGCTTCATCATTTGTAACATGATGGAGCATTTTGTCTAGAAAAGCGCCCCCATTTATGATGCATCTGGAACTGCAGGAGTTTCCGAACCAAGGAGCCTTTCAACCACAGGTTTGAGCGCTTCCATCCATATTTCCTGACCGGCTGGACTGGGATGCAGAAAATCCGGCATAATATTGGCGGGAAGGCGGCCCTGAGCATCTAGGAGGGCTGCATTCAAGTCTTCATGAAAGACGTGTTGATTGTCGGCAAGCGCGGGCAAAAGTTCATTGACTTGAGCATTAAGCTTTCGCAGCGGGCCTTCTGGGGATTCTTCGCGGGGGAGGATTGAGAGTAGAAGAATCTTAGAATTGGGACATTTCATGCGAACCATGTCCACAATCAATCCAATGGCTTTGGCGGTAATTTGCGGTGGATCCTTGCGCAAGCCAGTATTATTCGTTCCAATAAGGATCATGATCAGCTTCGGATCCAGACCATCGAGCGCTCCATTTTGAAGACGCCAAAGGACATTCTCGGTTCTGTCAGCACTAAAACCAAGATTCAAGATTGTTTTGCCAGGAAAAATTCGGCTCGTTAGCGCCGAATTGGCTTCCAAAGCCTGGGTAATCGAGTCACCGATGAGAACCATATCTGGCTGTGTCTTGGTCCTGGCTTCGATGAGCTTTGCCTCGTGACGGTTCAGCCAAATTGCACCTTGGGGCTCGGGCGTAGTGGTAGACAGGTGCGGTTGTCCAGCCAAGGCCGAGCAAGCAATGGCGATTAGAATGAAAGTGATACGAGAGAAAAAAGAGAGCATAGATTTTTTATCACATGAGAATAACAGGCCTGTGCGATTCTATGGCATTATGGGTAGTGGCTGCTCTCCGATTGCAGCACTCGTATAAGGTTCCAGCGCTGCATACCAAGCACGATAACCCTTTTCATTGAGGTGCAGAAGATCTTTTACGAAAAGGCCTTTTTTCATATCGCCATTTTTTTCGAGGAAGGTGTTGTTCATATCGACATGCTCAATATGCAACCCATCTGCCAAGGAAGGGAGCTGCTGGTTCACCAACTTACCCGTTTCGAACGGCGTCCCGGGAGCTCTCGGAAAAATCGAAAGTAACAGCACCTTGGCAGCAGGCACTCTCTGACGAATCTCCGCCAAAATTGATCGAATCCCTTCTAGGATTTCATTGGGCTTACTTCCACCGCAGTTATTCGTGCCAATCATAAGAACAACCAATTTGGGTTTTAGACCATCGATTTCTCCGTGCTGCAGCCTCCAGAGGACATTTTGGGTTTTATCTCCGCTGAAACCAATGTTGAGAGTCTTGCGTTTGCCAAAGTAGTAGGCAAAAGCAGGGGTGCGCTCGCCCTGTTGCGTAATTGAATCGCCTATGAGCACAATGTCGATCTCGCCTTTTTGCGCAATCGCGAGCTTTTCCTCATGGCGGCGGTGCCAATGTTCTAACTGCCGCGCCGGTTTCAGGGCGGGATGATTGGTAGTTTCTTGGGCATTGAGGGCGCAATCCGCCATTAAAAACAAAACAAACGCAAAAAAGGTCGTTTTCATGAATCTCATGGAATCATCTCTTCACTGTTTTTTTAACGATAGAGTTCCTTCTGGATTCATCGAGGTCTTGAGGTCTCCATAAGGATAAGGCTGTCTTGACAATAGATATATAAGCAAAGGCGTGAGAAGGTAGGCCATGCCGCCAAACATGAAGAGTGGCCCATACTGATTTCCAGAAAAAGTCACAAGCCACCCCAGCATATTCATTCCTGCAATCTGGAGAACGCTAGTGACAATGGCATTGCTCCCACTTAATTGTCCAAATTTATCTTTTGGAATATACGCATACATAAGAGGAAGCAAGGCCGCTCCCATCACTGTATTGAGGATGGCAAAGAGCGTGTAGATAAAATAAATATTAAACAAATTTTTTTCAACAAAATAGATGGATATTTGTAAAAGTCCGACTCCGATTCCAGTCCAACACCAAATTCTTTTCGGCCCAAATCGATCCACACACCATCCCGAGGGGATAATCAGCAACAATCCAATCGCCGTTCCCAAAGACATTAATTGTCCTAACTGACTTGTAGACAATCCTAAACCTGTTTTTGCATCAGTAAAAAAAAGATTGAAATAAGTGCCCATGACCGGCCCGCCAAAAGCCGTCACCCCCATGGCTAGCCAGAGAAAAATAATATAGCGGTTTGCAAACCCTTCCTTGACAACCTCTCCCAATACTTCTAAAATAGGTTTTTTATTAGGAGGCGGCGGATACTCACCCTCCTTAACCATAATGAGCATCAGCATCTCGCCAACAAAACCGATTCCTGCGATGCCAAGGAAAATCAATTCTGGATGGGAGTCAAAAATCGGCATCAGCATCAGTTGAAATGCCAAAGCACCAACAGCGCCCAAAAATCGCATTCCACCAACGAAGCGCCCCATGAGCTCGGAGGGAACAACATCGTTGTAGAAAGCATTCAGAATATTGGAGGCAGCGGAAGCAAAGCCTACTAGAACCATGGCGGCCATGGCTTGGAAGTAGGAATGAGTAAATGGCAGAATCGCAAACCCAATAAACCAGAACGGCGCCGTGAGCAGATCATAAGGTCGACGGCGCCCGAAACGCGTTCGAGTCCGGTCACTCAAGACCCCGAGAACAGGGAAAATTAACAGGGCTCCGAGAGGTAACACCGACCAAAGCGTTCCGATTTGCCCTGCTGAGAATCCCTTTTTCGCAAGCAGAAGCGGAAAAAGGACGGGGATGGCCATCTGTTGCATCCAAAACGTAAACTGGCCGATATACAGCCAGAAAAACAGTGCCAACAACTGCTTTTTTGTGTAGACAAGCGTCCCCGCCCGCCAGACCCTTTCACCTTTCTTGTTAAACCATTTACCTTCCTGCAAAGACAACGATTCACTGGCCTGGAGCGAATCATAGTGAGGGGGTATTAAAGGATGGGAATCCATTGAAATTTAAAAAAGACTTATGGAGGTATAGACGGGAGTCTAAATATCTGTTTTGCTATCGAGAAGTAAATGTAGCTCAAGCAAAAAAACTCTACTAGCACAGAACAACTTCAAATCCGCATTCTGCAGTGCAGCTCCAATCGCTTTGTTTAGCTGGGTCGTGATTAAACAGCTCATTCCGGTTGTTCGCCCTTAAACAAGCGATCATGGTTAACAAATCATTGATTTCTAATATATTTAATTTTGGTTAAATAACTTTGTTTGGAGTGATCGCCATCACAAACTCGCCGTCCTCAACTCAAAATTAGAATGCCCTTCTTATTCCCCTACCCTACAGCGTCCGTCTGCGGCGGATTCGGCCGTAAATCCGGAGGACAGTGAAGTGACTTCATAAGACCTACGCCTCGGTTATTGATGGATTCGCCAGAAAAAACAGCAAAATATGCTAATATTGTAGCGAAATAGCGAGGTTTTGAACCATGGCCTAAAATATTCTGCATCTTAATGCAACACCTAGAGTCCAACTTGACGACGACTTACTCACCTCAAGAATCTACAATTGGCAAGCGGGAGCCTGTTCTTAATGGATTCACGACAATTGGGTATGGCCAAGAGAAAGAAGCACCCATATCCCATTTGCAGCGATCCAAGCATGCGACCTCCCTGATCCTAAATGCTCTTCTGATTTTAGCCAGCGTGATGATTCTTCTGCCTTATGAGAGCAATGCGACGGATGTCATTGATCAATCAAAGCTTAAGAATTACATCGAACGCTTCAATGCAGACGACCCGGAGGTCTATCCAACGGCAGTTCCCAATGCGGAGGCCCTTGAGTTTCTCTCTGCCAATGCTCCGATGTTCGACTGTCCGGATGAAGACATCGAGCGGACCTATTACTTTCGTTGGTGGACCTTCCGCAAACACCTGCGACAAACACCGAGCGGCTGGGTGATTACCGAATTTCTTCCAAAGGTTCCATGGTCTGGGGAATATAACACGATCAGCTGCGCCGCAGGGCATCACATCCGCGAAGCGCGTTGGCTGAGGGATCGGACCTATGTGGAGGACTACATTCGGTTCTGGCTTCAAAAAGAGGGACGCAACGTCTATAGCTCTTGGTTGCCTGATGCGGTGTGGGCTTATTGCACAACGATTGGTGATTACCGTCTGGCCAAAGAGCTGCTGCCTGATCTGATTAAACATTACAAAAACTGGGAATCCAGACGCCTCGACGAGCAGACAGGGTTATTTTGGCAGAACGATAGCGGCGACGGCATGGAAGGCTCGATCAGTGGCTTGGGCTATCGTCCAACGATCAACTCTTACATGTTCGCTAACGCTAATGCGATCGCTAACATCGCCGATTTGTCGGGTCAAAAAGAGACGGCGGCTGAATATCGTGAAAAAGCCGCAGCGATAAAAAAACTTGTTCAAGACCGACTGTGGAACCAAGAGCACGAGTTTTTCGAGGTGCGAATGGCCCCGGAACCCACGGGATTGTTTGGAGTCCGGGTTAACGACGACGCTGAACTCACCAAGTTGGCAAAACCTACCTCATCGTCTCAGCAGAAACCAGACTGCCTCACTACTGGGGTCGTTCCACAGAGTTCTTGGGAGGTGGAGGTGCCTCACATCAAGTTCAACAACCGTGGTGCTGAGGAATGGGTCCAGTATGATTTCCCCAAGCCTGTTGAGCTTTCCAGTGTTCAGCTTTTCCTCGTGCGCACGAATATGAAAATCAGGCTTCCCGAGTCGGTGCGTGTCTTTTATCGCGATGGACAGACATGGAAGGAAGTAGCTGATGCGAAGGGCGCCATCGACAAGTTTGATGTATGGAATTCGATCACCTTTCGGCCAGTAATCACTGACGGTTTGAAGCTCCAGCTGCGGCTTCTCGGCTTCACTCGGGCAACTCTTCCGCTACGGAATGTGCGCGAGTTGCTTGGCTACACTCCGTGGATGTTTAATTTACCCGATCCACAGTATGCGGTCGCTTGGAAACAACTGACCGACTCGAATGGCTTTGCTGCCCCGTGGGGCCTCACGACTGCCGAGCAGCGGCATGAGGAATTTGAATTAAGTTATACACGGCATGAATGCCTTTGGAACGGGCCCGTGTGGCCATTTGCCACGTCTCAAACTCTTACGGCCCTGGCAAATCTCCTGAACAAACAGCAGCAGTCTTTTGTTGATCGCCGCGCTTACTTCGAGACCCTCACGACTTATGCTAGGAGCCATCAGCTTAAACTCCCCGATGGCAAAGTCATTCCTTGGATTGATGAGAATCAAAATCCAATTAATGGCGATTGGATTGCTCGCACACGACTCAGTCAAACTCTCGCTGCCAAGCCCGAAAGGGTCGCCAAGAAAGGCCCTGAGGATCGCGGGCAGGCTTACAACCATTCCACTTTTTGCGATCTCATTATCGAGGGTCTGATCGGGCTGAGATCCCGGAGCGATGACATGGTTGAAGTAAACCCCTTGGTTCCCGTGGATGAGTGGGACTATTTCTGCCTTGAACGCGTTCCTTATCACGGCCGCATGCTCACAATTCTCTGGGACAAAACTGGGAAACGCTATGGCAAAGGCTCTGGAATGAGACTGTTAGCAGATGGCAAAGAGATCGCACATAGCGACACGTTGACGCGGGTCGTTGGACAGTTGCCTTGAGGCAGAAATCCGGAAAGTATTATGTTGTTAATTAGTTGTTATATTATTCTGTAAAGCACATTACGAAATCAGCTCGAATAAGAATAACTCAAAAATCTCACCTTTTTCCCCTGTAATCCAAAAAACCAAACGAATCCCTCAAAAAGCAAAAATATGCTAATATTGTAGCGAATTGGGGCGGTATTGAATCCAGTTCTTAATTACCATTCAAAAAGAATGCAACTCGCAGAGTCCAGCAAAAAGACGACTTACTACACTGCAGGGATTGGCAACTTTCCTTGAAAATGCATCGATGACAGGATCCCCAAACCAGAATGCTCTTCTGATTTTAGCCATCATGCTGATGCTGCTACCTTGTGGCAGTCACGCAACGGATATCATTGATCAATCAACGCTTAAGAATTACATCGAGCGTTTTAATGCCGAGGACCGCGAGGAATACTCGCAGGCGTTTCCCAACGCCGAAGCCTGGAAGTTTCTCTCGGAGAACATCCCACACTTTGAATGTCCTGACAAAGAGATCGAGCAAACCTATTACTTTCGTTGGTGGACCTTCCGTAAACACCTGCAAAATACACCGGAGGGCTGGGTAATCACCGAGTTTTTGCCAAAGGTTCCTTGGGGCGGGAAATACAACACGATCAACTGCGCCGCAGGGCATCACATCCGCGAGGGCCGCTGGCTGAGGAATCGGACTTATGTGGAGGACTACATTCGGTTCTGGCTCCGTGACGGCAACTGGCGGCGGCATTACAGCAGCTGGTTGCCGGAATCGGTTTGGACATATTGCACCACGATCGGCGACTACACGCTGGCAAAGGAACTCCTTCCGGACCTAATAAGGCATTACGAATACTGGGAAAAAGCGCACCAAGATATCAATGGCCTCTTCTGGCAAACCCCCTGCGAGGATGGAATGGAGAAAGGCTTTGGCGGCCAGGGTTACCGCCCAACCATCAATTCTTACATGTATGGCAACGCCCTGGCGATTGCCCGAATTGCGGAGCAGGCAGGAGACTCTCAATTGGCTGGGACTTACACGAACAAGTCGCTTGGCATAAAAAAGCTTGTCCATGAGAAACTTTGGAATCCAGAGAGTGAGTTTTTCGGGGTTCGAGAGGGGCCGGACTCTCTAGGGCTCTTTGGCTGGCGCGTCAATAACGATGCGGAACTCACCCGTCGCGCCAGACCATCCCTGTCGGTCCCGCAAAAGACCGAAGGGCTCAATGGCGGTGCCAATCCGCGGCATTCCAGAGATACGAAATATCCGCATGTGCTCTTTGGCATGGGGATGCAGGAGTGGGTTCAATACGACTTTGATCAGCCGGTGGAAATTCTTAGCACCCAGTTTTTTGCAATGGGCGGAGGCAATTTCGGGTTACCCGAAGCTCTCCGGGTGCTGGTTCGCGAGAATGGCTCTTGGCGCGAAGTATCTGGGCGGCAAGGGGCATTCGACCAGCTTGATTGCTGGAATTCGATATCCTTCACTCCGGTAACAACCGATGGGCTTCGGGTGGAATTTCGTATGAAGGGAGTCGATCGGGAGACCTTGCCACTGCGGAATGTCCGAGAACTGATCGGCTACACTCCTTGGTATTTCAACCTGCCCGATTCCCAGTTCGCGGGGGCCTGGAAAGCGATCCTGGATTCGGAGGGGTTTGCCGCCCCTTGGGGGCTACCGACTTCCGAGCAGCGGCACCCCAAGTTCAAGATTTGCTACGATGGTCACGAAAATCAGTGGAATGGGCCCGTGTGGCCATTCGCCACGGCTCAAACTCTTACGGCGCTGGCTAATCTGCTTAATGACTACCAGCAGGATTTCGTGGATGCCCGCACTTACTTCGATGCGCTTTCAACTTATGCTCGTAGCCATGTCCTCAAGCGACCCGATGGCTCCGCCATACCCTGGATCGATGAGAATCAAAACCCTTTTACCGGCGACTGGATTTCCCGAACCCGCATCCTTGAGTGGGAGCAGACCAACCCCAATCTCTGGAAAATGAAGGGAAGAACTTCGGATCGCGGCAAGGATTACAACCATTCCACATTTTGCGATCTCGTAATCAACGGCCTGGTTGGTCTTAGGCCACAAACTGATGACAATGTCGTGGTCAACCCATTGGTGCCGGAGGGGGAGTGGGACTATTTCTGCCTTGAGCGCGTTCCTTATCACGGCCGCATGCTGACGATACTCTGGGATAAAACGGGCAAACGTTATGGAAAAGGCGTGGGCCTGCGAGTCTATGCCGACGGCAAGGAGATCGCATCCAGCGACAAGTTGATGCGGCTAGTTGGACAATTGCCGTGATGCAGAACTCCGGAAACATAATGAAATACAAAATCACACTCACACTGCTACTTGCACCGCTCATTGTCTTTGCCCGCAGCGAAAACCTCTCGCCACATCAGCGCGTGATCTTGGAATCGAAGTCCCCACCACGCATCGAGGCAAAATACAGCTTCGATGCCCCCGCCGGACCACAATTCACCGAAGCGGAAAAGCAGTCTCAGCGAGAGCGTGCCAAGGGTGTGTTACCAATGGTGAGGAAGGCTTTCGAGGAAGGAGCGGGCGAAGTCCGGATTCCACCTGGTGATTATCGCTTCGCGCCCAACAACTCGGGAGCGTCAAAACAGGGTTTTATTTTGTGCTTTGAAGATATGCAGCGGGATGCAGATCGCCCGTTTGTGATCGATGCAACAGGAGCAACATTTTGGTTTGATCTCGGCGATGAGCAAATGCCACCTGGGCACTATTGCGTAGGTTTTCGAAATTGTCGCAACATTGTCTTTCGAGGCGCCACGATTGATCGCGGCACACGCGGGTGTATCGAGGGCCGCATCACTCAAATCGACCGAGCGGGAAACCGCTTTGAGATCCAACCCTCGCCCGGCATCGTTGTGCCTGCGACTTACAAAGGTGGTATTGAGCAACGCGTTCTCCCATTCAAAAGCGATGGCCGCTTTTGTGCACCGCTCTATGATCTCCAACAAGGCATTCGTAAACTCCAATACAAGGACATCACGCCCTCAACGGCCGGCCGCTACTGGGTGAATATGCGTGATCCAGACCTTATGGATCGCATCCACGATGCAAACTGGGAAAATGCCTATGGCGAACTCGGCGTGCTACGCGTCGGTGATGGTTTGTCTTGCCTCTATACGACTGCCGCAGCCCTTGCGCTTGAGGACTCGGCCAACCTGACGATGCATGGCATCAAGGTGTATCTTGCCAAAGGTGGCCCGACTGAAAATGGAGGCGACGGGGCACACCTGTGGAAAGACTGTTACTTTGGCCCCCGCCCAGACACCAACCAGTGGAAGGGAGGCGATGGATTCCACTGTCGATCCACCCGCTACGGCACAACGATGGATAATGTCACCGTCCGGCACTCTTCCGATGATATTCAAAATATTCACGGCATTTGGGGTAAGGTAAGCAGCGTATCCGGCAACCAAATCACGCTCGAGAGGAATTCAGCCCTGCGTCCCACTTTGAAGAATGCACGCCCCGGTGACCGCTTGCGTTTTGTCCATCGGAAATCCGGCGCCTATCTTGGAGAAGCCAAGCTCACCGATCTCAAAGATTTTGTGATCACACTCGACCAAGACGCCACACGCTTTGCTGAGGGCCAAGCCGAATGGCTCGACCAGGCGTGTGCAGGCTGGTTGATTCAGAACTGTCTCTGGGAGGACAACTTCCAGTCTTTTCTCATTATGTCCGGCCCCGGCACGTTACGGAATTGCACCTTTAACCGTATGGGAAGTGCCGTTACACTCAACACTGGCATGGGCCTCGTCGGCGGTATCCCCAGTGATATCACCATCGCCAACAACACATTCATTGATGTGAACCCCCGCCCCGGCATGCCAGTAATCAGCGCACGCGTTTATAATACAACTGGACAACAAGAGGGCATCCCGGCCATTGAGCGCCTAGTTATCACTGGCAATACCTTCGTGCGCCCCAGCGGTCCTGCGATGGGACTTATCGGCATCAAGGATAGCCGCATTGAGGGTAATCTTATCGAGTCTCCCTTAAGAGCAACTGCGATAGCCAAACCGACCGACAATACTGCCCGACAAGCCATCCTCCTGAGGCTGGCCAATTTGATCGCAGTGAAAGGTAACACGCTGAAAGATCCAGACCAATACACCACACCAGATCCAGTCAGCCGCAGTGTGATGCTGGGACTGGATGGAACAAAAGATATTATACTGGATGATAAACAACTCAACGACACACCAAAGCGAAAAGCCGAATTCAAAGCTCAACCAACGATTGAAAAGTCATTATGAACCGCGGGGTCTGCACTAGCCGTTGAGGTAGTGCGCGCCCTACTCCTTTCAGGTCCCTGCAAAATAGCTTATAAGAAATATGAAACCCATCCTCCACGAAACAAAATACTCCTTCAAAAAAAACCTATCAAATAAACGCAAGAATTTGAGCAAATTAATCAAAAATAAAAAGCTTTTAGCTGCTGGGATACTCGCCGGCTTGGTTGCCACATCCACAGAAAGTTGGGGTCTCAACCCAATTTTTACGACGGCTTACACAGCCGACCCTGCAGCCCGCGTGATTGACGGACGAGTTTATGTCTTCTGCTCCCAAGATAATCCTGTTAAAGGCGGGTATTTTATACTTAAGCATCGTCTTTATTCATCCGATGACCTTGCAAACTGGACCGATCATGGACCAGTCGTGAAGCTGGAGGATGTGCCTTGGGCTAACAGTTACATTTGGGCTCCTGATTGGATCCAAAAAGGGGACTCATTTTATTACTGCCTCCCGGCCAGATTTGAGAATGAAACAGCCCGGCGAATTGGCCTGTTAAAATCTGATAATATAACGGGTCCGTATGTCAGTATGAAAAATTACATGGAGCTGGACGGGCAGTCGGGAGCCGACCCCTCTTTTTTTAAGGATGACGACGGTTCGGTCTATCTTTTCTGGTCTACCCACGGCAAGGCAAAGGGAGTCAAAATGAAGGATAACATGGAAGAAGTGGATGGTGACATCAAGTTCCTCGGTGGCGACGGCTTCTTAATGGAGGGCGTCTCTGTCTTTAAGCACAAAGGGACATACTACATGACCTATGCCAGCAGAAAACCTTCAAAGCGTGTGCAATACCTGCAATACGCCACGGCTACCAACCCACTCGGACCCTACACATATCAAGGGATTTACGCTCAAAACGCCCAAGGCGCTCCCAACATCCACCAGTGTCATCTCGAACTAAATGGAGAATGGTATACCTTCTATCATGACACGTCACTGATCTATGATGGCAAGATGCTTCCGAGAGACAGGCGTTCCGTGCGACTCGATAAGATGGAGTTCGACGAAGCGGGAAAAATCAAACCCTTGGTGTGGACGAGCACTGGCCCAGCACCACTCAAGAACCTGAATCCTTTCGAAACCATGCTCGCGGTTACAGGACGCCCTCAAAGACCGGAACAAACCGAGTGGAGCACAGAAGGAAATGGCGATAAACCCTATATACGCATTCTGCAAAATGGAACGCAACTTTCTTACCAAAATTGCGATTTTGGAATGCATTTCGGCGACAAAGATGGAAAAGCTAAAATCCGCATCAAACCTCTGCAGAAAGGTAAGATTGTATTGCATCTCGACTCGGTAACCGCTCCGCCGATCGCTGAAAGTCCCCTTACCCCATCGGGCGACTGGCAAACTTTGGATTTGAATGTTTTTCGAGCGGTCGGCGTGCGCCAACTCATCTTGGTATTCCTAGCTGAGGAGGACCCGAAAAAGCCCATTTGCGAATTCGAGACGATTGTGTTTGAGAACCCAGAAAAATAGCCCTTTTATGACAGAGGTCTTTTTTGCTCACGGGTGGCGCTATCCAATGCAGAGGCTTAAAAACACATCATCATTGCTGAAGTCACTGATCTTCATAATATCAGTCGTATTCTGCATTTTTTCGATGGCCTCCAACTCTTGGGGAGCGGATTCGCCAATCTCAAAACCACCAAACATCATTTTCATCCTCGCCGACGATATGGGTTACTCGGATATGGGGTGGCAGGGATCGCCGATCCAAACTCCAAATCTTGATAAACTTCGCGAGGGTGGAATGTTTTTAGAACGGTGTTATGCCCAGCCACAGTGTTCGCCATCACGTGCGGCGCTTTTAACCGGGCGTTATCCCTACCGCTCTGGTTTTCACGAGCATATCATATTGCCTTGGTCCTTCACAGGCCTGCCAGGCCCGATGTCGAGCATCACTGTGCCAAAGACAGCAAGTATTGATGAAAAAGAACTTAGCTTTCCTGAAGACGCTAAATCCATTGCGCAAAAACTAAAAGAAGGAGGTTATAAAACAGCTATCATCGGCAAGTGGCATTTGGGATCTCACTTTCAGTCTTATTTACCACACAATCAGGGCTTTGATTATTCATTTGTCGCAATAGAAGGCGAAATATCATACTGGAACTACACTCATTATGGGCGCAGTAACATAATATCCAATGGCAAGAAGTTCTATGCAAAGTCGATGGAGGACAATGAAACCTCCGGTAATACTTATGCAACGGATCTTTGGGCGGAGAAGGCCGTGGAAGTGATTCGACATCACGATCCAAAGCATCCGCTATTCATGTATCTTCCCATAACAGCACCGCATTGGCCTTTGCAGGCACCTCAAAAGTTTTTGGACAAATACCCCCTCGAGAGCATTCCCGACTATTGGGCAGGCGCCAATGCGACTAATAAGCGGACGGCGGAAAATCGCAGAATCTACATGGCCATGGTGGATGCCATGGATGCATCCATTGGAACTATCATCCAGTCCTTAAAAGATCAAGGGATGCTGGACAACACCTTAATAATATTCGCTAGTGACAATGGAGGCATTCCAGAGTCAGACAACAGGCCTTTCAGAAGTGTCAAGGGTGACTCCTTCGAAGGTGGCGTCCGGGTGCCTTGTATCGTGTTTTGGCCTCAAAAAATCAAACCCGGCTCAACGAGTTCCGAACTCGTCCATATCGCCGACTGGTATCCGACTTTAGCCGAGATAGCGGGTCTGAAAGTCGATGAGAAACTCTTGGATGGCATGAGTGTGACCAGTCTGCTCGAAGGCGGCGCAGGTCTGCGTAAGGAAGTTCCCATCGTATCGGAGGGGCGCCATGCATTGATCACTCCTGCGTATTCGCTGGTGGGAGGTGGATCGAACTATCAAGAGTTGCTGAGCCAAAACCTCTCGAAATTCCAGATGTATGATTTGAATGCGGATTCTTCTCAGAAAAAACCGACTTCCGATTATCCGGAAATCGCCAAAGCGATGCGGGATTCGATGAAGGAGCATTTCGAACAAGTTCATCGCGGGTATTTTAACTGGGACGTCACCCACAACACAGAACGACTCGAGAAGATCAAGAGCGATCACGCTTACGATAGTGTGGTTAATGATCTACCGCAGCTAAGCGTTACGGAAAACGCCGGCATGACATCCATCACAATCTCTCCGGTTAGTGAAGAACTTACCTATCACCTCCAGAAGTCAGTCGATGGCTTGAGTTGGATTGATATTGCAAGCCACGTCGCGAAGTCGGATGCAAAAGAATACACTTTCCCACCTTTTCCAGCCCCTAAAGAAAGAATTCAATATAGAGTTAAAACCGAAAGGCACATGGGCCTGCCGATGCGCGAGGTATTCGCAGACTTAAAACCCGGGAGCGCTTTTATTTCTCGGAATGACAAAACTGGGAATGTTGGCATAGCACAAGAAAGCCTAGTCTTTAGAAACTGGCCGAGCGAGGCCGGATCTTTGCAGCTAAGTGTTGACAAGACGACGCCTCTCGCGTCTTTGACACTCTATTCCATCGAACCTAACTCGCGTGGAAAAATCTATACCGCAATGCTTTTGAAGCTTGAGGCAAAGGAAAAGTCCGCTTTTGGAGAAATCAATTACCTCCAAATGAATGGATTGAAAGATACCACGAAGGCGGCCACGCTGACCCTGCAGGCGGATGGAATCTACCTTGATTCGGCCAGTGCAGTGCCTCGCCAAAATCAATCAAAAATCGCCCCATACGATGGAGGTGTGGTTTGTATCGTTCTGGAGTTTGACTTCGGGACAACTAACGAGGATACGCTCAAAATTTACGTTAATCCGAATACATATCAACTCGCAGAACCCGTCGCCCAGATCAAAGGGGAGTTCACTTTTGATCGCCTGCAATTTCAACTATCTGCTCAAAACGTCAACGCTCAAATGCGAATCGATGAGCTGCGCATCGGGCGTTCTTGGGAAGAATTGAGAACACCCTGAGATTTTTGGCTTAATATTTTCACATTCATCAAAGTGCCAAGGTCGTTGGCCTAAAGACTTTTAATCCACATTTAAATCCCTACTCTACTCAGGGATCCTGTGGATTGAAATCCTTCATGATGGCCTCTGGTTCCGCTTCTTTGGCAGTAACTTTGTTGTCGCGAACAATGATCCTCTCCGTTTGTGGAAAAATTTGGATTGCCGCACTGAGTCGCGGGTCGCTCATCAGAGGCGACTTGCTTTGCTGGTTGGTGATGACGTTATCGGTAATGAACACATCGGTGGCATTGTCAACTCCAATGCCCACTCCTTCATGGTTGGTAATCGTATTGCGTCGGATCACAATATTTTGATGTCCTCGCCACGGCGTCTCATTCTCAAGAGCATTGCGCCAGAGGTTGATATGAATATTTGCTCGGCGGCGACGGATTGAGTCGGCATCCCCACCGCAACCTGTGATTACATTATCCTGAATCACGATATTCCTGTTGAGCACCCCCTCCCAGCCGCTTGGCTCGTTTTCAAGATACAAGGCCGAAGATGCCAAGTCTTCAAAGCGATTTTTCTCTATAAGTGCATTGATGGCTTTGATGTTGAAGCCGAATCTGCGACCTCCTCTAATACTGTTATTGCGAATAACGGTTTGAGAATTTTGGCAAGACAGATTATAAACATGGGTTCCAACGCGGCAGTCCGGATTCTTTGGATCGGCCACAGGAACCACCGATTCAACTGGATCGCGGAGAGTAACGATTATTGAGTGATCGGGCTGCTCTTGTGCATTCAGGACAGTAGTTTCTTTAATAGGAAGCCCGGTGGTTGAATTCCAAAATAGGACATCGTCACCTGATTGCCAAATAGCATTTTGATAGGAGGGGCCTGTTTTTATCTGAAAACAATTGGGTGAAATAATCTTATGAATGAGATAGCAGTTTCCTGTAATGTTTGGACCATCATCGGGTGGCGCCTCCCAAGAACACCCCTCGATCCATGGCCCCCGACGATCATTACCCGTAACCCAAGTGCCTGCTCCGGGAAAGATGCCTTTCAGACTCCCGCTGGCATTATTCAAAAACTTCATATCCTTATTCCCACCTCCCATAAACAAACCGGATTCAGGCGTAAGTCCAGTAAAGCGGTAAAAGGTAATATCCTCACATTGCTTCACAATGTTAAGAGCCCATCTACGGTAGTTTACAAGTATCGTGTCTCCAATTTGCAACGCTTTCAAACTTCCGATCTCGCTCGTGCTGTTTACGTGAAAGCGACGGCAGCGCTGACCCAAATCTTCGGTCTTGCCCCAAGCTAAGTAGGTATGCCCAGGGCGGGCGGCATGTTTTTTGAGCGGGTTGGAAGGATCCACCGCATAGCAGAACATCTGGTTCACTTCCCAAGGGTAGTTTATCCCATCAAAACCATCCAAAATCTCTGCATCTATCGTGCCGGCATCGGGATTTATATTCAATACTTTCACGAGCGAAGCATCGAAGGGTTCGTTGCCAAGCGAAAGATTACCGATCATGATTCGGCGGCATTGGATCAGCTCCACAAATGGGGAAGATGGGTTCCTAAAAAAACTGGAGCCACCACCATCAATGATGATTTGGTCGGCTCCTCGCCAGCGAAATAGCGGCTCGTTATGAGCCAAATCAAGCTGATAGTCCCCCTTTTCAAATCGGATCATTGCGCTGCCCGACCTGCTTGCCTCCTCTCCTATCTTTTGAATTTCTTTGACCGTCATGCTTGGAGTGATGTGATAAATTTTAGCGGGTGTAGACACTTCGAACTTCCGAACCTCTGACCATGGTCCCTTTGCGCCGCCGTCGGCATACGCTTGCACACGCCAAAAATATGTTCCGGGAGCAAGAGGTTTGTCAGTGACATACCAATTCACAATCGAATCGATGTTATCGCTATCAACTAAATTAAGAAAGCTCATATCAGAACCAATTTCAATTCGATACTGGATAGCAGATGGAACTGCCTTCCATACAAAATGAGGGTAAGACATGATCGAGACCTCCTCTGAATCAGGCTCTTCAAGCACTGGAGCGGTTAATTTGTTTTCAGCATCACAGACATTTATACATGTGAAAAAAAGCCAAATGAAAAAGAGTAAACTTGAAAACCTCACTCGACGCAGAAGAAAAAAACTTTCTCTTCCGATGCGAGAAAAAAAACAAAAACTTAAAATCATTATACAATGAGAAAAAAATCTCTTAGTGAGAATCTGCGTTCCCGTTAGGATTCAAGAAGTCAGGAGACGCTTGCGGAATGTCGTTGGGCACACTCCGACGTGTTTATGGAAGACGCGGGTGAAATAGTTGCTGTCGCTAAAGCCAGTTTCGAAGGCTACGTCCGTGATAGAGTGGTCGGCGTTAGAAAGCAATTGCATAGCGCGTGAGATTCGGAGCTTTGTAACATAGTTTACAGGAGATTGACCATAAACCTTATGGAAAAGAACCCTCAAGTAACTGGGCGAAGCGTTAACGTATTTAGCCATTTCGGTGACAGAGATTTCCCGATCGAGATGTTCCTCCAGATACATAGTAAGACTCCGAAGTTTAAGCGCCTCGGGCCGAGAGGGAGAGACAGGGTGAAGTCCGCCACAACGCACTAGGAGACATAGGAGACGTATAAAATAACTGAATGTCATCGAGAGATAACCGGCTGACTGTTCAGACAATTCAGCCTCCATTTGGTTAACGCAATGAAGAACCTGCGCCAATACAGGCGCATCCAGCTTTAGCGGAGCAGGAACTTCGGGACGCAAGGATTTACTTAGAAGAAATGAGCGGAAGGCCGGAATTTGGTTAATGTCCAGCCCTGTCATAGGCAGCCGAGAAAACTCAAATAGAATATTGATTACTTCAACCTTTTCATTTGGTTTGGTATCATAGGAATGCACCGCACCACGGGGTATAAAATATACGTCTCCACGCTCCAGAACCGTTGTTTTTTTTGGGACGTGATGCGTGGCACTACCTCCCGAAACGATCATTAGCTCGTCAAAATTATGACGATGAGGTGGATTCAGGCCCGCATGGTAAGGCATGCGAAAAATGCTTAAGGGGAACTCCTCGGACTCAAAAAAATCCTTGCCATTGAGCTCACGGGTCTTCATGCGTAAATTACCTTAACATCCTTGGTCATTTGTGCAAGAAATGGGGCCGGAAACTTCCGGAACAAGCTTCCATTTTCCAGCGGGTAAATCGAATACGCCGCTCGAGATTGCAAGACTTTGTCCATTGTCACTGACAGCTCTGCCAAAATGGATTGGAGCCAAGCCGGAAAGGTTGAGAGATGCAGAAACCGGTGTGCGTAATTCGAGGCAATGTTCTGGGCTGCTCGAATATTTCACCTCCACCGCTCCATGCGGAGTTTCCACCACGGTTTGAAAGAAGGTTAAGTCACCGATGTTTGGCTGCAGCAATACCTTACTCCACCCTGGAGCAGCAGGCTTTAAACCTGCTATGCATGATGAGAGAATAGTGAGGGGGCCTCCCGACCACGAATGGTTCAAGGAGGAGCCTGGAGAGTCGAGCTCCGGCCACAACTCGGAAAGAGTCGAGCTTGAGCCTTGAACCATGCCAGAATAGCGATTCCGCATCCGCTCAAGCGCGAGCTGGGTCTGACCGAGTTCCAAAATTGCCTCAAGCACATATTTTTCCATGTAAGGGCTGCAGGCGCGCCCCTCACATAGAATCTTCAGCACATCTTCCCGGTGTTCTTGAGTGGCGATGCCTGCAAGCACGGCTAGCGCCTGAACCCGTTCATCTGCAGGAGCTGCATAGCCGGGAGATGCAAACCCTATGCCAGGACGCCAATAACATTGCCGGAAAGCCTCGGTAAAATCCTCACGCATCTGATCCCATGTCTGCTTATCTTCAGTGCGACCCAATGCATCCGCCATGAGACTACAACCTTGCAACGCAAGTGCGAACCAAGCATTCAGCATAGGTTCTTGATCCTGTAACTCCCCCCAGTCCAGCCAGTCCCACCCACCCTGGCGATAATTAATCAGGCCGTTGCCGCCAATTTTCCAAACAGCCATGTAGCGCTTCGCTGCGGAATAGAAGCGGGCCATTTCATCCCATCGGGCTGTATGCAGAAAATAGGTCCATGAACCAAAACGGCTAACGAGCGATAGCATTTGAGCCGGCAATTCCTTGTCCCAATTGCCGGGTAGAGGACCGAAGAGAACCCCATCCGGCTTTTGCCAGTTTGCAAACTCGGCGAATGCTTTCCCTACTAGGTCTTGGGCTGCCGAATCTAGACAATAGGGCACCTGACCGAGCTGAATGATGAAATCTCCTGGCCACTGGGCACGTTCCCGGCAAGGGCAATCCATAAATGTGTCCCGCATTGTAACATGAAGAGTTCTCAGCGATTTTTTCCAGAGAGAATTCAGCATGGAGTCGCTGGACTCGAAGCGGCCCTTGGGCTGCGAGGCATAACCAGTCTCTCTATAACCAATTTCGAGGATTTGCCGAGGGTCATCCGTCAGAACACAAATCTCCTCACCATTCATCCATGCAGGGCTTTCAAAGTATTGGTCCCCCTCGGATGTCGTATAATCGATAAGCATAGCCGAGGTATCTAAGCTCGACCAAGCCATAACCTTGATTCCTGCAGGAGCGCGGAGTTGAAAATATGGAACAAACTGGATGTTTGCCGGCAGCTTCACCTTGATCAATTTCATGCCGCCGCAGATCTCTGTTTCGCTAATCTTCTTAAGCGGGATCCTATCCCCCCAGTAAAACATGGGAATAGGTCTTGGGGAAAGCTTGCCCCAAGGTCCTGAATGCGCCGCTTCTGCCACTGTAGCCTCGATGAGGTCAGGATGCGAATAACCCACCGACATCCAAGGACCAGGGTCCCGACGTGCATCGTAGCCGATGCCACTTTCGGAGAGCCGGTATCCATCCCGCAAGTGACCAGCATCAAAATACGCCGGGTGCTCCATGCACATCCAGCCATTGCCAGTTCCACCAACCCATTGGCCTTTGTGGTTCTGAATCTCTAACAGGAGACCGCCTGTGCCGCTGTCGCAATGAGAGAATCCGCTGCGTCCGAAATGCCAGACTAGCACGGCGATCACATTCCGACCTTTGAGAATATGATCACTGAGATCTACAATGTCGAAGTAGCCGTTACCGGGAGAAGGTCCACGCTTTAAACCGCCTTCAGCGACTACAATCTTCCCATTCAAATAAAGCCAGTATTTGGAATCTGCAGCCACCAGCGCCCTGCACCCAGCAGCCGAATCTTGATAATCCAGTTTTCCCCGTGCGATAAACCACTGCCCTTGGGAGGCAGGCATTCCAGAAAATTGCAACCATCTCGCCCCCTTGAAATCAGGAGCTGGAGAAATTAGAAAGTCACCTTCCCCTACCCCTCTATTTGAATTCAGGATATTCTCTTCCAACGAGATGCTGTGAATCATTAGAACTTTTAGTATAGGCGCAGTTCGGACTCACAACATGGACGAAACAACTTTTTTTCTAGATTTTTAACGCTACAGATATTTTCTGTTTTCTTGATTTCCAGAGCCAGATGCCGCTTGCCATCAGAAGTAACGCACCCGTGGCCCAAGTCTCAGGCTCGGGAACGGGGATGACCTGGTTGTTATAGAACCCACTGCCCTTGAGTTGATAGCCGTTGCCTAGGAATGAGTTTCCGTAGTCACTGTAAAAGCTGAGCCTGCTCAAGTCGCTATCGCTCATATTGGCCGCTACATAAATCTGGTCGGCATTGTTCCTATTCGTGCCACCCCACAGCGTCGTGCCGCTCCAGTTGTAGATGGAGAGACTGTAGATGCCCATGACGATATCGGCGAAGGAAGCAACCACGCTGTTGCCTATGCCGAGATCGATGATCGAGTCGGCATTCAGTGTCAGAGTTCCGATCGACACATTGGTGTTACCAGAGAAAACCAACCCGGCCACTGTGGTGCTCGTGCTGTTGAGGGTGATATTGTTGGTGTCGTTGAGTGCGTTGTTGGCGCTGACGAGCAGTGAGCCGCCGGTAACAGTCACCGTGTTGTTCGAGCCGAGAGCGTTGGCTGCAGCGGCTGTCAACGTGCCGTTGTTGATGGTTGTGCTACCGGTGAAGGTATTCGATCCTGCGAGGGTTTGATTGCTGGAACCGTTTTTGACAAGGTTTCCAGTGCCAGAAATGATGCCGCTGTAGGTAGTGTCCGAACTGCCATTGATGGTGAGGGTGTTCGAGCCGAGATTTACGCTGGAGCCGCTTGTGCCGGCGAGGGAGGCAATGGACTGGTCGGCACCGAGGGCGAGCGTGGAGCCGGTGCCGTTAATCGTGACGGCACTGAGTGTGCCTGTCGGGAGGGCTCCGACGGCATTGGCGTTCAGAGTGCCGCTGTTGATTATATAGGTCGGGCCATTGTAGCTGTTCGCCGAGGTTAGAGTCACACTGCCGCCGTCGATGATGAGGTCCGAGTTTGCGTTAGACCCGGTAATCGTGCCGCTGACGGTGATGCCGTTGCTGCCGCCTTGGAGTGTAAGGGTGGTGCCGTTCTTGCTGAGAGAGCCGGAGAGGGTCAGCAGGCCGCTGCCATTATTGCGGATCGTGGCAGTGCCAGAGGTGACAAAGATGTTGCGGTTGAGCGTTGCCGCCGCCCCCGTGTAGCTCAGGCCTGTGTCATTAGCTAGGTAGATACCGCTGGTCGAGCCAAGGGCAGCAGTAGTGCTAATCGAGAGGTTGCCTGCACTGATCGTTGTCGCTCCGGTATAGGCATTACTACCATTGGTGACTATGAGCGTGCCAGATCCGTCTTTGGTTAAACCAAAGCCAATGCCGGAGATTGCGTTGGATAAAGTGTAAGGGCCGCTTGCATCCACCGTTACAGTGCGATTGCCTACCAGAGTGATAGCACCCGAAAAAATGAGCCCGGCTCCGCTCATAGCAAAGTCTCCAGCCCAAATCTGCGCATTAGATACCGTTCGACTGGTTAAGCTACTGATCACGCCGCCATTGATCGTGAATGTGCCGTTGCCTAATGCTGTAGCCTGACCAATTACGAGCGTGCCGGAGTTTAAGGTGACTCCACCAGTGAAGGTATTCGCACTATTGAGCGTAAGCTGCCCGGAACCATTCATTGTGAGCGAACCGCCAGCGCCGCTGATAACACCTCCGAGGATTTGGTTGGCTGAGCCTTCAAACACAAGTGCTCCAGTATTTGTAATAGTTGCCGAGGAATTGCCGCCGCCGAGCACCCCAGTGCCAGCCAGTTTGAGCGTGCCGGCGCTGATCGTCGTTGTGCCGTTGTAGGTGTTGTTACCAGCAAGAACTAGCGTTCCGGCACCAGCCTTTGTTAAACCATAGCCAGCCCCTGAAATTGCTCCTCCTGCTGTGAGATTGCCAGCAGATACGGTGATTGTGCGATTGGCATTCATTGCCACAGCTCCCGTGCCAAGGTTTAAGTCATTGGTGCCTGCGAAAGTGAAGTTTCCAGTCCAGTTCTGGACATTGTTCGTAGACAGCACGATCGCAGCGCCACTGGTATTATCCATCGTGCCGCCAGTGATGGTTAGTGCTCCACTTCCAATGGAATTGGCATTGTTGATATTTAACTGACCGGCGCCGAGTGTTGTGCCACCGCTGTAGGTATTCGCGCCGGAGAGCGTGAGTGTGCCGCTACCAGTTTTTGAAAGCCCGCCGGCACCAGCGACCACACCAGCAAAGGTGTTTACGCCGGTTTCGTTGACTGTGAGAGTTTGGCCCGAGGCGATCGCCACCGTGCCGCCGGTGGTGCCCCCGCCTTGAAGGCTGCCAATGGTTTCGCTCGAATTTACATTGAGTCCAACCCCTGCGACATTGGCTAGGGTTACGCTGCCACTATCCGCAATCGCTGAGCCTCCGGTGATTGTAAGATTTCCAGAGCTGATCGTCGTGCCGCCGCTGTAGGTATTGGTGCCAGCCAGGGTGAGAGTGCCACTACCAATTTTTTCAAGCGTGCCAGCTCCTCCTATTGAGCTGTTTGCTGTGATATTGAAGCCCTGTGTATCGAGACTTGCTGTGCCTGTGCTGATGGTAAACACGCGAGTGGATGCAAGAGTCAGGTTTCCGGCAGCTTGAAGGGTCGCTGTATTACCTAACCCGGCATTAAAGGTGACGCTTGAGTTTCCTAATGCGGCATCCGATGCGATCTGGATCGTTCCCGCAGAGAGAGTCGTGCCGCCGGTGTAGGTATTGGTGCCGCCAAGCACAAGTGTGCCAGTGCCACTTTTGGTCAGGCCTGCAGCTCCTGCCAGAGCGGCATTAATCGTCGTCATACCCCCATTGTCAGCGATGCTGATGGATGAGGGACCGGCGCTATTTACGGCGAGAGTGTTGTTACCATTGATGGACACCCCATCGGTCGAGATGGAAAGGGTTTTGATGGTGTAATCGGCTCCCAGCGTGGTGCTCAGATTGCCTGCCCCTGTGGCTGCAAATTTGACATCATTTGTGGCATCGAGAGATGAGCCGCTCAATGATGGCCCAGTGCCAGAGATCGAACCGCTCCAGTTTGCACCAGCCCAGGAGCTATCCTCGTTGCCTGTCCAGTAGTAGTCCGATGTGCTTACAGCGGCAGTCAGAGTGAGTGTTGTAGCGTTTGAACTTAAGGAAAAGCTAAAGCCCGTGGGGGCAGATGTGCCTAAAGCCCATGTGCCATTCAATCCACTCGCCGCAGTAAGGAGCGTCCAAGTTCCGGCGCTAAATGAAGCAATATTCAAGTTCACTGTATTCGTGCCGATGAGCGAAGCGGCACCCGCGATATCGAGGCGATCGGAGTCGGAGCCAATCAGGTCGAAAATAAATGCACTCGCATTCAGAGACATGGTGCCAGAGATCGTGCTGTTACGCGTCGTGCCATCTGCTAGGCTTATGGTTGCTCCGCTGGTGGCGTTTAGGCTGCTCGTGCTGGCTGAGAGTGCGTTCGCGCCGCTGAGGAGGAGTGTGCCGGCGTTGACTTGCACGGCGCCGGTATTGGTATTACTGCCAGAGAGAGTGAGGGTCCCAAACCCGTTTTTGATGAGCACGCCATTTCCAGAAATCTCATTTCCGTAGGAAAAGTCGTCCGAGCGGTTAAACACCAAGGTGGCGTTGTTCGTGATACTCGCCGACGAGGAAATATCACCCGAAGTTCCTCCAGCCCCAATCTGCAGCGTTCCTGCACTAATCGTTGTCGAGCCTGTGTAGGTGTTGCTGCCAGACAGAATGAGCGTGCCGGAGCCAGTTTTCGTGAGAGAGCTGCTACTGGCACTGCCAAAGTCGGTTGCGAGCGTTACACTGTTTGAGCCAGTATCCAGAGTCGCTGATCCGGAGTTGGACATCACCAAGCGAGAGGAAATATCCTCGGTATTGCTCGCCCCCCACTGAAGGCTGCCCCCGTTAACCGAAATGCTGCCAGTGTTGCCCAGTGCTCCGCTCGCAAAACCCAGCGTGCCCGCGCTGATGGTTGTGCCGCCGCTGTAGGCATTCGCGCCGGTGAGCATCAGCGTGCCGGAACCTGTTTTGGTAAGAGAACCATTCCCGGCTGCGGCGGAGCCGCTAATCGTGAGCGTGGCAGCAGAGTTGGTAACGCTGATCGTGCTTGTTGTTCCGTTAGTAAGTGTGAAGTTGCGGTTGGTCAAGCCAGTGGCTCCGGTGTATTCGAGAGCGCCTCCGCCAAAGACGAGATTGGAGGCGGCATTGGTCGAGTTACCCAAGGCACCGGCCACCCCGCCGTTGGTGATTGTGGAGATGCTGAGAGTGCCCGCGCTGATGGTTGTCGCACCGGTATAAGTGTTGTTACCCGTGAGAATGAGCGTGCCCGATCCCAGCTTGTTAAGCCCGATGGATCCCCCTCCGGTGCCGGTCGAGTTGGCAATAATGTCCGCGATGGTGAAGTTGCCGACGGCGTTGGTAGTGTCAAAGCCGATCACGGAGCCCGAGCGTAGTCCGTTGTTGTTCACCGAACCTCCGAGCCCCCCCAGATTGGTTAATAGTGTGGTGACATTGCCGGTGGAAAATTCCCCTGTTCCACCCACATTCAAAGCCAGCGTGCCTCCATTGTTCACAGTCATGTTGGCCGCCGTCCAGCTCGCAACCGTGCCGTTGTAGAGCGCGGCGGTTTTTGCAAGCCGAAGCGTGCCAGCGTTGACCGTGGTGATGCCGGTGTAGGTGTTGTTGCCGCTGAGGACGAGCGTGCCAGAGCCGTTTTTGGTCAGAGCAAAGCTCGTTCCTGAAATCCTTCCTCCTACCGTGAGGGTGCCGGCAGTGACTGTGACTGTGCGTGAGGCGTTCATAGTCACATTTCCCGTGCCGAGGTTCAGGTCGTTGGTTCCAGCGAATGTAAAGTTGCCATTCCAGTTTTGCGCGTTGTTGTTCGTCAGCGTTACCGCCGCTCCGCTGGTGTTGTTGATTGCGCCACCGGTTATCGTAAACGCCCCTGTGCCTAGGGCGGTTGCTGAATTGATGGCTAGCGTCCCAGCGCTGAGCGTGGTTCCGCCAGTATAGGTGTTGCTGCCAGAGAGAGTGGTCGTAGCTGAATTGCTAATCACCAGAGAATTTGCGTAGGTCGCATTACCATTGGCGATCGTGCCCTTGATGGTCGTATTTCCCGAGCCCGCAATAGTCAAAGAGCGTGCAGTTGTCGTATCTATGTTGAGATCGACATCGTTCAAAATCAGCGTGCCTGAACCAATATTGCTGGTGAGGGTTCTATTGCCAACAGATTTACCGATCACTTTTCCCGACAATTCAATGCTATTGTTTCCACTGAATATAGTAGCGACATCAATAATTGTAGAGGCCATGGTCATGGCATTCACGCCCGTTAAATCCTTGGATGCTTGAAATGCGCCGGTATTCGTCGATGTGAATGTCCCTGTTCCCAACGCATTCGCATTTCCTACAATAAGTGTCCCCCCTCCTGCATTTGTGAATCCTCCCGTAAAACTGGCATCAGCGGCATTTTTAATGATCAAAATGCCACTGCCAGCACCAGCTCTGGTGAGCACGCGCGAGGAATTATCCGCAGCCAGCGAGCCGATGCTAAGTGTTCCGTTGACGGTGAGTTGACGATTGCCACTCACGAGCGTGACTGTGTTATTTCCAAAGTCCAAATTTCCGCTGCCAAGGGTCAGGTTATTTGCGAGCGAGATGTTGTTATTCAACAGGGTGACATTTGATCCGCTCGTGTTGGCAATGGTCCCCGCATTGGAGACAACGAGATTTCCGGAACTCAGGGCTGCGGAACTATTCAGATTCAAAGTCACCCCAGTCGATGCAAATGTGGTCAATCCCGAGTAAGTATTGCTTCCGGAGAGGGTGAAAGTGGATCCGTTTCCTGAGAAAGAAATCCCCGAGATTTCGTTGGTGCTGGAAATATTCCCAGAGAGAACGAGTGTGCCGGTGCCGGTCTGGTTCATCGACACGGAGTTATTGGCCGCGCGACTCAGGATGATCGGAGCGCTGATGGTATTTGTGCCGCTCGTATTCGCAGCATTGATAGCCGTATTCCCACTCAAGGTGAGAAAAATGCCTGCGTTCGCGGAGAGGGTGTAGCCAGAGCCATTGGCAGAAAAGAATACCGCTTGGTTGGTGATGTTGGCGGTGATGTTGGGCTGCGTCGTTGCCGTGCCGCTGAAGGTCGCGTTGTTTGTAGCGCCGGGGGCACTGCCGCCAGACCAGCTTGCGCCAGCGTTGTAATCAGTGCCTGTGTTGCTCCAAGTAATATTTTGGGCCGATGCAGATGCGAGAGCAAAGGCTAGGAAAAGTGTGCAGGCCAGGATGAGTTGGAAAAAGAATTTGAGCAGGATCCAAAGGCCTGTGCCAGAAGAGGGAGAGGGGGAGAGCATGGTGATCCAGGGTATGGGGTTACTACTTGGGGAATTTATTTTTGCCGAATTTTACGAAGCAAAATTTTTCGCAACTTAAACGAGTTTTGCTCTGGCTCGCCTCGAAAATTCGCTTGCAAGGTAGCATTTTACGGATCTTGGAAAATTCGCTTTAGGTTGTTGCGCAACAAAGGATCCTGCTTTCAATAGAACTTATCCGATAACCTTGTTCATGACGGAAAGGGAGCGAGCAGGTTGAAGAAAACCATGGAAAGCGAGTTGGGATTATCCCAACCGATGCAGAGCCGCTCGCAAGTTTGGAAACCAAGGGTTGACTCGCTCTATGGTCCACAATCTGAAGTAGCGGCGAAGCAGGCGACCGTTTGCGGTTTGGCGCGGTTGGAAAAATGCCATGGACTGCCAGCTCAACGTCCAAGGGATCACTACCATAAGCCTTGCCCACGATGAGTCGCGCCGTTTTTTATCGCTTGGCAAGCGAAGCCAAAGAGTTCCTGAATGAATCCGCTCTAATGAGGCACGGCCGGCGTTCATAGCCTAAAAATCTAGGATCGGCTTGAGCGAGCAGCGATCAAACTCAACAACACAAACCGGCCAAAGAGCTTAGTTTTGATATACACAGTTTTTTGGAAGCAGGAAACGACTATTTTAATGACTTCAAAAAACACGGAATATGCTAATTTTTTATCGAATAAGCATAGCATATAACTCCACCAAAAACTATTTTTTTCAGATTATTCGTTTATCAAATCTCGCAATAATAGAAAATTAATTACCGCAGACTTTAAAGAAAAACTTGCCTATATTAGCGCTATAATAAAATTTATAAAATAATATAATTAAACTATATATAAATATATTTTTATACTTTTTTATAAAATAAAATCATGAAAATACTAGTTACTGGTGGCGCCGGATACATTGGAAGCATCGTCGTCGAGCAACTGATTCTGGGCGGGGAGTCGGTGCTCGTCTTCGACAATCTGTCACAAGGTCATCGCAGTGCCGTTCACCCGGATGCGACATTCGTTCATGGCGATCTCCTTGACAAATCTGCGATCGACACTGTGATGCGGACGCATCAACCCGACGCCGTAATGCATTTTGCATCGAAGACGCTCGTCGGCGAATCGATGCAGAAGCCGTTTCTGTATCTCGGGGAAAATGTCACGGCAGGTGCCAATCTGATGCAAAGCGTCGCCGAACATGGCGTCAAGCGCTTCATCCTTTCCTCAACAGCCAACCTTTTTGACGATCCAGAGAAAATGCCGATTCACGAAACGGAACGCATTATTCCAGGGAGTCCCTACGGCGAGAGTAAATTTATCTTGGAACGGTTTCTTCACTGGATGGACCGGATTTACGGTGTCCGTTTCGCCTGTCTCAGGTATTTCAACGCCGCCGGAGCGACAGAGGAGCGCGGAGAGGACCATACCCCCGAACTGCATCTGATCCCGCTCGTCCTGCAAGTTGCTCTTGGTCAGCGCGACAAGATTATGATTTTTGGTGATGATTATCCAACACCGGACGGGACCTGCGTGCGTGACTACATCCACATCGTTGATCTGGCCCAGGCACACATTCTCGCCCTCCAAGCCCTCGATCAAGGCAGCCGTTTTTACAACCTTGGAAATGGTCAAGGATACTCCGTCAAAGAAGTCATTGATACGGCTAGGGAAGTCACAGGGCACTCGATTCCCTCGTTAACAGCTCCCCGCCGTGCGGGTGATCCCGCTGTCCTTATTGCAGGCAGCGGGAAAATCCGAAGCGATCTGGGATGGGAGCCCCGTTTCCCGAAAATCCGCGAGATCATTGAAAGCGCATGGCTGTGGCACCGCGCCAATCCCCACGGCTACGCAGATTAAAATTCCTGTGAATCAAAACATCATCAACAAACTCAGGGCCGAATTCGTGACGGAATTTGGCGTGGAACCTCAATGGATCGTTCAGGCGCCGGGCCGCGTCAACCTTATCGGTGAACACACCGACTACAATGACGGCTTCGTAATGCCGCTAGCCATTGACAGAGGGAGCTTCATCGCGCTGCGCCATCGTGAGGATGATCTTGTTCGCATCCGCTCGGTGGAGTTCGGAGAAACAAAGCAGTTTAATCTGGGCAAAATTAAGAAGGATTCGATGTCATGGATCGAGTATCCAAAAGGCGTCGCATTCGCGCTGCAAGAGGAGGGTTTCCAACTCAATGGCTGGGAGGGCGTGGCGTGTTGCGATGTCCCAATGGGCGCGAGCCTGTCCTCCTCGGCATCCATCGAGTTGGCTGTGGCCAGGGCGTTTGCCGCCCGGAGTGGTCTCGAGTGGAATCCGATAAAAATGGCAGTCATTTGCCAAAAATCCGAAAGGCAATGGGTCGGCGTTAATTGCGGAATTATGGACCAGATGATTTCTGCCGTTGGCAGGAAGGATCATGCCGCCCTGATCGACTGCCGGAGTCTTAAAGCCCAGCATGTCCCCATTCCGCCAGGGACCTCCGTTGTGGTCATGGATACGGCCACACGCAGGGGGTTGGTGGATTCCGCTTACAATGAACGGCGCTCTCAGTGCGAGGCGGCAGCTGATTTTTTCGGCGTCAAGGCCCTCCGAGACATTACCTTGGGTGTCTTCGAGGCGAAGGTGCCACACGACGGGGCGATTCAGTGGCGCAGGGCAAGGCATGTCATTAGTGAGATTGCCCGCACGCTGGAGGCCGCCGAAGTGATGAGGCAAGGCGATGCCGTCGCTCTCGGGAAACTAATGAACGCCAGCCATGACAGTCTGCGCGATGATTTCGAGGTTACCAATGATCAGTTGGATGCCATTGTGCAGATCGCCCGTAGCAAGGATGGTTGCTTGGGGGCACGCATGACGGGAGCCGGCTTTGGTGGATGCGCAATGGCGTTGGTCCGCACATCTGAAGCAGAACGCTTCATAAACTCTGTTGCAGGTGAGTATCGGAAAGAAAGCGGATTGGTTCCGAAGATTTATCTCTGCAACGCTTCAGACGGTGCAGCTTTCGTAAAATGATGCCCTGCAAAATCAGCGCCCAGCATTGATTCTCCCGCTGGATTAAGGACGGGGCCTTTGACCATCTTCCGCGCAATCGGACACTTTGTTAAGTTACAATGCCGCTTCCGCCGCTACGAAGGCTTCCCCCTCCTTCTGAGGAGCCATCCGCACATGGAACCCCATATTGCGCACCACCCCCTCCCTCACATCCCGGATCAGAAAAGCCTCATTCCCCCACCTCCTCATCCAACCGAGCATCCAGCAGGATCGAGCGCCCCACACTCTCATGCATGAGCCACTGGAACTCCGCAGGCGATAGCCAACGCGCCGCCCCATTGCACACGATCGCCACATCCGAGAGCCCATCATCCGGCCTCAGCACGAAGCCCGACACATGCGACCCCCGCACCATCAAGTGAAGCGCCTTCGCCACCGTCTGGCGGCGGGCCGTGGACTCAAAATCCAAGGCCGCCTCCAACCTCTCGTGATCGTTCGGCAAACGCCCCGGCTCGCTCATCTCCACATGCCCCAGCACCATTTTATTTATGCTCATTTCGCCCCCTCCTTCCGCTGATCGATCATGGCAACAAGCTCAGCGCACAGTTGTCGCGCAGCCTCGTTGCCACCCTTCACCGATACGATCACCGTATCGCCATCCACACGGACCCCCCGGACCAGTTCTTTCAGCTCTCCGGTCTCAGCTCTCAGGTTTCCGGTTTTCATTTCGCACCTCCCTCCGAGCGACGCGCCTGCACCCGCTCCCAGCGCCACTCTGCATCTCGATCTGCTCCTTGCACAGCACCTCCCCCACCGTCTGCGCCTTGCGCACCGCCGACAGATCAAACTCCAGTTGCGCCAGGTATTTCTCCACCTCCGACTCCCAGCCATTGCGCTTCACATACGCCAGCAAATCCGCCAGCGCCACCGTTCCCGTCGTCTCCCACGCCTTGAACGCACGAAGGATCTCCTTCACATTCTCCAGCGTCGTCGTCTCCGGCAAATCCAGGCCCAGCGGCGTCCAGCGCGCCTTCGCCCCATCCTCCAGCTCCTCGCCATTGGCCGAGACCGCCAGCGTCAGCTCCCACAGTTCGTATTTTTCAGGCACCTTGCTCATTTCGTCGCACCTCCCTTGATCAACGCCTTGATCCAAGCCCCCGCCAGCACCGACAGACCCACCGCAAAAACGAACGCCACCGGCACCCACAGCGGAGCCAGCACCCACAGCCAACCCCACGAAATCACGCCACACAATTTTAGTGCGATAAACACCGCCATCAGCAAGACGACGAATTTTAGACTACTATTCCTATTCATTTTCTACTCCTGTTGTTTTCGGCGGCTCCGCCCCCAGCGCGGAGAAGGCCACCACTTTTTGGTTTCTCCAATGTTTGCTTTTTTGAGCCTCGCTGTAGGCCAGACATTTTTGTTCGTCGCGCATGTGCGACCCCGCAGGCAGCCCCAGTTCCCTCTGCCAAAATTTTGCAACCTTCGAGACAGCCGCACGGCTCACCCCGTTTTCACGCGCCCAATCCTGCATCGTCCCCATGTCCGAGGTCAGAGCGAGATCCGAGGCATAAGCCAGCCCCGCCGCCAAAAGCTTCGAGTTCGACCCCTTGAGAAACGCCGCCGGAATCGCCATGATCGCCCGGCTCTCCTTACGCGCCGACTCCTCATCAATCCGCTCCCGCATGAAAGCATGGATTTTCGTCGCCGCCGCCAGAGACAGGCCCGCCGCCTCCGCGAGACGCTCCGCATCCGAATCCAGAGCCGCCGCAAAATCCGGCGTGTAAGAAGCCGAGCTACGCTCCGCAGCATCACCCACCACCCCCAGCGTCACCCGCTTGGAAGTATGCGCCCTGTGATCCTCGATATCCGGAGCCGCCGCCCTACCCAGCAACGCCCTCTCCGCCGCAGAAAGTGAATTCTCCCACAGCTCATAAGCCAGCAAGTATTCCGTGTTCTGGCGTCGGCAGTGAGTCTCGTAGGAACCCCTCGTGGCTCATTGGAGCCACCCCCTAATCAACAGTCTTGTCCCCCTCTTGTCTCCCTTCGGCTGTAAGTCGTTTATTGGTAAGGGAGGCGAGGGCCGGAATCGAACCGGCGAATACAGCTTTTGCAGAGCCGTGCCTTACCACTTGGCTACCCCGCCGCAATGCAAAGAATAAATACAGCAATCGGACGCGATGACAACCCAAAGATTTTCCCAGAAAAAACGCTGTTTGGAATCCCACGGTTTTCTTGACCTCTCGGATAGCAATCTATAATCCCGCCCGATGCCCGTTTTCTCTTCCGATGCGGGCCACCACACCACCATGAAAATCGACCGTTTTTTCCAAGCACCATTTATTGCCGTTTTGGCATTGTTTTTAGGACTCGCACTGCAAAGTTTGAATGCCCAAACAGGAGCCGACATGTCCGGTCCGATTGTGAAGGACATCGTGGTCGAAACAGTGGGAGCGCCGAGTATTTCCAAGGATCGCGTGCTGGCGAACCTGGCAACAAAAGTCGGTCAACCCTATAGCGAACGGACAGCCGAACAGGATGTCCGCGCGCTCTACGCCACGGGAGGTGTCTCAAACGTCCGTCTCTTTGCTGAGCCCGCCACCGGTGGTGTGCGCGTGACGGTGCTCCTGCAAGGCCGTCCGGTGGTGGAGGAAGTCATCATCGAAGGCGCCGAGCAAATCCCCCTCCCCCGTGTGCGCCGCGATCTCACGGTGAAGCCGGGCGATGTGGTGGATGAGGAAAAGATCGAGCAGGACCGCCAAAAAATCCTCACTCTCTACGAGGACCGAAACTTCTCCGAGGTGGATGTGCAATACCGTGTGCAGGACATTCCTGGCAAAAACCGCACGCGTGTGATCTTCGCCATTTCCGAAGGGCCCAAGATGGTGGTGCGCAAGATTTCCTTCATCGGAAACGATTCGGTCCTCGCCAAAGACCTCCGTGCGGCGATGAAGACCAAAACGCTCAACATCCTGTCGTTTTTCAACAAGAGCGGTCGCCTTGTGCCTTCGCAAGTCGAGGAGGACCGTAATGCCATTACCTCGCTCTATCAAAACCGTGGCTTCGTGGACGTGCAGGTGCTGGACGTGCAGACTCAACCTCTAAACGCTGATGGCGTGGAACTCGTGATCACGGTCAACGAGGGGGCGCAGTATCGCGTGAACGCCGTGGAGGTGAACGGGGTGAACATTGTTCCCGAGGGCGAGGTTCTTGGCATGCTGAAGATGAACAATGGTCAACTCTTCACACCCAAAGGCATGGGCGACGATCTCCGTGCGATCCGGGATTTTTACGGCAGCCGTGGCTATGTTGACATGTTGGCCGTTCCCGAGGTGCTTCCGGCGGGCCCCGGCGCGGTGAATCTCACCTACCGCGTAGATGAAGGCGTGCAGTCCTACCTGAACCTGGTGAACATCCAGGGCAACACCCGCACACAGGATCGCGTGATCCGACGCGAGCTGGCAGTGCAGCCCGGCGAGGTCTTTGACACGACCTTGGTGGACGTGAGCAAAAAACGTCTCGAAAACCTGAACTACTTCTCACGCGTGGATACGCAGCCGACCGATACGATTGTCCCCGGCCGCAAGGATCTGAACGTGATCGTGGAAGAGAAACGAACCGGCTCGTTCAACTTTGGCGCGGGATTCAGCACGATCGACAGCTTGATCGGCTTTGCCGAGTTGCAGCAGAGCAATTTCGACCTCTTCAACTGGCCGAACTTCACCGGTGGAGGCCAACGCTTCCGTGCCCGCGCCCAATACGGTCTACTGCGCAGCGACTTTGTGGTGTCCCTCACCGAGCCTTGGTTCCTTGGATACAAGCTGGCTCTCGGTGGCGAGGCCTACTACCGCAATGCGAATTTCCTCTCGGACGTCTATGCCCAGGAGAACGCAGGCTTTGCGATCCAAACCCGCCAGCAAGTATGGCGCGCCCTCTCTGCCCGCACGGAATACCGCTTTGAGCGCGTCGTGATTTACGATGTGGGCGATGATGTGGACCCCTACGGCGGCGAATCCGCATTCGGAGGCTTCAGTGGCAACGGTCAAGTCGGGCCGGTTATCAGGGAATCCGAGGGCACCTACTACAAGAGTGCGCTGACCGGATCGCTTGTATGGGATACCCGCGACAGCCTTTTCCTAACACGCAAAGGCGAGCTCGTGGAACTCACCGGCTTCATTGCAGGTGGATTCCTCGGTGGCACAGTGCAGGACTACGGTATCTCTCTCGAAGGCGCAAAATACTTCCCGCTCCCATGGGATCTGATCTTCCTAGCAAAAGGCCAGCTC
Source organism: Terrimicrobiaceae bacterium (assembly GCA_044352905.1). Classification (GTDB taxonomy): domain Bacteria; phylum Verrucomicrobiota; class Verrucomicrobiia; order Chthoniobacterales; family Terrimicrobiaceae; genus UBA967. The sequence goes on along the minus strand of JBILCY010000001.1, from coordinate 382,650 downwards.
GCGATCACCGATGGTTGGGGCCCCAATCAATCGGGTGACGATGCGGGTTATGGAAATGGCGTGCCGATCTTTGACCGCCTCTACCTTGGCGGCGCAAACAACATGCGCGGCTTCAACTTCCGAGAGGTGGGCCCGGTGGATGCCGACGACAATCCTATCGGTGGTAATTCACTCGCCTATATCACCTTGGAGCTGACCTTTCCGATCATCAGCCGTGTCCGTGGCGCCGTCTTTACGGATGCAGGTTTTGTAAACATCGATGCCTACGACTTCAACACCTCGGATGCAAATGTGGACGTCGGCATCGGCCTCCGCCTCGACCTGCCAATCGGTCCCATCCGCGTGGACTACGGTATCCCTGTTGTTTACGACAGCTGGAACGGCCCTCCCGGCAAGTTCAACTTCAACATCGGTTATCAATTCTAATAAATCGCGAACCCGCATACTCCGCACTTGACCCAAGAGGCAGGTGCCATCTAATCAGCCAAAATTCAATTCAACCCAACAACACCTAGAGAACACTAAAATGCTTAAGTCATTACTCACCGCCGCAGTGGTCGCCACATCAGCCCTTGTATTTGCCCCATCGGCGAATGCCGAGATGAAAATCGGAACGCTCGATATGAATGCGATCTTCACCCAATACCACCGCACGAAGGATGCCGAGGCGAAGCTCAATGACGCCCGCGCCGTTGCCAAAAAGGAACTCGATGACCGCCTCGAAACCCTCAAAAAGGCGATGGAAGAAATCAACAAGCTCAATGCCGACCTTGAGAAACCAGAGCTGAGCAAAGATGCAAAAGAAAAGGCCTCACGCACCCGCGACGAAAAAATCGCCGAGGCCCGCAATCTCGACCGTGAGATCGCTGAATTTCGCGGCACCCGCGAGCGCCAGCTCCAAGAGCAGTTTGTTCGCATGCGCAAGGACATCATCGATGACATCATGAAGATCGTGAATGAGCGCGTCGCAAATGCCGGCTATGACATCGTGCTCGATCGCTCCGGCATGAGCATGGGCCAGGTGCCCGTGGTCGTTTTTGCCCGCCCGAATCTCGACTTCAGCAAGGACATCATCGACGCACTCAACAAAGACGCAGGCAAAGCAGCGACATCGAATAAAAAACAATGAAACTCGGTGAGCTTGCCGGGCGCGTAAACGCCCGGATCGCACCGGAGTGCGAAGGCATCGAAATCAGCAGCGTCGCGTCCCTGGCTGATGCCAATCCCGGCGACATTTCATTTTTCGGAAATCCGAAATACATCGGCGCCCTCCGGAAGTCACGGGCCACGGCGGCATTAGTGCCGACCTCCTTTAACGAGGAGGTCCCTCCCCTTTGCATTCGGGTGGACAACCCTGCCGAGGCTTTTGCCTCCATCCTGCCGCTTTTTGTTCCGGAACCCATTGTCCCTGCTCGAGGCATCCATCCCTCGGCTGTCATCGCCGAGGGAGTGGTGATCGGCGAAGACGTCTCGGTAGGCCCCAATTGCGTGATCGAGAAAGGTGTATCCCTCGGAGCGCGCTGCTTGATTGGCGCTGGTTCCTACATCGGGCATGAAACAACCTTGGGTGATGATTGCGTGATTCACCCCCATGTGAGCGTGCGTGAACGTTGCCGGATAGGAAGCCGTGTGATTTTGCACTGCGGCGTGGTAGTGGGGGCAGACGGCTTCGGCTATGAATTTCGGGATGGTTGCCAGCAAAAGATTCCGCAGACTGGCACGGTGCAGATCGACGATGATGTTGAGATCGGTGCCAACTCCGCCGTGGATCGTGCACGATTCGGGCGAACATGGATTCAGCGTGGGACGAAGATCGATAACCTCTGCCAGATCGGCCACAATGTCACGATCGGCGAGCATTGCATCCTTTGCGCCCAAGTCGGAATCTCCGGCAGCACCCGCATCGGCAACTACGTGACCCTTGCCGGCAAGGTTGGCTTGAGTGGCCATATTGAAATCGGCGATAAGGTGATGATCGGCGCCATGTCGGGCCTGGCCAAAAACGTGCCCTCCAACACGATCATGTTTGGAGCTCCCGCTCAGCCGATTCGCGAATACAAGGAAAACTACGCCCTTCTGAAAAACATCCGGAAGCTTTATGACCGGGTGAAAAGTCTGGAGCTTAAACTCGGGTCCTGAGAGGCGGAGATTTACCGCGCAATCATTTTGCCAAGTCGCCCTTTCGGGGCTTATTGTCGCTGATATGCAGGCTGGTGATATTCCAGAGGATGTCGAATTGATAAAAAGGATTGGCGTTGGCGATCGAATTGCCTTTGAGGAGTTCCACCGCCGATATGTCGCCCTTATCTTCTCGACCGCCATCAAGATCCTGAACAACCAGACGGAGGCGGAAGACGTCACCCAGGAGGTGATGTTCATGATTTGGGAAAAATCCCCGATGTATGAGGTTACTCGGGGGAAGCCATTGAATTGGGCGATCACGATGACCAGGAACAAGGCGATCGACCGTTTGCGTTCCATCCAACGGCGCTCGCGCTTGCGCGATGACGTGCAGCGCGAAATGCCTCCCGAAATCCTCCACTCGGTGCGCCCGGAGGATGAGATGACAGCCGGTGAAAAAAACCAAATCGTCCGGAGTGCGGTAATGAAACTCAACCGCGACCAGCGGGAAGTCATCGAAATGGCCTACTTCGGCGGCATGACGCAGCAGGAAATCTCCACCCGCCTCCAAACCCCCATAGGAACGGTGAAGGCAAGGATCCGACGGGGAATGATTCGACTCAAAAAAATCGTCGGTCCCGCGCTGTAGCGCTGTAGATTTTACTCCCGCGCGACCTCGTCAGTTGCCGGCAGAGGGAATTTGTTCCAAGCGCCGTTCCATAACGGTGTCTGGCTCCGCCCCCAGCGACTTTGCAATTTCGTAGTGCTTTTTTGCCAAAGCGTAGGACGGGGGGTCGCTATTCACATACATCACGGCCAGGTTGAAGTGGGCGTTGGGATATTTGTCATCGACCGTGATACTGCGACGGAAGTATTCCTCGGCGGCTTTCATATCCCCTTTCCTACCCAGGGCAACGGCCATGTAATTGTTGGCAACGGCATTTTGGGGATCGACCTTGAGCACTTCCTTGAGCATATCGATCGACTCGTCCAAGCGGCCTTGGCGGCAGTAGACATTGGCGAGGTTGATTGATGCATAGATATCGCCGGGCACGATCTCGAGGGCTTTCTGGAGTGCCAGCAGCGCAGCGGGCAGCTTGTTTGCCTGGATCTGGGTGACCGCAAGATTGGAAAGGACAAAGTAGTTGTCCGGCGATGAGTCGAGGACCTGATGGTAGAGCTTCTCGGCATCGGAGAAGCGACGATTTTGCACATGCTCCATCGCTTTGCGGAGGAGGTCTTGGGACTCGGGGGAGAGATCCTGCGATCCGGGAACGCCATTTTGTTTCCGATTGTCCGGCAATGACCCGTCTGGCTTCTTCACTATTGCCATGGAAATGCTCAGGCGATCGTCGGAAGGATCGCTAAGCATCATTGTTGGATTATTAAAAAGCAGCAGCTCGTCATCCGAGAGGCGTGGCATTGGACGCGTAAGAACCGCCATCTGGCCTGAGAGGGAATCCGATTTGACATAAAGTTTGTCGAGTTCCTGTTGGAGCAATCCAACGGCTTGCGCCCGTTCGTTTTGTTCCTTGAGCTGACGAACAACGATGCTTTTAAGCAACTCGTTTTCCTCACTGAGGCGCTTTTGATCCTGGGTCGGCTTGGGATACAAGCGCAGGCGGGCCGCCTCGCCTGTGAGCTCGTCGAGTTGAGCCATAAGGGCCTTCATATTATCGTCGCGGGCGCGCAATTCCTCGCGAGAAGCAGCCAGACGGTCCTGCAAGAGTGCGATTTCCTTTTGCAAATCCTCCACCGATGGCTGTCCAGCCTTGCCAGCAATGGCTCCGGCTAGGGATTTTTCGGCAACCAACAGGCGTGCTGCCAACTCCTTGTTTTGATCCTGAAGTTTCTCCAGAAGATCGATTTTTGGGCTTTGCTCGGCAATTTGACGCTCGAGTTTGTTTTTCTCCGAGGCGAATTCCTTAACGAGTTTCTCACGCTCCGACTTCAACTGGGCGAGTTCGGCATCGTTGTCCTTCAGTCGCTTGATTCGAGCAAGGGCTTGATCACGCTGCTTGGCGACAGCACGCCGATCTTTGTCAGTTTGGGCAAGAACCGCTGCGCTTTCCTGGATGTAATTTGCGGCTTTACCGAGTTTGCCAGTAAGACGGGTATTTTCATCGGCGAGGACCTCAATCTCGGCTTCAAGCTCAGCTATTCGTGAGGATAGACGCAAGGCCAGCTTATCCGGAGGGATGGCAACACGGGAACGCAGGCTCTCCCGCTCCTTTACGGCATTGTCGAGAGCTTGTTCGGACTGAGCGAGTCGTGACTTGGTATCAACAAGTTCGGTTTTTGTTTTTTCGACTTCCATTCTGGCGCTACTGAGGAGCCCCTTTGTGGATTCCAATTCCTCTTCAAGTTTCGAAATGCGGAGACGGGTGGCTTCCGACTCATTGCGGCTGCCGCTGGGTTGAGGAGCCCGCACTGGGGGTGATGGTTTCGGTGCCGATTGGGAAGCGTTCGGCTGCGAGGATCTCGACTCAAGCGGACGCGTGGTTACTTGGGGAGCAGGAATATCGATTTCAAAACCTCTGGTAGGCAGTGGATCCTCGACAACACTCTCAAGCGGAGGTGCATTTTGTATGGTTTCTCGAAGACGCTCGAGGCTTTCACGGCTTTTGCGAAGCCTGTAATTCACCGCGATCTTTTGCCATCCGGGATTGTTCTTTTGGAGATTTTCAAGTGCATTGGCTGCGTTGGCGTAGCGATTGAGGGCATCGCGCAGGTTGCCATTGCGCTCGCTAAGCTCGCCGGCCTGAAACTCCTGGTAGGCACTCATGAAGACATCGGAGGCATCCTCTGCAAGCACGGTTGCCAGGAATAAGATCCCGATTGTTGCCAGGTGGAAAATAAAACGGCCGTTCATCAAAAATTGCTTAGAATCGTGGCCCATGGTGCACCTGAGTTCAACCGGAATCCATTCATAAAAGCACCCGTTCACCGCCCGTTGGGCATTGGAAAACAAGGGTCTTGCAAATCAGCCTTGCCTTGAGCGGCACAAGGGCAAGAATTGATGCATGATCGAGCTAGAAGTCTATGCAGCCGGAGTTCGGCAACCCGAAAAAATGCTCGGTCTTGCCTTGGAGTTGGATGTGATACCGAACCTCCACTACATGGTTGATACGAATCACGACATCGTCTACATGGAATTTGCAGATGGAGCGCCTTCGCTTGGCACTCTGGAATTCCTATTTCGAAAACTTTCCTTGGAGCCACGATTTGTTGGGGACCTCCCCCCCCAACTAAAATCCACCCAAGAAACCCAGCAGATTTTTTAACCGACCGGATCAAGCATCCGAGAGGCATCACCGGATTACCAATGTCGGCAACGGCTTTATTAAACAACATTTATTCAGGTTTCCTGACTTTCCTAGGTCAGCTGGCCATTCTTGCGGGTGAAACATTCACCTCGATTGCCGCTGGCAGGATTCGTGTCAGGCTCGTCGTGCAGCAAATTGCAGAAATTGGATTTCGCTCGCAGCTTGTTGTGATCGTGACGGGAGCCTTCACCGGTGCGGTCTTCACAGCCCAGGCATATTTTCAATTCGCCAGCCTGAACATGGAAACCGCTGTCGGTCCAGTCGTGGCGCTCTCAATGTTTCGCGAATTGGGGCCCGTGCTCACCGGTGTAATGGTCGCCGGAAGAGTGGGCGCTGCAATGACGGCGGAGATTGGCACCATGAAAGTGAGCCAGCAAATCGACGCGCTTCGGGCATTGGCGGTGAATCCCATCGATTATCTGGTGGTCCCAAGGGCGCTGGCGATGTTCATTTCGATGCCGTTTCTCGTGGTGGAATGTGTGGGCTGCGGGATTCTTGCGAGCTACTTCGTCGGCGTGGAAGTGCTCAACATCTCGGGCGTTTACTTTCTGGCAAACACCCAAAAGTTTGCAGATTCAAGCGATATCATCATGGCCCTCGTGAAGGGATTTTTCTTCGCCATAATCATTGTTTTTATCAGCTGCCGCGAAGGACTGAGTGCCAAAGACGGCGCTGTGGGCGTGGGTCGTGCGACCACAGCCACCGTGGTGAATTGCTCACTGGCGATTCTCATTGCCAATTTTTTCCTCACAATGGCGCTCAACATTTTATTTCCAGCCGGACAACGATGAGCACGCCATTGATTCAGGTAAGAGACCTCGTGCAGAAAATCGGCGGACAGCAAATCCTACGGGGGGTGTCTCTTGATGTGATGCGTGGCGAAACGCTGGTTCTGCTTGGAAAAAGCGGCGGTGGAAAAAGCGTGTTCCTGCGCCACCTCATCGGCCTCATGCAACCGGTCTCGGGAAGCATCACTTTTGAGGGCAATGACATCACCAAGCTCAAGGAACGCCAACTCGAGCCGGTGCGAAAAAAGATCGGCATGCTTTTCCAAGATGGCGCGTTGTTCGACTCAATGAACGTCTTTGATAATGTCGCCTTCCCCCTGCGCGAGCGGGGAGAGAGGAATCCCTCAACAATCCGCACCAAGGTAGCTGAGGCCCTGGCCATGGTGAACATGGGCGGGCATGACCATAAAATGCCTGTGAACTTGAGTGGTGGAATGCGCAAGCGGGTGGCACTTGCCCGTGCGATCATCTCGCCGCCTGATGTGATCCTCTACGACGAGCCCACGGCCGGGCTGGATCCGATAGTGTCCGACAGTATCAATAAACTCATCCACCACTTGCAAAAGGAACTCCATGTCACATCAATCGTCGTGACCCACGACATGGTGAGTTGTTACCACATCGCCGACCGAGTGGCCTTGCTGAACGAGGGCCGCATTTACTTTGTTGGGACAAATCAGGAACTCCGAGAGACAACCGATCCCGTGATACGGGATTTTGTGGATGGAAGATCGGGAGAAACAATTTATTAAAGCAAATCAATGAGCAGCGAAGACCGGGGAACACAAATCAAAGTAGGTATTTTTATTTTAATCGGCTTGGTGACAGTCGCGCTCATGCTCGTTTATTTCGGTCGAATGGGAGAAGGCCTGAGCAACTACTACAATCTGCGTATTGAGTTTGCCAATGCCAGCGGTCTGCTGCGTGGCTCCGAGGTCCTGCTGGCCGGAGCAAAGGTCGGGCGGGTGATCAATCCGCCCACGATCATGCCCGACATGCGCGGCGTTTATGTCGAAGCTCGTATTCTAGAATCCGTTAAAATCCCCGTTGGCAGCGAGTTTTCCATCGGCAGCTCGGGACTCCTTGGGGACAAATACATCCAGATCGTTCTTAAGAGCGATTCAAAGGATTCCGAGATTATCGCCCCGGATTCCACCATCAAGGGATCCGACATGGGGGATGGCATAGCCAGCATGGCCAGCGGTGCCGGTGAACTCATCGGCGATTTGAAAACGACGGTAGGTAACATCAATAAAATCGTCACCAAGCTTGATTCCACCGTCCTCGCCAAAAGCGAACTTGATTCGATTACAGCCACGATCCGCAACCTGGAAACCACCACAGGAAAGCTTGCCGCTTCATCCAGCAAGATCGAATCGCTGGTAACTCAAGCGGAATCCACAATTAAAAACGGCAACGAAACAATGACATCGGCCAAAAAAGCCGCCGATGAGCTTCAGCACACACTGGCATCATTCCGTCAACTCGCCGAGCAGGCCCGCAAAGGCAGTGGGGTGCTGGGCTCGCTGATCAGCAACCGCGAGATGGCTGATAATCTTCGCGTATTCATTCTCAATCTCCGCAAGCACGGAATTCTTTGGTATAAGGATACCCAAAAAGTGAAATCCGGCGACGCGGAGTAACTCCACTCCTATCGACAGTTATCCACCGGCCAAACAATGGCTGACTTTCAGCCAACCGTCTTTTAATTTCCCGACATGGCCGCGAAGCAAGCGCCCTCAACACCTGGAACAACATCCGCCATCGAGGACTACCTCGAGCGCATCATGGAGCTTACCGAGACCAAGGGTTACGCCCGTGTGGTGGACATCGCCGCACTGCTCGGCATCTCTCAGGCAAGCGTGAGCAACATGCTCCAGCGTCTCGATGCCGAGGGCCTCATCAAATACGAAAAATACAGGGGCCTCGTTCTGACTGCCAGCGGCCTGAGCGTTGCCCGCAAGATTGCGCGTCGCCACGATCTGCTCCAAGGGTTTCTCACACTTCTCGGAGTCGCCCCACACATTATCGAGCGTGATGTCGAGGGCATGGAACACCACATAAGCCCTGAGACACTCGAGGCCATCGATCGCCTCACCTGCTATCTTCAAGCGCACCCCGACATAACCAAAGCCATACAAAAACAAGAAACGCCATGATACGGGAAACAATCGCCCATGCCGGGTGGGCAAGAAACCTCCGGCTCGCAAACGACCATATCGAACTCATCACCACGCTCGACGTCGGCCCCCGCATCCTCAGCCTCCAACACCCCGGCGGCAAAAATGTTTTCAAGAACTTCGAAAAACAGCTCGGCCAGTGGGGCGAGGCCGAGTGGATGATCCGTGGCGGCCATCGGTTTTGGATAGCGCCAGAGGACTTGGAGCGCACCTATCATATCGACAACCACCCCTTGGAATACGACGTGGACAGCGAAACCGGCGAGGTGATCTTCGACTCGGTGCAGGAAGCCGGTGGGCGCATTGTCAAGTCGCTGGGCATCACGCTTGGAAAGAACTCGCCCTCGGTGACCGTCCGACACACCGCACGCAATCTCGATAAAATCACACTGGAATTTTCGGCATGGGCTCTCAGCGTCATGCGTCCCGGTGGCATCGAGGTCATTCCCCAACCCCAGCTGGGCGAGCATCCGCGCGATTTATTGCCCAATCGCACCATGGTGCTCTGGCCCTACACCGACCTCAGCGACCCTCGGTTGTATTTTGGACGGGATTTTATAACGCTTCGTCAAAGCGGGTCGGTCCCACCCACCAAAATCGGCCTTGCCCACCGTGAGGGATGGGTCGCCTACATTTTGGATGACTCTATTTTCATAAAATCTTTTGCCCATCTCGAGGGAGAGATCTACCCGGATGGCGGGTGCAATTTCGAAACATTTACCAACGATGAAATGCTCGAGATCGAATCCCTGAGCCCACTTAAGAAAATCAACCCTGGCGAATCGATCACACTCACCGAGCAGTGGCACCTCTACCCATTGGAAAAAGGAATCAACATCGATTCGGAAGCCTCGCTCAAAGAGTGGATCACTCCCTACCTCGCCCAATCTGGTATTTTATGAAAAGAACCGTCCTTCACCTAATCGCCGCAGCGGCTGTCGCTCTTGCATTTAATTCCTGCCAGACCGTCGATACCCAGGGACCCGACCGCGCCGCCCTCAATGCAGCCATTGCCGCCGAAGCACCGGGCAATTATTTCATCGGTCGCCGGATGTTTAAGAAGGAATACAAAATGTGGGGATGGGTGCGCGAGCCTGGGCAGCCATGGAAGACCGCTCGTCTTGTGATGATGAACGAGCAGACAAAGCTCGCGCCGGATCGCTCGGGCGGCAAATTGGGGACGGACAACAACCACGAATACCGTCTCTTCGGACGCTTCAGCGGAGAAACCGTCTACGAGCCTGCCAGCGATCGCTTTTACCCGGAGTTTGTTCTTACGAATTATGAACTCCTCTCGACGCGCCCGCTTTCAATCTACCTGAACAAGAAGCAAGAGGATCCCGAGGTAAGGATCATCATGGAGCCTCCATTCTGACTCCTACCCCATCCGTGCCGGATACCTTTCACGAACCCGAATTGCTGGCCCCTGCCGGGGATTGGGAGTGTCTGCGCGCAGCCGTGGCGAACGGCGCTGATGCCGTATTTTTCGGTTTATCGACATTCAATGCACGCATGCGTGCAGAAAATTTCCACAGGGAGGAGCTACCCGAGATCACATCGTTTCTGCACCGCCACGGGGTGAAAGCCTATGTGACGATGAACGTCCTCATCTTCACCGGGGAGTTGCCTGTGGCGGCGGCTGAATTACAGGGCCTGCACGAAGCTGGCGTGGATGCGGTGATCATCCAGGATGTCGGGCTTGCGGAAATTTCACGGCGCATGTTTCCCGACTTGCGTGTTCATGCCTCCACACAAATGACCATCACCTCTCCAGAGGGTGTGAGATTCGCAGCGGAACTCGGCGTGAAGCAGGTCGTGCTAGGACGGGAACTTTCCCTCAGGGAATTGGAGAAGTTTCCTCCCCTTTTGCCGCTTGAGACATTTGTCCACGGCGCGCTTTGCGTGGCCTACTCCGGCCAATGCCTCACGAGCGAGGCGCTCGGCCGCCGTAGTGCAAACCGTGGCGAGTGTGCACAGGCCTGCCGCATGCCTTATGAGCTGATCGTGGATGGCGCCCTTCAAGACCTCGGCGACAAACGCTACCTCCTCTCACCACAGGATCTGGCGGCAGTGAATGAAATCCCCGACCTCATCACCCGGGGTGTCCAGTCCTTCAAGATCGAAGGACGGCTGAAATCGCCGGAATACGTCGCCGCAGTCACCTCGGTCTATCGCAAGGCAATCGATGCAGCCCTCCGCCGCGAACCACTCAACACACTGCCTGAAGATTGGTATCGCCTGGAAATGACATTTTCCCGAGGTCTCTTCAGCGGGTGGATGCATGGGGTGAACCACCAAAAACTTGTCGGCGCACGGTTTGGAAAAAAACGGGGAGCCTTTATCGGTCATGTGAAGAAAACTGCTGCCGACCACATAGAACTTGATAGCGCTGGGGTTCCGGTGAAGCCCGGCGACGGAGTCGTCTTCGATACTGGCGGCGACACCGAGCACGAGCAAGGAGGGCGCATTTTTCAAGTTCAAGGACAGCGCCTTTATTTTCAAACCGGCAAGATCGATTTCGAGGCAATCCCAGAGGGAACGCGTGTGTGGAAAACCAGCGATCCGGCATTGGATCGGGAGCTGCGCAATTCCTTTGCTGGCCGCCTACAACCCCGCCCGCAAAGACTCGCCATTCTTGAGATGAAAGTCCAAGGCAGGGTTGGGCAGCCTCTTGTGCTTGAGTGTCGCGGCAAGCGAATCGAATCCCAGATGCCGCTGGAGGCCGCCCGCAACCGTCCACTCAATGAGCAGTCGCTTCGCGCACAACTCGCAAAACTCGGCGACACTGGGTTTCTCTTGGGAACTCTGGAGATGGATCTCGAGGGGGATGTCATCTTGCCCCTCTCCGAGATCAACCGCATGCGCCGGGACCTGGTGAATGCGCTTGAGACACCTGCACGCGATACGTCTCCCAAGTCCAGCTTGGAGGAAATTCTGCCGGGCTTTCGCCCACCGAAATCGAGTGTCCCCCACCTCACGGTTCTCATCCGCACTCCAGAGCAGCTCGAGGCGGCACTTGAGGAGGGCGTCACCGAGTTGTTCATCGATTATGAGGACATTCGCCGCTACAAGGATGCGGTTGTAACGGTGCGCGCACGCGATGGAGTGGGTGTGATCCTCGCCACTCCAAGAATTCAAAAGGCCGGCGAGGAAGGTTTTTTCAAGCTCATCGCCAATGCGCAACCTGACGGAGTTCTCATCCGCAACATCGGTGCCATCTCGCACTTTGCCGGGAGCGACTTGCGGTTGATCGGAGATTTCTCACTCAATGTGGCAAATCCTGTCACCGCCGCCGTTTTTATCAAACACGGCTTGGAGCGCCTTACGCTTTCGCATGATCTGAATTTGGACCAAATTCTGGCGCTTGTGGGCAAGGCCCCGTCGGACTGGTTTGAACTCACCATCCATCATCACATGCCTATGTTTCATATGGAGCACTGCGTCTTTGCGGCCTTCATGTCGAATGGCACGGACTATACGAATTGCGGCAGACCTTGTGAGAAACATCGTGTCCACCTCCGGGACCGGGTGGGCATATCACATCCGCTGCGTGCGGATGTCGGCTGCCGGAACACGCTTTTTCAAGCCACAGCGCAGACGGGGGCGGCGTTTTATGAGGCGTTTTACTCAGCAGGTCTCCGCACGTTTCGCATCGAGTTGCTAGAGGAGTCCGGCGACGAATCACGCCGCATCATTCAAGCCTACAAAAACCTCTTCACCGCCCGCCAGAGCGGTGCATCGCTTTATCGCGAGCTTGATGCAAACAGCCAGGTGGGCGTGACCAGCGGAACCTACCGCGGATAAAAATCCCTTATCTTTAAGAAAGAACCTCGGCGTCTTCCTCGTGCCCGCGGTATTCGGCGAGCTTGTTCCGGAGGGTGCGGATGCTGATTTGAAGCATTTCGGCTGCTTGAGTGCGATTGCCGTTGGTTTTTTTCAGAGCATCGAGGATTGCGCGTTTTTCCATTTCGTGAAGTGGAACGACATCATGGGAAACCTCGGCAGAGCCGTTGGCTGATGGCATTGGCGGGGCACTCGACACAGGCACAACCGATGCTGGCACCGATGCGATGGGGATGACACGGCCCACGGGAACTGACAACCCCATGAGATCCGCTCCAATCGGGGCTCCCTCCTCGGCAAGAATGGCCGCCCGCTCAACGACGTTTTGCAACTCGCGCACATTACCAGGCCAGGTGTGTGCAAGAAGACCCTCCATCCCATCGGGTGAAAAACCACAGCTCTTCAAACCATGTTCACGGGAAAACCGCTCCAAAAAGTGATTCGCCAACAACTCCACATCGCCGGTGCGCTCACGGAGAGGCGGAACCTGTATTGGAAAAACATTGAGGCGGTAATAGAGATCCTCGCGAAAATCCCCCTTTTCCACTGCCTTCAAAAGATCGCGGTTTGTTGTGGCAAGCACGCGGACATCGACTTTGATCGTCTTGTTGCCCCCCACCCTTTCAAATTCGCGCTCTTGCAGGACGCGTAGAAGTTTGGCTTGGAGCGCAAGTGAGATTTCACTCACCTCGTCGAGCAGGATAGTGCCCCCATCGGCCAACTCAAACCGACCATCACGCTGATCCGTGGCACCGGTGAAGGCTCCTTTTTCGTGACCGAAAAACTCACTCTCGATGAGTGTCTCGGAAATCGCGGCACAGTTGACTTTGATGAACGGCTTGTTCAATCGCTGGCTGTTGAGGAAAATTTCATTGGCGACCAGCTCCTTGCCGGTGCCGTTTTCGCCACTGATCATCACGGTGGCATTCGTCCTTCCCACACGATGGATCAACTCCTTCAAGCGCACCACGGCCGCGCTCTTGCCGATAATTTCTCGGCGGGAGATGCTATCGCGGTTGAGAAAATCGGTAACCTTGACGGCCCGCTGAAACTCGGACGCCTTTTTCATGACCAGATCGATCTGCGTCATTGAAAATGGCTTCGTTACATAATCGAAAGCCCCGGAGCGCATACACTCCACCACAGTCTCCACGCTGCCATTGGCCGTAATCATCACCACCATGGGTTTTGTATCGGCATGAGACAACCGCTCGATGAACACCCTGCCGTCACCATCGGGCAGCTCCATATCCAGAAAGATCAAGTCGTAGGAATTGGTGGTGAGCCTTTTTTCAGCCTCCGCGATCGACCCCGCCGTGGAAACAGCATAACGCTTGCCACGAAGTCGTTCTTCGAGGGACTTTCTGATGATTGGGGTATCGTCAACGACGAGTATTCGATCCAGGGCCATCTGATATAAAGGGGGCTAAAACTTACGCCCCATCCTCGCAGGATACCAGTGAAACTTTTTGGACCGCTCACTGGATCATGCAAATTCAAATGCTCAAGGGGTCTTAGGATCTTCTCGCCTAGCTCAAATCCCAAGTCGGGAATCTTGACAACAGATACCCAGTGGTGCGTTGATTGTGAGACGTCATGAAGCTCACCCCTTTCGGTTTTATCTCCCAAGCCGAATCCTTTTTGCAGGATGCCCTCTCTTTGCCCCCGACCACGGGCGGCAAATGGAACATATTGCGCACCGTAAATTTTGCCGACCACAGCAGCACACTCCAAGTGCTGATCCTGCCGGAGTCGGGCACCCCGCGTTCCACCGCTATCATCAACGCCCGCCTCACAGGAGGCCCCAAGGACGGAGGCATCCAAGGCTGGGCGGATTTCCCGGTGACCGGGAGCCGTGAAATCTTCGTGCTCAAGGAGACAAATTCCAACCGCTCGATGGAAGAGATCTTCGAGATCGTGGACCGCATCCTTTCAAACATTAATGAATGGGACCAATCAGCTGGCTTGACGCGGCCGGAGCCTCCGCCACGCCCTGCTTTCGAACCCCTGATTCCCGAAATACAAACCTTGACACCCTCCCCGGCCGCCTCGGCCAGCACCGATGCTCCCCCCGCTTTTGGAACTGAAGACTCATCGGCTATGGACGCACAGGCGCTGGTGGATTCATTACTGTCTGGTGGGAGCACCAATACCCCTGTTGAGAGTGCTCCAACTGAGCCGACTCCTGAACCGTCCGAGCCTGAAACAGTGGCATCTGAGTCGCCAAAACCCGAGCCGCTTGCGGATGAGACAGCTGATCCGGAAGCGAAGCCCGCGAAAAAGACCAAAGCAAAGAAGGCGGCGAAATAATCAATCGCCTCTCGGTGTCTGATTCGAACGAGCCTGCAGAAATTTAAACTTCAGAACCAAAAAATGGTGGAGTTTTTGAGGCGTGGGCTGTATTCATCCCGCTCGCAAATTAACGCGTCCCTAGCTCAATGGTAGAGCAGTTGACTCTTAATCAATTGGTTCCGGGTTCGAGTCCCGGGGGGCGCACTTCCTTTTTCTGCCAAGATCACATCTCCAAAGCTCTATTCTGTGATAAAACAAACCGGCATGCTTCTGCTCGCAATGGCGATGTTTTCCATCGCCGGAGGGCATTTGTTTGTTCTGCAGACGGTGGCTTGGTCGACGATGATTGTGGATTTCTCACGCCAATACAGTCTCGTAGAGGCGGCCATAAAAACGTTCAGCGGTGAGGCTCCTTGCTCGATGTGTAAAGCGGTGGAAAGCGGGCAACGCAATCAAGCCGAACTCCCCGCCAGTGTGAAATTGGACAAGAAATCGGAGACCTTCACGCTCGCTGAAGTGATCATTTTCCGAAATCCGCCAGCCAAGGATTTTGATTATCCCCTCCCCTCTGACGAGTCTTCCATGCCTCGGGGCCATCAACCGCCGCAACCGGTTCCTATTTTAGCAATCGCCTAAATTAGCCGATACGTCTCCAACGGTTTCTCGGGCGCTGGATTTCATTCCCGCCTGTGAACTGTATGCCACTCGATCCGAGCGGCCTTCTGCCAATCCCTTTTAAAAATACCGGCGGGATTTTCCACGGCTCCACATAGCGGGATTCCGCCACAGATCAAAACACCCATCGAATGAAAAAATATTTTATAGCGATCCTTGCCTGGATCGTGTTGTCGCCCACGCTCCGCGCCCAAAACGAAGCAGAAACAAGTGCCTCTACCTCATCGAGCGCTCCGCAGGTTCTACCCGAAACGGTGGTTACCGCAGAGAGGTCATCGATTACGAATCGATCGATCCAGGAGCTTCGCGAAGAGATGGAGGTCATTCCCGGAGCCGCCGAGATTATCGACGCGGAGACCTATAAACGCGGCCGCTCTACCACGCTCAAAGATGCCTTGGACTACGCCCCCGGGGTCTTTGTGCAGCCACGCTTTGGCGCCGAGGAGGCGCGCATCTCGATCCGTGGTTCAGGCATTCAGCGCACCTTTCACGGACGGGGCATCAAGC
Organism: Terrimicrobiaceae bacterium; assembly: GCA_044352905.1. GTDB lineage: Bacteria > Verrucomicrobiota > Verrucomicrobiia > Chthoniobacterales > Terrimicrobiaceae > UBA967. The sequence continues at coordinate 366,918 of JBILCY010000001.1, read as the reverse complement.
TCCTGCAGGATGGTGTGCCGATCAACCTTGCGGATGGCAGCTTCGATTTTCAAGTGATCGAACCGCTTGGAGCAAAGGCAATCGAGGTGTTCAGAGGTTCAAGCTCCTTGGAATACGGGGCGACCACACTGGGAGGAGCTGTCAATTTTGTTTCGTTCACCGGATACGACGCTCCGCAGGTGACGGCCCGCTTCGAGTATGGCAGCTACGAGACTTTCCGCGGCCAACTGGCTGTGGGTGAGGTTATCGGGCCAGTGGATTTCTACGTGAGCCTCTCTCATTTTTCACAAAATGGCTATCGCGTCCAAAGCAGCCAAAACAACCAGCGCCTTTTTGGCAATATAGGCTACCGCTTTAGTCCGGAAGTTGAGACACGCTTTTATTTTGCATATGCGCAAACCGACTCGGAATTGCCCGGCAGTCTCAGCAAGGAACAACTGAACAATGATCCCACGCAAGCGAGCCGTGTTCCTGAGAGTCTGCGAAATTTTCAGCCCGTCGCCCGTTTTGACAATGTGACCAGCAACTGGAAGCGCGACTACTCGCTGCTCCGCATCGCGAACAAGACCACTTGGGAAACTGAAACAAACCGCCTTTCGCTCAGTGGATTCTGGTCGCGAAAGGATCTCGACCACCCGATACTTTTTGTGATCGATCAACTCACGAACGACTTCGGCGTGGGTTTGCGAAACGACTACACAGGCGATCTCTTCGGCCATCGCAACCAGTTCATCCTTGGATTCAATCCGACATGGGGATTTGTGGAGGACAACCGCTATGCCAATGTGTTTGGGGAGCGCGGGGCACAGTTTGCCGATGCCGACCAGTCGGCGCTCAACCTCGATGCCTATGCGCTGGAGCAATTCTGGATCACTCCCGAGTGGTCGGTGGCTTTGGGCGCGCAAGTGAACTACGTGGAGCGGCGAAGCACAGACAACTGGCCTGTGGGCCCGGACAACAGCGATGTGCAGAGCTGGTGGGGCTTCAGCCCGCAGTTTGGCATCCTCTACGAACCGACAAAAAACGTGCAGTTTTACGCCAATGTCTCCCGTAGCTTCGAACCGCCCACCTTTGGCGAGTTGGTAGATGCCACAAACGGCGAGGTAGGCCTTGTTCAATTGAATGCACAGACCGGCACGACGATCGAAGTAGGCACACGAGGCCGCCTGAAGCATGTCACATGGGATATTTGTTACTACTACACATGGCTTCAAAACGAACTCCTCGCTTATGAAGTCGCGCCCGGACTCTCCCAAACGGTCAATGCAGACAACACTGCCCACCAAGGGATCGAATTTGGCGGCTCTTGGGATATCTTCCACGATATTTTCACTAAGCCACACGTCGAGGTGGAACAGAGCAACTACCAGGCAAACTTGGATTCCGAGGAGCCCGGTTTCGATCGCCTCATGCTCCGGGTGAATTACCTTTGGAACAATTTCTACTACGTTGGCGATGCCGTTTATGGGAACAATTTGCTGCCCGGCATTCCAGAGCACTACCTGCGTGCGGAATTGGTCTATGAGCATCCTAGCGGCTTCTACATTGGCCCAAACATCGAATACGTTCCCGTGGGCTACAGCATCGACTCGGCAGGCACTGTTTTCACCGACAGTTATTTCCTGTTAGGTGCAAAAGTCGGCTGGCGCAGCCCGAAAGGCTTCTCTGCTTACTTTGAAGCCCGCAACATTCTTAATGAAACATATGCCGCCACGACCGGAGTCATTGCCGATGCGGGTGGCGTCGACGTGACCCAATTCCTTCCCGGAGAAGGCACAGGTCTCTACATGGGGGTTGAATTCCGCTGGTAATGAAAAAGCAAACACAACGACGTCTTCACCGCTGGTTGGGGCTTATTTTCAGCCTCAGCATTCTTGCATTCGCAACGAGCGGCATGCTGCACATCCTGATGACCTACACCCAGGAACCACCTCCACCAGCTCGCCCGAGCGGAGGCTTTTTGGATCCCAGTAAAATCATCATACCTCCAGCCGCTGGGATGAAAAATCTCCCTGCGGACTTCGGGCAAGTTCGCGCCATCAATCTCAGGCTTATTGGCGGCGAGCCATGGTATCAGATTTACGGATCGGGAGGAGTGCCCGCCTACATCAGCGCCACTGATGGACGGTTGGATCCCTCCCAAGACGAATCCTATGCTGCCGAGATCGCGAGCGCCTACTTGGGCGGGGCGGCAGTGCAAAAGACCGATTATCTAACCACCTTCAATCGGGAATACATCAACATTTTCCGGGTGTTGCCCGTCTACCGATTCGATGCAAACGACAAAGCGGGAACCCGTGTGTATGTGAGCACCGTCACCGGTAATGTAACCCGGCATACAGATGACGGCAGGCAACTGGAGGCAAATATATTCAGCAATTTCCACAAGCTCGCCTTCATCCCGAACAAACAAACCCGGGATATCGCGCTCACGACGATCACTGTTGGAGTCATCTTGGCTTCCATTACCGGGATCGCCCTCTTTTTCACCACCCGCAAACACTGAAAAAACCATGATCGATATCTTCCACAAAGGCGGCCCCATCATGTGGCCACTTCTAGCTGTTTCCATTATTGCCCTCGGCGTCGTGATAGAGCGCCTGCTTTTTATTGCGCTCGAGCGGATGCGGCGTGAGCCAGGAGTCGTTTCCGAGATTCTTACTCAAGTCGAAAAAGGGGATCTTGAGGCTGCGATCCAAACGGGCTCCCATTCACGCGACTTTGTTGCCAGAGCGCTTACCTATGCGCTCACACATCGCGAAAAGTCTTTCAGCGAAGCAATGCTCCGTGCGGCAAATTGGGAGCTGAAACGCTTTAATAGCGGAATCACCACACTCGACACTGCAATCACTGTGGCTCCATTACTCGGGCTGCTTGGCACTGTGGTGGGCATGATCGGCAGCTTTGCCATGCTGGGAGGATCAGAGCTAGAAGCCCCCTCGGCAATCACAGGAGGCATTGCCGAAGCGCTCATCGCAACGGCATTTGGCCTCGGCATCGCGATAACGGCTCTCCTGCCTTTCAACTACCTCAATGCCCGCCAAGAGGAGGCTCGCCTCGAGATGCAGGATGCCGCTAGCCATGTCGAGCTGCACCTCAACGGTCCTTCTCGATGAATATTCCGAGTCTGCGCGAAAAACGACGCGCTCGCATCGAGGTTGTTCCGCTTATCGACATCATTTTTTTCCTCCTGGCGACATTTGTGATGGTGTCCCTCTCGATGGTGAAACACAAAGGCATACCGGTAGTCCTGCCCGGGGCATCCACCGCCCTGCCTCAAGAGCAAGCAAACCACATCGTCATTACCATTGCGGAGACCGGTCAACTCTACCTCGACAAACAAGAATTGGAGCAGGGGCAACTCTTCGCCGAAATGCGTGCATTGAAGGAACAAAACGATGATCTGCGCGTATTCATCAATGGTGATGAAAATGCCCGCCTTGGCCTAGCCATTGCCGTTCTGGACGAAACACGCAAAATCGGAATCACCAAAGTCGCTTTTGAAACAAGGTTGAGAAATCTGCGCTGACTTGATGATCACGGCCACTCGAAATTTCGATTACCCACGCTACAGAACAGGCTTTCTGTGCATTGGTATCGCTGTCGCCATCCATGCGGCGCTTCTTTTTCTTATTTCGATACCGTTAAAAAATCCCCCCCTGCTCATCGAGGCAGACGCAACATCGATCGAAGTAAGCCTTGTGGCGCTGGCAGAACCGGCAGCGGAGGAGACCATTTCTTCTTCACCCAACGACACCCCTCTCCTCGAGGCTCCTCTCATCGATGAACCAATTGAAACACCTGAGGCGGCGTCCATCGCAATGCCGGAGCCAACCCCAGTTGCCACCCCTGCTCCAACCCAACATCCTGTTCGAAAAAATCTTAAGCCTCTCCCCAAAAAAAACACACAGACCGCCCAAACGACTGCAAACACAGCCAATGCCGGAATCGAAGGTCGATCCGGAACATCAAATGGAGAGCCGAAGACTGCTGGCAAACCCGCCTTTATTGTAAGGCCGAGGGCCCCCTACCCTCCCGAATCCCGCGCTGCGGGTGAGCAGGGTGTTGTCATTCTGCGCATCACCGTCAATGCGCAAGGCCGCCCAACAGATGTCAGGGTGGTTGGCAGCAGCGGGTATCCCCGGCTTGACCGAGCCGCCATCGAGGGAGGATGGCGATGCCGGATCCGCAATGCCGTCGCGGGCTCCCAACTCGATGCGCCGGTCCGCTTCAACCTGAACCAAACGGCCAACTAACACCGCATCAGGAGGCAATGTTTCATCAGGTGTTGGTATTGATATTACATCGCCGGATTGGAAAACCGTTTGGATCAAATCATCAGCTTCCTCGCCTCTGTTTCTTGCGGATGGACAACGGGAATGCCAATGTTCGCTTTGCCTGAATGTTTGAGATCAAAGAAAAACCAAAAATGGTGGAGCGCGCCGTTCTCGTGGGAACCTATTGCGGAAACGAGAGCGAGAGTCTGGCGGAGAGCCTGCTGGAGGAGCTGGAGGAACTCGTCAACACACTTGGCATTCCGATTGTTGGAAAACGCTTGATCCATCACCGCGAACCCCATGCCCGCTTTTTGATGGGTTCGGGAAAAGCGGAGGAGGTTGCGGCTGCCACCAAGGAATTGAAGGCCGACGTCATCATTTTCGACAATGAGCTTACGCCATCGCAGCAAAGAAACTGGGAAAAGCTTACGGGGATTCTTGTGATCGACCGGCAGGAAGTGATTCTGGATATTTTTGCAAAGCGCGCACAGACGCGTGAAGCCAGATTGCAAGTAGATCTGGCCCGCATGGAGTATTCGCTGCCACGACTCGTGCGCGCTTGGTCACACCTTGGGAAACAGGGTGGCGGCATTGGATCCAAGGGCGAGGGTGAATCCCAGCTCGAGCAGGATAAACGGAAAATCCGCGGCCAAATCGACCGCCTCAAGCGTGAATTGGAAGCTGTAAAGCGACAACGAGCCACACAGCGCAAAGACCGCAAGCGCACACCAGTGCCCAATGCGGCAATTGTGGGCTACACGAATGCGGGCAAGTCATCTCTGCTCCGCGCGCTCACAGGAGCGAACGTCCTGGTAGAGGACAAGCTCTTTGCCACTCTTGATACAACAACCAGGAAAATCGACCTTCCAAATAATCAACCTCTCTTGCTTACCGATACCGTAGGGTTCGTGCGTAAGCTCCCGCATGGGCTTGTGGAGGCTTTTAATGCCACGCTCGAGGAAGCGGTGTTGTCCGATTTCCTGATACACGTCCTGGATATCAGCCAGCCAGAGGTGATGGAGTTCTATGAAACGACGCGGAGTGTGCTTGAGGAACTCGGAGCTGATTCTCGAAAGACGCTCATTGTGTTTAACAAGATCGATCGCCTTGCCAATGAATCTGTAATTGCCGGCATGCGCTCGCGATTTGCGGATGCGGTTTTTATTTCTGTGAAAACGGGAGAGGGAATGAAGGAACTGGTGAGCCGGATCAGTGAATTTGTCGCCGATGATTTGGTGACACTTGAACTCAAGATCCCGCAATTGCGAGCCGACTTGATCGCTCGCTTGCACCGCGACGCCGACATCCGGCATTCCGAATATATCGATAACGACGTCTACCTGCGGGTGCGCATTTCCCCTCGGAGTGCGAAAGCCTACGAGGCTTTCAGAGCCTGAAGATTTTCGGCACGGGCGAGACGCAACCCATCAAGCCACCGCTCCGGCACCCCATTTGCCACTCCCAACAGCGAGCCCGTGACCGCACCGCGGTGGCAGTTGTCGCCTCCGGCGTTTGCGTTTGCAATGATGCCCACGCTGAAATCATCGGCATATTTCCAAGCAAGATAAAGGGAGGCAGGGAATGCATCCTCGATATAGCAGGCGGGGCTGAGTCGTTTACCGATGACCTCGTTGTCGGCCTCGCGCATCCATCGTTCCGCTTTTTTCATTGAGATAAAATCGCTGGCCTCACTCATGATCGCGTGGCGCAATGGCATCCCCGATGCAATTGTTGAGTGGATTCTGATTAGGCAGTCGGCGGCCGCGAGAACATTACGGTTTTTGTGGGTGAGCGACACGTGCTCGCGCACCACATTGCGCAAATCCGGGTTTCCAGCGCCCAACGCCGAAATCAAAGCCGGGACTTGGGAAAGACCACCGATGTGGCAATCATCCACGCCACAATCATGAAGTTTCTTCCCGCGAGCGTAATTTGTGAAGAAGTGCCGGTGGTATTCTTCAACATAGGTGTCGCGATGACTTCCGGGTGTGAGCATGAAATCGCGGTAACGCTCGAGCCAAGCGTCTGCATTGTAAGATCCCAGAAGGCGAATCAAAAGGAATAGCTCTAATGAGAGCTTGAAATTCAGCGTATTTTCCCCTGCCCCTAGAAACTGGTGGTAATGAACGCCTCGCTGGCCCCAATACTGTGCCTGCTCCCGCAGAATGTCGGCCCTCTCGTTGAGCGGTTCGTAATGGGATCTCCACAAAATACTGTCGGCATGCGTGGAGCGCGGTGCCATATAGTGATCCACGAGTCCATAATCCCGAGCCAAAGCCTGGCGGTCGTAATACCAATGCACCGGCATCGCCAGCGCATCTGCCGCCAAGGCTCCCAGCAAGGCTTCATTGCCTCGTATTTCGATCGCCCCGATTTTGGATGTCATAATGCAACTCTACGACAGGGACGCTCGCAGGGAGTTAAAAATCGCTGGGAGAGCGGGCGAATCCGAGCGATTTCAGCGCCCGCGTTTATTGAAGGCGGAAACAGCACGTTCGGCCTCGCGGGTCTCGACGCGCTTTTTAAGATCCAAGCGTTTATCCGCAGCTTGTTTGCCTTTACCCAGACCAACCTCTGCTTTTACGCGACCTTTTTTCCAATAAAGGCGAAGAACAGGCAGCGTGAGACCCTCGCGCTCGACGCCAATCGCGAGCTTGTCAATCTCGGCGCGATGAAGAAGAAGTCGACGGGAGCGCTTGGCCTCGTGCTGCTCGTGGCTGGCCTGCTCGTAGGGTTGAATCGTGCAATCGTGAAGGTAGAGTTCGTTCCCCTGCACTTTGGCAAATGCTCCTTGGAGAGAAACAAGTCCGGCGCGCAGGGATTTGACCTCGCTGCCTTTGAGCTCCAAACCTGCCTCGATTTTTTCAAGGATGTGGTAGTCCCTGAATGCCTTTCGGTTTGTCGTTATTTCGGCTGACATAGGGCGGCTCGCATTATGCCGCGCGATCCTCGGACTCTCTCCTAGGCTTCGAGAATTACGGCAGGAGTAAAGCTGAGTTTGCCTTGAGCGATTTCCTGCAGCGCAATATCCGCCAAACCTTCGTTTGGCTCACTGTCGATAAGGGGACGGCTGCCGGCGGTAAGTTGGCGCACGCGGCGCGACACCATGTTGATCAAAATCTGGGTGTCGGGAATGATCTTCGAGGCTTCGTCGATATTTTGGGCTTTCATGAAAAATTTGCCGCTGCGGAGGATTGGAAAATCCGGCGGGTCGGTGAGAATAGGTTTGTTGAGTGATGAGTCAAATTTTTTTTGGAATTTTGTTTGACATGAAAGAGAGCACAACTAGTCTCTCGCCTCCCGCATTCCGGGAAAACCATAACCGCAGGAGACCGGATGGTCGCTCGCACTGCAAATATATCCATGCAAAACAAACGCAGCAAACGCTACCGCGAGGCGGCGGCAAAAGTAGAGGCGAACAAGAAATACTCGCTCTCGGACGCCGTTGATACCTTGAAAACCCTACCACCCGTCAAGTTCGACCAGACGGTGACTCTTTCCTTCAAGCTGGGTGTCGATCCCAAGCAAAGCGACCAGATGGTTCGCGGCACCTGTCCGCTTCCAAACGGGAGCGGTAAAAACGTGCGCGTGCTCGTTTTTGCCACAGGCCAAGCGGCCGAGGCAGCCAAAGAGGCTGGAGCTGAATTTGTCGGCTACGAGGATCTCCTCAAGAAAGTGACAGCCGGATTCTCTGACTTCGATGTGGCCGTCGCAACACCCGCCGCCATGGCGGAAGTCCGCAAGCTCGGCAAGGTTCTCGGCCCACGCGGACTCATGCCAAATCCAAAAACCGGAACCGTGACCGAAGACACGGCAAAGGCCGTGAAGGAAGTGAAAGCCGGCCGCGTGGAATTCAAGCTGGATAAGAACGGCAACGTTGCTGTTCCAGTGGGCAAATTCTCGTTCGACTCAAAATCGCTTGTTGAAAACAGCAGCGCCGTGATCGAAGCCGTTGTAAAATCCCGCCCCGCCACTGCAAAAGGTTCTTTCGTGAACGCCATCACGCTCAGCGCCACCATGTCGCCCGGTCTCGCCGTGGATCCGGCTCCTTATCTCAAAAACTAAGCCTTACAATCCATGAGACCCGAAAAAACCCAAATCGTTTCCGAGATTCGCGAGAAACTCCAAGGCTCGCCCTACCTTCTCATTGTCGATTTCTCCGGCATGAAAGTGCCACACTTCGAGTCGCTCCGCACCCGCCTCTCCGAGGCTGGAGCGAGAATGAGCGTGGTTCGCAACACCTTTCTCCGCATCGCCGCCAAAGAGCTGCAGATGCCTGAACTCTCCGATTCCCTCGCCGGCCAGACCGCGATGGTCACCGGCGAGACAGATATCTGCGCCGCTGCAAAGGTGATCAAATCCTTCTCCGCTGAATTCAAGCTGCCGACCGTTCGCGCCGGCGTGCTTGATAATGCGCCTCTCAGCGCGATCCAGGTAGCTGAACTCGCCGACCTGCCCAGCAAGGACGTCCTCCGTGCCAAGCTTCTCGGCCTGCTTCAGACTCCGGCCAGCCAGTTCGTGCGAGTGCTCAACGAACCTGGAGCCAGCCTCGCCCGCGTCCTCAAAGCCAAAGCCGACGCCCTCGGCGCAGCCTAACAATCCAAAAGAAACAATTTCGGCCGGCCGTCTTATGACATCCGGACGAATCCCAAGAAAACATAAACCGGTTCCTCGTCGGTCTGGCAGCTGTCAGACTCAAATGACCCGAAGCTTCGGGACGCGACGATACCAAAACACACACATACTATGGCAGATACAAACACACTCGTCGATCAACTCAGCGGCCTCACCGTTCTTGAAATCGCCGACCTCGTCAAACAACTCGAAGAAAAATGGGGTGTCAGCGCCGCAGCACCTGTGGCCGTGGCCGCAGCTCCCGCAGCTGGTGCTGGCGGAGCCGCCGCAGCCGAGGAGAAAACCTCGTTCGACGTCATCCTCACCGATGCCGGTAGCAACAAGATTGCCGTTATTAAGGAAGTTCGCGCGGCCGTTGCCGGTCTCGGACTTGCTGAAGCCAAGGCTCTTGTCGAAGGCGCTCCAAAGCCAATCAAAGAAGGTGTTACCAAGGAAGAAGCAGCTGAGATCAAAACCAAGATCGAAGCAGCCGGCGCCAAGGTGGACATCAAGTAAGCCGGATTTTTACGCCGCAGAGAGATCAAAAATAAACCTTGATCTCTCTGCGGTCTTCCTTATCTTTTCACGCTCGTTTTTCCATTTTTTAAATTCCAACCATCTGCTTCTCAGCATCACAAGTAAAACAAGTATCCGTCATCGAAACGGGCTTAAAAAAAGCCACTTTTCCGATGCCGGACCTTTTGTTTCCAGTGATCGGCAGATGAATACAGCCGTCTGAGCACGGCAAAATCAAACCGCGGCACCTCTAAAAACCATGTCTGAACGCATTCACTTCGGAAAATTGAAAGAAGCCATCGAGCCACCAAATCTGATCGAGCTCCAAGTCAATTCCTATAACGAGTTTTTCCAAAAAGATGTTGCAGTAAGCAAACGCCGTGACATCGGCCTCCAAGCAGTTTTCCGTGAGTTTTTCCCGATTTTTGGTTTTGAGGATAAATCCTCCCTCGATTTCGTGAGCTACGAGCTTGGCGAGCCGAAGATGTCCGCTTTGGAGTCACAACGCGAAGGGCAGACCTACAGCGCCCCTCTCTACGTTACTTTCCGCTACAAAGACGAGCGCAGCACCAAAGAAGAGAAAGTATACATGGGCGAACTCCCGCTCATGACCCCGCAGGGCACTTTTGTCATCAACGGCGCAGAGCGCGTGGTTGTCTCCCAGCTTCATCGTTCACCTGGCATCTGCTTTGAGACCAGCGTTCATACGAATGGAAAAATCCTTCACGGTTTCCGGATCATTCCAGATCGCGGTTCTTGGATCGAGGTGCAGTTCGACACCAGCGACCTACTCTATGTCTATCTCGACCGCCGCAAACGTCGCCGCAAATTTCTGGCAACGACATTCCTCCGCACGCTCGGCTATCAGTCCGACGAGGATATTGTAAATCTTTTCTACAAAACGGAAGATCTCAAACTCAGCGAGAAGCTTGATGAGGAGGAGATTGCCACCAAGGTGCTCATCGCCGACATCCGCGACGGGGAGATCACCGTGGGCCGTGCTTTTGAACCCCTCACCACAGCAATCGTTCGCCAACTCATTGGTCTCGGACACAAATCGGTAAAAGTCGTCGATACCAAGGAAGACGAAACGATCATCAAGTCCCTCAAAAAAGATCCCGCTCATGACGAGGACGAGGCTCTCAAGGACATTTACCGCAAGCTGCGCCCTGGCGACCCACCAACCGTCCAGAACTCCCGCAGCATGCTCAAGCGTCTTTTCTTTGACGCGAAGCGTTACGATCTCGGCCGCGTCGGTCGGCACAAAATCAACCAAAAGCTCGACCTCAAGGTCAGTGAGAACGAGCGCACCCTCACGAAAGACGATTTTGTCGCTGCAATGAAATACCTCGTCCGCCTCCGTGCAGGCGACGGCATGACCGATGATATCGATCATCTAGGCAGCCGCCGCGTGCGCACCGTGGGCGAACTTCTCGCCAACCAGTGCCGCGTTGGTTTGGCCCGCACCGAGCGCCTCGTCCGCGAGCGCATGACCCTGTTTGATATTGGCACCGACCAAATCACACCGCAGAAGCTCATCAACCCGAAATCGCTTAGCGCCGTGGTCCGCGATTTCTTCGGTCGTTCGCAGCTGAGCCAGTTCATGGACCAGACGAACCCGCTCTCCGAGTTGACCCACAAGCGCCGTCTTTCGGCCCTCGGGCCAGGCGGCCTCAGCCGTGATCGCGCAGGATTTGAGGTTCGCGACGTCCATCCGTCACATTACGGCCGCATCTGCCCGATTGAGACTCCTGAAGGCCCCAACATCGGCCTCATCAGCTCACTCAGCACCTTTGCACGCATTAACGAATTCGGGTTTATCGAAACTCCCTATCGCAAGGTAGTGAACGGACGCGTATCCGACGAAGTGGAATACCTCAGCGGTGATCGCGACGAAAACTTCTTTATCGCCCAAGCAAACTCGGTGGTTGATGCCAAAGGCAACTTCACTGCGGAGAAAGTATCAGCCCGCTACCGTGGGGATTTCATGGAAGTTGAACCGTCGAAAATCCAATACATGGACGTTTCGCCGAAACAACTTGTCTCCGTCGCCGCCGGCCTCATCCCCTTCCTGGAGCATGATGATGCCAACCGCGCGCTCATGGGATCCAATATGCAACGCCAAGGCGTGCCACTTCTGGTCTCCGACTCTCCGCTGGTTGGCACCGGACTCGAAGCACGTGTCGCCCGCGACTCGCGCGCTGTCATTTGCGCCGAGGCATCCGGCAAGGTTGCATCCGTCTCCGCGACCCACATCATCATTACAAAGGACGGATCACTCCCCGAAGGTAAGAAGAAGGTCAAACACGATCCGGAAAATGATGTGTATGTGTATGAACTCAGAAAGTTCATGCGCTCGAATGCAAGCACCTGCATCAACCAGAAGCCGATCGTCAAAAAAGGCCAATCCATCAAAAAAGGCGATGTCATTGCCGACGGCCCGAACACTGAAAACGGCGAACTCGCCCTTGGCCGCAACGTGCTGGTCGCCTTCATGTCCTGGAACGGATACAACTTCGAAGACGCCATTCTTATTTCCAAGCGTGTCGTGAAGGAGGACATCTACACCTCGATTCACATCGATGAGTTTGAGATCGGAGCCCGCGACACCAAGCTCGGACCCGAGGAAATCACTCGCGATATTCCAAATGTCAGCGAAGAAGCCCTTCAAAACCTGGGCAGCGACGGCGTGGTTCGCATCGGAGCCGAGGTCAAGCCCGGCGACATCCTGGTCGGCAAGATCACTCCAAAATCCGAGACCGAGCTTGCTCCCGAGGAGCGTCTCCTCCGCGCCATTTTCGGTGAAAAAGCCGCTGATGTTAAGGATACATCTCTTACCGTTCCATCCGGCACTTATGGCATCGTGATGGATGTGAAGGTATCTTCCAAAAAGGAAGTTGCCCGCACCAAGATGACGCCAGCGGAGTCCAAGCGTCAGCAAAAGATGATCCATGAGGATTACAAAAAGCGCAAAGATGACTTGCATGAGCAATTGACCGCCGCGCTTTCAAATATACTCCTCAACGAGAAAATCCCGCTTGATGTGGTGAATGCTCAAACCGGTGAAATCATCATCCCGGCCAACCGCAAAATCACGAAGCAACTCCTGCGCAAGCTTGCCGGCGTCTACAACCACGTCGAAATCGATCCGAGCCCGATCCGTAACAAAATCCACGAGATCATCGGCCAGTTCGAACACAAGTTTGTCGATCTCGACAACGAACGTGACGGCAACCTTGGACGCATCGAGAGCGGCGACGATATCGACCCCGGTATCATCAAGCAGGTCAAAGTCTACATCGCCAGCAAGCGCAAACTCAGCGTCGGCGACAAGATGGCCGGTCGCCACGGCAACAAAGGTGTCGTTGCGAAGATCGTTCCAGAGGAAGACATGCCCTATCTCGCCGACGGCACACCCGTCGACATCGTGCTCAATCCGCTGGGCGTGCCTAGCCGAATGAACGTCGGTCAGGTTCTCGAAACCCACCTCGGTGTCGCAGCAAAGGCTCTCGGTTTCAAGGTGGCCACGCCCGTCTTCGACGGTATTCCCGAATCAAAAATCCGCGAATATCTCAAAGATGCCAGCAAGGTTGATGGATTCACCTGGATCAAAGAGAACGGCAAAGCCACGCTTTACGACGGTCTCACCGGCGATGCATTCGATCAGGATGTCGTCGTGGGTTACATTTACATGCTCAAACTCGGTCACCTTGTTGCCGACAAGATCCACGCCCGCGCCGTTGGACCATACAGCCTCGTCACCCAGCAACCGCTCGGCGGCAAAGCTCAATACGGTGGTCAGCGTTTTGGTGAAATGGAAGTATGGGCGCTCCAAGCCTACGGAGCCGCTTACACGCTCCAGGAACTCCTTACGGTCAAATCCGACGACGTCGCCGGCCGCACTCGCATTTACGAGAGCATCGTCAAGGGTGACAACTCGTTGGAAGCCGGCACGCCGGAATCCTTCAACGTGCTCATCAAGGAAATGCAGGGCCTCGGTCTCGACGTCCGCGTGGGAGGCAAACAACCCTCCCTCACGGAAGCAGCCCTTGCCTGATAACAACCACTACACACTGACGAATCATTCCACACATGAAAGAGATTAATTTCCGCGAAAACCTTGATGAATCCAAGGAAGTCGGTTTTGACGAGGTTGCAATCACCGTGGCATCGCCTGATGCCATGCGTAGTTGGAGCAAGGGCGAGGTCAAGAACCCCGAAACCATCAACTACCGCACATTCAAGCCTGAAAAAGGCGGTCTTTTCTGCGAACGCATCTTCGGTCCCACCCGGGATTGGGAGTGCTCCTGCGGAAAATACAAACGCATCAAGCACAAAGGGGTTATTTGCGACCGTTGCGGCGTCGAGGTTACCCTCTCTCGCGTGCGCCGCGAGCGCATGGGCCACATCGATCTAGCCGTTCCGGTCTCACACATCTGGTTCTACAAATGCATGCCCTCGCGCCTTGGCCTCATGCTCGACATGACCAGCCGCCAGCTCGAGCGCGTGATTTATTACGAGGACTACATCGTTATCGATCCCGGCAGCACCCCGCTTGAAAAGTGCCAACTCCTCACTGAAGCTGAATTCCGCGATGCCGAAGAACAATACGGTGAGGAATTCACCGCCGGCATGGGAGCCGAGGCGATCCAGAAGATTCTTGCCTCCATCGATCTCGCCGATCTGCAAAAAGAGATCGAGGAAGCCATGGGCGCAACCCGCAGCAAACAACTCCGCAAGAAGCTGGCAAAGCGCCTGAAGCTTGCACAAGGCTTCGCCGAATCGAAGACACGTCCCGAATGGATGATCTTGAATGTCCTTCCAGTCATCCCTCCGGACCTCCGTCCGCTGGTGCCACTCGAGGGAGGACGTTTCGCCACCTCCGATCTCAATGATCTCTATCGCCGCGTAATCAACCGCAACAACCGTCTTCGCACGCTGCTTCAGCTTAAGACACCCGAGGTCATCATCCGCAACGAAAAGCGCATGCTCCAGGAATCCGTGGACGCGCTCTTCGACAATGGTCGCCATGGTCGCGCCGTTACCGGAGCAGCCAACCGTCCGTTGAAGTCCCTCAGCGACATGCTCAAGGGCAAAGGCGGCCGTTTCCGTCAAAACCTTCTTGGCAAACGCGTCGACTACTCCGGTCGTTCGGTCATCGTGATCGGCCCCGAGCTTAAGCTCAACCAGTGCGGTCTCCCCAAGAAGATGGCGCTGGTGCTTTTCGAGCCCTTCATCATCCGCCGCCTCAAGGAACTTGGCTACGTGCACACCGTTCGCAGTGCCAAGAAACTTATCGAGCGTCAGACTCCCGAGGTTTGGGATATTCTCGAAGAGGTGACCAAAGGCCATCCGGTGCTCCTGAACCGTGCCCCTACCCTTCACCGCCTCTCGATTCAGGCGTTTGAGCCGCTCCTCATCGAAGGCGAAGCCATTCGCGTCCATCCGCTCGTCTGCACCGCTTACAACGCGGATTTCGACGGCGACCAGATGGCCGTTCACGTGCCGCTCTCCGTGGAGGCCCAGATGGAAGCACGCATGCTCATGCTTGCTCCGAACAACATCTTTTCGCCATCCAGCGGCAAGCCAATTACCACGCCTTCACAGGATATTCCTCTCGGCTGCTACTACCTCACCCAAAAACCACGCGGCGAGGATGCAGACCAGAAAAAGCGCCAGCCTCTTTTCGAGAACGCCGACGAGGTCGAACTCGCACTTACAGAAGGCTCGGTCCGCATGCAGTCGCGCATTCTCTACCGCAACCCTGATGCCGGCGTGGAGACTGTCTACGGTGATTCAACTAAAAATGTCATCGAAACCACTGTTGGCCGTGTGATTTTCAACCAGATCTGGCCAAAGGAACTCGGTTTCTTCAACAAGGTCTGCGGTAAAAAGCAACTCTCCGACATCATCTGGCGCTGCTACAAAGCTTCTGGCCAACAGACCACGGTTGAGACACTGGACAAGCTCAAGGAGCTTGGTTTCCGCTCGGCGACACGAGCCGGCGTCTCGATTGGAATCAACGACATGATGATTCCAAGAGAAAAAACCGATCTTCTCGATAAAGCCTATCGCGAGATCGCCGAGGTGGAAAAACAATACCGCCGAGGCATCATCACCGACGGTGAGCGCAAAAACAAAGTCCAGGACATCTGGACCCATACCGGTGAAGAGATCGCCAACGCCCTCTTCCGCACGCTGGAATACAACGAAGGCAAACGCGACATGAACCCCGTGTTCATGATGGTCGATTCCGGCGCACGCGGTAACCGCACACAGGTAAAGCAGCTCGCTGGTATGCGCGGTCAGATGGCCAAGCCATCGGGCGAAATCATCGAGCAGCCGATCACTGCAAACTTCCGTGAAGGCCTTACCGTTCTCGAGTATTTCATCTCAGCTCACGGCGCCCGAAAGGGTCTCGCCGATACGGCTCTCAAGACGGCCGACTCCGGTTACCTCACCCGCAAGCTTGTCGACGCCGCACAAGACGTGATCATTACGATTGATGACTGCCACACACCAAATGGCATCGTCGTCCGTCCGATCTATGAAGGCGATGAAGAGGTGGTAAGCCTTTCGACACGCATTATTGGCCGCATCAGTTGCGAAACCGTCAAGGATCCGATCACTGGCAAAGCGATCATCAAGGCCAACGAATTGATTGATGAGGAAACCGCCGCCGCATTGGAAAAAATCGGCCACGAACAACTCAAGATCCGCTCCGCACTCACCTGCGAATCCAAGCGCGGCATCTGCGTCAAATGCTATGGCCGCAACCTTTCCACCGGCGGACTCATCAAGCTCGGTGAAGCGGTGGGCATCATCGCTGCCCAATCGATCGGCGAGCCCGGCACTCAGCTTACGATGCGAACCTTCCACGTGGGTGGTGCTGCAAGCCAGACGTTCAAGCAGCCGATCATCAAAGCCAAGCACGATGGCACAATTCGATTCAACGAACTCAAAGTCGTTGAAACCGTCGAAAACACCTTCGTTGTTCTCAACAAAAACGGCACTCTCACCCTTCACGACAAGGACGGCCGCGAACTGGAAAGCTACAATATTGTTATCGGATCCGTCATCTCGGCTACCGATGGCAGCAAGGTGAAGAAAGGCGAGACCCTAGTGCAATGGGATCCCTACAACGTTCCGATCATCACCGAGAAAGCCGGCCGCATTGAATTCCGCGACATGATTCCTGGTGTCACCATTCGTCAAGAGATCGACGAATCCACCGGTGTCCGTGGAAATGTTGTCATCGAGCATAAAGAGGACTTGCACCCGCAAATCATCGTCTTGGACGAAGCCAAGAACGTGCTTGCCAGCTACTCGATTCCAGCTGGTGCGCATATCGAGGTGAAGGAGGGCGCAAAAGTTCCAGCCGGCCAGCGTATCGCTAGAACTCCCCGTAAGATCGGTAAGACAAAAGACATCACGGGCGGTCTTCCTCGCGTTGCCGAGCTATTCGAAGCCCGCCGTCCAAAAGACGCTGCGGATATCGCCAAAATCGATGGTATTGTTGAAATCGGTGGCACTGTTCGCGCCAAACGCCGCCTTATCGTCAAAGACGTCGATTCAGGAGCCGAAGAAGAGCACCTCATCCCGCTCAACAAGCACATCATCGTGTTCAAGGGCGATCTCGTTAAGAAAGGCCAGCAACTCACCGAGGGCCCTGTCGTTCCTCACGAGATTCTCGACATCTGCGGTCCTCAAGAACTCCAGGAGCACCTCCTCAACGAAGTGCAGGAGGTCTACCGCCTGCAAGGTGTGGAAATCAATGACAAGCACATCGAGATCATCGTTCGCCAAATGCTCCGCAAAGTGAAAATCACCGAGCAGGGCGACACGACACTCCTCTGGGGTGACCAGGTCGACCGCCTCACATTCGAGGCCGAAAACGAAGCGGTTATTGAAAAAGGCGGCAAACCCGCCGAGGCGAACCCAGTCTTGCTGGGCATCACCAAGACCGCTCTCGAGACCGACAGCTTCATCTCGGCCGCATCCTTCCAAGACACCACGCGTGTCTTGACCGAGGCAGCCACTCTTGGCAGGGTGGACCGCCTGCGGGGCTTCAAGGAAAACGTCATCATGGGCCACCTCATTCCTGCGGGAACAGGGTTCCAGACGAACCGCAACATCGAGATCACCCACACCGGAGACGCCTTTGAAGCCGCCTCCAAAGAAGAATCCAAAAAAGTCGCCAGCTAATTCAAAAACAAAACATGTCAGACTCCAAAGCCACCACACCAAACGTCGAACTCATGACGGAGCTTCTCGAGGCAGGTGTCCACTACGGACACCAAACCAAGAGATGGAACCCGAAAATGCGCGACTACATTCTCGAGGAGAAAAATTCGATCTACATCATCGATATCGGTCTCACCATCGAGCAACTCGAGACAGCCACCGCATTCCTGCAAAAAACTGTTCGTGACGGAGGCAAACTCCTATTCGTCGGCACCAAGAAGCAGGCACAAGAGGCTATCCGCGAGGCTGCAGAGGCGACCGGCCAGCTGTATGTCAACCAGCGCTGGCTCGGCGGCACACTCACCAACCTCACGACCATCCGCCGCAGCGTCGCCCGTTTGAAAGAGATCCAAGCCTTGGAAAAATCCCCCGCTTTTGCCCGTATCAACAAGGCTGAAGCCTCCTCGATCCGTCGCGAAGGAGCCAAGCTCCTCAACAACCTCGGTGGTATCGTGGACATGGATAAACTCCCCGCCGCGATGATTATCATCGACACTGTCCGCGAGGAAATCGCCGTGGCCGAGGCCAACCGTCTCGGAATCCCGATCATTGCCATCGTGGATACCAATAGTAATCCGGACAAAATCGAATACCCCATCGCCGGCAACGACGATGCCATCCGCTCGATTCGTGTCATCCTTTCCAAGCTCGTCGAGACCATCCTCGAAGCCAAGGGAACACGCGCCAAAACCCGCACGCCGGAACTCGCTGCGGTAGCCGAATAATTTAAAAAGTTTGCAGCATCTTAAAGATCACTTTTTCAGCCCACATAACGGGCTCATGAGTGGCTCGATTCGAATGCTGAAAACGGACAACCGAAAACGATAAAATGTCAGAAATTTCCGCTCAACTCGTCAAAGAACTCCGCGAAAAAACAAACGCGGGGATGATGGATTGCAAAAAAGCCCTCACCGAAACTGGTGGCGACATTGCCGCCGCCGAGGATTACCTTCGCAAAAAAGGAATCGCCAGTGCGGGCAAAAAAGCTTCCCGCGCCGCAAACGAAGGTATCGTTGCCTCCTACATCCATATGCAGGGCAAGGTTGGTGTTCTGGTCGAGATCAACTGCGAAACCGATTTCGTCGCCAAAAACGAAATCTTCCGCGAATTTGTTAAGGATATCACTCTTCACATCGCCGCCTCGCATCCCCTTTATGTCAGCCGCGAGCAGGTGTCGGCAGACCTCGTCGCCCGCGAGAGGGAAATCGCCGCCGCCCAAGTGCAGGGCAAGCCAGCCAACATTGTTGAAAAAATTGTGGATGGAAAAATCGACAAATTCTACAGCACGATCTGCCTTCTTGAGCAGCCATTCATCAAGAATCCGGAGACATCCATCGATGATCTTGTTAAATCAAAAATAGCCGAACTGGGCGAAAACATCATCATCCGTCGCTTCACCCGCTATACCGTTGGCGAGGAGCTCGCCTGATTCCCGCTCTTTAAAAAAGACCCTCCCGGCCAAACTCGGCAGGGAGGGTCTTTTTTTGTAGTGAAGTCCTGCCTACCATCCCCGTGGCCGACCTGCCGCCGGCTTCTTGATTCCACCGCAAAATACCTGTCTACTTTCCCGCCCAATGCTGACCATCCGAAACCTCAAGAAATCTCATGGAGGTCGAGTTCTCTTCGAGGAGGCCGACATGCAAATCAACTACGGCGAGCGTGTCGCATTGGTTGGCCCAAACGGCGCTGGCAAGTCGACCATCTTTTCACTCATCCTTAATAACGACGAGGCGGATACCGGCACGATCCAACGCGATGAATGGACGACTCTCGGCTATTTGCCCCAGGAAGCCGAGGCCGTTCAATCCGAGACCGCGCTGGATATCGCCACGGGCAGGGCTGGTGAGTTACAAGCACTGGAAAAAATCCTCGCCGCTTGTGAAGCCACCGGCGACGTCTCGAGCGCTTCCTATCTGGAAGCATCTGCCAAACACGAAGCACTCAGTAACCCCCAGGTTGAAGCCAAGGCCAAGAAAATGCTCACAGGTCTCGGCTATCGCGAAAGCGACTGGTCCCGTCCTGCCAAGGAACTCAGCGGTGGCTGGGTGATGCGAGCGCACCTCGCCCGACTGCTTGTCATGGAGCCCGATCTGCTGCTCCTCGACGAACCCACCAATCACCTCGACCTGCTTTCCCTCCTGTGGCTCCAGCAGTATCTCAAAAACTGCTCCAGCGCCCTGCTGCTCATCTCCCACGATCTCGAGTTCATGGACGCCCTCATCGACGGCGTTTACGAGATTTCCAACAAAAAGCTCGTCCACTACGCCGGCAACTACTCCGCTGCCATGGAGCAGCGCGATCGCAACTACGAAATCCAGGCCGCCGCTTACAAAAACCAGCAAAAGGAAATCTCCTCCCTCCAGGAATTCGCCGACCGCTTTCGCTCCGTCTCCTCGAAGGCCGCCCAGGCCCAGAGCAAGCTCAAGCAGATCGAACGGATGGACAAAATCGAGCGTCCGGAGCCCCCCAAAAAACCCTTCCGCTTCCGTATCCCCCAGCCCGAACGCGGCGGACAGCGATCCGTAATGCTCGAAGGCGTCCACATGGCCTATGGCTCACACACCGTCTATCGCGGACTCGATCTTCTGATCGAGCGCGGAGAACGTGTCGCCCTCGTAGGCCCCAATGGCGCAGGTAAATCGACCTTGCTCAAAATCCTGGCCGGCGAAGTCGAATTCCAACAGGGCAAATGCACCTATGGCAGCAACTCGAAGATCGGCTACTTCAGCCAGCACCGCGCTGCCACACTCAATCCGAACAACTCGATTCTCGATGAAATTCTGTCGACGAATGGGACTCTCCGCGAGGACGAAGCCCGCAGCATCCTCGGATCCTTTCTTTTCAAACGGGATGACATTCTGAAAAAAACGGCTGTTCTGAGCGGTGGAGAAAAAACACGCCTCAATCTGGTAAAGTTCCTCGTTAATCCCCCCAACCTCCTGTTGATGGACGAACCCACGACCCACCTGGATATCCTTACCGTGGAATCCCTGGTGCTCGCGCTAGAGGCCTACGAGGGCACACTCGTCTTCATCTCCCACGACGTTCACTTCATCCGCAAGCTGGCCAACCGGATTCTCCATATCAATAACGGCCAAGTGGCGACTTACCCCGGCGGATACGACTACTTCCTGGAAAAATCCGGCCTTCTTGGTTCCGAGCGCTTCGCCCTCACCGCCTAGCCTTGGGTTTGTTTTGGTAGGAGCACGGATATTGGAAACTTCCGTGCAAAGCAGGTGTTTGAACGGTTAAGATTGATTGATGGAAATCCTACTGATCGCTTCGGTTGGCATTGCGGCGCTGACGTTTCTGGTGGTTGTGCTGCTGTATGCATCGCGCAGGGAGAACCATGGGGCACGGCAGGAAACGCTCCAGATTTTGCAGGGTCAATTAAGCCAAAACAACGACAGCATAAGGCACTCCCTGCAATCCCAGAGCGCGGCAGTTGATTCCCTGCGCGAATCGCTTGATCGTCAGATTTCTGAATTTCGCCAGTCCTTCTCGGATACCACCCGCCAAGAACTTCAAACAATGGCCGGCGCGGTTAAGAATTCCTTCGAGTTGCAAAACCAGCAGCTGGCCAGGCTGGTCAGCTCCAATGAGGAAAAACTAGAAAATCTGCGAAACGCGGTGGAGAGCAAACTCTCAAGCATTCAGCAGGACAACAATGCCAAGCTGGAGGCGATGCGTGAGACCGTGGAGGAAAAACTGCAATCGACCCTCGAAAGACGCCTGGGGGAATCGTTCAAGATCGTGAGTGACAACCTCGACAAGGTGCAATCCGCAATGCTCAACATGCAAACACTTGCTCAAGGCGTGGGTGACTTGAAAAAAGTGATGACCAATGTCACCACCCGCGGAGCGTGGGGCGAGGTGCAGCTTGCTGCGATTCTCGAGCAATTCCTGAGTCCTCAACAATATGAGACAAACGTCGCAACCAAAGGCGAGCGCGAGCGGGTCGAGTTCGCCGTGAAGCTCCCCGGTCGCAATGACGATGGCAAAACCGTTTGGCTGCCGATCGATGCCAAGTTTCCAAAAGAGGATTACGAGCGCCTTGTCTCCGCGCTGGAGGCTGGAGCGATCGATGAAGCCGAAGTCGCCGCCAAACAACTCGAAATCCGCATCAAGACTAACGCCCGCGACATCCGCGACAAGTATCTCAACCCACCTGCAACGACTGATTTTGCGATCATGTTCCTACCCACCGAGGGACTCTACGCCGAGGTGCTTCGACGTCGCGAGTTGGCCGACTCTATCCAGCGCGACCACCGAGTGATCATCGCAGGGCCAACAACGCTAGTCGCCCTGCTCAACAGCCTGCAAATGGGATTCCGCACCCTGGCCATCGAGAAACGCTCCAGCGAGGTGTGGGAGACCCTTGCCGCTGTAAAATCAGAGTTTTCGAAATTCGGCGATACCCTTGAGAGTGTGAAAAAGAAACTTTCCGCCGCATCCAACGAAATCGACCAGGTAGGCACCCGCACCCGTGTAATGGCCCGCAAACTGCGGAATGTGGAAAGCGCCCGCGAGGAAGAAGCTGCCCGACTCTTCGACCAAGAAGGATGATTCCAAGGATGGCTTGGAGCTGACCAGAGTCGGCTTACTCGGCCGATAAAAACGCAACAGCTTCGTCGAGGCTGGCTACATTGGAAACAGAAGCGATCGGAGTGCCCTTGCGAATACGACCGACAAGGCCCGCGATCACACCGCCGGGACCAAGCTCCAGAAAACGCTCCATGTGCAAGTGGTCGATGAGGTATTCGACGCTCTGCGACCAGCACACGCTGCCGGTGACTTGGTCGGCAAGCGTGCGACGGATCGTTTGAGTATCTTTCACCTCCACGGCGTCGACATTGCAAATCACGGGAACTTTGGGTTCGTGCATGGAGGTTTGCTCCAACGCAACAGAGAGCGTCTGGTAGGCAGGCTCCATGAGACGCGAATGGAAAGCTCCGGCAACAGTGAGTTCCACAGCTTTGCGGGCGCTGTATTCCTTGGCCAGTGATACGGCCATAAGGATTTTGGATACCTCGCCGGATAGCACAATCTGCCCGGGGGCGTTGATGTTTGCGACATCGACATCGGCGGCTGCAGCGAGTTCCCGCACGCGGTCCTCCTCTCCGCCGATGATCGCGGCCATGCCACCTTGAGATGCCTCACAAGCCGCCTGCATCGCACGGGCGCGTTTGTCCACGAGGCGGAGTCCGGTTTCAAAATCAAAAGTCCCGGCAACTGCGTGCGCGGTGAATTCACCCAACGACAACCCTGCGGTGGCATGAAACTCCAGCGCAGGAAACCGCTCTTTCAATACGGCGAGGCAGGCAAGACCGTGAACATAAAGCGCTGGTTGGCATACGGAGGTTTGGGTGAGTTCCTCGGCTGGTCCCTCGAATGAAATCTTGGAGAGTTCATAGCCGAGAATTGAGTCGGCTTTTTTGTAGAGTTCGGCGGCGACAGGGTATTCGGCGGCAAGATCCTTACCCATCCCGACGGTCTGGGCGCCTTGGCCGGAAAAGAGAAGAGCGGTTTTTTTCATGGTATGAGGGTAAATGATAAACGAGGCATCAATGCCAGAAAGCCTCTATCAATGTGTAGGCAAGTGGGATTCCAATGAGAAGATTAAAGGGGAATGTGATGCCCAGAGCGAGGCCCACATAAACGCTGGGATTGGCCAAGGGAAGCGCAGATCGGAAGGCCGCCGGAACGGCAATGTAGGATCCACTGGCACAGAGAATCGTGAACAAAAAGGCGTCCCCCTTCTCCAAGCCGAGCAAACGGGCGACTCCGATCGATGCCAGTCCGCAAACAACCGGGAAGGCTAGCCCGAATGCGACAGTAAAAAAACCGCTGCCACGCAAATCGGATACCCTCCGCGCCGCCACCAACCCGAGATCGAGCAAGAAAAAGCACAACACACCGGGGAACATCTGGCTAACAAAAGGTTGTAGCGCCTTGATCCCGGAATCAGGCGTCACGATGCCCACAAAAAGACTGCCCAGCAGGACCAGCACGGATTTATTCGCAAGACACTCGTGCAACACACCACCCCATGAGGGGCCGCCTTGATGACCTTGCATGTCTTTTCGCCTCGCCAGAAGAAGTCCGGTGAGAATCGCCGGGCTCTCCATTAGCGCCAGGGCGGCTACCATGTGCCCTCCGAAAGCCATTCCCTTCGCCTCCAGATAGGAAGCGGCTGTCATGAACGTAACGGCACTCACCGAACCATAAGTCGCAGCCACCGCAGCCGAATCCTCAACAGAGAACTTGCGGCGCAATATCGGGTAGATAATCAGCGGGATCAGAAATGATGCGGCTGTGGCCACAACCAAGGGAAGCACCACCACAAAAGTTAATTCGGTTTTCTGAAGTTCTGTCCCGCCTTTGAACCCAAGGGCGAATAGAAGGTAAAGCGAGAGGATTTTGAGCACCGAGCCAGGGATCTCCAGATCGGATTTGACCACGGCGGCAAGAACACCAAGAAGAAAAAACAGGATGGCCGGCTGTAATATGTATTCCCACGGACTCATAACGGGCGATAAAGCTACCTGGTGATGTGCTTTTGAAAAGAGCGAACAAAATGAAAACCTTTACGATTTTAGCTTTCCTACTCTCCCTCTCATCCTGCAGCACCATGCCGAAACTTCCTCCCCTCAAAACCGTGGATCATGTCGATCTTCACCGATACATGGGCGATTGGTATGTGATCGGAACCATTCCTTGGTTTGTGGAGAAGGACAATGTCGGCACGATGGACATCTACAAAATGCGTGCGGATGGAAAAATCGAAATCCAATACGTCTTCCACAAGAAATCCCTCGACGCTCCCCGTAAGCAGATGAAAGCCACAGCGCGTGTGGTGAACACGCGCACAAACGCGGAGTGGGCGGTGCAATTCCTGTGGCCCTTTGAAGCTCCGTTCCTGGTAATCGATCTCTCGCCAGACTACAAAACCACAACCATTGGCTATCCCAACCGCAATTTGATCTGGATCATGAGCCGCTCGCCGACAATGTCGGAGAAAGACTACGCCAGCGCCTTGGCAAAAGCACGGGAGCAGGGATACGACATCTCAAGGATTGTTCGCGTTCCGCAAAAAACCGATGCTGCAAAACAATAAAGAAGCGCAGGTTTTTTAAGGTTGAACGATCGGTTGGCCCGCCCGGGCCCAACTGGAAAATCCCCCGGCGTTGGAGGCTCGGAATCCTTCTTTTTTCAAAATGCCGGCCGCGATGGCTGAGCGCCCGCCAGACTTGCAATAGATCAAGAGTTCCTTGTCGCCAGCGGTTTTGAGAAATTCCGTCCACTGCAGCCTAGGTCCTTGAAGATCGCTCAGTGACAAAAGCTTTGCTCCCTCCACCACCCCACCCTGCCACTCGGAGGGCTCGCGAACATCAATAAGAACAGCTGTTCCAGATTGGACTTTAGCTGCAGCTTCTTTGGGAGATATTCCGGGCCAAGCAAAGAGGGGCTGGATTACGAAAATGCCAACGGCAACGAGTATTGCGAACGTGAATGATTTCTTAACAGACGGTCTCATAAATGGAATATCGAGCGGCACTATGATGAATTCAAGCCCAGCGGAGACAGTTGACGCGCGAAGCGGTTCCTTGGAGATTGGCTCAATGAGATTTATCAAGGTGGCCTTGCTGTTCTGCATTTTGGCCGCAGCAGTTCCTCAAGCTGGTGCATCACAGCAGATGCGGGTGCCATTTAATTTCCAATGGGGAGAGTCCAAAGCCCGTGTGGAACAGTCTCTATTGGGCATCAAAGCTCGCATTACATCCCGCAGGACGATCCAAAATCGCGAGGCGCTTGTTGTCGAGGGAATCCCACAACGCAACATGCTTCGGGCACTTTTTTACTTCAGCAACGATTCACTCAACGAAATCGAGCTGCAGTATGGCGATGCAAATTGGACAGGCACTCAATACGCTCAGTTCTTCGACGAAGTGCGCCGAAATGTGGATGTAAAATATGGCATTGGCCGCCTGGTGGCCCGGGAAAAAAATCGCGAACAGGATGTTCTGCAAACATTGATCGGTTACCAGTGGACCCAAGGCCAAATGTCACTGCGTCTATTTCTTTTTTCCGCTGAAAAAGACAACCAAGCCCTGAACATCCTCAGCCTGCACTACAGGGAGATCTAGTCCACCGATTTAGCCAGCCACAAAACGGAGTGCGTCGCCGAAACGCTGACGCCAGGATATTTCCGTATGGCTGCCGCCTGGCACGCATGCGATCTTAAACTCACTCCCCTGCTGCCAGCCTTTTTCACGGAGCAACGTGTCCAGCATGTGGTGGTAGACCTCGTAGCATTCATCGAGCCCATGGTCGCCGTGGTCAAAATAAATACGGATTCCTTTCTCCAGAGCAGGTTCGGCTTCGAGGGCTTTGAGCTGTGAGGCTTGCGCCGGCAGAACGCCGGAGACATCCTCGAAGGAGGTCGACAGACATACAAACCCACCGAAGACACCCGGATGGTTCAATGCGGTGTGGAAACTGTTCAGGGCTCCGAGTCCGGCACCACCAAGCACCCGCGACTTGCTTTTTGCAATCGTGCGGTAGTGCTGGTCGATGAATGGAACCAACTCGGTTGCGACAAATTGTGCGTAGGCTGCGCCACCCATCTCCAACGAGAGATCAAAATCACGTGCGGAAATGCTGTCTTCCGTAAATCCCTCTGGATGGCAGATCCCGATTACAATCGACTCCGCAATCGCTCCTTTTGCCGTGAGGAAATTCACCCACTCATCCGCTGCCCAATCCACCCCGGTGACGATACTCGACTTGGGGTCGAAGACATTTGCTCCATCGTGCAGGAAAATCACCGGATACCTGTGCAGTGAATCAAGCGCATAGCTGGGAGGCAGCCAAATGAGAAGCTCCCGTTCGCCTGCAAGAACCCGGGAATGAATTCGCTCGTGTGTGAGACGCCCACAATAGCGATCCTTCCAATCCGCAACGACGTGCTGGAGCACGGCATCGAGCCACACATCATGACAGGCATTTGGCAAAACCTGGCCATAGGCATCCACCGCCTCCGCCTCCCACGAGCCACGTGTGATTTTATATTCAAAATGCGACCCCGTTTCCGCGTCGATCGCCCCGACATGCCAAGGGGTCTCCCATTGGAGAGGTAGCGCCTTGGCGGAATCCCATGAGCCGAGTTGAGGATGGCTTCCGGTGATGAAAACCGGTGCCTGCGCCCTGTCGATGGGAGGGAGTATTCGAAAGCGAATCCTGCTCATGCTTTACAAGATTACCGCCGAATATGCGCATGGCAACGCCTGCATGAAAGGATACCGGAATTTAACTGCTTCAAAAATCGCATCGACGCCGTGCTCAAAATCGGCAGATTGTTTTCACGATGGCGATCACGGACACCATGCATGCGGAGAATGACTCCGTGGCGGATCAGGTAAAAACAGCACCGGTCGGCGGATTGAGATCCTACTATCGTGTGGCTGAGGAAGCCGGCTCGGTGGTTCAGTGCGAACCGGCCGAAGCGCAGATCATCGTCTTCAACAATCCAACGATCGATGACGAGGCCGATCTGATGGAGTTTTACAACATCGATTACCACACACTCCACTCGTCACTGGATCCCGACGAGTTGTCCCGTTTGGAATTCGAGGCCGACCACGCGGCGATGATTTTCAAACGCCCGAAGAGCTTTTCGGCAGACGACAATTTCCTGCTTAAGCTCACCTCGACCGGCGTGTTCCTCTACGAGGATCGCATCGTGGTGGTGATGCCGGACGATGCGCCGCTATTCGAGGGTCGCGCTCCCCTGCGGGTTTTTTCGATTCAGGACGTGATCCTGCGTCTCCTTTTTCAGAGCATCAACCACTTTGAAGGACATCTAAAAGCCATCAACATGCTGTCCGACTCGCTGGAGCGGCGAATCATGACCTCGATGGATACCCGCTACCTGCTCAACATGTTCGCTCTGGAAAAAAGCCTTGTTTACATCCTCAACGCGATCAATTCCAACGCGGCACTCTTCGACAAAATGAAGGCATCCTCAGAGCGCTTGGGATTCGACCACGACCAGACACGCATTCTTGAGGACATCGTGATCGAAAACCAACAGTGTCTACGCAGGTCGGAAATTTATTCGCACGTTATCGCCGGCCTGATGGATGCACGCGCCTCGGTGGTTAGCCACAACCTCAACACACTCATCAAAAAATTCACCATCTGGACTATTGCCATCATGACGGCGAACCTGGTGGTGGGTATTTTCTCGATGAACGTATCCTTGCCAATCCCCAGCGAAGGAGTGGTGTGGCCATTTGCGATTATCAATGCCCTCGCCATCCTGGCGGCGGTCGGCATTATTTGGCTCTCGAAACTGAGAAAGTGGTAGGTCGGCTTAAAGAATGCCGAGCTTCATCTTTCCCGCTTCACTGATCATTGACTGATTCCAAGCGGGATCCCACACCAACTCGACCTCCGCCTCGTCGATCCCATCCAGCGCAAGAATTTTGCTCTTCGCATCAGCGGCAATGGTTGGTCCCATTCCGCATCCGGGCGCGGTGAGCGTCATTTTCACCAATACCGAAGTTTTGCCATCGGCGGTGCTCTGGATATCACAGTCGTAAATAAGGCCTAGATCCACGACGTTCACTGGAATCTCAGGATCAAAAACGGTTTTGAGTTGGTTCCACACAGCCTCCTCCTTGCTGCCTTCGATCTTGATTTTTTCGACACCTTTTTCGGCATCAAGGCCCAAGGCATCGGAATCCTTCACATCGATTCGGGCCAGCCCGCCGGGAGTCGCCACCGTGAATGTGCCGCCGAGCGATTGAGTAATGACAACCTCCATTCCAGCGGGAAGAACAATCGGGTTGCCGCTTGGGATTTGGACGGCATCACAATCGCGGCCTAGGGTGATTTCAGTGTGCGAGTTCATAACGGGTAAAAATGCAATCACCTCCCCCTCCTGTCGAGGTGATTTGCGAAAAAATAGGATGTTTTCTCAACACAATGAATCGTATAAGAAATTAACGCTAAATTTTTTATCAGCACGCTATGCCAATATTCTCGTAGTAGCTTTAGCCCGTCACATTCAATGGCAGTGGCTAGACGGCATTTTTTCGGAAACGCAGCGGCGGCACACCGTAAACCGCAACGAACCGCTTCGAGAAATGGCTCTGGTCGTGAAAGCCGTATTCGAGGGCGATTTCACTGATGGGTTTTGTGGTGACGAGCAAGTCACGCCGGGCTTGCCGTAAGCGGACCTGTTGGTAATAGGCCACCGGTGTCATGTGGAATATTTTTTTGAACCGGCGCTCGAACTTGCTGATGGACATTCCCTGCCTTGAGGCCATCGCACGCAGATCGAACCGCTCGCGGCAGGACCGCTCGATGTGCTCGAGCGTCTTGGCGAATTCGTTGCCCTCAGCGGACCGCAGAGAGGTCTCGGAAAGGTTCCGGGCGATTCCTACCAGCCCCAAAATGCGGCCGTCCACCGAACGCAGAGGAAACTTCATGGTCATGATCAGATCGTTTTTGGATTTTCCCAATGGCATCGGCTCAATTTGATTTTCCAGTGTCGCACCCGTTTCAATGACTTTTCGGTCGTCGTGCATATACAAACAGGCGCGCTCTTTTTGAAAAAAATCCAAATCCGTTTTTCCAAAAAGCTCGCTCAGCTTTGTGAGGCCGGAGAGCTTCAGGAAAGCCATATTGGCAGCGACAAATTTTCCATCTCTGTCCTTCGCAAAGAAGGACACATCGGGAAGGTAGGCAAAGGCCGAGTTGACAGCCGCAAGAAGCGCACGCATGTCTGCTTTGGCTTTTTTCTGACGGGACGGCATGTGTCGGAAAAATACAAAAAAAAGGCGTCAAAATACAAGATGTTGCTGGCTTGTTGGATTAAATGGATCACAACAAACATCCACCCGGTTCCCCACACGCCATGAGTCTCGACCCAAACCTAAAAACCGTTCCTGCTTACTCCGACAATGACACCGGCCGCACCTTCGGCGTCCTGCTCTTGCGAATCTGGCTGGCGATGCGATGTCTCGCGAGCGGCATTGAAAAATATGCCGGCACCACGGCGAGCAACAGTCCGGTGATGATCGATGGTTCGGTGAACACCTACGGCCTCACCCAAGCAGCATCAACAAAGGTCTATGGCTTTGCTTACTACCACGGTGTGCCAGCGGCCTTGATGGAGAAATTCGCCGCCGAGCCACTCCTGCCCGGGCCGGCTTTGAAGCTCTACGACATCATCCTCGGTCCGGCACTGATTCTTCTCGGGCTGGCGCTGCTTGTCGGCTTCGCCACGCGCTACACGCTTTTTGCCATGGGGCTTCTCTACACGAGCCTGACTTTCGGCCTCATCCTAATCAACGAGAACTCCGGGGTCGCCTGGCTCGGCATCCACATCGTCCTCATCGCGCTCATGCTCTTCTACTCGAAATACAACAAATTCGAAATCACCGGCCAATGGAAAATCTAACCTCCCAGAATTCTCCGGGACTCACCCGCCGGAGCTTCCTTCAAAAAAGCGCGATGGCTGGTGCTGGACTTGTCTTGGGATCTCCCTCGATCCTCAAAGCCGTGGGTGGCCTGTCTGCGCCATCGAACGAAATCCATGTTGGCTTCATCGGCTGCGGCAAGCAGCAAGAGGTGCTCTTCAATGCGATGGTCAACATCCCCGGCCTCCGCTACACGGCGGTCTGTGACATCATGAAAGACCGCTTGGGTGGAGCCTATGGTCGAATCCGCTCTCGCTTCGGCTACAATCCCAACCGCTACATTGATGCTGGCGACATGCTGGAGAAGGAAAAAGATCTCGATGCCGTGATCGTTTCCACGCCCGATTTCTGGCACGCACCTCACACCGTGATGTCCTTGCAGGCCGGCAAACATGTCTATTGCGAGAAAATGATGTCCAACACACTCGAGGGTGCGCGCTCGATGGTGAAGGCGATGAAAGATACCGGCAAACTCTGCCAGATCGGCCACCAGCGCCGCAGCAATCCCCGCTATATCTACACGCTCAAGGAACTAATCCAGCGTCACAAAATCTGCGGGCGCATCATCAACGCCAACGCCCAGTGGAACCGCGCGGTGAGTTCGTCGCGCGACATCACAGCCCCCTCCCGCATCCTGCCGGACAAAGTCACGCTGTTGAAATACGGCTTCGGTGGCGGCCAGCAGGACTTGTCGCTCGAAGAACTCCAACGGCGCTTTCTCAACTGGCGCCTCTACAAAGACCTCTCCGGCGGCCCCATCTCCGATCTCGGCGCGCACCAGATCGACATCTTCAACTGGTTTTTTGGCGGACCGCCGAAGTCCGTCATCGCCTCCGGTGGTTGCGACTACTTCAAAGACCGCGAGCAATTCGACAACGTGATGTGCATTTTCGACTATGACACGCCCGAGGGCGGTGCGCGGGCCTTCTATCAGGTCCTCACCACGACTAGCGCGGGCGGCGGTTATGCCGAATCGTTCATGGGCACCGATGGCACCATCACCATCTCGGAACGCGCAGCTTACACCAAAATCTACCGCGAACCCGGCTCCGCCCCGAGTTGGGAACCGCTCGTCCAGCAAGGCTGGCTCAAGAAAGGGACTGCCGCCGGCCCTGCCGACTCGTCCGACGCTATCGCGTCCTATGCGTCTGCCGCCCCCGAGAGCTTCGAACTACCGGGGGAATTGAACCTCCCACCCCACCAACCGCACTTGGCCAACTTTTTTGCCGCCATCCGCGGAGACGCGACGCTTAACTGCGATGCCCGCGAGGCTCTCGAATCCGAGGCCCCGATTTACTGGGTGAACCCCGCCGCAGAGCGCAACGAAACCATCCTGCTCACTGATGAACATCTCCACACATGAAAAAAACATTGCTCATGACCTTGCTGGCCACCACCAGTGCTTCGCTCGTCCTTGCCCAAGGCACCGTTCCTCTCACAACCACGATTCCCCCTGAGAAAATTGAGGGAACGCCAATCGAGGTTAAACTCCCAAATCTAAAACCTGCTGCCGGTAAGGCCCCCGAACTTCAAGTCCCCGCCGACACGGTGCTTCTTTCCAAAGGCAAACCCGTAACCGGCAGCGACGACTTCCCGATCATCGGCGAGTTGACCTATGTCACCGATGGAGAGAAGGACGCGGGTGAGGGCTACTTTGTTGAGTTGGCCAATGGCCTCCAGTGGGTGCAGATCGATCTCGAGAAAGAGGCCGACATCCAGGCGATCTGGGTATGGCACTACCATTCCCAGCGCCGTGCCTACCACGATGTGGTCGTGCAGATCTCAAACGATCCCGCATTCGCCACAGGCGTTACCACGGTTTTCAACAACGACTATGACAATTCCTCCACGCTTGGCAAAGGCTCCGACGCCCCTTACATCGAGACGCCCTACGGGCTGCTCATTCCGGTGAAAGGAATCAAGGGTCGCTATGTCCGTCTCTACAGCCAAGGCAACACCTCGAACGACCTCAACCACTACATCGAAGTAGAGGTTTTCGGCATTCCCGCAAAATAGAAAATCCGATCCATGCCGTTCCCCCTCACGCCGTGCGGAAACAGGGACGCCTTTCTGATGTCCACCCACAAGAAGAAAACCTCCACCGACGACAACCTGTAAAAGATCTGGATCCAACCGCTGCCGGACGACAAGGACATATCGCCCATAGGCCGCGTGGGTTTAACAAAGCCTCAACCAATGAACAAACCATACCAAACCCTCAAACGAGCAGCCATCTCCCGCCGCTCGTTTCTCAAAGCCGGATTGGCCGCGACGGCTGGGAGTATTTTTTTTCCGTATGTCGCACGCTCCAATCCTCTCGGCGCCAATAGCCGAGTTCGCATGGCATTGATCGGTTGCGGATTGATGATGAATATTAATCATCATGGCTGGGCCCAATCGCATCCCGAGATCGATTTGGTCGCCGTGTGCGATGTAAAAACCCCCAGCAGAGAAGCTGCCTTGAAGAGGCTCAAGCAAAAGAATCCCTCGGCTGCCGGCTATGTTGACTATGGCGACATTATGGCCCGAGACGATATCGATGCGGTCATCATTGCCACACCCGACCATTGGCATGCGGCTATTTCGATCGATGCAATGCGGACAGGTAAGGATGTCTATGTCGAAAAGCCCATGGCACTTACCCTTGAAGAGAGCGGGGCGATGATGGCAGCCGAGCATCGCTACGCCCGAATTCTTCAAGTGGGCAGCCAACAGCGCTCCAGCCGGGAATTCCGCCAGGCTGTCAATATCGTCCGTAATGGCTGGATCGGCGAGATCCGCGAAATCCACGCGAATTTCGCCACCGATTTTCCACCTGAATGTCTGCTCCCGGCCGAACCCGTTCCGGAGAACATCGATTACGACCGCTGGCTCGGCCCCGCCCCAATGAAGCCCTATAACGCCGAGCGGGTGCTCGGAACCTACGGCGGCGGTTGGCGAATTTTCTGGGACTACGGATTACGTAAAAACGGTGACTGGGGTGGCCACCATTTTGACATCGTCCAATGGGCTCTCGGCATGGACGACAGCGGACCGGTTCTTTTTGTCCCAAAAGGCTTCGAAGGGGCTCCTTTTCAATACCATCAATATTCCAATGGACTCAAAGTCACGGCCTCGAAAGGCGGCCCCAACCCGGCTGGACAATTCATGATCCGCTTCGTCGGCAAGGACGGCGTGGTCGGCGTCTCGCGCACGGCCTTGGAAACCACCCCGCCTGCTCTCGCGTCCAAAATCCCTTCGTCCAGTGAGTTCCGCGGATACGAATCGAACGATCACCGTGGCAACTGGCTGGATTCGATCATCTCCCGCCGACCACCCATATGCCCCGCCACGGTCGGAGGAAGAACATTGGACATTTGTGCTCTTTCAGGAATCGCCGAGCGCTTGGGACGCCCGGTGCATTGGAATCCCGACAAACGAGAGATCGTCAACGACCCGGAGGCGGCGCGGTTCGCGGACTATACACGTCGTTCCGGATACCCACTGCCCGTCTAACAAAGGATTCATCGAACATGAAAACCCTATTTTTTGCCCTCCTTGTTTTCAGCGTCGTCGCCACACAGGCCGCCGTCTCGCCAGAGGTGATGCAAAACCTTTCATCACCCGATCTCGCCAAGCGCTACGAGGCAGAAATCGCGCTGCGAGGCTTGGCGTTCCAAGCAGGCGCACCCGGAGCAGATGCCCCCGCTCGCACAGAGTTGATCAAAGAACTTCTCGCCATTGCCTCAGATCCCGCCAACCCCGAACCCGCTCGAGTGAGCGCTCTGATTCAGATGCCTTACTTAGCTGATGGCTCAGCGGTTCCCGATCTCACCGCGTTGCTGGGGGATCCATCTCCGGCGATCCGTGAGGAAGCGCGCTGTGCATTGCGCAACAACCCCGACCCTGCCGCATCCGCTCCTTTGAGGGACGCCTTGGCGAAAGCGGCGGACTCAACGTGGGAACTCGGCTTGATGGAAGCCCTCATTCACCGAGCTGACCACCAAGCCGCTCCCCTATTCGTCAAAAGACTGGAGTCCGCGGACCACGCCGTTGTCTCTCTGGCCGCCCAAGGACTCGGCTCCATTGGCGATGCTTCCAGCCTTGAGAAGTTGAGAAGCTATTCGGAGAACTATCCGCCTACAATCCTTGCGGTCGCCCAAAGTGCCGTGATCCGTTGTGCAGACCGGCTGCGCGCCAACGCTGCAAGCGATAGCGTCGCCTCAATTTGGCCCAAAGCCGCCAATGCGGCTGTGCGTTCAGATATTTTTCGTGTCCTTCTTACCCTAGACGAGCAAAAAGCCAGCGCATTGCTGCATGAAATCCTTGCGAAGCCGGATCTGCCGGGAGCATCCGAGATTTTCCGCCTCGCCATCCTGTCTGGAAAATCTTCTATCGTCGAAACAGTTACCGCGGAACTTCCGAAGCTGCCCTCGGATTCCCGCTTAACGATCCACGCAGCACTTGCCGAGGGCAATATCAATGCGCATGAGATGGATCTTATCGAGTTGGCAACGGTTCTGGATGGCGATCGCCGGAATATCGCTGTCTCCTCGCTTGGTAATGCGGGCACGGAAAAGTCCCTCGATTTTCTTACAAAGGAATCGTCGCCCGCTGCATCATTTGCCATTAACCGTTTGAGACTAGATGGACTGGACCAAAAGCTTCTTGCATCCATTGCTAATTCAGCCGGTGAAGAGCAAAAGAAATCCATCCTGTTGACCGCCTTCAGGAATCCCTCGGGCACCGAGGATCTGTTGCTGAAGCTCGCCTCTCCCGACTCCACGGCAGAAAGCCGCAGCTCCGCTTTGGCAGGTCTTTCACTTGTTGGTGCTTTTGATACTGCTGTGCACCTGCTTCGGTGGATAGGAACAGCCCAACCTGGCGTCGACGTGAAGCCCTACCAAGTCCTTTTCCGCCGCATCGCCCCGCGCATGGATTCCGCTGCCGCAATTTGGAACGAAGGCTTCGTGCCCGTCTACGCGGAGGCCAGTGAGGAAAACAGGCGCGCCCTCCTTCCAATGGTTCCCGGCATAAGCGGTCAAGCATCCGCCGGCACACTGGTCGAGTGGATCAAGAATGGTAATGGTGACCGCGATGATCTCGTCGCGCAGCTTGTGGCGTGGCCGGATATAAATAACGCCCCTTTCCTCTTAAATGTTGCCAAAGTGCCGGACCTCGATGAGCCGACGCGCACCAAGGTCTTTCATGCAGCCACTCGCCTTTTGTATCCCATTGTCAAAGGCTCTGGCCAAGTGAAAAGCAAACTTGCTGGAGATCTCCTTGAAATAGCCCCGGAAGGCCCTCTACTAACGATGGTCGAGACCTCCATGAAGGAGGCCGGAATCACCCCGAATAAGTAAGCAGCACATCCCTTGCCTGAACCACACTTACCCTCTTCACCGGTCAAGCGAGCCGCAGCCTAGTCGCCGAACTCAAAGCCCTTAAAGCCAGCGCCCGCGAATACTGGGATGCTCTTGGGACGAGTGACCCAATCGCCTGAAAAACAATTTACTATCAACAAAAGAACCCAACCATGATCCAACGCACATCTCTTGCACTCGCCCTCTTGGCTGTTCTCACCGGGGTCGGCTCGGCGGCCGATTTGACCACTCCCTCCACGGTCGTCGCCGACCGCCCAAACGTCGTGCTCATCTTCATCGACGACTTGGGTTACGGCGACGTCGGATTCAACGGGGCCACCATCCCCAAGACGCCGAGTCTGGACGCCCTGGCCCGGGAAGGCACGGTCTTCAACGATTTCTATGTGGGTGCCCCGGTGTGCACGGCCTCGAGGGCGGCCCTGCTGACGGGAGCGCACTTCCAGCGCTTAGGCATCCCCGCGGTGCTGTTCCCCTACAGCAGCGAGGGGATGCACCCGGACGAAGTCACCATCGCCGACATGCTCAAGGAAGTCGGTTACAAAACCGCCTGCATCGGCAAGTGGCACCTCGGCCACCTCCCGCCCTGCCTGCCCACCTATCAGGGATTTGATTATTACTATGGACTGCCCTACAGCAACAACATGTGGATCGACCCCGCCAACACCTTGTCGAAGAACATCACGCTGCGCGAAGGAGTGACGATGGAGGACCTCAAGGCCGGGCACAAGCAAAGGGACTGGGTCCCCCTGATGGAGGGCGAGGAAGTCATCGAGTATCCCGCTGACCAGGAAACTCTTACCCGGCGCTACACCGAGAAAGCCATCTCTTTCATTACGGAAAACAAGGACCGCCCCTTCTTTGTCTACCTGCCGCACACCATGGTGCACTTTCCGCTGGGAGCCTCGGAGGCGTTCAGGAACCGGCACCCGGACATGTTTCACAACGTGATGGAAGAAGTGAACTGGTCGGTGGGGGAAATCGCCAAGACCCTGCGCGAACTGGGCTTGGCCGAGAAAACCCTGATAATCTTCACCAGCGACAACGGGGCTGCCCCAGGCTCCTCGCTTCCGCTCCGGGGAAAGAAATTCAGCCTCTACGACGGCGGTATCCGGGTGCCAGCGTTCATGTGGTGGCCGGGCAGGATTCCCGCAGGCAAGGTCTGCACGGAGGTAGTTGCCTCGATCGACATCCTGCCCACCCTCGCTGGCCTGTGCGGGGGCAAACTGCCGGATCGCAAGATCGACGGGCTGGACATCTGGCCCCTGATGAGCGGGCAACCCGGGGCCAAGAGCCCCCACGAAGCCTATTGCGTATGGTATGGACCGGGCACGCTCCGCTCGGGAAAATGGAAATACTACCCCTGGCCGGAAGGGGCGTGGGGCGGCAAGAATGACATTAGGGAGGGGCCCGTGTCCAAGAACAAGGTTCAGCTTTACGACACCATCGAGGACATCGGTGAAACCACCAACCTAGCCTCGGAGAACCCCGAGGTCGTCC
Organism: Terrimicrobiaceae bacterium; assembly: GCA_044352905.1. Taxonomy (GTDB): domain Bacteria; phylum Verrucomicrobiota; class Verrucomicrobiia; order Chthoniobacterales; family Terrimicrobiaceae; genus UBA967. Next base: position 329,919 of record JBILCY010000001.1, on the reverse strand, counting down.
AGCGCCTGCAGGAGGTATGGCATGCCCACCTCGCAGAACTGAAGGCAAACCTGCGCCCGGCGGCACATATGCTCCGGCCCGACAATACACCCTCCGCCGCCCAGCCAGAGCAGATGGATAAGAAGAAATAACGCAGGCCTTGGAAAAAGCCCCAAACACAATGCCCCATCTAAACCCATCCCTTTATGAAAACTAAATTCCTTGCCATTTTCATGCTCATGGCTCTGTCGCCCCTCCATGCCGTAGACGCCACGAAACGCGTGCTGGTTTGCACCACAACAATGAACATGCGGCATATGTCGATCCCCTTCGGAGAAGAAGCACTGGCTGACCTCGACAGCGCCTCGCCAGATTTCGAGATTGTCTATTGGGTGCGGCAACCAGATATCAAAGTTCCCCGTCCGCCTCAGGCGCCGCGCAAGCCCGCGAATGAAGCTCCTCAAGCTGAACTCGATCAACACAACGAGGCGCTAGCTCTGCATGAAAAGCGAATGGAAGCATGGAACCGCGATGAGAAACAGGAGGCTGATCGCAAGCAGATGGAATTCGAAGAAGCCATGAAAAAAGCTCTCGAACCCCTCTCCCCACAGGCTCTGCGCGACAATCGCATCGACGCAGTCGTTTTCTGCAACACCTCAGGTGATTTGCCGCTGCCCGACTTAGATGGCTTCGTAGACTGGGTGCGCTCGGGAGCTGGATTCATCGCAATCCACGCCGGAAGCGACACCCTCAACCGCTCCAAAAACGGCATCCACTACACGGAAATGCTCGGCGGCACCTTCAACGGGCATGGTCCTCAAGGCCCCGCCACCCTCCACGCCGACGATCAAGACCATCCGGCCAATGGCAAAATCGGAGGCAGCTGGATGCTGCCCCAAGAGGAAATTTATTTCATCAAAAATCAGGATAGGAACCTCGTGCGTTCCATTTGGTCCATGCGCCATCATCCGAACAAACCAGAGGAAAAGGGCTTCTTCCCCGTCGCTTGGGTGCGGGCATTCGGCCAAGGGCGCGTCTTTTACACATCCCTCGGTCACCGCGAGGACATGTGGAGCATCGACCCGAATCTCCCGAAGCGGATCAATCCCGTCGAGACCGCACAACAATTCCGCAGCCACCTCCTCGGCGGTATTCGCTGGGCCGCGGGCTTAGAAGAGGCTCCGACGCACCATACATCAAAGTAGAGGTTTTCGGGATTCCTGCCAAATAGTCGCAGCGACATGATGTTTCCCTTTATTTCCGGAAGGCTTCGCGGCTTGGTCGCTTTGGTCGCTTTTTCAGTGTCACTCAATGCGGCGGATACCGGAAAATATTCGGTCTTCAATCCACACCCTGATCTCTCAAAAACGGCGGACGGCAGCTGGACATTGCACGACATGGATCGCCCGGCACCTCCGAGGGTCGAGCCGAAAACCGAGGCCGAGCTAACCGAGAGCGCGAAAGCCTCAGAGGGAGCCTTCATTCTTTTCGACGGCAACAATCTCGATGCTTGGAATGTTCCGCAACCTTGGCTGGTGGAAAACGGCTTTATTCGCGTGCGACCAGTCAATCTTTCGCTCCAATCGAAGCAAGCCTTCGGTTCCTGCCACCTGCATTTAGAATGGAAGACGCAGCCAGGTCAGCCGCAAAAAACCGGACAAAACCGGGGAAATAGCGGCGTGTTTCTCATGTCCACTTACGAGATCCAGATTCTCGACACCTACGAAAACAAAACCTACGCGGACGGCATGGCCGGCGCCCTTTACGGCGTGAAGCCGCCCGAGGCCAACGCGTTGCGCCCGGCCGGTGAGTGGCAGTATTATGACATCTGGTTCAAGCGCCCGGTCTTCGGTGCGGATGGCAAAATGCTCAGTCCTGCCTGCGTGACTGTGATGATTAACGGCGTCATCGTGCAGAGCAATGTGCCGTTCGACGGGCCGTCCTCCTACAAAAAACGCTCCCTCTACAAAGCCCACTCCGATGCTCTGCCCCTCCTGCTCCAGAATCACAATGAGACCGTTGACTTCCGCAACATCTGGATTCAACCGCTCGCCGATGATGCGGTTATCTCGCCCGCAGGCCCTTTGGGCGTCACCAAATAGTTATTAAATTCAACACGACATTCCATGAAGAATCCTAATTCAATTCTCACTGAAAGCGGAATCACCCGTCGCTCCTTCCTTAAAGCCAGTCTTGCAGCTAGCGCCGGCAGCATCTTTTTCCCGTGGGTAGCGCGCGCAAATCCTCTTGGCGCTAACAACCGCGTTCGCATGGCTCTGATCGGCTGCGGTGGCATGATGGGGGGTCACCAAGGCTGGGCCCAGTCTCATCCGGGAATCGAGGTGCTAGCCGTCTGCGATGTGAAAACTCCGCAGAGACTGGCTGCATTGAACAAACTCAAACAAAATAACCCCTCTGCAGTCGGCTATGTTGATTACGGCGAGATCATGGCTCGCGATGATATCGACGCGGTCATCATTGCCACTCCCGACCATTGGCACGCTGCGATCGCCATCGATGCCATGCGGACGGGCAAAGATGTCTTTGTCGAAAAACCCATGGCACTCACGCTCGCGGAGAGCGGCGCGATGGTTGAGGCCGAGAAGCGTTACGGCCGCATACTCCAAGTTGGCAGTCAGCAACGCTCTACCCCACAGTTTCGACAAGCCGTCAACATCGTGCGCAACGGCTGGATCGGAGACATCCGCGAGATCCATGTGAATCTGAACAGCGACTTTCCTCCAGAAACGCTTCTCCCTGCCGAGCCGGTGCCGTCGGATATCGATTACGACCGGTGGCTCGGCCCTGCGCCCTACAATCCTTACAACGCCACTCGTGTTATAGGAAAGTTCACCGGCGGATGGCGCATTTTTTGGGACTACGGCTCACGCAAAAACGGGGACTGGGGAGCGCACCATTTTGACATCATTCAGTGGGCCCTCGGAATGGACGACAGCGGCCCCGTTCTCTTCGTTCCGAAAGAATTCGATGGCAATCCCATCCAATATCACCAATACGCCAACGGCATCAAAGTGACGGCCTCGAAGGGTGGAGGTCCGGCTGGAAAATTCATGATCCGATTCGTTGGGAAAGAAGGCGAGGTGGGTGTCTCGCGCTCAGAACTGGTAACGACCCCTCCCGACCTCGCATCGAGGATTACATCATCCAGCGAGTTACGTGCATACGAATCAAACGACCACCGAGGCAACTGGCTGGATTCAATCATCTCCCGCCGTCCTCCCATCTGCCCAGCCACGGTCGGAGGACGCACTTTCGACATTTGCGCCCTCGCGGGAATCACCGAGCGGCTGGGGCGCCCAGTGCGTTGGAATCCCGACAAGCGTGAAATCATCGACGATCCAGAGGCGGCGCGTTTTGCCGATTACCCGCGTCGCGCTGGATACACCCTACCTGTTTGATCAAAGAATTATGAAGAAATCATTTTTCCCATTGCTGCTTTTCACCACCTTCGCTGTGCAGGCTGCCGTTTCGCCGGAGGTGATGGAAAACATCTCGGCACCCAATCTCGCCAAGCGTTACGAAGCGGAAATCACACTGCGCGCCATCGCCTTCCAAGCAGGAGCACCCGGAGCAGATGCCGCCGTTCGCTCGGAGTTGCAAAAAGAACTGCTCGCCGTCGCCTCCGACTCTAACAAACCCGAGCCTGCAAGATTGAGCGCTTTGGCGCAGATGCCTTACTTAGCCGATGGTGCTGCGGTTCCCGCTCTCTCCGCATTGCTGCAAGATCCGCTTCCTGCCATCCGCGAGGGCGCACGCTGTGCCTTACGTAACAATCCCGATCCCGCCGCATCGGCTTCATTGCGAAGCGCTTTAGAAAAAGCCACAGACCCCACGTGGGAACTCGGCTTGATGGAGGCGCTTATTCATCGGGGTGACAACCAAGCTGCTCCTCTGTTTGTGAAAAAATTAACTTCCACGAACCATGTCATAGCATCATTGGCTGCCCAGGGACTCGGTTCCATTGGCAATGCTTCTAGCCTTGAGACCCTGAGAAGCTACTCGGAGAACTGTCCTCCCGCGATCCTTTCGGTGGCACAAAGTGCCCTGATCCGTTGTGCAGAGCGGCTGGGCGGCAATGCTGCCCGTGATAGCGTCGCCTCGATTTGGCCTAAAGCCGCGAATGCCGCTGTGAGGTCTGAGATTTTCCAATGCCTGCTTGCCAATAACCAAACTCAAGCTGTCGAAATCCTTCGTGAAGCGATAGCGAATCCTGACTTGCCCGGTGCGAATGAAATCTTTCGCATCGCCATCTTGTCCGGAAAGCCGACCTTGTCTGATGAAATAACTACAACACTACCGAGGCTGCCGACGGATGCCCGCTTGGCGGTGCACGCAGCTCTCGCCGATCTCAACGATTCTTCTCAAGAAGAAGATCTCCATGCTTTAACCAAGGCCTTGGACGGCAAACTAAAATCAGTCGCTATCAACTTGCTTGCACGCTCTGGCACGGAAAAAACACTCGATTTTTTGGCCAACGACTCTTCGCCCGATGCTGCTTTCGTTATCAATCAGCTAAAAATCGAAGGCCTTGATCAAAAATTGTTGGATGCCAGCGTCAACACCACTGGTGAAGAACAGAAAAAAACGGTCCGCTTGCTTGCTGCCAGAAATCCCATTGGCACCGAAGCCCTGCTGCTCAAACTCGCGGCACCCGAAGTCACCCTTGAAACCCGCAGCGCCGCATTGGCCGGACTCCAGACAGTGGGAAGCCTCGACAGCGCCAAACAAATCGTCGAATGGGTCGCGACAGCCCAGCCCGGTGCCGATGTGAAACCTTACCAAGCCCTTTTCCGCCGCATCGCGCCGCGTATGAACGCCAGCATCTTTCTTTGGGAAGAAGTTTTCGTGCCTGCCTACGCGAAAGCGGGCGAGGAAAATAAAAGGGCGCTGATTCCAATGATCCCGGGCATGAGCGGTCCGGCCTCCTCACGCGTGCTTGTCGATTGGATCCAGACTGGGCAAGGAGATCGGGACGAACTTGTGAAACAGCTCGTTGCGTGGCAGGCATTGGAAAACGGGCCATTCCTCTTGCAAGCCGCGGTTTTGCCAGAACTCGACGAGCAGACTCGCACAAAAGTTTACTTTGCAGCCACCCGCCTGCTTTACCCGAATGTGAGAGGCCACGAAAAACATAAAGTAGAACTCGCTGCCAACCTTCTCGCCTCGGCACCCGAAGGCCCAATGCGCGAGTTGGTCGAAACTTCCATCAAGGAAGCCGAAATCAAGCTCCCCCAACCGCAATCCTAAAACTCTCCAATCAATGCCTAGACCACTTACCCTCTTCACTGGCCAATGGGCCGATCTCCCGCTCAACGAACTTGCGCCACTCGCAAAAAAAATGGGCTACGACGGCGTCGAACTCGCCTGCTGGGGCGATCACTTCGATGTCGACCAGGCCGCTTCGTCGAAATCCTACATCCGCGAAAAATGGGAACTCCTCGCTGACCACGGCCTGACCTGTTTTTCGATTTCCAGCCACCTCGTCGGCCAAGCCGTCTGTGATCCCATAGACGCCCGCCACAGGGCGATCCTCCCACCCGACGTCTGGGGCGATGGCGATCCCGAGGGCGTGCGCCGACGCGCGGCGAAAAAGATGACCCTCACCGCGAAGGCCGCCCGCGCGTTTTTCAACGCCAAGCCCGGCTTCGCCAAAAACCCCCACCGTGTGGTGGTGAACGGCTTCACCGGCTCCTCGATCTGGCATTCCATCTACGCATTCCCGCCGACCTCGCAGGAGTATTGGGACGCCGGTTTCGCCGACTTCGCCAAACGCTGGCTGCCGATCCTTGACGCCTTCGACAAGGCGTATGTCGATTTCGCCCTCGAGGTGCATCCCACCGAGATCGCCTTTGACACAGCCAGCGCCGAACGCGCCCTCGCCGCCGTTAAAAACCACCGCCGCTTCGGCTTCAACTACGACCCCTCCCACCTCGGCTACCAAGGCGTTGACTACGTCGCTTTCATCCGGAAATTCGGACCCCGCATTTTCCACGCGCACATCAAGGACGCGTGGTGGGGTCACGGCGACGGATCGGTCGGCGTCTTCGGCGGCCACACGACCTTCGGCGACGCCCGCCGTCAGTGGGACTTCCGCTCGCCCGGACGCGGCGACATCGATTTCGAGGAGGTCATCGTTGCTCTCAATGATGTCGGCTACCAAGGCCCGCTCTCGGTTGAGTGGGAGGACATTCGCATGGACCGCATCCACGGCGCCACCGAGGCCGCCGCATTCGTCCGCGATCTCGATTTCTCGCCCAGCGCCGTGGCCTTCGACGCCGCCTTCGACAAAAAGAAAGGAAAAGCCAAATGAGCGCCGCCAAACGCAAAATCCGCATGGGCATGGTCGGGGGAGGCCGTGGAGCCTTCATCGGAGCCGTTCACCGCATGGCCGCGGCCCTCGACGGGCAGATCGAACTCGTCTGCGGCGCGTTCAGCAGCGATCCGCAACGCTCCCGCGACTCGGGCGCGGATTTCTACCTGCCAGCGGAACGATGCTACGGAACTTTCGACGAAATGATGAAAGCCGAGGCCGCTCTGCCGCTGGGCGAGCGCATGGATTTTGTGGCGATCGTGACTCCGAACCATGTTCACTTCCCCGCTGCCAAGTGCGCGCTGGAGCACGGTTTCTCTGTTCTTTCAGACAAACCTGCGACCTTCAACCTTGCAGAAGCCAAGGAACTCGGTGCCCTCATCAAGAAAACCGGCCTCCTCTACGGCCTCACGCACAACTACACGGGATATCCGCTCGTCAAAGAAGCCCGCGACATGGTGCGCGCCGGTCGTCTCGGAAAAATCCGCAAAGTCGTGGTGGAATACCCGCAAGGCTGGCTCTCCACGCGCCTCGAGGAATCGGGACAAAAGCAAGCCGCGTGGCGCACCGATCCCGCGCGTTCGGGCGCGGCGGGATGCATTGGTGACATCGGCACCCACGCCGAAAACCTCGCCGAGTTCATCACCGGTCTGCGCATCAAGGAACTCGCCGCCGACCTCACCACCTTCGTGGACGGACGCCTTCTCGACGATGACGGCAACATCCTACTGCGCTTCGAAAACGGCGCGAAGGGAGTTCTTCACTCTTCCCAGATTTCGGTTGGCGAGGAAAATAACCTCAACATTCGCGTTTATGGCGAACTCGGCGGACTCGAATGGCACCAGCAGGAACCGAACACATTGATCGTAAAATGGAACGATCGTCCGACGGAAATCTTCCGCACGGGACTCGGCTATCTCGGTGCCAATGCCGCCGCGCACACGCGCATCCCAGCCGGACATCCCGAGGGCTACCTCGAAGCCTTCGCCAACATCTACCGCAACTTCGCCAACCACCTTGCGGCTGCGATCGATGGCCTCACTCCCGATTCCACCGCTCTTGATTACCCGAATATCGAGGACGGCATCCGTGGCATGGCCTTTATTGAGGCTACCGTGGACAGCTCCAAACACAACGCCCGCTGGACCCAGCTAAAGATATGAAAATTTCATCAATAGCTATCTGTATGCTCATGGCTCTATCAACCCTCCATGCCGTAGAGTCCACGAAACGAGTGCTCGTTTGCACCACAACCATGGGCTTCCGGCATGCGTCGATCCCCTTTGGAGAGCAAGCACTGGCTGACATCGATGCCGCCTCGCCAGATTTCGAAATTGTCTCCTGGGTCCGTCAACCGGATATCAAAATTCCTCGCCCGCCTCAGGCCCCGCGTAAGCCTGCAAATGAAGCCACTCAAGCTGAACTCGATCAATACAACGAGGCGCTGGCTTTGCATGAAAAGCAAATGGAAGCATGGAACCGCGATGAGAAACCTGAGGCTGATCGCAAGCAGATGGAATTCAAAGAAGCCATGAAAAAAGCTCTCGAACCCCTTTCCCCACAGGCTCTGCGCGACAATCGCATCGACGCCGTCGTTTTCTGCAACACCTCGGGCGATTTGCCGCTCCCCGACTTGGAGGGCTTCGCCGACTGGGTGCGCTCAGGAGGAGGATTTGTCTCAATCCATGCTGGAAGCGACACTCTCAAAGGAGCCATCCCCTATACGGAAATGCTCTGCGGCATCTTCAACGGCCATGGCGCCCAAGTCCCCGCCACACTCCACGCCGGTGACAAAGACCACCCCGCGAACGGCAAGATCGGCGACATTTGGACGCTACCCCAAGAGGAAATGTATCTCATCAAAAATCAGGATAGGAACCTTGTGCGTTCCATTTGGTTCATGCGCCATCATCCCAACAAACCCGAGGAAAAAGGCTTCTTCCCGGTTGCTTGGGTGCGTGCATTCGGCCAAGGGCGCGTCTTCTACACCTCCCTCGGCCATCGCGAGGACATCTGGAGCACCGACCCGAATCTCCCGAAACGCATTAATCCGGTAGAGATCGCCCAACAATTCCGCACCCACTTGCTCGGCGGCATTCGCTGGGCCACGGGTTTGGAAAAAGGATCAGCCGAGCCGAATCCCCAAACTAACTGATTGCAGCCCTCAGAACTCTACGTCCTCCTTCCATGACTCCGCCAACCAACAAGAACCAACTTCTTTTCTGGGGGTGCTTCATCGCGCTGGTCACCACCTCGTTTGCTTTCATCACGCGTGCCTTTCTCATAAACGATCCCTCGCTCTGGCCTGCGGACCTAGGGTTGGACAAAGTGAAGGCGCAGGAACTCTTTGGCGCTGGCATCTGGCCGTTTGCCATTTCCATCATTCTGTTCAGCTTGGTGATCGACCGTGTGGGCTACAGGGTGGCGATGGTTTTCAGTTTTGTCTGCTACGCAATCTATGCCGTTCTGGCGGTTCAAGCCCACGGCATTCTTCATCCGGCGGGCGCTCCTCTCGAGGGTGAGGCGCTCGCCGCTGCCAGAGCCACCGCCTGGAAAATGCTTTATGCAGGCTCCATCGTGTTGGGACTCGGCAACGGAACAGTAGAGGCGTTCATCAACCCGGTCGTCGCCACGCTTTTCAATCGCGACAAGACGAAATGGCTGAATGTTCTTCATGCCGGGTGGCCGGCCGGACTCGTGGGGGGCGGACTCATCACCATTTTCCTCGGAGGAATGGTGGCTGCCGATTGGCGCATTCTCGTTTACCTGATGGCCGTGCCATCGATCGTTTATATGGTGATCCTCATCCGCGCGAAGTTTCCCGTGAACGAACGTGTTGCAGCTGGAGCCTCCTACAGGGAAATGCTCGCCGAATTCGGTATTCTAGGCGCTGCCCTCGCTGGGTTCCTCGTTTTCAAACAACTCGGCATGGTCTTCAGCTGGTCATCAACCTTGACTTGGATCCTGTTGATCGTCGCCGTCACCGCTTACGGACTTTATTGCCGATCGCTCGGACGCCCACTTCTCCTCTTCCTCTGCTTGGTGATGATGCCACTCGCCACCACGGAGCTGGGAACCGATGGAGCGATCACAGGTATCATGGAGGAACCCTTGCACGCTATCGGCGCGAATCCGCTTTGGGTGCTGGTCTACACCTCGAGCATCATGATGCTCCTCCGCTTCGTTGCTGGTCCGCTCATCCACAAACTCACACCGCTAGGACTTCTGGCGGTTTGCTCGGTCCTCGCATGCATCGGTTTGTTTTTGCTATCGAGGGCCCAAGGCGCAGCGCTGATCTTTTTTGCCGCGACTGTCTATGGTGTCGGCAAAACTTTCTTTTGGCCGACCATGCTTGGCGTGGTTGCCGAGCAAACACCCAAGGGTGGCGCGCTCACCCTCAACGCGATCGCTGGAATTGGAATGCTCACCGTCGGAATCCTTGGAGGACCGCTCATCGGAGCAATGCAGGAACGCTCGATCCAGTCCGCCATCGAAGAGCGGCTGCCCGGTGCCTACCAAGGATTATCCAAAACGGACTCCTACTTCCTCGGCAGTTACCAAGCGCTGGATCCGTCAAAAATTCAAGCCCTCCCCGAGGTCCAGTCCGGAGAAATTAATGCGATCGCCCAGGCAGCCCGCCAAGGATCTCTCGCAAAGGTTGTCGTCTTCCCAGCCATCATGCTCCTGTGCTACGTCGGCCTGATCGTCTGGTTCCGCTCCCGCGGCGGCTACAAACCGGTCAACCTAGCGGCAGTCGGACACGGACCTTCCAGTCCGGATCGCTAATCACACGACTGCCCGGAGGAAGGGTTTTTAAAAACTCATCGATCTCCTCCGGTGTCATCACAAAGCACGCGGTGGAAAATGCGTCGGCCATAGCCGCGCGCGGGTGGATCACCCACACAGACTCGAAGTGCCGCGCGGGAGCCCCGTCCAGCGGGTTCACGATATGCTGGCCTTGTTGCGACGACCCCGATGCCGCTAGAGCGACGCCGCGCAATGCGTGGCGCATCGTGCCGCTGCTGTGCGGGAGATCGACGGGCCAAGAGCGTTCGCCCATAGCGAGCATCGTGCTGGCACCGGATGTCAATAATGCATCGCTGATTCCGTGCGCAGCGAGAATCGCCGCCATCCGCTCAAGAGCATAACCCTTACCGATCGCACCCAAATCCAGCACCCGTCCCGCTTCGGCGCAGGTGACGAGCGGTCGTGAGGGATCCATCGAGATAATGCCGCAGGGCGAAGGCGCGGATTCAGCTCCGCCTTTGATCGCATCAACCATGCTTCCGGCACACGGATCGAATCGCCCGGCGGTGAACTCTGCCGCCTCGATGGCCAAACGCAGACAGGCGTCGCACTCGTCACTGAGGAACAAGGACTCACCGGGCTTCATCGCGTTGATCCGTGCGATGTCGCTGCCGGGAATGTATCGACTGAGCACGCCCTCCAGCTGTTCGAGTTTCTGGAATGCCTCGGACACCGCCAAATCGGCGACATCGGCCGAAGCGTCTGCCACAAAAATTCGGAAGGTGGTCTTCATGGCATCCGAGGAATAACGGAGCAGTGCCGGATCGGCGAAGACCGGCTGGATTTCCTCGTGCGCGCTCATTGATCCTCCTCCAGCACATCGTTGCGAATAAAAACCGTCATCGGCATCTCATTGCGCAAGCCGTAGTAAAACGCCTCGTGCGTTTGCGAAAGGCGATCATCAGCCGCCGAAACCATCTCCGGCATCGCGATCACAACCGCAAAACTTTCGAGATCTTCGGGGGGCGCATCGAAATATCCGGCTTCCAAAGTCTCGCGCAAATACCACGGCAGAGGCCAATAACCCGTGCCAAGAACGGCGATTCGTTCACCACGAAACGACGGCGATTGTTTCTTCAAGGACTCAAGTCGGTTATGCAACCGCTGCACATCCGTCGAGGTCGGCGCATAGACCCATGGATTCCTTGTGTCGTTTGGAAACCGAAATACCGCTGCGTAGGTTTGTTGTAGTTGGAATAGAACAACGACTCCCACGAGCGCCATTCCAACAAAACGCCGGGGCCACATTGCCGCCGCACCCACTCCTGCCAGCAGGCAAACCTGCATCCACGGCACCATCATCAGCCACGGAGTCTTGTAGGAAATCGCCGAATACACCCCGAATTGCACGACTGTCGAAACCGTCAGCACCCGCACAAACGGATTCGCTCTGCGCCAACCAGACCATGCCCCAACCGCCGCAAACATGGCCACCCCGGCCTCGGTCCACCATTGCGGGGGGCGGTGTTTCGGAGCAATCACCAGATCCCAATAATAAAGCACCGGCTTCGCATGGGCGGGATCGGTCGTGTAGACGAAATAAGTCGAAAAAAAGTGCAGCGGATTCCCATACGCAATCAGCAATATCGCCAAAAACGCCCCCAGCGCGCAGGCCGTGGCGAACGCGAGGCGGCGTCCGCGAATCTGCGGCCAAATGGCAAGAAGCCCGAGCATCCATGAGAAGGCCGTGATGGCGAAAGTCTCCTTCGTCGCTGCCATTAGCCCGAGCGCGAGACCGCCGCAGAGCGCCGCCAGTGGGCTTTTTACATGCATCCACCACCCCAGACAACCGAGGGCGATCGCGGAGAAAAAAACAAGCAGCGGCTCATGGATGAATACCCGCGAATAGACACACAGCAGCGGTGATGTCGCCAAAATCAGCCCCCCAACAAGCGCGCCGGGCGCACCAAGCCAACGCCGCAACAGCAGCGGTAGCAAAACCACTAATGAGCCACATGCCGCAGCGATGCTCCGAAGCCCCAAGGCATCGAGATCTGTAAATGATGACTTGCCTGCAAAGCCGGCAATACGGGCCGTGATCCAAGAAAGGGCCGGACCGTGAAAGTGCGAGGGATCAAATGAATACCCGTTGCCCTCGAGTCGGGTTGCGGTGATTTTTGCGCCAACCGCCTCGTCGGCATGCATCGGGGGCACGGAAAGATTTACGAAACGCAACGCTACCCCGACAACGAACACGAGGATCCAAAGCAAATGGATACGTAGCGAAGACGACATGGGCGGTTGAATGACGGGATTTTACACTCTGCGCAGAGCTTATTCACTCACAGCATGGCAGGACGTCAATCCTGCCTGTTGCCTCAAAAGTCTCCATGCGGTCTGCCAGATGGTCTTACCCGCCGTCGATTTCCATGCATTGCATTTACTGGATTCAAGGGGGAAGAGTAAAAATCTACCGCCGGATACGGTAGGGCCCGTCACCAACGCTCAGGACTTTGATTTGGACTTGGGTGAGGCCTTGTCGGGTGAAGCCGAGTTCGTCTGCAACGGGTTTGGTGACATCGAGCACACGGCCCCGAATGAACGGACCGCGATCGTTGACGCGGACGGTTGTGGAGCGGCCGTTTTTGAGGTTGGTCACCCGAATCACGCAAGGGATGGGAAGCGTTTTGTGAGCGGCGGCCCGTGTCCAGGGCCAGAGTTTTTCACCGATGGCAGTCTTTCCGGGAAATATTAGGAAATGCTCGGAATAGTGCGATGCGATGCCGGTTTCGACATGACCGACGGCTTCTCTAGGCTGCATAGGATGGTAGTGGAGGCCGCGAACTTTATAAGGCCGGGCTTTGTAGCCCTTATAGGAAGGGCCCAAACATCCGGCGGCGGCGATCAGCACAAAGACAACGAGCAGGATTTGGAGACAACGGCTCATGGCATGCCAGGCTTGGAAAGAAGCTTCACTGCTGGCATACGCGATGCGGGAATCTTTCCGCAATAAGTTTCAATCGCGTGAAGCACGTGGGCATTGGAATCTTCGATGCCGAGTATTCGGCAGAGTTCAGTTTCAAAAAATACCAATGCGCGCATCGAGGCGGGCGTTGTGTTCAAATGGGAGATTCCGCGCTGGAGAAGATCAAACACATCGGGATGGGAATCCCCTGGCTGGGTGGAGAGATCTATCAACTCGGCAAAGTAACCACATAAAAAAACATTCGCTGTGGAAGTGGATTCGAACGGCGAAAGAATGCGAACCTCGCGGAGAGTGGCGAGGGTGCCACGCTTGGGTGGCACATACGCGATTTCTACTTTGTGGAACAAATCCAGAGAACCGGCAAATGGACTTCCCGCACGCCGCGCCGAGCGCGCCACGGCGCTGATCTTGCCATGCCCGGCAGTGAACCACGTCGTGATAAGGCTTGTGTCGCTCCAGCCTTGCTTGCGGATGAGAATGGCCTCCGTTTGCTCCATGGCAGCAAAGCCGCCCGGGATCAGAGCACAATCACCCGTGCGCTGTAGATATCCGGATCGGCTGAGAATTTCTTCAACACATCCGCCCCGGGCACGCTGTCAAGATTTAGCAAGGTAAGAGCACGGCCACCTTGCTCGGTGCGGGAGAGGCTCATGCTGGCGATGTTGATATTTTCTGTGCCGAGCAGGGTGCCAATGTGCCCGACGATGCCCGGGCGATCCCGGTTTTCGAGCATGAGGACGGCACCGGAGGGCGTGACCTCCACCGGATGCCCGTTCACACGCACGATTCGGGGATCGTTCTTGGCGCCGAAGAACGTGCCACCGATGGAAACCTTGCTGTCTCCGCTGTGGACGGCGACGTGCAGCCATTCGTTGAAATCTGTTTGCTCGCTCGAGCGAATTTCCTCGACATCGAGTCCGAGAGTGGCAGCCATGCTGCGGACGTTCACGCTATTGACCTCCTCGCCACCGGCGTGCTTGAGGAAACCAGTGAGGATAGCCCTGCTGATGGCATCGGTGGGCATTTCCACGGCTTTACCGCCGTAGGTGATGACGATGCGGTCGTTGCGATTCGGAGCCAACTGCGCAACAAAGCGGCCGAGCTTGTCGCCGAGGGTGATGTAGGGTCGCACCACGGCGGCGGTCTTGGCGTCAATGCTGGGCATGTTGACGGCATTGCGGATCTCACCATCAATCAAAGCGGCTCGAATGGCCTGGGCAATTTCGATACCCACGTTTTCCTGTGCCTCGGCCGTGCTGGCACCAAGGTGGGGAGTGAAAACGATGTTAGGAATGGATCGGAGAGGGAAATCGGCTGGCGGTGGCTCGACCTCGAAAACATCGAGCGCGGCGGCGCCGACATGGCCAGACTTGAGCGACTCGCAAAGCGCGGCTTCGTCCACCAAACCGCCACGGGCACAGTTCACTATACGGACACCCTTTTTGCAAAGTCCCAGTCGACGGGTATCGAGCATGTGGCGCGTCTCATCGGTGAGCGGCATGTGCATGCTGATGAAGTCGGCCTGAGGCAGGAGCGTGTCGATATCTTCAACCAATTCGACTTGGAGGCTCCTTGCGCGGCTGATGGAGAGGTAGGGATCGAAGGCCAGCACGCGCATGCCGAAAGCCATGGCGCGGCGGGCGAGTTCAGTGCCGATACGCCCCATGCCGAGAATGCCGAGGGTTTTGTTGTAAAGCTCGACTCCTTCAAATTTTTTGCGGTCCCATTTGCCTGCTTTCATGGTCGCGTCGGCTTGGGGGATATTGCGGGCGATGCTCACCAGGAGCGAGAAGGCATGCTCCGCAGTGGAAATCGTGTTTCCACCGGGCGTGTTCATAACGATCACGCCACGGCGTGTGGCGGCGTCCACATCGACATTGTCGACCCCCACCCCGGCACGGCCCACGACCTTGAGGTTGGTGGCTGCCTCGAGGACGGCGGCGGTCACCTTCGTCTGGCTGCGAACGACAAGCGCGGAAAATTCGGGAATGATTTTGATGAGTTCCGCCTCGGGAAGCCCGGTCTGGACGGTGACTTCGAGGGCGCCATTGGCGGCGAGTTCATCGACCCCACGTTGTGAGACGGGATCGGCCACAAGAACTTTGGGTATGGAAGATGACATTTGGTAGTAGAGTTGTTGTAGTATGCTGAAAAACTCGGCCGCCTAAGCAAAAGCCGGAGGTTCCATGTAGTTGGAAATCCGTTGGCCGGAAACAAATTTTTATGAAGTGGTCGTATCGCATTGCCCGCATAGCGGATACCGACGTGAGGATTCACGTCACTTTTCTGCTATTACCCGCTTATTTTGGCTTTGTGGAGTGGAAGACCGACGGACCGGTGGCAGCGGCCATGACGGTGCTTTTTATTCTGATTCTGTTCCTCTGTGTGCTGCTGCATGAGTTCGGGCATGCACTGGCCGGACGGCACTATGGCATCCGCACACCTGATATTACGCTGCTACCAATTGGTGGCATCGCGCACTTGGAGCGAATCCCTGAAAAACCGATTCAGGAATTTGTCATCGCCATCGCCGGGCCTGCAGTGAATGTGGCTATCGCCATAGCGATCATTCCCGCGCTGGTCTTCACGGGCGGGCTTTTCGGCCCTCCTGTGAACGATTTCCGCAGCCTGCTCCACAATCTGCTTTTCCTTAATCTGGGACTTGTTCTTTTCAATCTCATCCCCGCATTTCCAATGGATGGGGGGCGGATTTTCCGGGCACTCTTGGCAATGAAACTCTCCTGGCTGGCTGCCACGCGCATTGCCGCCCGGACAGGTCAGTTTGTGGCAATCCTCTTTGCAATTGGCGGATTTTTCTGGAGCCCGCTGTTAATCTTGATCGCCTTGTTCGTTTTCAAAGGAGCGCAGCAGGAGCTTGAATATGCAAAACACCGGGACGAACTCGATCAAGCCCTCCCGGATATGAATATCAATTGGAACGATGTCGATGAGAGGCGCTAGACCGCCCTCATCCGCTCGATGGTCGCCGTGGTGGAGCGTCCCTCCACCATCTCGGCAAGAACGACACGCCCGCCGTGAGCCTCCACGATGTCGCGTCCGCTGACGTAATGGGCCCAATCTTTCCCCTTCACCAAAACGTCAGGGATGATCTTTGCAATGAGGTCGCGTGGCTCGTCCTCATCGAAAATCACGACGTAATCAACGGAGCGCAATGAACCGAGAACAAACGCCCGGTCGTCCTGGGGATTCACCGGTCGTGAAGGCCCCTTGGCACGGCGAACCGAGGCGTCGCTGTTCAGCCCAACCACCAGCGCATCCCCTTGCGCCCTGGCAAAGGCAAGATATTCCACATGGCCCCGGTGGAGGATGTCGAAGCATCCGTTTGTAAAAACCAACTTGGCACCGGCGTCGTGCAAACGATCACGCTCTGCACGCATTTCCGCAGCACTAAGGATGCGAGGAGTGGAGTCGCTCATGTCGCGTTGAAAAATGCCGGCATGGACTCCTTGGAGGAATCTTCGCTCTCGTTGCGGCATTGCTCTATGCGGCGCAAATAGAAGTCGAGCGCCGCATCCGGAATGCCAGTGATCCGGGCTTTGGTGAACTCGTTCAGGGCCTTGTCCCATTTTTTCTCACGGAAATGGAGCACGCCTGTCCAGAAATGGTCCCTGCTGCGCTCCCTCTCGGGGGTCAGGCCATGTTTGGGAGAAAGAATCTCATAAATCTCCACTCGGCGACGACGGGCGCTGACCTTGAGAATTTCAATGGGCCGCACCTCCAACGACTCCGCCGCCGGACCATAGGCATCGGGACCGACAAGGATGCGGGCACCATAGTGGGAACTGGCGGCGCAGAGCCTTCGCGCGAAATCCACTGCCGTTCCAGCAATACTAAAGCTGCCGACACGCCCGCCGCCGAAAAGCCCGGCGACGATCTCTCCAGAGTCGAGACCCATCCTCACGTCGAGACGACGCTGCCATTTTGCATCGCATTCCTTGTTCAACTCATCCAGACGCGCAGCAAGATCGATCGCTGCCCGACAAGCACGAACCGGGTGCCGATCATCGGGAACCGGTGCACCAAAAACCACGCGGATGCATTCCCCATTGCACTCGTCAAGGTATCCACCGGACTCGACTAGGTAATCGGAGGCGGTCTTCAGATACAGATTGATGATTTCGGTGTAATCCTGCGGAGAAAGAAGCTCCATCAACTCGACATGATTGTGAACCGAGAGCACGAGCACCGTTGCAGATACTTTTCTTCCCGGAAAATCAACCTCGGCACCCGACTCGACGATCGAGCGGAAATGAGCCCGCGACAGCCTCTGTCCAAACAAGCGCTCCAGAAGTTGTTGTCTTGAGCCTGCCTTGGTTTTCCCCCAGACGATCCCGAGGCCGAAACTGCACAGCACCGCAAAAACAGGCAATACAGGCGTAAAGAACGTTCCGTAGAGAGAAAATACCAAGGACCAACTGCACAGCAAAATTACCGATGCTGCCGCTATAACGATCCTTAGGACCTGTCTGTTGATATCCAACGAAGTCCAAGCAATGCCAAAAGCAAAAAGGAGCGTTGTGAAAAAAGGAACCCCCGCGATAGGGCGTCCATCCATGGGGATTTTTAGGGCAACCAGCAGCCATGCATCGATGGCAGCGGGCAGTCCGGTCGCGAGCAATAGCAGCGCCAGCGCGGCAGAGATCGCGCCGATGATTGCGCAGGGTTTAAGATTTCTCATTGGATTCTTCGTTCGTGCGGTAGGAGGCCACGACCCACTGGCTCAGCACACGATCGGGAGCGTCCACCGCTTCGGGGGGAATCACAAATTCCGATTGCCCGCTGTTGCGGCAGATCAGACCAAGTCCAAATTGATAATCCTTGAAGAGGCTCTCGCACAAGTCGCGAGCGGAAATGTTTTTTTCCGACGCTTTAGCCAGGATGGCTGTCACCGCCTCGGATGAAAAACGAAAAACAAATCCGTGTTGCTCGCCGAACCTCTCCGCAAATTGATCCACCACCATCCGTTGCGCCTGCCTCGCCTCCTCCTCGCCAGCCTTCAGCAACACCTCTATCGTGGCCGAGGGATCATCTAAAACGGCAGGCGTGACCTCCAAGGTTCGAACGCCCGTGCCCGGCAGTTGATATTTGAACTCCCTCATCAGGCGTTCACAAACAGTCATCAATCCCCTTGCTCCGGTATTTTCGCGCACTGCGAGAGACGCTATGCGGCGGAGGGCCTCATTGGAAAAAACCGCCTCGATGCCATAGGCACCAAATGCGCGTTCGTATTGGCGGATGAGGCTGCCTTCGGATTGCTTGAGAATGTCGTAGAGATCGCCCTCGGCAAGACTCTCGCAAACCACGCGCACAGGCAGGCGGCCGATAAACTCGGGTTCGAGTCCGTAGTCCACGAAATCCCGGGTTCCCGCCAGACGCAGGAGTTCGGCTCCGGAAGACGTTGCCGCCGCAGGATCAGCTCCGAAACCGATACCCGCCGTTTTTAAACGTCGCGAGACGACATTTGTGAGCTTCTCGAATGCACCGGAGACAATGAAGAGGATGTGTCTGGTGCTGATGGATTCACGGGCGACCTTCCCACGCTTTTGAAACTCCAGGGCCGCCTGGATCTGTGACTGCAGGTCGTTGCCACCGCGCAGCGACACCTCTGTATCCTCCATGAGCTTGAGCAACGTGGTTTGAACTCCGCGCCCGCTCACATCCCGTCCGACCAGATCCGAGGACGCCGCGATCTTGTCGATCTCGTCGATGTAAATGATCCCGTATTGCGCCAGCGCGATGTTTCCGTCGGCCTTCTGCACGAGTTCGCGCACGAGGTCTTCCACATCACCGCCCACATAGCCTGTTTCGCTGAATTTGGTGGCATCGGCTTTCACAAACGGCACGCCAATCAATTCCGCGACGTGCTTCACGAGATAGGTCTTGCCCACGCCGGTGGGTCCGGCGATGAGGACGTTTTGCTTGGCATATTCAAGCGGTTGGGCATCGACGGCTCGGCCCGACATCATACGGGCATTGTTGTAGTGGTCGCATACGGCGATCCCCAGCACCTTCTTGGCGTCATCCTGCCGGATGACGAACCGGTCGAGGTGTTTTTTGATATCTCGAGGCGTGAGGTCGAAGTTCCGGATCACATCCGGAACAGTGGGTGTTTTATCCTGTGGAGGCTGCTCGCTTTGCTCAGGGGCACCGCCCGGTGCGGCGAAGGTGGTGCGCAGCAATTCCTGCAAGCGACGCTGCATTTGTTCGGGAGTGGGTAAAACAGGATCGCTCATGATGGTAAATACTCCACCATACCCATCACCCGCGCAAGGTTCCTGAAATCCCTCCCCGTGCGATTGACAACGTCGTCCTTGCAGGCAAAATGCCGACCTTTCCAAATAAAACACTGAACATCTCTATGGCACTCTCAACTGGCACCAAAGCTCCCGATTTCACACTCAAAACCATCACCGCCGACGGCCCTGCCGAATACACGCTCTCGGCAAACTTCGGCAAAAAACCCACCGTTCTCCTTTTCTTCCCCCTCGCCTTCACAGGTGTATGCACACAGGAACTCTGCGATGTGAGCGCCGGTCTCTCGAAATACTCGGATCTCAACGCCGAAGTCATCGCCGTGAGCGTGGATAGCC
This sequence comes from Terrimicrobiaceae bacterium, assembly GCA_044352905.1. Classification (GTDB taxonomy): domain Bacteria; phylum Verrucomicrobiota; class Verrucomicrobiia; order Chthoniobacterales; family Terrimicrobiaceae; genus UBA967. Next base: position 310,265 of record JBILCY010000001.1, on the reverse strand, counting down.
CGTTTGCTCAAGACGCTTGGGCGAAAAAAGAAGGCATCAAAATCCCCCTTCTTAGCGATCTAAACAAAGACACCGCCAAAGCCTACGGAGTTCTGCTTCCCGACCTGCTTGGGTTCGGCTCCACCGCTGCCCGTGCCGCGTTCGTCATCGATAAGGAAGGCACCATCCGCTTCAGCGAGCAGACCCCGACTCCAAAGGACCTGCCGGATTTCAACAAAATCGCCGAAACCCTCTCGGCCCTCTAATTAGAAAAACCCAAATTCTCCTTGTCAAAGAGCACGGGACGTGATGTCGTGTGCCCCTTTTCCGCCAAACCAGCGGACCAAATTTTTCCCATATGGCTAAAGAAATCGTAGGACAGATCAAATTGCAGATTCCGGCCGGTGCCGCAAACCCGGCCCCACCCGTAGGCCCCGCCCTTGGTCAGCAAGGCGTCAACATCATGGCCTTCTGCAAAGAATTCAACGCAGCAACCCAGAAGCAGTCCGGCGATATTCTTCCGGTGGTGATCACCGTCTACAAAGACAAAAGCTTCACCTTCATTACCAAGGCCCCGCCCGCAGCCATTCTTCTCAAGAAATCTGCAGGACTCGCATCCGGTTCCAAGGAACCCAACAAGACCAAAGTCGGGAAAATCACCAAAAAGCAGGTCATGGACATCGTCAAAGTAAAGATGAAGGACATGAACGCCCGCTCCGAGGAAGCCGCCTTCCGCACCCTCTGCGGCACAGCCCGCCAGATGGGCCTGGAAGTAGGCGAGTAATTTCCAGCAGTATCTTTCAAAGACATTCCTCTGTGGACTCAAGTTCACAGAGGAATTTTTTTTGCCCTTGGCCAGAGATCCATGGTCCTCCAAGAGCTGAAAAACCAAGCCCGTGCGGATGCAGCATGCCAGCTTTGCTCGGGGAAGGTGTTGCGCTTGATTCGCGTCTCGCCTATTTGAATAGGAGACATGGCCAAAGATGATTGCATTACAACCGAGGGCGTCGTGGTAGACGTGCTGCCTGGAACTTTTTTCCGGGTTAAACTGTCCAACAACCACCTGATCCTCGCCCATATTTCCGGCAAGATGCGCAAGCACTTCATTCGCATTATTCCGGGTGATCGTGTCACGGTCGAGATCTCTCCCTACGACCTCACCAAGGGTCGCATCACTTTCCGCGAATCGGGGATGCCTCAAGCACCCAGACGTTAGCCATGTGGCATGATGAGGGTGCTGGCAAATCTTTCAAAGATACTCACCCATGATCGCAGGGATTGATCTAGGAACCACCCACTCCCTCGCCGGAGTGATGGAAAGCGGATTTCCTGTGTTGATAGCCGATGCCTATGGACGTCGCTTGACTCCATCGGCTGTTTGGTTTTCCGCAGATGGGAATCCGGTGATCGGCTGGGAAGCATTGGAGAAGAAATCCGCTTTTCCGGATCGTGTGGTGACTTCGGTCAAGAGGCTTATGGGGCGACGTGCAGGCGAAAAGATCGTCCCCCCGCCGACATACCCCTTGGTTACCGGCGCTGATGGCTTCCTGCGCGTTGCAATTAATGGCAGGGAGATGCTTCCGGAAGAAATTTCGGCAATGATCCTTTCGAAATTAAAAGCGGATCTTGAGCGCTCATGCGGTTGTGATGTGGATCGGGCGGTGATTACCGTGCCTGCGTATTTCAACGATGCCCAGAGAGCGGCTACGAAACGCGCCGGAGAACTGGCGGGCTTCACGGTGGAGAGGGTATTAAGTGAACCCACTGCGGCGGCACTGGCCTACGGGCTTGAGCGACTCGGTGAAAAAGCCCGCGTAGCCGTGTATGATCTGGGCGGAGGGACGTTCGATGTTTCCGTGTTGGAGTTGAACAATGGCGTTTTCGAGGTGCTGGCCACCAATGGCGATACGCGCCTCGGGGGAGATGATCTGGATGCTACTCTTGCTGCACATTGGGCCATCTCCATCAGCGAGGCGGAAATGCTGAAACGGCGCTTGAGCGATGAGGAACAGTGCGAGTTTGGAGGCCGCACCTTCCTGCGCTCGGAGCTTGCGGCCGTATGTCGTCCGGTTATCGAAAAAACCCGCGCCCACTGCCGCCGATCCCTTGCAGATGCTGGATTGGATGCCTCCGACTTGAACGCCGTCGTGCTGGTCGGCGGTGCCACCCGCATGCCATTGGTGCGCGAGTTTGTTGCAGAGATGTTCGGACGTGAACCCGATGTAAGCCAGCATCCCGACGAAGCCGTTGCGCTTGGTGCCACAATTCAAGCAGGCATCCTCGAGGGCGGCTTGCGTCACCTCACCTTGCTCGACGTGACCCCTCTTTCGCTGGGTATCGAAACGTTTGGAGGACTGATGAATGTCATCATCCCCCGAAATACGACCATTCCCTGCAAAGCCGGCGAGATGTTCACCAATGCGGTTGCCAACCAATCCTCGATGAGCATCGCGGTGCTGCAAGGCGAACGTGAAATGGCCCGCGACAACTGGCAACTAGGCAAAATGGACATCGCCTTTTCTCCAGCCCCCAAGGGAAAAGCTCGTGTGGGGGTGCAGTTCGAGCTGGATGCCAATGGGATTCTGCGTGTGCTGGCCCGAGACACGGCCACTGGCATCGACACGGTGCTGGACATTCAAAGCGCCATCGAGGTCTCCGACGAAGCGGTGGAAAAAATGCTCGGCGACTCGCTCGAGCATGCCATGGAAGACATGAACGAACGCATCTTCACCGAAGCCCGACTCAAAGCCGAAGAAATGCTTCCAGCCATCGACTCGGCACTAAGCCAGTTGGGCAATGCGGTGTCCGCCGACCTTCAGGCCACTATCATGCTTTTGGCAGCAAAAACCCGCGAGGCCCTCGAGAATCATGCAACATCGGAGCTAAAAAAACTCCTCCAGGAACTTGATGCTGCCACCCAGCCCCTCGCCACCGCTTTGCTGGATCGAGCAATGTCTGGACAATCCACTCCTTAGTTACCCTCTAAGCCATCAAGCTGCCAGGGCTTCCTCGGGCATGTGCCTGGTCACGGAACTTCCAAGCCTTAAAATTTCCATTTGGCCATCATGGTGCTCCACGATGGCGGTGCAACTTTCCACCCAGTCGCCACAGTTGTAATACATCACGCCATCGATTTCCCGATGGGCAGCCGTGTGGATGTGGCCGCATAGAACCCCATCCACCCCATGATCGCGAGCATACCTCACGATCGACTCCTCGAAGCCACCGATGAATTTCACCACATTCTTCACCTCTGCTTTCACGTAGGCACTGAGCGACCAGTGTCCATAACCAAAAAGGCGTCGGATTAAATTCACCAAGCCATTGCAACGCATGAGCAGCACGTAGCCGACATCTCCGACATGGGCGAGCCAACCGAGATTCTGCACGACGTTGTCGAGTTCGTGCCCATGCATGATGAGTAAACGGCGACCGTCGGCTGTATGGTGAATCGCGTTTTTTTGGAGTGTGACACTCGCGTAATTCCCAAAAAACGAGGCAAGGAATTCGTCATGGTTGCCAATGATGTAAATAATCTCCGTCCCCTTGCGCCCTTTGCGGAGGAGTTTTTGGATGACATCGTTGTGCTCCTGCGGCCAGTAGATGCCACGTCGAAGCGACCAGATGTCGATCAGGTCGCCTACCAGATAAAGTTTTTCAAACTCAGCATCCTTCAGAAAATCAAGCAAAGCACCTGCCTGGCTCCCACGCGTTCCCAGATGAACATCGGATATCCAGCAGGTGCGGTAATTTTTCGTCATCGCAAGCTCAAGAATCGCTCGCTGACAGCTCATCAGGAACGCTTGTATTGAAACGCTTTCGTAACAACGAAAAAACCGGTGCCAGATTTTAACCCGGCACCGGTTTTGACCTCACAGTAACACTTCGACCGCGTCTCTCAACACGACGCGGTAAGTTTTTTAAAAGACCAGCCCAGTTAGGAAACCGAGGATAGCCGCGTTTGCCACCTCCTCGGTGCCATTTGGACGCGAGAAGTATTGGAAGAACGGTTGCACATACGACCAGCCATTGATTTGGAAACGGTAACCACCCTCCAGAACTGCGGTGTAGGAGCGGGAAGGATTGTAGACATCGCCTTGGTAGGCTCCATAGCCCAGCGAGAGCATGGTGATATCCTTGTCACGCGATGGGATGAGGCCCGTGTAGACCAGGCCGGTCTGGAAGTAGAAGGGATAGTTGTTTGACCGGGCGTAGCCGGGAGCCATCGTAATGAGGTTGAAGCTGCTGAGCCCCTGTTTCGAGAGCTTTGGCTTCTCACTGCTCACAACTTCCTTAAAGCTCTTGCCATCGGAGGCACTGGTTGACTTGGCCGGGGCCGATGGCTCGCGATAGAGCATTTGATCGGCTTGGAAATAAAAGCCGTAGCGACCATCGACATAATTATTGCTCCAAGTGCGGGTCTGTCCCTCCGGGGTGCCATAATAATAGCCGCCGAACGCATATTTGCCCTCGAGTTTGGATTCACCAATTTTTGGCGTGTAGCCGAGTTCACCCATGTAGAAGAGACCGTTCAAGTCCGTGTCTGGAGCGAATCCACGATAAGCCAGACCATGGTTCGTCGAGGAGCTGATCTCAGGCATGGACATAAAGAGACCGTTTTTCAAGTAAATGGAATCGTGCAATTGCACATTGAGCGTGCCACCCCATGTCGAGACGCTGGAGCCAAAGGGGATATTGCCGCCTACGCCCTTGGCGCTATTCACCGCATTGTTCAAAAACAGCTTCGAGAGAGGCTGGTCGATGAACTCACGCTGTGGCTGAAGCCAGCCAGCGCGCAGGGTCACCATGTCTTCGATGGGGAGAAGATTCTCGGTGCCAATCTGGAGACCAAAGCTGGTCACGCGGAATTGGGTGCCGGACTGCCAGTTCGATGGGTTGAACATGGAGTTCGCTTCGACATATTCATTCGGATTGGATTCCGGATACGGATCGCGGTAGCGGAAGTTTCCGAAAGCCGTTGTGCCTTCGAGCGCCTCGATATTAAGGAGCTTTCCAAAATTCAGCTCGGAACCAAAATTGATTTGCTGGTTCCAGAAGCCACGGGAGCCCTTCTCGCTGGCGACAACACCGAAGAAGGCGCCCTGGTAGCTTCCGTTAAACTTCAGGCCGTGTTCTTCAAGGGTTTTGCGGCCATCGAAAAGAGGATTGCCGCTACCTTGGAGAAGGCCTTTGCCATTCCACCACTTTTCCGTGTGGCTTTCATCCTTTGTTTCGACAGGTGTCGAACGGCTTCCCGATGCCGTTCCAGTCGTGCCGGAAAGAATTTGGCCGGAGCTTGGCTCGATGGGTCCTTGTGCTGGCACGGGCTTTAAACCCGAGTTTGTTAGGGCGCTAGCATGTCCAATGGAAAAGCCAACACAGCAAAGTAGAGATGTTTTTAAGAGACGTTTTATCATGGGTTGTTTTTTCAATAAAATGACGGTGTTTTTAAAGCGACTCAAAAAACGCCCCGGACCGATTGTTACAAGTCCAGCACAGCTCGTCACGCTGATGAAGATAGGAAATTTTTTGTGCCTGCGAAGCACCCCACCTACAGTTGATAAAAGCGAATAAAATCAGCTGGCAGGCTATTTCACGGCCCTCATCGTCGCCTGATCGGGAATTTTCCCGATCGCGCGAAGGAGTGAGAACTGGGCAATGTTATGCTCCGCAATTGCGGCGGCGTGGTCGAGACGGGCAACAGTGAGGTCGCGTTGGGCGTCCATATTTTCCAGGATTTCCGCGATCTCAAATTCACGCCGCTGGTCGGCAAGGTTCAGGCTCTTGCGGGAAGACTCCACCGCGAGAGCGGCAAAGCGGAGTTGGCGCGCAAGGGAATCTGTGCGGGCAAAAGCACTCACGACATCCTCGACAATTTGGTTGCGGCGGTTTGCATACTCGTGCCCGGCTTTACGGAACCGCGCATTGCCAGATTGGATTGCGGCGGGATCGAACAATCCACCGGGCCCAATTTTCCATGAGAGACCAACATAATAGTCGCTCGCGTTATTAAAATTAGCCGGACCCGAATTTCCATCCCCTCCGCCCAGGCCACCCCAGGATGTCTCTGCGCCGAGAGCAGGAACGATTGGGGCATAGATGGCAGCATCGCGTTTGGTGCGTGCCGCGTCGCGCTGCAATTCGGATCGGAGCAACTCGGGACGACTTGCCAGAGCTTGTGAGACAAGCCCACCCACACTGGCTTTGGGATCGATGAGATAAATAGGGACAAGACTCTGGATGTCGGCTTCCAGCTCGATGGAGGGATCAATATTCAAAATAGTGGCCAATCGCGCAGCGGCGATGCGCTGATCGAGTTTGGCTTTCTCAAAAAGAATCTGTCCTCGGCGGGCCTGTGTTTCGGCACGCTCCGCCTCCCCTTCGCGGGCCAATCCTGCATCGACGGCATTTTGAAGCTGGTCGCGGTAGTCATTGGCGATGCGAACCGCCTCCGCAGCGATCGCTGCCGATGAACGGGCGCGAGCGAGGTGGAAAAAAGCTTCCGCTGCTTGGTAGAGGGCATCATTTCTCTGAGCATCGGTATGATGCTTCGCCGCTTTGACGAGTTGGCGACTCGAAAGCTCGTTGTAGATCGCCGTTCCGATCTTGATGTCGGCAGCAAGCAGGCCGGCAGCCGTATAAGTCTGCTTGTTGACATCGATGATCCGGCCTTCGGTGGTCTGTGAATTGCCGTCATGCTGACGGAACCCTCCCCCAGCCTCGACTGACGGGAAAAATTGCTCGATGGCACTCAAGTGATTCGCACGGGCTTCGGCGAGTTCCTCACGAACAATTGCGAGTTCGAGATTGTTTGCTCCGGCGAGGGCGAGCGCCGAGGTAAGGGTGATCGGACGAACCTCGGCGGCGGCTCCTCCTGCTTTGGTGGCGCCTACTGCAACTAAAGCCGTGATAAAAACGCTAAAAAGGCGGGGGGTGTTCATTGGGCGACTTTAATCAACTGACCATCGGTGAGCGGCGTTTTTCCAGGAACAAGCACGGCCTGCCCCTCATCAAGACCGTTGATAATTTCTACATTCATGCCATCGTCGAAGCCGGTCTGGATGGATTTTTTACGGGCCTTTCCATCCTCGGGGATGAAAACGGAAGGCTTTCCTTTTTCGAAAACCACAGCCGCCCTGGGAAGGAGCAGGGCATTCTCATGGCGCTCCACACCCACAGAAACCTTGGCATACATTCCCGGCAGGAAGCTATCGGAAGCATTCATGAGATCGGCCTGCACCGCCATCGTGCGGGTTGCCGGATCCAGGGCTCCAGCGGTGCGACTGACGACAGCCTCCAAAGGTTTCCCTTGGTTGCCCTCCAGCATTACCCGCACGGGTTGACCAGGCCTTGCCAATACCCCGTCTTTTTCCGGCAGAGTGGTCTCAAGCCGAACTTTTGAGGTATCCATGAGATGGAAGAGAGGTTGATTTTGAGAAGCCCCACCGACCGCATAATCGCCGACATCCACCCGGCGCTTGGTGACAGTGCCAGCAAAGGGCGCTTTGATTGTGGCGAAGTCAACCAAGGCCGCCAACTCTTCCACTTCGGCTTCCCTAATAGTTGCCGCGGCTTCGGCTTTATCGAGTTCGCGCTGGACAATGAGTTCGGGGGATTTTTTGCGGCCTTCACGGAGACGCTCCACATCGATTTGGGCAAGACGCGACTGGGCTTGGGCTTTTTTAAGTTGGGCCTCCAACTCGGGGGCGGAGATCACGGCGAGTGTCTGGCCTTGCTTCACCTTGTCGCCGACATCGACCAGCACTTGGGAAATGTAACCGCCCGTTTTTGGAAAAATCGCAGCATGTTGCTCGGGGAGTATCGAGCCTGGTGCGGTAACGAATCGGTTTATTGCCCCGCGCGAGGGGGTCGCAGTGGGTAGTTCCGGCGGGAGGGTTTGCGCAAGCATTAAGGCGGGTGCCGCAACGGCGATAGCTAAAGAGATACAACGCATGTTGGTGTGTGTCAGTTGGTTGAATTTGGGGACAAGGAACGATGGAGGGGACTTTCGGGATCGGTGGCGTCGAGAGAAACGGAATTCCGATGCGCACGACCACGCACGATGCAAAAAATAGCTGGCAGAATAAAAAGCGTGGCAAGCGTGGACGCTGCAAGACCACCAATGACAGCACGTCCGAGCGGGGCGATCTGATCGCCGGCTTCTCCAAGCCCAAGCGCCATGGGGAGCATCCCGGCCATCATTGCAAAGCTGGTCATCAAGACAGGACGCAGGCGCCCCCTCGCTCCCAGCACGGCGGCGTCCCTTGCATTCGCTCCCTTCATCCGCTGGTTTTCCGCAAAAGTGACAAGGAGAATGGCATTAGCAACGGAAACGCCGATCGCCATGATGGCCCCAATGGAGGATTGGATGTTGATCGTGGTTCCGGTAACCCAAAGCATTAAAACCACACCTACAAGCACCGCAGGCAAGGTCGATAAAACCACTGTTGAGAGCTGGAAGGATTGAAAATTTGCAGCCAGCAGGAGAAATACCGTCACAGCGGCGATAATCAGTCCGCTGCGGAAGCCATTAAGCAACTCGATCAGCGGTGGGAGTTGTCCACGAATAACAACGGTGGTCTTCGCTGGAGGGATTCCCGCTTTTTCAATAGCGGCCTCGATCTGTGAAGCCACAGTGCCAAGGTTGGAATCATGAATATTGGCGGTGATCGATACCACACGGGCCATGTTGTAACGCTCGATCTGCCCGGAAGCCTCGCCGGGCTTGATGGTGGCGATGTTGCGAAGGAGCGTGGCGCTCTCGGAGTTTTTTGAAGAAATCGGTGTGTTTTGGATGTCCTCCATTGTGGTGGTCTTGGCTTGGGGAATTTGAATCTGGAGATTGTAGCTGACGCCGCTTTTGGGATCGGACCAGAAATTCGGAGTTGTAAAACGGCTCGATGTGGTCGCAGCGACAAGCGAGCGTGTGACATCCGATATCTTGACTCCCAACATCCCGGCGCGCTCGCGATCCACTGTGACCTCCAGCGTGGGGTAATCGAGCGTCTGGGCGATCTGCACATCGCGCAACGCAGGGATGGCACGCAATTCGGATAATAATTTTTCCGCATGCTCCCGGTTGGCGGCAAGGCTGGGCCCGTTGACGGTGACTTCGACCGGTGTGTTCGAGCCAAAACTCATTACACGATTGACGATGTCTCCAGCCTCGAACGAAAATTTGATACCTGGCATCTCGCTGGCAAAAACAGCACGCAGCCTTTCCTTCAACTGCTCGGTTCTAACGGATGAACCAGCCTTGAGTTGCACGGCCAGCCAAGCCTCTTCCGGGCCGCCGTTCCAAAGATGGATCAGGTTCACCGGATAATTAGGCGCGTGCACTCCGACCAGACCCAAAGTGAGGGCGACATTATCAGGACCGGCCTCGCGCTGGATGAGTTCCAGTGCTTTTTTTGCTTGGCCCTCGGTTACATCGACATGAGTTCCCGATGGCGCACGAAGCCGCAAAGCAAATTGACCGGTGTCCGATTGCGGAAAGATTTCAAGACCTAGTCGGGGAGCGATGAGTGCCAAGAATACCGTCGCGAAGATGAGATAGGCGGCAAGCAGCGGGATCCGGAGGCGCATCGTTGCCGTGAGCACGCTTTGGTAGGTCGACCGCAGACGCTCGAAAAAACTCACTCGGTCAATCGATGCGTCAGGATGACCTCGCAAAAACCAGATCGACAGTATGGGCACCAGGGTGCTGGAGAGGACAAACGATGCCGCCATCGAAAACCCCACCGCCAGCGCCAGTGGCATGAAAAGAGCCTGAGCCGGACCAGTCATGAAAAACGCGGTGGAAAAAACCGCGAGTATGCAAAGCATCGCCAGGAACCGCGGCAGTGCGGTTTCCTCGGTGGCACGCAACGCTGCCATTGCAAGCGGCGAACCGCGCTCAAGATGTGCATGGATGTTTTCAACGGCCACCGTGGCTTCGTCGACAAGAATGCCAACGGCCAGTGCCAGTCCGCCAAGAGTCATGAGGTTGATGTTTTGCCCGCTGAGCCACAGGGCCAGGCATGCGGCCATAAGAGAGAGCGGGATGTTGATCACCACGACAAACGCCGAACGCCAATCGCGCAGGAACACCAAAACCATCAAACCGGTGAGAATGGCTCCCAGAGCGCCTTCCTTTATAAGTTCCTTGATCGAACGCATCACGACCGGCGTCTGATCGAATTCAAAGCTGACCTTCACATCATCGGGCAGGACGCTCTGGAATTTCGTGAGATTTTTTTTCACCAAATCCACCACGGAAAGCGTGGAGGCATCGGAGCGCTTGGTGACCGGCATGTAAACCGTGCGCCTGCCATTGACGAGAGCGTGCGAAGTGACGAGATCGGAGGCATCCTGCACCGTGCCGATATCCCGTAGAAAGACCGTGCCATTCGTCCCGGCTTTGACTGGCACGGATTCCAGATCCTTCACATCTTTGGGAATGGCGTTGACGGGAACCATCGGATACTTGCCATCGATGTGCACATTGCCGGATGGGCTCACCACATTCGCTTCCGTCATGGCTTTTACGACCTCATCCGGCGACAGTCCCAGGGCACGAATCCGCTCGGGATCAAGATTCACCAGGATCGTTCTGGCGCTCCCACCAAAAGGAGGTGGAGCTGAAACACCCGGCAGCGTGGCAAAAAGCGGACGCACCTGGTTCAGCGCGGCATCTTGGATTTGTCCCACAGTGCGGTCTGGATCATTGCTGGTAAAAACCAGATAGCCCACCGGCACGCTGCCCGCATCAAATCGCGTAATGAATGGTCCAGGAGTGCCCGGCGGCATGAAAGCGCGAGAGCGGTTCACATAAGAAACCGTCTCCGACATCGCCTGCGACATGTCAGTGCCAGGGTGGAACTGGAGCTTCATGATCGAAGCACCCTGAACGGTCTTCGACTCCACATGCTCAATGCCAGTGATGTAGAGGAAGTGGTATTCGTAGTAGAACGTGAGATACCCCTCCATTTGCGCCGGATCCATCCCGCCAAATGGCTGCGCGACATAAATAGTCGGAACACCAAGCGGGGGAAAAATATCCCGGCTCATCCGCTGAATCGCCAAAAAAGAACCAAGCACCACGGCCAAGACCAAAACCAAAACCGTGAACGGACGACGTAGAGATAAGGATACCAGATTCATTCAGAGGAGGTGCTTGGTCATAAAAGCGGGCTACCTTCAAGGGAAACCAACAACCTGTCAAGTAACGCCGCCGGAGGCACATCAATGAGAATCCCCGATTTTACAATCGTTTGTTATTTTAGTTCAGAATACCTGCTCGCCAAGCTCGATTCGCCTTGCAATCACGCCTCGTGAAGTTGTTTTCTTAAAACCGCATTCGCCCATTGATAGATAATGCGATTTTTTTGTAACCTTTCATCTCTTGCCCAAGGTAAATTGTCTCATTAAGGAATCTGCAATGGAAGCAACTGTGCTTTTGGTCGAAGATGAAAGTGATGTGCTGGACTTGCTCCGCTACCACTTAAAGCGCGGTGGATTCAAAGTTCTTGAAGCGAAATCGGGAGACAGTGGCCTCACATCCATTCAGGCGAACCGCCCGGATGTCGTGATTCTGGACATCATGCTGCCGGGCTTAACCGGGTTGGAAGTTTGTCGGGCCTTGAAAAACGACCTTGAGACGGCATCCATTCCGATTCTTATGCTTACCGCTCGCAGCGATGTGAGTGATCGCGTGAAAGGCCTTGAGATTGGTGCTGACGACTATGTGACCAAGCCATTCAGCCCTAAGGAAGTCGTGCTCCGGGTGCAGGGACTGGTGCGCAGGCAACGGGCAGGAGTTAAGGAAAGCGCGACTCTGGACCTCGACGGCATTACCATCGACAAATCCACGCTACAAGCGCGACTTGACGGCAAAAAACTCGAACTCACTGCGACGGAATTGAAGCTCTTCCTTGCTCTCGCCAACAACTGCGGAAAAATTCTCTCACGAGACACCTTGTTGCGAGATGTCTGGGGATACTCTGCAAACGCCGACACACGGACGGTGGATACACATATCCGCCGACTTCGCGAGAAACTCGGCGCTCACGCATTGCGTGTGGAAACGATCAGGAGCGAGGGTTACCGTTTCAACCCCCGAGTCCAATTTTGAGCGTCACAGTAGGCAGCTTGATCGCAGTAGCGCTGCTTGCAGTCGCTTTATTCCTTTATTCCAGATTCGTTGCTCCGCTCACGAAAATAGCTCGTGACCTCGAAAAAATGGCAGCGGGACAGTTCACGCTCCCCCCCCTGCAAATGGGACACATTCCTTATCGGTCCATTCTCGAGAACATTCAAACCATCGCCGGACTTTTGCGAGAGCTCGATCGCCAATCCGCTGAAGAGGGGCTCAGTCTGCGAAGCATTCTCTCTGGAATGAAGGAGGGCATCCTTATCGTGAACCGGGATCGAAAAATCACACTTGTCAACGATGCCCTGCAAAGTCTTCTCGCTGGTGCCAAACCTTCCTTAGGCCGATCGATGCTCGAGGTATTTCGCCGCCATGAGCTCGAACAAGCTGTGGCTTCGGCTTTCAGCACAGGTGAAAAACAGCAGCTCGAAATAGCGCTGGAATTTTCAAAACCAAACGAGCCTTCTTTTAAAAAAACGTTCACTATTCATATCGCTCCCATGCCCAAAAAATCGGGAGACCCAGCCCAGGCGACATTGGTCGTATTTCAGGATGTAACCGATATCCGGGCGTTGGAAGCAACACGGAGGGAGTTTGTTGCAAACGTATCCCATGAATTTCGGACGCCTCTCACGGTCATCAATGGGTTTGTGGAAACTCTAATCGAGGGCGATGCCGATGATCCGGAAATGGCGGCACACTCTCTTAGCCTGATCCATCGTAACGTCCAGAGACTCTCATTGCTGCTAGAGGATCTGTTAACCATTTCAAGTGTAGAGAGCCGCGGACACGCCTTGGATTTTTCGAGCGTCAATTTGCGTGAACTCTTCGACGGCGTGCTAGCCAATCTGCAAGCAGGCATTGCCTCCGGTTCTGTCGATTTCGATATCAAATGGGACGAGGCCGCAGAATTCGCAGAGGTCGATGCTAAGAGAATCGAACAGGTCTACTGGAACCTACTTACCAATGCTATCCGCCACGGAGAGGTCGATCCCCTTTCAATTCGTATTGTCGCCAAGCGCTGCGAGTCATCAATCGTGCTTGCTTTCACGGACAACGGCGCAGGCATACCATTGGAAGACCAGATTCACATTTTTGAACGTTTTTACCGAGTGCACAAACACCGTGCCCGCGATAAAGGCGGCACCGGACTCGGACTCTCCATTGTGAAAAATATCATCATGGCCCATGGTGGCAGCGTGTCCTTGCAAAGCACGCCAGGCGAAGGATCCACTTTTTTCGTTACTCTCCCGATCCATCAAAAAGGCATTCTCTTGAGAGGAAAGTCGTGACCGAACCATGCATTCATGGGAAGCCATTGACTTTTCCCACCAGAACACCGCTTCCAAGGCCTGTTACATGTTCGCAACAAACCGAGTTCTTTCTGGCAAAACACAAAATCGACTGCTTAGCCTATGCTCCTCATCTATGAAAAAAATCTTACTCCAACTCACCACAGCGACCTTGCTTTCAGTTGTAGCGCAGGCTGAAAAACTCTCTGTGGATCCGGAAATCAAGCCCTACTCCACTGTGAGTGGGGTAACCGGAAATCTTAATTCTATTGGCTCGGATACCTTGAACAATCTCATGACGCTTTGGGCCGAAGGCTTCAAAAAGGCCTACCCAAACGTGAACATCCAGATCGAGGGCAAAGGATCTTCGACAGCTCCTCCCGCCCTTATTGAAGGCACAGCCCAACTCGGACCGATGAGCCGTCCGATGAAGGGTTCGGAGATCGATGCGTTTGAAAAAAAATTCGGCTACAAGCCCACCGAGATATCCGTGGCTGTGGATGCTCTTGCGGTATTCGTCAACAAGGACAATCCGATCAAAGGTCTCTCCATGCAGCAGGTGGACGGCATTTTCTCCAGCTCGCGCAAAAGCGGGTCCTCCGACATCTCCACATGGGGGCAACTGGGTCTGACCGGCGACTGGGCTGCCAAGCCGATCTCACTCTTCGGTCGCAACAGCGCATCGGGCACCTATGGCTTCTTCAAGGATGAGGCGCTTGCCAAAGGTGACTTCAAGGCGACTGTGAAAGAGCAACCCGGCTCCTCCGCCGTGGTTCAGGGAATTGCCACCGACCTCGGTGCGATTGGCTACTCCGGCATCGGCTACAAGACATCCGATGTGCGCATCGTTCCACTTGCCGCCAATGGCACGGATTTCATCGAGGCAACCTACACAAACTGCGTGAGCGGCGACTATCCCCTTGCCCGCTTTCTCTATGTTTACGTGAACAAAAAACCTGACGCTCCAATGGATAAACTCACCCACGAGTTCTTGAAATTCGTCCTCTCCAAGGAGGGTCAGGAGGTGGTGATCAAGGATGGCTATTTCCCGATGCCACATGAGGCACAGGTGGAGGCTCTTTCGAAGCTCGCAAACTAAGCCTTCTTTCCCTAGAGGTTAGCAAAACGCGCCCCGCCGTTGATTGACGGCGGGGCCGTTTCTTTAGAAAAGAAACACTAGGAGCACCCAATACAAAACGCCGATGCAACTGCCCTCGCACGCCACTGACCAGAGTCGCTTCCAGACAGCCAGATCGACACTTTTCGTCGATCGCTTCATGACGGTCCTGATCAAAGCCGGCGGCGCACTGGTCATCACATCGGTGCTGGGTATCTTTGTTTTCATCTTCTTGCAGATCTGGCCGCTCTTCAGGCCCGCCGAGGTGCGCGAAACAAAAAGCGTGCAGCTGCCGAATATCCCCTACTCCCTCATGGGAATCGATGAATGGGGAGCGATGCCGTTCCTGATGGAGCCTGATGGTAAAATGTTAGTTGTTGATTTTGAAACCGCTGCATTTAGGGAACAGAGGATCGATTTCGGAGGCGAAGAAAAGGTAAGCATCACCGCCGCTGTATTAAACAAACGCGAGCAGGAGATCATCCTCGGCACGGCGGATGGGCAGTTCATCATTGTGTCTCCTGGCTACAGCTCGGCTGAATCGGATGGTCGCCAGACGGTCAGTCTTAATCCGAAAGCCCAGAAGCCACTTCCAATCGGGATTCCCGGGAAGCCGATCATCGACATCGCCTACGGGGACTCGGGCACCAGCAAGCTGGTTGTCGCGCTCCAGTCCGACGGCGAGTCAAACACCGTCACCGCCTCACTTTTTAAACGTAAGCGCTCCCTCATGGGAACTGGCAAGGCCGAGGTTGTCGGCAGCTACGATGTCACCCCGCTGATTCCTGGACGGCCCGAAAAAATTCTTGTTCCCGGCACGGGCGACTCGCTCATCGTTGTCACCGAGAGCGGCCAGGTGTGCTACCTGGTGCTTGATGCACAGAGTGGATTCAAGAGTGTGCAGGTTTTCACCCCATTTGAAGACTTGGCCAACCCAAGGATCAATGTGGCTGCGTTCATCTTTGGAGATGTCTCCATCGCCTTTGGAAGCGATTCCGGAGAGAATCGCATCTTCAGTCTCTTTTATCCCGAGGGAGGCGATCGTCGGGTTTTTGGCCTTACTCACACATTTCCAAACTTGGGAGCCAGCCCGACTTTTCTCATCTCCACGCTTCGCAACAAAGCATTCCTCGTCGGTGGTGGCTCCGAGGTTTCGTTGAGATACTCAACGACCGATACGATCCGCTGGGAAACGAGGCTCCCCTACACGGTGGAAAATGCGGTGATCAGTGGCAAATATCAGCGCCTCGCCATTCTCGATTCTAAAAACACACTGCATTTTTTTGAAATCAACGACCCGCATGCGGATTCCGGCTGGAATGCCCTTTTCGGGAAAATCTGGTATGAAGGCGCCTCCGCTCCAAAATGGGAATGGCAGAGCACGGGGGGAAGCGATGATTTCGAGCCTAAATATTCTCTCATCCCTCTTATTTTTGGAACCATCAAGGGCACGCTCTATGCCATGGTTTTCTCGATACCGATCGCCTTGTTGGCTGCACTCTACACATCTCAATTCTTAGATCCCCGCTTCCGCTCGACGATCAAGCCTGTCATGGAAATCATGGCCTCACTGCCCTCGGTGGTGCTTGGTTTCCTTGCGGCGATATACATCGCTCCGCTCATTGAATCCCAGGTGCCATCGCTACTCTTGGTCGTGAGTTGTTTGCCCATCGTCGCGATTTTCATTGGGTTCATCTGGAGCCGCATGCCTATTCGCATTCGAAAAGTCATTCATCCTGGTTGGGAATGGGTGGTCTTCCTTCCGCTGCTCCTTGGGAGCGGTGCGGTTCTTTGGAACCTCGGCCCTGTATTCGAGCAACTCGCTTTTGTGACCACCGATCCATCTACGGGTAAAAAAATCGGTGACTTCCGAGTGTGGTGGCCAGCAGTCACAGGAACCGGCTACGACCAGAGAAACTCCTTGGTTGTGGGATTCATGATGGGGTTTGCCGTGATACCCATTATCTTCACCATTGCCGAGGATGCCCTGTCGAACGTGCCCAAGCCGCTGATCACCGCTTCGATGGCATGTGGTGCAAGCCGTTGGCAAACAGCTTTGCGCGTCGTCCTGCCCACCGCCTCGGCCGGTATTTTTTCAGCCCTGATGATCGGTCTCGGCCGCGCGGTCGGGGAAACGATGATTGTCGTAATGGCCACCGGCAATACCCCGATCATGGAATGGAACATTTTTTCCGGTATGCGAACCCTGTCGGCAAACATTGCGGTCGAGCTACCGGAGGCACCGCATCATGGCACGCTTTACCGAACCCTGTTTCTAGGCGCGCTCGTGCTTTTCGTCCTCACCTTCGCCGTGAATACGGTTGCCGAAGTCATGCGCCAGCGGTTGCGCGATAAATTCAAGACTATCTAACCCATGAGGCGAACAAACGATCAAGATCACGAACTCACGCGCACTCTCGCTGCGCCGGGTGAGCCATTCGTGTGGCTCACTTCCATGGGGCTCTCCATCGGTCTCTTGATGGTTGCCGGTCTGCTTGGAATTATAATTGCCAACGGCCTGCCTGTATTTTGGCCGGACAGGGTGCTCCAGGTGCAGCTCAAACCTGGAATAACCAATCCTGTTCCAAACGGGGGCGAGACCATCACCGGCGAACTCGTCCAAAAGCGCATCAAACGCATCCCTGTGCTGGGACCGGATGGAGAAACGCTCGCAGACCAAACAGAGGTCCAGCTGTATGTCGGAAATAAAGACGCCTATGGCATCAACTTCGCCTTCGCAAACCAAGCCGACATTGCATCGATTACAGAGCCGAAAAACATCTACCGAATCGAGCGCTTGGAGTATGGCATCGCCTTTGGTTACCCACAGGAAATCAAGCTTACCGATGGAAAAGCGCTATCCGCTACCGACGCTTCTTTTTCTAAAACATTGGCCGCCCTCGTAGCAGACTGCGAAGTGCGCCGCCATGAGATTGAAACGATCGAAAAGAAATCCATCGGCGCGATCAACGCCCGACTGAACGATCTGCGCATCAAAGGCAAAAATTCCGAAGCGGCAGGTGAGGAAATCACAAAACTCAACGCAGATTACGAAATACTTGCTGCGCAAGCCCGCAGACTTCGTGCAGAGCAGTCTGCCAACACGCTGGTTTATACCACTCCCACAGGACTCGAAATAAATCTCCCTATTGGAGACATCGTTTCCTACACCCAGCCCAACCAACTCACCTTTGCACAAAAGTGTGTCCTTTTTGTGAAGAACATCTGGAATTTCCTCTCCGAGGAACCTCGGGAGGCAAATACCGAGGGCGGGATTTTTCCAGCGATCTTCGGGACTTTTGTGATGACTCTGCTGATGAGTATGGCCGTGGTGCCATTTGGCGTGGTGGCTGCCATTTATCTCCGCGAATATGCCAAACAGGGTTTCTTTGTTCGATCCGTGCGAATTGCGGTAAATAATTTGGCAGGCGTTCCCTCGATCGTCTTCGGCGTCTTCGGGCTTGGTTTCTTCGTCTACTTTGTAGGCGGCAATTTAGATAAGGCTTTCTTTGGCGACTACCTCCCCACCCCCACCTTCGGCACAGGTGGGATTTTCTGGGCCTCGCTTACATTGGCTCTCATGACCGTTCCAGTGGTAATCGTCGCCACCGAGGAGGCAATGGCTGCCGTTACACGCGGAATGCGCGAAGGGTCGCTGTCCTGCGGCGCATCGAAGTGGCAGACCATCCAGCACATCGTCCTGCCCGCCTCTCTGCCAGGCATTCTCACCGGACTCATCCTGGCCATGGCCCGTGGTGCTGGCGAAGTGGCACCACTGATGCTGGTGGGCGTGGTAAAGCTCGCCCCCAGCTTACCGATCGATGACTCGTTTCCGTTTGTTCATCTGGAGCGGAAATTCATGCATTTGGGTTTCCATATTTACGATCTGGGCTTTCAGTCCCCGGACTCGGAGGCGGCAAAACCGATGGTTTTTGCCACGACCCTCCTTTTGATCCTCCTCGTTATCGTCCTAAACCTTGCAGCCATTCTCATTCGTGAAAAACTTCGAAAGAAATTCGCTACCGGTGCTTTCTAAAGATACCTACGCACAACGCACAGACCTCGACCTTACCGTGAACTCCTCTCCACCCAACGCCCGACCGGACTTCATCAGCATCCGAGACTTCAGCTTCTACTACGGACGCAAGCAGGCCCTCTTCGATATCAGCCTGGATATACCGGAGCGGCAGGTTACTGCATTTATCGGTCCCTCTGGATGTGGCAAATCGACTCTGCTGCGGAACCTCAACCGCATGAACGACCTCATCGACGACATCAAGCACGCCGGCGATATCGTCATCAACGGGCATAGTATTTACGATCCGCATATCGAGGTGATTTCGCTGCGCAAGCGGGTGGGCATGGTTTTCCAGAAATCCAATCCCTTCCCGAAATCCATTTACGAAAATGTCGTCTATCCCCTGCGTGTGGCGGGTCAGAATAAAAAATCCATTCTCGATGAGACTGTCGAACGCAGTCTCCGGGGCGCAGCGCTGTGGGACGAGGCCAAAGACCGGTTGCATGAAAGCGCCCTGAGTCTCTCGGGCGGACAGATGCAACGTCTCTGCATCGCCCGGGCGATCGCCAACCGTCCGGAAATTCTGCTCATGGATGAACCCTGCTCCGCCTTGGATCCGATTGCCACGGTGAAGGTCGAGGAACTCATCCGTGAATTGAAGCGCGAATTTACGATCGTAATCGTAACCCACAACATGCAGCAGGCTACCCGCTGCTCGGATCGCACCGCATTTTTCTATTTGGGAAAACTAGTCGAATTCGACGAGACCCCAAAAATCTTCTCAAACCCCAGCAACAAACAAACCGAGGACTATATCACCGGACGCTTCGGTTGATTTTTTAAAAAATGGAACCTGCACGACATATTCTGACCAACTTCGAGGACGCACTGGAAAACCTCCGCAAGGATGTCCTCATGATGTCCAGCCTCACCATCCGCAGTCTGGAAAACGCCCGCAAAGGCCTCTTCGAGCGGGATGAGGATTGGTGCAATACTGTGATTGCCGATGACGAGGAGATCGATGCCCTCGAAATCCAAATCGACACCGAAGGCATGGACATCATGCTCAGATATCATCCTTTTGCCTGCGACCTACGCAACGTGATCGCCGCGATGAAAACGAGTGTGAACATCGAGCGCGCCGCCGATCAATGCGTCGGCATCGCCCGCCGGGCGCGCAAGCTTACCGCACTACCTCAGCTCGAAGAGATCAGCCGGATCGAGCCGATCTTCCAACTGACCGGCGAGATGCTCAACGATGCCATCAAAGCCTACACAGACGGAGATCTGGAGCTTGCCCGCACCCTTAAAGTCCGTGACAAGGGACTGGACGAACTCAACCGCAACTTTGCAGAGACTCTCACCGAGCTCATGCCTCAGAAGCCTGATTCAATCCGAGGTTTCCTAGAGCTTATCTTTATCGCACGTTCCTTGGAACGGATCGGCGATCAGGCAAAAAATATCGGTGAGGACACGATCTATGCCGTCTCGGTAAAAGATGTTCGCCACACCCAGTCAAACGCCGGCGGCTAGGAGTCCAGCCTGACAATTAGTGCTTGGGGGCTTTTACTGTTCCCGCCTCCAAGTCCTCCCTGCGGCGCTGGACGATGCGGTTGCCTATTTCCAGCACCATTTCCTCCAGTAACAACCGAAGATGGCTGCCACTGCGGAAATCAGACGGGGCAATATTCTTTACCCGATCCGCATGCACACTGAGTTGGTAGCACTTTTTGAAGCTCGTGCGCGTGGGATCATCGGGATTGTAGACGGCAATAGCCTGACCGCCATTTTTCCGCATCACCGTAAAACATGGAACATCGGTAGGCCCGTCGCCGACATAGATCATGTTTTGAAATGGCACTGGCCGAAGCGAGGGGTCCATATGGTCATTCACGTCCTGATCCAGCTCGAGCATCCCCTTGTTGATACGGAAAAGAAACTGGGTCTTCTGCGTGTGGCTAATGGCACGCTTGGGGAAGGTGATGCGATCGAGTTCATCGACAGCAAATTCACAGCCAAAAATCTTGCGCACATACGGTGCCAAGCGGCTCCCCTCGATGAGCGCCTTGATGCCTGATGAGACAATGTAGTGTTCGACGGTAATCCCGTGGGCGACATGCTCAGGCGTAAGAAGTGAGTTTTGGAACTCCTCGAACATCTCAGGAAGACCCTTGTAAAAAGTAAGCCGCGAGCCGAGTTCACGAAGCTGGGCATTGGTCGGGCGGTCGATCTCCAAGCAGTCGAGCAGAACCTTCATGTAGGCCAGTTCGTGATCGTAACCCTCGTTTTTGACCAAAGCGGCGCAACGTTCCCAAAAATGAGCCGCGTTTATTCCAAATACTGGAAAAATGGCCTCTTCCTGCATGTAGGTGGGAGAAAGCGTCTGATCGTAATCGTATACAATCGCAATCGTATTTTGCGGCACACTCATAGCCCCATCATGCACAAGCGGAAGGACCGCTGGCCACGAGAAAAACGTTACAAAAAAGACGACTTAACAAATCAAAGCCGATCAGTCGTTGGCCATTCTCAAGACAAGCTTGAGGGAATCCAATCTCAGGTCTGCGGTATCGAGAGCTTCCATCAAACACTTCCTCCCCGCGTCCAAGGCCTCGATCTCTTCAGGCCGAATCTGGTTATTGATCGTGCGCAGGTCCTCAAGCCGCTCTATCTCGGAGGTAAATTGCTCATCGCATTTTTGGCGGGCTGCCTGGATGAGTGATTCCTTGCGTTGCTCCACTATTTCTTTTGCCTTGGCGATCATTGATGGCAGGTGCTTTTTCTTGAAAACTGGCGTGTCGAGCAAGGTAAAGACATCGCCGCGCTCAAGCGACGCATACAGGAACTCCTCGTTGTCACCGCAATCTTTGAGCGCTTGATCCACGACCACGCGAAGAGGTGTGGCAGGAAGGAAGCGGTCTGCATGCAGAGCAAGTGGTGCCACCGCCTCCAATACGAAATACGCCTCCAGAAACACGGCATTCGACAGGTCGGACTTCCAAATGCCAAAAACGGAATTCCCGGTCTCAGCTCCGATGAGTGCATCCAATGCGGCTCGCACAAGCTGATGATCCGGGGTGATAAAGCCAAGATCCTCGCGTGCCAGTGCACGCGCACGGTCAAAGGTGAACATCGCACCGTCTGGCGTCAGACCAGGAAGGCTCGCCGTTTGACCAGCCCCGCTACGAAGCAGATAGCTGCGCAATCCCAACTCCTCCACCTCAACGCCGAGATGATCGAGCATGCGAATGAAAAACGCTTCAAAGTCAACATCCACATCCTGCCTGCGAATACTCTCAATAAGCGGAGCGGCAACCTCCGGCCGATTGGAATTGAGTTCCAAAAGCCGGTCGTGTCCGCGCTGGAGTCGCTTGGCGATTTTTTTATTTTCGGCGATTGTCGCCTTGATAAGCGAGTCGATGTCGGCCGCAGTGCGGTTTGCGTAAATGGAATCGAGGCGTTCGCGAAACATCTCCATCAGCACAGGAGCCCCATGTGGGTGCTTTTGAAATGCATCCAACCCCTCATGATACCAGCGGGCGAGAATCTCCGAGTCGCTATCCTTCAAGTAAGGAATATGAATATGAATCGTTGATGTCTGGCCAATGCGGTCGAGGCGTCCGATGCGCTGCTCAAGTAGTTCTGGATTTTCGGGCAGATCGAAAAGCACCAGATGGTGGGCGAATTGAAAATTCCGCCCCTCACTGCCGATTTCGGAACAGACAAGAATGCGTGCTCCTTCCTCCTCTGCGAAGTAGGCGGCATTACGGTCGCGCTGCAGAAGGGTAAGCTTTTCATGAAATACGGCTGCCGGGATTTTGATGCTTTTTTGCAAGCGCTCAAGAAGCTCGACAGCCATGTCGGATGAGGAGCAAATCAAGAGCACTTTCTGTTTTTTGAGTTCCTTGAGGAGCTCGATGAGCCACTGAACCTTTATCTCCACCTCATCTTCTCCGGGAGACAATGGAACCAAGCGGGCCTTGCGTTTTGGAAAACCAGAAAGCGCCGCACGTGTATTACGGAACATCACCCGACCCGTTCCAAACTCATCGAGCAGTCCCGAGACAACCTTCTCTTTTGCCGAGGTATCACCGGCAAGGAATTGCTCATAGTGCTCGGCCACGCGGGTTCCGCGAAAAAGTGACTCATTCGCGATTTTCTTATCCGAAAGCAGTGCATCGATCGCTTTGGCAACGTCTTTGTAACGTTCCGATTCCTTAATAAAGGTCTTCAAATCCGCATAACGGTGCGGATCGAGCAATCGGAGTCTGGCAAAATGCCCCTCCATTCCAAGTTGCTGAGGCGTGGCCGTAAGGAGCAGCAAGGAGGAAACCTTGTTGGCAAAAGATTCCACCAATTTGTAGCTCTCGCCGATAACCTCTGGACTCCATTGCAAGTGGTGGGCCTCGTCCACAACCAAAAGATCCCAACCTGCTTCCTTCGCTTGGGCCGCCCGTTTTTCACTCGATCCAAGAAAATCAATCGAACAAATCACAAGTTGGCTGTCCAAAAACGGGTTCTCGCCGTCCGCTTCAAGTGAAAGACACCGCTCTTCATCAAAGATGCTGAATGACATTTGGAAGCGGCGGAACATCTCTACAAACCATTGGTTGAGGAGCGCCGGGGGCAGCAAAACGAGAATCCGCGAAGCGCGCCCCGTGAGATACAAGCGCTGGAGGATCAAGCCTGCTTCGATTGTTTTTCCCAAACCGACCTCGTCGGCGAGCAGCACCCTTGGGGCAAGCCGAGATGCCACTTCCGCAGCAATGGATATCTGGTGCGGAATCAAGTCTATCCTCGCACCCGCAAATCCTCGGACTGAACTCTGGCGCATCACACGGCGACGCTGCAGGCATTCGACTCGGAGTTTGAAGCGTTCGATATCATCCACCTGACCCGCCAGCAAACGTTCCTCGGGCTTTGAGAAACTGATTAAATCCGAAAGCTCGGCCTCAGCCACCGATCGACCACCGCAATGGTAAGTCAGCAAGGCGCCAACATCGCCGATCGAATCGACCGTGAGAGGCTCGCCGGAATGGGTGCGAATCTTGTCCCCCTCTTGAAACCTCACTCTGCGGATGGGAGCGCTGCCGAGAGCATATTGCCGATGCTCGCCGGCCGCCGGAAAAAAGATTTCCGCGCGTCCGTATTCACTTTTTAAAATAATGCCGAGGCCTAGCTCGGGCTCGGTATCACTCACCCAACGCTGCCCGGGAACCGGGATTTCCTTGCTCATAGATTCGATAATTCTTCCCACCTGGCGTAAAGCCGCTCGATTTCCGCGCGCTGTTCGGCAAGGCGTGCAATCATCGCCGGAGCCTCCAGCGCTCGGGTTGCGTGGAAGGCGGGATCATTCAGCATCGCCTCCAAATCGGAAGCACATTTTTCAGCGACGAGGATTGTTTGCTCCATGCCGTCGAGATCCGTCTTTTCTTTGTAGCTCAGTTTGCGTTGCGGAGGGGTAATCTTGGGTGTCTGTTCCACCGGAGGTTCGACAAAGGATTTACCGAGATTTTTGTAATGCCGTTCCCGTTGGGATTTTTTCTCCAGATAGTAAGAGTAATTGCCTGGCTGGATATGGATTCCTCCCTCCTCAAAGGCGACAATCTGGTCGCACACACGGTCCAGAAAATATCGGTCATGGCTCACGACCAGCACCGTGCCGTCGAAAGTGGCAAGCGCCTCCTCAAGCATCCGCAGGCTTCCGAGATCAAGGTCGTTGGTCGGCTCGTCGAGAA
The DNA here is from genome assembly GCA_044352905.1 of Terrimicrobiaceae bacterium. GTDB lineage: Bacteria > Verrucomicrobiota > Verrucomicrobiia > Chthoniobacterales > Terrimicrobiaceae > UBA967. The sequence continues at coordinate 285,991 of JBILCY010000001.1, read as the reverse complement.
CGATCACGTTGCCTCCACGGCAAAGCACTTTTGCCAGAGTCAATCGCGCTCGTTCGCCGCCAGAGAGCTTGTCCACCCTCTCATTGATGCGTGCCTCGTCGAAGAGGAATCGCCGCAAGTATGCCCTCACACCCAGTGTCTGTGTGCCAAAGGTCACCGCCTCACCCGTGCCCCCGATTTCGGCAATGACAGTGTTTGCTCCATTGAGCAAAACACGGCCTTGGTCGATGTAATTGAACACAACCCTCTTGCCGATTGTAACCGTTCCTTCCGTTGGCTCCTGCTCGCCGAGGCACAAGCGCAGCAGCGTTGATTTTCCCACACCGTTACGTCCCACCACACCTGTGCATTGGCCGGGACGAAGGGAAAGATCGAGCCCTCGGAAAAGCCAGCGTTCATTGCGGTCATTCTCGATCCTTACCCCAGCATTGACCAATTCCACCGCTGTATTGCCAATTTCCGGCGGTGGCGGAATAAGAAGATCCATCTCGCGCTCTTCCGGGGGAGCCTCCTGCCCGGCAATCTCGTAAAATGATTCCAGACGCTTCTTCGACTTGGAACGCTGGGCTCGAACACCTGCTCGCACGAAATCAAGTTCCGCCCTGATGAAACGCTGACGCCGCCTCTCGCTCTGATTGGCGATTTGCTGACGCAAGGCGCGCGACTCCAAATAGGCGGTGTAGTTTCCGGGGTGCGAATAGGCTTTGCCAAAACTGACCTCCACAATGCGCGTGGCAATTGTCTCCAGAAAATATCGGTCGTGGGTGACAAAGATGAGCGCACCGGAAAAACCCCGCAGAAAGTCTTCGAGCCAGTTTATAGAGTCCGCATCAAGATGGTTTGTGGGTTCATCCAGCAACAACAAATCCGGCTGGGATGCCAGCGCACGGCAGAGAGAAACGCGGCGCTTCTCACCTCCGGAAAGGGAACCTGCCAGCGCATCAAGTGGCGGAGCATCGAGTGCTCCAGCGAGGGCATTGATGCGGGCGTGAAGATTCCATCCATCGGCATGCTGGATGAGTTCCAGTAGTTGGTGCAATTCCTGATCGCTTCCCTCGCCGTTTTCGTAGCGACGCATCCATTCAACCAAGTCGGCGGCACCGTCCTCGATGTTTTTTAAAACCGTGGCATCGGGATCGAGTTCAAATTCCTGCGGCAAGTAGCCGACCCTTAACCCACGGCGCCGCGAGATCGTGCCCGCATCCGGATCGTTTTCTCCGGCTAGTATTCGCAGGAGGCTCGTCTTGCCGCATCCGTTGCGACCAACGAGACCGAGCTTCTCGCCTGGAGCGACGGTGAGCGAAACGCCGTCGAGCAAAAGGTGATTGCCGTAGGAGAGTTTGAGTTCCTGTGCGGAAAGGAGCGAGGGAATGGAAGACATTTATTCAAGATAGCCGGGAGGAAGTTGGAAGGCATTTTCGATGTGATGAATCTCCTGCGGCGGGCCAACAACAACCTCCACAATATCGAACCGATAAGTGAGATCAGTCGTGCTGGAGACGTCGAGCATTTGAAGCCATTTCATGGCCCCGCGAATGATAAGACGTCTTTTCTTTTCATCAACAGCATCGGCAGGACGGCCAAAATCCAAAGACGCACGGGTTTTGACCTCGATAAAAACAAGCTCACCATGCCGCTTGTCACGACACACGATATCCACTTCACCGCCACGCGGGGCACGGAAATTACGGTAAAGAATTTTGTGTCCATGATGCCGGAGATATCGCGCAGCGGACTCCTCGCCTTCTTTGCCGAGCTGAATGTGGGAGGCATCACCAGAGCTCCGCCCGCGCAACCGGCGCAAAACTTCGGCGGTGAATCGGACAAGGCCCATATTGACGAAGTTTCTCAAAATGCTCTGCCGTTGGGTAGCCTTTATGCTTCGCAAAACCGTATTGAGGATATTGTAGGTCGAGTGCCAGCATCACCCGGTCGCGCTCGACCTTGGCAATGATACTCGCCGCCGCAATGCTGAGGCTGATGCCATCTCCACCGACCAAAGCCGTTTGTTCGCATGGGAAACTTGGCACCGGCAGACCATCGATCAGAACGTGATCAGGCCGAGGATCAAGTTTCGCCCACGCAAGCCTCATTGCCGCATGGGTAGCTCCAAGAATGTTCAGCCGATCGATCTCTTCCGGTGAAACATGGGCGGATGCCCATCGGATCGTTGTATCCGAGGTAATGAGTTCGTAGAAATAATCACGCCTGCGGGGCGTGAGCTTTTTCGAATCGTTGAGCCCCTTAAGCTCAAAGCCATAAGTTAAAACGACTGCGGCAGCAACAACAGGTCCAGCTAAAGGACCTCGTCCGGCCTCGTCAATCCCCGCAACACAATAAATACCCCGCGCTGCCAATTCTTGCTCGTGTTTGAGCGAGCAAGGCATTCAGCAAAAATCAGGCGCGATCCGTGCGGTCTTTGACAGTCGTTGCCGACTTGCCTTTACGAGCACGGAGGTAATTGAGTTTAGCACGGCGAACAGCCCCGCGACGCTCCACCTCGATCTTCGCAATGCGTGGGGAATGCATAGGAAAAACACGCTCGACACCCTCACCGTAGGAAACACGGCGAACGGTAAAATTCTCATTAATGCCTGTGCCCTTGCGACCAATCACGATGCCAGCATAGACTTGTATACGCTCCTTGTCGCCTTCTACAACGCGGGTGTGGACTTTGATTGTGTCTCCGACGCTAAAGGGAGTGAGGTCGGACTTGAATTGCTCAGATTCGATTTTTTGAACGGTTGTCATTTCTTGTAAATATTTGATGATTATTAGTTTAATTTATTGGTGAAATCGGTGGTTGGCAGCAATGCTGTGTTAGTAGCTTGAGCAGCTTGGTAAACCAACCCATCTCCACCCTTCCTAAACACAACAAATGCCTTATTTCCATAGGGTTTTGCCGCTGGATCAAGGGCAGTTCCGTTAGTGTAATTAGCAGTTGTAATAAAAACCGACTGCATTGGACTACTCTCACCAACACTATAAATATTTAATGCACTTGGAGTAGCAGCTGTTACAGCCACGTTGGTGCTACGCAGCACACCGGGGGCGCTTAACATTTTAGCGAAGTCATTAGTGGACATATAACCCCCGCCCGTAAGGGAAGATGCCCACGCTGTCCAAGTTCCTCCTGAATCACCAGGCCAAGCCAAATTCGTGTCGCCGGTAGTTGACCCATCTAAGGCCATGTTGAATGTGGAAATGTAAATCTGGCGTGCATTACTCAAGGTTTGTGAAGCTTGGCCACGGGTAAGAGCGCCTGTAATCGCAGGTAAAGCCAGTGCAGCCAAAATAGCGATAATCGAAATGACTACCAAAAGCTCAACGAGGGTAAAGGCGGTGACGCGCTTGAAGAATTTCATGGTGTTTCCTTAAACCAACATCCCGTTCATCGTCAATTTTTCTTTCGGAATATTTCCAAATCTAGCGTCTCACCGGCCAGAAAGAGGGACCCGGTGATAAGCACAGGTGATGTTAGGGGGGTATCGGTCGCCTTGATAGCGGAGGGTAATGAATCGAACTCGCGATGGCACACGTTGAGCTGGGTGGCGATTTTTTGGGGATCTTCACTTCGAGGACTCTTCACTGGAACAAGGAAAAATTGCTCAGCGATTTGTTCAAGCGAGCGCAGCATGGCCGCATGGTTTTTGTCCCTAAGAGCGCCGAAGATCACGGTTGCCTTCTTGTTGCCGAACACATCGCGCCACGTTTTGACAAGTGCTTCGACGGATTGTTCGTTGTGGGCCCCATCGACGATGATGTGTTCGCTCAAACGTTGAAACCGAGCGGGCCATTCAACATTTTTTAGACCGTTGAGAATGGCTTCTTGCGGACATATCAGGCCGGATGCCTCCAGAGCAGCGATAGCAAGAGCGGCATTCCATCTTTGATGCGAACCCACCAACCCCACATCGCCCTGCCATGGGGCGCGAACAAATTGAAGCTGCGCCCCGCATTCCCCGGCGCGGCGATCGAGCACATCAACCACATCCGCTTCCTGCGGTGCGGAAACGACTTTAATTCCAGGTTTGATGATGCCGGCTTTCTCAGCGGCAATAAGCGCCAGGGTGTCACCCAGCCATTCGGAATGATCCATGGATATGGGAGTGATCACCGAAACAAGCGGCGTGACGACATTGGTCGAATCCAAGCGCCCTCCCATGCCTGTTTCGAGAATGACGATCTCGCATCCCACTCGGGCAAAATGATCGATTCCCAGCACGGTGGTGAGTTCAAAAAATGTCGGCGCATGCTCCCAAGTCTGAGTGATTTTGCGCAAGCGGCCCAACCCCTTCGCGACATCCTCGCGGACAATGTTTTTTCCATTCACGCGGATGCGCTCATTGAAGTCCACGAGATGCGGTGAGGTGTAGAGACCTGTGCGATAGCCGGCGGCACGGAGCATGGACTCCAGCATGGCACATACGGAGCCTTTACCATTAGTGCCGGCCACATGAATGAATCGCAGCTCTTGCTCGGGATTGCCACAAGCAGCAAGAAGCTTGCGGGTATTCTCAAGGCCCAGCTTGATGCCAGTCGCCTCGGTGCGATAGAGCCACTCGATCGCCTCGTCGAAGCTCACTTCGCAGCGAGATATCCGAGAATGCCGGACAATGTCGCCCGCATCTTTGAGCGCTCGACAATGAGGTCGATGAGGCCGTGTTTTTCCAAAAACTCGGCAGTCTGAAAATCGGATGGGAGCGTCTGGTGCGTCGTCTCCCGGATCACGCGCGGTCCGGCAAAGCCGATCATGGCCTTCGGCTCTGCGATAATAATGTCACCAAGCGATGCAAAGCTCGCCATCACCCCCGCCGTGGTAGGGTTCGTGAGAACCGTGATGTAGGGCAACTTGGCTTCGGCATGCAGGGCGAGGGCTCCGCTGGTTTTAGCCATTTGCATGAGGCTGAGCATGCCCTCATACATACGGGCTCCACCGGATGCACAGACAAGGATCACAGGAAGTTTGTGCTTGGTGGAAAATTCGATGACGCGTGTGATTTTTTCACCGACCACAGAGCCCATCGTGGCGGCTAGGAAATTAAAATCCATCACTCCGATACCCACAGCATGGCCGTCGATGGTTCCCTTGCCTGTCGTTACTGCATCAACGAGTCCGGTCTTTTGTTTGTAGCTGGAAAGCCTGTCGGCATAGGTCGTTACACCCTTGAAACCAAGGGGATCCACGGAACTCATGGAAGCATCGTGCTCCTCGAACGAGTTGGCATCCAAAAGCAGCTCGAGGCGCTCGCGCGAGCCCATCGTGAAATGGTGACCGCATTTCGGGCATACCTGAAGATTCTCGGACAGTGCGAGATTGTGGGTCACCTCGCCGCAGGAAGAGCACTTGGTCCAAAGACCGCTTGGCATTTCACGGGTTTTGCGTCCGAGAGCACGAAGAATGGGTTTTTTAAAAATAGCCATGGTGTTAAAAATCAGCCGCGGGCCAAAGTAAGCGAGTGGACGGAAGCCGCGCCATGCTCGATGAGAACGGCCGCACACGCATCGAGGGTGGCCCCCGTCGTTAGCACATCATCGATCAAAAGCAGGGATTGGTCAGTCACGTCCACATTCTTGCGTATCAAAAAGGCATTCCGCAAGTTTTGCCTTCGCAACTTTCGATTGAGCCGGGTTTGTGTCTCGGTGTAGCGCTGGCGCAGCAGCACCTCCCTCAAGGGGATACCAGAGGCCGCCGAGAGATGCTGCGCCAACAAGGCAGACTGATTGTAATCACGCTCCCGCTCCCGCTTTGAATGAAGCGGCACTGGCACGATGGCATCGAATTCAATTCCCTCAAAACGCGGATCCGAGAGCCCTACATGCAGGATTTGGCCCAGCACTCGGGAGAGCCAGAGTTCTCTGGAGTATTTCAATCGGTGCACCAGATCGCGGATTACCGTCTGGCTTCGAACGACGGATACCGCACATGTAAAAGAAAAACCTTCGTCTCGGCAATTCGGACAGATGAATTCATCCATCACTCCCTCAAAAGGGTGCGAACAATTTTCGCAGCGGGGAGGTTTTACGTATTGGATTTTCGCCTCACACGATTCGCAGAAATCGAGGCCTTCCCCCACCCGCTTCCGGCAATGCGCACAGTGGGCCGGAAAAAAAAGGGAACTCAGAGACTCAAGCAGACCGGCGAGCAATGGCGGCATGGTTGAGGTAAATCCAGAGAAGCAGACCCGTCATCATCAACACAGCCACCGGAACAATACCGGTCGGCACAGCGCCACTCACAACATTGGGCCCGACCCATGGCAAGAGCGCCTGCGGGGGGTCTACCCGGAATTTTGAAATGAGTTGCAGGCCTTGCTGCCCAAGGATCCAGCCGGCGTGAACCCCAATCGCCAAATAAAGCGAACGGGTGCGGATCGTAATGACGGCAAGCAGGATGCCAGCCACGAAAAGCGATAAAAATCCCCACTTCACAAGCGGCCAGGCTGGAGCTCCCGAAAGCAGTAGGGGTAATTGCTCGAAGCCGCTTGTCCAAGTGACGGGAGCATCGAGCGCAGCACGCGAGGTTTTTAAAAAATGCACTGCTGCAAAAAACATCGAGGAGCAAACTACACCGGCAAGGCGCCCCATTGCCAAGAGGCACAAGCCAAGAAAAACACAACGAAACAGAAATTCTTCCAGCAGGGAGACTGCCACCGCTGTTCCTGCAATACGAGCCAACCCGCTGGCTGCCCACTCAGAGCGAAACCCATAAATATTAAAAGCAAGATAGCCTACTGACAAGGCGGCCACCGGAGCCAAAGCGAGCAAAAAACCGGCGACCAGATCGCGCTTCCAGATTGTATTTCGCTCAATTCCGAGCACGGAAAGGTTGCGAATCCCCACCCAGCGGAAAGCAGGCCAGAGCAACAGCAAAGCGGATATTTGAATGCTGCGGCTGAAGTAGCGGTGAAAAGGAAAACCCTGCACGATAGGGAGCACGCCCACATCAGCAAGCCATGTGCCGATCCAATACAGCGGAGGTGACATCAAGCAAGCGAGCAGCACAACGGCACCGACATACGCCAGGAGACGCAGCAATGTTTTTGGACTGGCTGGATTCGAGTTCACGCACGGCGATCTATGAGCTAAAAAGCTCGAGCATGCGAGATGTTTGGAACACCGGCGAGCTGTCAAAGTTGGATAAAACCCACCTCTGGCATCCCTTCACGCCCATGCAGGATTGGTGTGCCCTGGATCATGATCCACTGATACTCGTTCGCGGCGAGGGAGCGATACTTGAGGACAGCGAAGGCCGCCGCTATCTCGATGGGAATTCCTCCATTTGGACGAATATCCACGGCCACGCGCATCCCAAGATCAACAAAGCGCTCCATGAGCAACTCGGGCAAGTCTCCCATGTCTCTTTTTTAGGCACAACAAACGCACCTGCCATTGAACTCGCTACGGCACTTGCCGGGCTCTTCCCTTCCGGAGCCCTGCCGCGAGTTTTTCTGAGTGACGACGGCTCCACAGCGATCGAGGCGGCAATGAAAATGGCTGTTCAGTTTTGGCAGCTCAGCGGTCGCCCCGAGCGCTCAGGCTTCATCGCATTCGACAACGCCTACCACGGCGACACTCTCGGTGCCGCGAGTCTTGGAGGGATAAGCACCTTCCACAAAAAAATTGCAGGGCATGCGTTTCCTGTCAGTCGCATCAGTGATCCTGATGAACTCGATAGCCATCCCGGATTCCTCAAAGGCGATGTTGCCGCCGTGGTGATCGAGCCCCTTATCCAAGGTGCTGCAGGCATGCGAACGTGGCCTCCAGGTCTTCTCAAAGTCCTCCGCGCCAAATGCGACTCTGCCGGTGTTTTTCTTATTCTCGACGAGGTAATGACCGGCTTCGGCCGCACAGGCACGATGTTCGCCTGCGAGCAGGAGGGAGTCATTCCGGATTTTCTGTGTCTCGCAAAAGGACTCACCGGCGGCTACATTCCACTGGCTGCGACGCTCACAACCGAACGGGTTTTCGAGGCATTTCTAGGGCGCGTCGAAGAGATGAAGACATTTTATTACGGTCACAGCTACTCTGGCAACCCGCTGGGCTGCGCCGCCGCTCTCGCAAGCCTGAAGGTTTTCAAGGAAGAAAACGTGCTCGAAAACCTTCAGCCAAAAATCTCTTTGCTTTCAGATTTATTGGAGGGCTTAAAGAACGAAGCTCACGTCCATGAAATCCGCCAGTGCGGCTTCATCGCCGGGATCGAGGTTCGCCATAAAAATGGGGAAGCATTTCCGTGGGCTGATCGTGTGGGCGCTCAAATCTGCCATGCAGCACGAAAACACGGACTCCTCACCCGACCGGTGCTCGACACCATTGTTTTCATGCCTCCCCTTTGCACTACAGCCGATCAACTTCAAAACGGAATCGAAGCAATACGCCTCGGAATGAGGGAAGTGTTAGGCTGAAAAACTACCGGCGGTCGGGATCGAACCGACACTCCTTGCGGAACGCGATTTTGAGTCGCTTTTTTTTCGTTGTAAATCAGTTACTTATGCATTATTGTGGCATTCTGTGGCATTTTTTTTGGTTATTGGGTGGCTTGGAAGTGCATGGCGTCCCTCCAGATTTTCCAGCCTAGACCGACCCAGCCGTTGAGAGCGAAGACTTCAAAGACCTCCAGCGGCATGGCGCTTTTGGTTGGCCATGGGGTGTGGAGTCCGTTGCGGGTGGCGTCGAAGTCGAGGGCGGCTCCCCAGGCGTGCTTGCTCGGGGCGGTCCCTCCGCGCTGCGGGCGGTTCACGTATGATCCGAAAAATTTTGTGACTCCAGCGCGGTCGCGGTCCTGCGGCGTCGGGAAGACGGTAATAAAATCGGCGAGGATCCTTTCCAAGGAGGGAGCGAGCCGCTCGTGGATGGAAATGTGGGTGACGCGCTCGGGTCCGTCATAGAGACGCATGGCGAATGGGACAGGCACCCGGACGAGCGGCACATTCCCGGGCGCTCCGTAGAAGGCTGTCATGCTGACCGTATCCGGCTTCGGGAATGGCGAGGGATCCGGCAGGAGTGCCCGGAGGTGGCGTTGGCACGCCTCCATGGATTTCGGACCCCACCAACCGTCTGGCACGGCACCGATACGGCGCTGGATCGCTTGGACTTCCTCTCGGGTCATTTATCCTTGAGGGCTTTGGCCTCGCCGAATTTCGACCAGGCATAGGACAGATTGTTGTCTCCGGGGAGGTCGGGATTTTGAGCCGGGATATATTTGACGGTCACGCCGACTTGCAGGTTGCCGAGTTCGCCGCGGCGCTCACCGAATGGCGGCACGGGAATGCTCGCGCAGGAGGTGAGTAAAGCCATCGCTAGGCAGGCGAAGGCGATGAGAAGCAAACCGGCAGTGATCCGTGCCGGAGTCATTTCCCTTTGCGGAAAAAATTGATGAGGCCCACAGCCCCAAGCCCCACCGCCACGATGTGGTTTTGAAGGGCCGGGTCGAGAACTACCCCAAGGCTGGTCGCGATCAATATCGCCCCCCTCCATGTGGAGTTCTCGGAGAGCCGGGCGAGGAGGTAATCGATGGTTTTCATTGGTATCAGTCAAAACTATGAAGGCAATTTAGTCAAAGGTATTTACTCTTCGGAAGTGGCGTTTTCGTAGAGGCCATATACCGGTTTGACCATGTTGAGCAGGACGGCGGGAGCGGCCATCGTCGGGTTGACGGCAAGCATTCTGGCGATGCTCACCCACTCCTTGAGAAGCGCGTCGGGATCATCGAATGCCAAGATGTCATCGGCGTTTTTCAAAGCGCGGATTCCGGTCTGCGAGATGGTGAGGAGAGGGTTTTGTGTTGGCGTGAAAAATCCTGCGCCGGTCAATTGTGAGAACACGGAATCCAGCATGGTTCCAAGGAACAGATAGCCTTGGACGGGAGCCAACAAAAGCGCCCGCGCCCATCCTCCCGGCGACCAGATTTCTTCGTCGTCGTCATCGGTGAAAGCGTCCCGATAAGCCGAGGCGACCACATGGGAAAGGACGGCCATGAGTTCTATGGACACTAATCGGCGGATGTGCGTCCACTTGTCTCCGTGACCGGTGGCTAGGCCGCGAATCGAATCGGCCATGATGGACGCTTTGAGCCGTGGGTCGGACATGAAAAGGAAAAATGCTTTTTGATAAATGTTGCCGCTGTTTTCCATATTGCTCTTCTGCCCGAAGCTGACCGGCTGCGCGAACCGATAGATCGCTGCGGCGGCGGCATCCAATGCGGTTTCGCGGGCAAGGTTTTCCGGCATTCCGGATTCGAGTGCCTGGTTCAGATTTGCTCGGTAGACAATCGCCGCCGAGAAGCTGGTCGTCGCGGAGTCCATCCAATTGATCGCGGACATGGCCACTTCGGAAACCTTTGCTGCTTTGCCGGGGCGTCCTCCGTATTTTTCAAAAAGGAACCTTGCTTCCGCTGTTGCGCCACCGCGCAGGCGGGTTTGCAAGGCATCGCTCTCAAAGACCGTCTTGATGTCTTGGATCAATTGATCCGGGGACTGCATGGCTGAAATGATTTGCTTGGTATCAAGCGCCAACGCAAAGCGGACGGCGTTGTCCAATTGCATCGCCAGCGTTTTGAGGTTGAATCCGAGCGATGCCACGGACTGCCCGCCGATCACCGCACCGAGGATATTGTTCACCCATGCGGCTTCGCGGGCTTGGTTTCCGCCCCGTTGCTCCATCTGGGTCGCCCAAAGCTCGGCGGTCTTGAGAACTGCCTGCCCATGCTTTTGTTTGATGGATTTGCGAACCTCCGGGTTGGTGATGAGCGAGCGAAATTCCCGAGCCAGCTCGGCAAAATTCACCCAATGGGATTGGGCGAGGATATGCTGCTGCATGACGCTCAAGGCATCTTCCGAAGCGATCTCCGCCGAGTGTGAGACACGCGACTTGGCAAACCCTGGAGTCGTGCCGGTGGCAACCGGCGAGCCGTCGAGGCCGACATCCTTCACATCATTGGAGTGGTTGAACCGGGTCGGCGCGTAGTTTTTCGCCTGCGGCATATTCATTCCAAACATCCGGGCATAGACCGGATTTGTGACAGCGTAGCCTTTCCCATAAAGCTCCTGCGCGTGGGTGAGCATGCCTTGAGACACGGGGTCTGAGGTCAGCTCGCGGAGATCGACAAGGCTGTCCTCGGTCCACCCCTCGCGCATCATCTTGTCGCGCACATCGGGTTGGTTCCATGAAAGCAAAAGCTGGATCGCCTTGCCACGGGTCATCGGGAGCCGCACTTCCTTGCCCGGGTAAACCACCTGCTTGAGAGTGATGTTCTCCTTGCGCGTGTCGGCGGGAAGGTCCGCAAGTTCGTCGGCAAGGTTTCTGACATCAGTATCAGTCAAATCGCCGCGGTCTATTTCCCCGCGCACAATCTTTTCGGCCTGCTCAATGGTGAGCTTGGTGTTTTTGACTTTGCGGCCATCAAGGTAGCGAACCGCGCTTGGAACCTCCGCCTTGAGGGAGAGAAGGGCTTTCCCGGTGGTAGTCCCAGCGGCCTTGGCTGCGTCGCGCAGGGCATTGAGGATTCCCTCGCGTTGGTCGATCTCGGTTTTTTGTGCAGCGACATCGGCTTTGCGAAGCCGGTTTGCAAAATCCGCAGCGATCTCTGGCGGAAGCAGGGCGTTGACGAACTGCTCGAAACTGGCGTGATCAAGAAGCAAGTTGTTCGCCCAATCCGCCATGCGTTCCTTGAGGGTGCGGTTGCGGAATCTATCTTGTGCCGTTGCTCCTCCAAGCCATTCCACGGTCTTGCGCGAGCGTTCCCGGTTCTCGGCGATCCGAGCCTCCTCCTTGATTCTCCACGATTCGCGGCCCGCCTTGAGTTGGTCGCGGAACCATTGATATGCCTGCGCGAGCGTTTCGGAATTACGATTGTCGAGATCACCAAAGGTATTGAGGATTCCCCACTCCTCGACCAAGGCGGAATTGTCATCGGAGGACTGCATGGATTGCTCTAGTTGGAGCATTCGCTCGGCCACGGCATCCTCGTCCATGAGCGTGGCGCGTTGCACCATGTCGGCGAGTTTTTGGGTTTCTGGTCCCAGCGTGGATTTGCGGACATTGTTGTCACCGGCTTTCGGGCGCGACTTTTTGACGAGGTCGAGGATCGCGGTGCGGTATTCGCGGGCGAGAACCTTTTCGAGTTCGATGTCGATCTTCTTGATGCGGTCGCGGAAGAAGTCGGCGAGGGCTTTGTCGGCTCGCTTGCTGGCGAGGTTTTCCTTGGCCGTGTAGCCGGGAGGGAGCGAGACTTGCTTGCCTGCCTGGCCGATGTTCTGGCCTTCCTTCATCCATGCCGAGATGATTGCTCCGGTCATGTTTTTGGCCTCGGAGACTTTCACCCCGTCTTTGAAGACATCCATCGGCGCGATGTTGGCGAGTTTCGTGTAGCCGCCCACGCGACCGCGCACCTCGGGCGGCAGAGTGGAGAGGATCGCGTCGAGTTCGCCCAGCCCTTGCAGGAGTTGGGTGCGGCGGATTTGCGTCTCGTCGGAGCCGGTGTCGGCCATCGCGCCGAGTTCATCGGAATTCCAAGCCATGAGCTTGGAGAATTTCTGCTTCGCCCGCTCATAGACCTTGAGTCGCTCGTCCGGGCCTCGGTTCATGCCGCCGAGCGCGGCGTTTACTCGGTCGATCTCGCGCTGGCTTGCGATGGAGTAGCTGGAGGTTTCGGTTTCTTGGCGGAAGCGAGCTATCTCCGAAGCAAGCGGTTCGCCGTTTTCGTCGGTTTTGACGGTTACGGATTCGGGGTTGACGGATCGATTGACAACATCGGCCTCTGTGCGTAGTTTTTTGTTGCCCGCCTTGCTTCCCTCCCTCGGCAATTGCAGCCGAGCTGACCGGAAGTATGCGCGGGCTTTTCCTTGATTAGCATAAAGAATCAACCCGTCTTTAATCCAATTTTCAATTTGCGACGCTGGACGATCATGCAAGCTGACAATAAGGTTTGCTGGTTTACGAGGCGCTGGCCTATCTAAATGAATGGCGGCAACAACATTTTTTCCCTGATGTCGAATATCCGTTAAAATTGTTACAGAATTAGGTTCTGTTGCTGAATTAAAAACAAAAATTGGATCACGCAATGCAGATGGAATTTGCTCAACCATTTCGCGGGTAAGCGTGTGTTTTTTTACAGTTACCTTTTGAATCACCGATGGAGGCATAACCATTGGAGCATCAGACACTCCAACAGCGCGAAGCACTGATGGCACGCGGCCTATCCTTAATGGTTCGCGTTGATTTGGATTTGAGTAATAATCTTCGACTGTCTTCTTCCATGCCGCATCTTCTGCAAGCACCTCCCAATTTCCACCCCATTGCATGAATTCCGGCGACTGCGCCAACGCCTGCTCCTCTGGCTTGAGGTTGCTGGGTTTCCCATTGGGAGCGATGCCGATGCTGTAGTTGATGTCCGCGCTTCTTGGATTGAACCTCTGCGAGAGCGGGATCACATTGCCGTTCTCGTCGTAGGTGACCGGGTCAATCAGCTTGCGGTTGTTTTTCGTGTTTTTGTAGGCGTAGTCCTTGCCGTCATCCTTGCCCCATTCGCGAATATCGTTCCCATCCCAGAAGAGATTTTCAGCCGGAACAGATTCCTTGATAATTCGATATTCACCTTCACCAAAACGAGCCTCTCCGTGATCTACAGCGTAGGTTTTTGATGGAGTCACCCAATCGCGGTTCTCCAACTTAGTGCCTTTGATGTCATTCGGGACCGCTCGGAAAACTGTGACCAGTGCTTTTTTACCTTGCTGGATTTCATCCATAGCGGCACGGATTGCCTTAAATGCCTCCATTCCAGCCTTGTCTTGATAGGAGTAATATCGCGGCCCAACACGGGGGTCGAAATAATCGTCCGGCTGAATATGAACACCTCGCGCAACTTGAACAAGCGAAGCGTCAGCGTCTCCATTCTTTACCTCTTCATCCGATCCTGCGGCGGATGGCGCTGTGTGTGAATCTCTAAAATCTCCATGAGGCAAATACCCCGCCGAATTCGCCGCATCGTCCACCATCTTTTGGACGGTCTCCATGTCACCACGCTCAACGGCTGCGAGGTAGTCGGCGTCCTGTTTTTTTCCAATGCTATAGTTGGTATCAGTCGAAACTGTTTGAGCGAGAGCTTCTGAGGCTGGGATGCGGTTGCCGTTTTCCTCGGTGATCTTGATGAGGTTTTCGTCGAAAACCACATAGTTGTGGGTTCCTTGGCCTTCAGAGCGACTCCCTTGGTCAAGGTAGCGGATTCCAGGAATTCCAAGACGCAGTAAAAACTCACTTTTCTGTTTTGCTGCATCATCTTTGAGATTAGCCCCATAAAATGAATCGGCTTTCCATGTTTTCATGGACTCCCAAAGCTCTTTGTCATCGGCCCATTTCTCAAGTATGCCGCGCACCTTCTCGCTCTGCTCGCTTAGCGTCTTGTCCCAATCCAGCAAGTCAGCGTCGTCCACATCGAGTTCGACGGTGTAGAGGTTCCCCATATTGCCTTTTGCAATTTCGTTTGTTTTAGAAATTGCGTTTTCTACTTCCGCATAATTCTCGTCGCTGAAGTATTTATTGCCACGGGATTTTTCAAACTCACGGGCTGACTTAATCTTGGCTAAAAGCTGTTCTTTAGTTTTAGCTCCGTCGGCAAAATATTGACTTGCGTGTCCCCATATTTGATTCCCAGTTTCGGTCCGCTTCTGCATGGCGGAGATGCCATCAAGAATTAAAGTGTCGCTGGTAAGACGGTTGCGGTATTCCTCGGCGACTTTTCGGTTTTTAGCAAAATACAGCCCCCAGCCATAAACTTGTGCGCCTTCTCCAGTGCCTACCTTCTTAATACTGAACCGGTCCACTTTATGCGGGGTGCCGTGGAATGCGCCGATGCTGTAGTTCGCAGGGCCGGTGATCGTGGCGTTGCTGGCTCGGATGGAGGGAGTATCATTTGATACCGCACTGGCGCGGGAGCCGATGGAGAAGTCCATGAGCATCTGCCCACCGTTGGTCAAAATATCCCCAACTACCCGTTCCCGGGTGGTGTCCACCATGGTCTGCTGGTTGAGGCCCACGGATTCGGCGAGGAAGGCTTCGTAATCACCAGGAAGGATTCCCTGCTTGAAAGCGCCACGGAGTGCCACGGCCCGCTGGAGGACTTCTTTGAAGACTTTTAGCATTCGCTTGATGTAGTCCACAAAGGAGGCTGGCAGGTTTGTTTCCTCCTCGGCGTTGATTTTGCCGTCCTCGTAGGCGCGTTGGACACGCGCAAGGGACTCGACGATGTCGTTTTCGTTGTCGCGAACGAGGCCGGGGAACTTGTCGGGCAGGGCGGTTTCGGTGGCGTCGAGCCAACCGCGCAGGGTTTCGAGCGTGACCGAGCCTTTCATCAGCGCCTTGCGGACGGCGACATGGTGAATCTCTTCGCGGGCATCTTCGGGGCGGCTATTTTGGTTGAGCGTGATGACGCCACGGAAAACCATTTCCCCGAGGTCTTCGACGGTGGCCTCTCCGAGGATGTTGATCTGGTCGTAAGGCGTGTCCTTGTATAGGGAGGTGGCGATGCGGCGGTGGAGTTCCTCGATCTGCGCGACATTTCCGGCGGCTTGGAGTTGCTCCAGTTTTTGCTGAGCGGTGGTTGTGTCGGACTCAATGGCGACATTGGTGGGGTCTTCCGAAAGCCATTGGTCGCGGACTTCGGTGACAATGGAAATGTCTGATTGCAAATCATTTGCAACAACCCGGCGCGTCTGCTCGATCAGCGCGATGTCGGCGGCGTCGGAATCATTGGTTCGGTAGAGGACGGTGCCATCCGGGCGCTCGATGATGTGGGTGAGTGTGCCGTCTTGGTTCTGCTCGATGCGGCGGACGGGAAGTTCGGGGTTTTGCTGGGTGGAGCGTGCGGCTCCCAGTTGGGCGGCTCGCTTGGCGATGCCCGCCTGGATGTCCTCCGGGGTGCGCTTGTCCCATGCCTCGCGGAATTTGGAGGTGGCGGCATCGGGGTCTTGCTCGGCGGCGATGTCCTGCGCGGCCTCGCCGGTGATGCCGACCATTTCAAGTTCGCCCAGCGAGCGTTCGTATTGGCCGTTGCGCTTGAGTTCGCGGAAGCTGCTGGCTCCGGTGCCGATGAGTCCCGCCCAGAGCATGGAGTAGAAAATGTCTGGCATCTGATCGACGTAAGCACCCCATGCCTTCCCGGCGTCGAACTCCGGCATATCCTCGCGGATGGCGGCGGCGATCTGGTCGGCGAGGACCGGCATAGCCTCCTGCACGAATTCCTGCCCGGTCTGGTAGGCGACATTGGCCCCGTATCCGATGGCAAGGCGTGCAGCGATGGGAATACGGACATCGGTCATCTTCCGCATGAGGGCGTTGAGGGCGGGAGACCGTCCGATGAGGGCGTTGGCTTGAAAGCGCTCGATGAACGCCTGCGGGCCGGCGATGGCGGCTGAAATGGTCAGCGCGGCATCGGGGTCCATGTCCTGATAGGCATCGAGCATTCGGAGGTAGTTGCTGTTCGTGAGTGCGCCCATCACTGCGGGCAGGCCGACGTAGGGAACCGCCGCTATTGCCATGTAGGGGAGTGATTGCGAAATGGTATAGGCACCCTGCACGATTTCTCCCATGACGCCGTCCATCTCGGTCTTGATGGGGTCGATGGTGCCATCGGCGATCTGGCGGATTTCGCGCAGCGCCTTGAGTTCGGAGAGGCGTTGCTCGTTCTGGGCGATGAGTTCGGTTTTTTGCTCCTCGGTGAGCGGGGTGGCATCGGCGGGAACGCCCTCGTTGAGCGGAGCGCCCTGCTCTGCTGCTCCGAGTTGGATAAACTCATCGGCGCGTCGGACCATGTTGTTCGGCGCGGAGTAGACCATCTCTCCAGAGCGGAGGCGGCGGAGGTTTTCGCGGGCGTTGCGATCCTCGGCGACCATCGCCATGTCATCGTAGATGTTCACCCCGCCTCGGGCGATCCCCTCGCCCACCTTTTCAAAGAATCCCTTGCCCATACCAGCCCCCTCGGCCTCGGCGGCATAGTAGAGCGTGGAGTAGATGTCTTGGCGTTGCTGCGGGTCGAGCTTTGCAAATTCCTTGGAGAGGTTCTCGACATCGGCGCGGTCGGCGGGCGGGAGGCCCGCAGCATCCTCCGGGCGAGTGAACGCGAGGAGGGTGTCGAAGGCACGTTTGGATTCCGGCGCAAGGTCGCGCATCATTGTCTCGGTGCGTGCTTGGAGCTTTACTGCACGGTCAAGCATGGCGGCTTCCCAGCCATCGGGTAGCGTGGCGAGCTTGTCAGCATGGCGGTCCTTCCAGTCTTGGAACAGGAACCACGAATCGGTCTCATCAAGGGTCTTTCCTTCGGCGACATTGGAAAACATCCCTTTGGCCAATGAACCAGGGAGTTCGCGTAGGGCGTCCTCGGTGGCCTTGCGGGCGGTGAGCGAATCGCGGATGAGGTTGAAGGTCTCGGTCTCGGAAAGTCCGGATTTGCCAAAGGTTTTTTGCAGATACTCGTCGCGGTAAGTCGGGTAGTAGCGGCCCTGCTGGTCTGGAGTCTGCTGGAACTGATTTGCGATATATCGGCGGTTGGCTACTTCCAAGCGGTCCTCGTCTTTTTCAAACACATGGCCTGCGCCATTCTCCTTCCACCATCCATCAAGGTCGGTATAGGCGCGTTCGGCCTGCTCCTGCTCTGCCCGGAACTGGTCGGCTTTTTTGGCTTTCGCCCAATCCATGAGGGCGGTGTTGCGGGATTCACGCTCGGCCTCGGGAGCGGATTCGCGCTCGGCCCAATAACGTGATGCTGTCTCGTCGTCGATGAGGTTGGTCATGTGGAAAAAACTCTGGAATGGGCCTGCCTCCAACCCGTGTCGTCGAGCGGGAACTGGCGTCCTGTCTCATGGCGAGCCATGGCCTTGGCCAACGGGATGGCGACTGCTGGGTCGGCCAACAGGGCAGGCGTCAAGACGGTGTCCGGCGAAATGCCAGCCTCGCGCTGGATCGTGGCGAGGTAGGAATCCACGGAATTCCCGCCGCTCCAGGTGCGGATCGCCTCGCGGAGGGGCTTGCCCAAGTATTGAGGGCGGTTGAGTTGGGCAAATTGGGCAGCGGCCCCATCCGTGGGCGTGCGGAACGAAGCAATCTTGTGGCCGCCTCCGATGGTGGATGATCCGGTGGATCCGTATTTGGAAGCTAGGCCGCTCGGGTAGATGCCCCCGGGGTTGTTGTGCCGGATCGTAGCCGGTGCGGATGCGCCTGCGGGCGCGGAGCGGAGGATTTCGTCGGGATCGGGAATTCCGGAAGGATTGGCTGGCGGCTTAGAGATCGATGGGATTTCCACCGGGCGGCGAGTGGAGGGACGGCCCGCGGCGGCATCGACCTTATTGAGTTCGGTGATGATCTCGTTGTGAGCCTTGTAGACCTCGGTATCGACCTTGGCTTTGTCCGGGTTGGCTTTGGCCCAATTCTCTAGCGAGGTCATTTCTTGACTGAACCGCAGGTTGGCGGCGATGTAGCCTGGTCGTTGATCGTCTGGGATCGCACCATCCTTTCCGGTTTTCCATTTTCCAAATCCGCCATTTTTCAAATCGTCGGCGGCTTGCTTTTTGATTTGGCCAAGCGCGGTGGCGGGAACGGGTTTCCGGCCATCCTTGTATTGGCGGAATTTGTCGTAGAGCAAGTCAAGCGGTTCGCGTCGGTAGCCTTCGGGGAGAGAGCGGATTTCGCTGGCGAGATCGAAATAGTTTTCCAGCTTGGAGTCGGAGGAAACATCGAAGGCTTCGATTTTCTGGATTATGGCCGGGAGGAGTTTGATAGATTCGGCTTGGCGCTCCGGGGATTGCAGGAACGATGCCTTGAGGGACTGAACCGCCCGCTCGGGGAGCTTCACATTGGGCATGAGGTCCGGACGGTCGAGGGCTTTTTCGAGTTCCTCGACGCTCTGGAATTCCCCTTTGAGCATGACATCTTCAACGGCGGAGAGTTTTTCCACCTCGGCAAATCGGGACTGCTGGCGGGCGTTTCCAAGGAAACGTAGCATCTCCTCCTTGGAGAGATCGGTCTGGAGCTTGCTGGAACCGCTCTTGATGCCTTGGGTGAGGTCTTCCTCCCATTTTTGGGGATCAAGAATGATGGCAGATTCAATGTTGGCGTTGCGCTCCGCCTTTGATTTTTTTATCGATTCCAGTTCTACATTGAAACGGAATCTTTCGGCATCATCCGCCGAGAGCGTTCCGTTTTTTTCAAATCGGTCGATGACAGAAAAAGCACCCCCGAGGTTGTCGTTGGCCAGCTCGCGCTTGTAGGCGACCTCGGCATCGAGTCGGAAGCTCTCGACCTGCTTTTGCTTGGCTTTCCCGTCGATGTTTACGGAGGAAATAGTTGACCAGCGATCCAGCTCCGGGCCGAGTCGGCTGGCAGCGTTTTGGGAAAACTTGATCTCTCCAAGCGCACGCTGCGCTTGCTCTTGATTTCTCGCCCAGTTTTCCTGCCATTTTTCCACAGGCAGTCCTTCCTGCTCGGTGAGTTGTTTCTGCCAAGTCGCCTGCATGATCGTCTGTGCCCGCTCGATGTCGGCGTCGTCTTTGGCTCTCGCAAACTTTTGCCCCCATTCCATCGCCACATTCCCGATTCCTTGGATCGAGTCGGCGAAGTTCGCTGCGGCTTTGGCCTCTTGAGAGAACGCGTCAAGCTCCAGCGTCTGCGTGAGCATCGACTGCGCGGCGTTCCGCATGGACCCCGAGTCCACCATGGCCGCCCCTCCAAGCTTTGCCACCTCCGGGTTTACTTGAAATCTTGGAACAGACGGCGCGGCAATTCCTGCGGTGCTGGCGGTTGCTGCGCGTGGTCCTGCGTTCGGAATTTCGGCGAGTCGGATGGCGGGCATTATCCTATTGCTCCTTGTTTGGTGGTGGACCTCTTGTAGCCATAAGCACTCATCCCGGTGTTGGCCATGCTCCCGATGCCGCTGGCCAGAGCGGAGTAGCCTCCCATGGCGGTGGCGCGGGAGGTGGCGTTGCCAGCCATCTGCTCGATGGCCGCTTGGCGCATGGCGATCCGGTATCCGGCCCCGGCGGCCTTCTCGGCAAACTGCGCGTCGTTGTAAGACATTTTTGCGGAATTGAGGTTGATGTTGGAAGCGAAGAGGTCTTGCGACAAATTGAAGCCAATGGCGGTGTCGTTGATCCCCGCCTGGTCGCGCATCATTTTCCCCTCCAGCGCGGTGATGCCCGCATTAAAATCGGTCACTTCCGCCTCGTAGCGTTTCTTGTTCGCCTCCAGATTGGCGAGGAGTCGGGTGTCGGCAACCTGCATTTCGTAGATACTGGCGGTATCAGCCAAAACTGCAAGCGGAGAGCCTTCCGTTGTCACCCCACCCTTGGCGTATTGGGAGCGCTGGAGACCGAGGATGCGGTCCTTTTCGGCGCGAATGCGGTTGGCCTGCTCGCGAGCCTGCTGCTCCTCGCCAGCAGCCTGCTGGCGCATCATCTCTGCGGTATTGTTCTGGATTTGCGCCTGCATGTCGCTGAACTGCGACTGCTGGCGAAGCTGCTCGTTTTGAAATTGAGCCGTCTGTGCTGAGAACTGGGCTTGGGACTGCTGGGCCTGCGCGTTGAACATCGCCAGTTGCGCGTTGTATTGCTCGGACTGCGCGGCCCGCTCCGCAGCCATGCGCTGCCACGCGGCGTTCTGCTCGTTGGCCATCCGGTTGTATTCAGCAATCGCGGCCTGCGATTTCGACTGCTGGTCTGCGGAATACATGGCCACGCCGGTCGAAGCAGCAGTGGCAAGGATTGATGCCGCTATCATTATTGATGCGCCGCCATCAGCACCCATTTTTCGGTTCCTCCTGTAGTGAGTTCATTAGAAAAACTTGATTGCGGTTTCCTTCGCGGAATCCCTGCCGCTCCAGCACCCGGGCGATGCCTGGATAAGTGAAGACAGCCATCGTGTGGTAGCCGAGGTCCAAAGCGATTTTTTTAAGGCAGGCGATAGAGTGCCGGAAGGCGAGCAGGGAGGTTTTTAAGGAAAGGCCCGGTGCGCTCACGGCGTGTTCGGCCATGCACATGCCGCAGGAGTTGTCCATGTAGAGGAACAAAGCGGAGACTGGCTTGCCGTCGATCTCGCACACGACGCCGCACTTCGGGAGCATCGGCTCCGGGCGGCGATGCTTGCCGTGGGCGTGCCACCACTCCGAGAGCATCTCGTAGTCGGAAGGGTCGTAGTGGCGGATGTGGATGTCACTCATTGCCGTAAGCGTCCCATTTTGGAAGGATTGAGATGATGCACATGGGATAAGGCGCAGTTTGCCTCACATCCACGTCCGCGTCGATTCCGAACGCACCGCCGAGAATGATTTTTTGGTCGCCGGTGGTGAGCGTGTCGGCCAGCGCATACCACGATCCGTTATTGGTGCGGACCTCCCCTCCCCGGCTTTTGAGCGTGCGAACGACGACCTGGTGGATGCGCTTCTTGCGCGACTGCGCCGTGCCATCCTCGTAATCAGCATCCAGCTTCATAGGCCGCAGCGTCGAGGTGTAGGGCAGGCCGAGGTAGCCTGCGGCGGCTTGGGGAACGGTGATCGCCCCGCCGGAAACCGTGCGGGTCACGGGAGCGCTTCCTTCCTGCACCACCGTGACGGTTTTGCCATTGAGATGCGCGAGGCCGGAGATCGAGCGATTGGCCGCTCCAGAGGCGAAAGAGACATGGCCGTCAAGGTAGCGGGAGTCCTTAGCTGTCTGTTCATCGATGTATTTGCGCCAGAGAAGCGGGAACCGCTCGATGGTGCGGTAGTCCTGCCCGGAGACGCTGCGCTTCACGGCCATCCACACCTCATCCTCGGTGCCATTGCCGTAAATCGTGGCGACCGACTCGACCACGGCATTGTCCGCGATAATGTGCCGATGCCAGCCCACGACCTTTTGGTCGCGCTCGTAGGTCATGGCAATGAGCGTGCCATCTCCACGGGCGCACCACAGCACGGCATCGGGCTGTTGCTGGTAGGCGATCTCCACGATCTCGCCCGAGGTGACGTGTTCGGCCAGCAAGGTCAGATCCGGCGCGACCCAGCCGTCCTTGTTGAGTTCGTAGACAAGCTCACGCACCTTGCGCCCGTTGCGCTGGATGAAAAGCAGGACATCGTTCACGATGACCGCCCGCATGTATTTGCTGCCGTAGCTGGATTGGCGCTTGGCCTCCAAGTTGGAGGCGGAGATCGCCGAGGCGACATCGGCGGCACTCACCGTCCACTCGTCGCCGGTCGTGCCGATGAGTAGGCTGTTTTGCTGCGAGTGCATCCATGTGATCCGGTTGCCCTCCGAGGCGGCGAGGCTGATTTTCACCGAGTCGCTCGCAATCGCTCCGGTTCGGAAGCTCTCAAAATTATCAATCTCGCTCCCCCAGAGGGTGGTCGGTTCCCGGCTCGTTCCCGCCCACCAGATGCGTTGCTCGTGCATGGCCACCGACCGAGGGTAGTTGCCAGCGTAGAAGGCCGGAAGCGACCAGAGCTTCGTGTTCGTTTGGAGGTGGTGGCGGTTCGCCCCGAGGTAGGAATCCACCCGGATGAGCGCCTGCGATGAACCTAGGACATCCAAGATCGTGGCAAACCCACCAGACACCGACTTGCGCGGCTGGATGCGGGCCATCGGCACCCCGGGGGTGTTCGTGCTCGCCAGCCAGTTGATTACCCGGATGAGGTAGGTCGCCTGCTTGAGTTGGTTCCCCGAGTAGAGGATATTGGAGTCGCCGCCATTATTGGTATCGCGGGTGAATTCGGCCACGACCTCGGCCTTCGTGAGATTGATCGGGTAAATGTCCAGTGTTCCTGTGTTGGTCGCATCCGCCGTCGTATAGGTGTAGCTATCGCTCCCGGTGACCGTGATGTTCGCCTCTCGGGTGTAATACGGCACGGCAGTGATCGATGGCTCCCCTCCCACGCAGATGGCGTCCCCGTTGCTCCACCCGTGGCTTGGGTGGTAGACCGTCACCGTGGTGCCGCTACGCGTTGCCGTGGCGGCAGTGAGTCCACTTTTGGTGTTGTCGATCCGCAGCACTTGGATGGCCGCGCTCCACTTGCCGTTGGTGGTCAAATCCCATTCCCCCTCGATTTCGATGGCGCGGGAAACATTGTCCGCCGTGATCGGCACATTGATGTCGGCACTGGTCCCGAAGACGGACACCCCACCCGAACCAAAGCCGGTGAACGATGTCGGCCACTTGAGTTCCATCTGCTGGCCTTCAAAGGCGGCCTGGAACGTGTTGGCCGGACCGCTGATGATATGGCGACCCATGCGGTTGAGCGGCAGCGGGAGTGAACTAAACCGTCCCGCAGTGACATCCGCGCCAAAATTATTGCCAGCAATGTGGGTGGTGAGCGCCCTGTAACGGTAAAGGCCGATGCTGCTGTTGGCTTGGGCCGCCCAGTTGGTCGTGGTAAACGATGCAGGCGAGGTGTGGTTGGCCGTCGCCTTGTAGGCGGTGCCGCCATTTTCCACGATGTCTCCGGTCACATACGCCGTGCTCGCCGTCCATGCGGGAGGCTGCACCCAGTCGTCTTTGGTGTAGGTCGTGCCAGCCGTCCACCGCGGGATTGCTGTGCTGCCTTGAGTCACATTGATCGTGCCATCGGTGGCGTTTTGATCCTGTAGCGGCGGGTAATCCCACACCAGCGCCTCAAAGGTCCAGTTGTTGTCCGCCACCCGGGTCAGCTTGGACGGCGGGTGATCCCCGTGGGCGAAATACATGATGTCGTTGATCTGGGCAAACTGGAGTTCGCGCAGTGACGCTGCGGTGTAAGGCGTGACGACTTCGTGAACCGATTGTTGCCGCCAGAGGTTGCTGGCGAGATCGGTGGCAAACGTGCCAGCCGTATGGTCGGCCAGGCAGTAGTAAAACTGCGCCGTCTGGCTGGTGGTGCCGGTTCGCACAAACATGCCTTTTTTGTAAATGACGCCGGTCGCCCATGAGGCCGGGGCGGCAGTCTGCACCGGCGCTCCGGTGGTGGGATTCCAAAAGCGCATGTATCCCACCCCCGCCTCGATCACAAACCGGGTTGTGACGCTGAAGTTAAACCCGATCAGACGCACCGGAGAGCTGCTGGTCGGCACCGCCACCCCGCCGAGGAATTGCGTCCCCGGGCGGCGGATCACGCCCCCATAGGGGAGGATTTGGAAGTTCTCCAGAGTGCGGCACGCGCTGCGATACTTCTCCAGCGAGGTGCGGGCGTCGATGAGCGGACTCACCTCGCCAGCATTGAACGATGGGTAGAAGTCGAATTTCGGCATCTTACTTTTTTAGATCGCGCAGGATTTTGATGAGCGTCACGATGCCCACGGCGAGACCGACCACCACCGAGGCAAGGCGCATCCACGCCTCCAAGTGGGGAAGCAGGGAATACACCGCCGCTCCGATGCTAGTCGCGCTGCCGAGCATTCCAGTTGCTGCGGTTTTGAGGTTGTCTGTGGTCATTAAGAGTTAGCTTGGGCTAGGAGGTTCCCCACAATGGAGGTCGTTGCTGTATTCTTCAGCCGCTCGCCAATCGAGTTAGCCGTGGTGATCGCGGAGGTTTGGCGGTTCCACACCGCATCAGCCACCGCCGAGGCCGTGGGCGCTGACCCGCTCGTGAGCGTGCGGGTCGCGTGGCTCCAGATGTCGGTTGGCGTGACGGATGCCGGGGCGTTGGTGAGGGTGGTTGCGGTATCGACGAGCGTGACGCGGGCGAGCGTGCCGGACGGCGCGAGGCGGCTGGATACGGTGGCGTCGAGGTTTGCCAGTTTGGTCGAGTTGGTATCCAACTCCGTTCTGATGGCAGTGACGGTTGGCGCGGCGGAGTAGCTTGAGGAGGCGAGGCGCGAGCTGGTCGCGGCGTCGAGGTTTTCGACTCCGGCGCGTCCGAGCACCCACAGACTCGGGATGTGCTGGGCGTCCACGGTGGTGTCCGTTGTTTTGAAAATGGCAGCGTATTCGCCTTCGGCGCTGTTGTTGCTTGATAGCGTGTAGCTATACAACCCGCCGCCAACAGCCGAGGCGCTGGCTCCGGTGACGATCTGGCTGCCGCTGGGGTCGTAGATATCTACGGTGACGGTGAGGCCGGTTTTGCCTTGTTTGCTGGCGGTGAAAAAAGCGAGGAACTTAACGGAGGTGGAGACTTGTTCGAGCATGGTGTTGGTTGGTTAGATTTCTTCTTCGGGCTGGGGCAGGAGCGGGAGGACTTGTGACATCGGGAGGACTTCGACGGCGGGGAAAAGCTCGGCGGGCAGATGTGCGAATCCGCCGGAGTATAGGCCGCCTGGGGCGATTTCGGTGAGGAGGTCGGCGCAGAGCATTTTGCGGCCATCGGTGAGATCGACGGGGCTGGCGACATGGCGCGGGTTGCCGTGCTCGCTCTGGACGGCGGCGAGTTGCGCGGCGAGTTCGGGCGAGAAAACGAGAGCGAGGTCTTTCGCGGTCTCGTAGCTCACAGGTTGTTGGATGAGGTCGGCGAGTGTCATATTGCGGCGGCGAGGTCGGTCATGAGCGTTGACACGCGGGTGTTGAGGGCGGCGAGGTCGAGGGCTTCGCCGATGGAGTAAAAGGAGAGGCGGGCGTCGGTCGGCAAGTTTCTGCTGTTGTTGTAAGAACGAGCGAATACAAAGATAGGGCCTCCGTTTATTGGGGATGAGCTGGCTTGCGAGGCGGAATATGTAGCCCCACTGTATCTAAAGGTTGAACTATTTGATGCACTGCGCGATCCCCCCATAAAGCCGCTTGGGAAATTCCCAACATTAACAGCCATCCAAACGCTAGGGCTTCTCAACATGACTCCAAAATTGGATATAAGTTGAGAAATTGATCCACTAGTCCCCCCCTCGCCAATTAAATAGCCTCCTGTCGGCTTTATTGATGAATAAACAGAAAGATGGAAATTGTCTTGAGGATCAGCATTTCCAGCGCGATGCGTGTTTAAGTATTTTGTAGATTTGTCTCCAATGAGACCGATCTCGCGATTGTAGTCGCCGGTAACAAAATTGAAATTTGTTGGTGCCGAACCGATCAGCGGCACCAGAGCTCCCGAGAGAGTCCTCGCCCCCGCCAAAATGCAAGATGCCTTGATAGCGCTCCAGATACCGTCGCCTTTGCATCCGAGAATAAAATCTTCGTAGGCATATTGGACTGCGGCTTCTAACGATTGCCCGTCTGCTGTCTCGACTGCGGCAATGTAGGCGAGCGCGTCCGAATCCTGCACCTGCCGCACCGCCTTGGTCGGCACGCGGAGGGGGGAGAGTTGGCCGTAGAGGGGACTAAGCATAGGTCAGGTTCTCCTTGTTTGACCACTGGCCGGTGGCGGATTGGGTGGCCGTGACCGACCCGGCGGAGTCGGTGGTGATGCGGGTGATTGTCCAGCCGGTGGAAGATTCGGCGGTGCCGGTGGGGGCGGTGCCGTAGTAGTGGTAGGGATCATCCCAATCGGCGCGGGCGATGGTGGACCCGCCCTCGGCGAGAGGGACAGGTGCCCACGCTTCGCCGTCGAAGACCAAGATGTCACCCACCATGGCCCCCTCGCCAGAGAGGCGGGAGGGCGCGATGAAGGAGGCCACGACCGCCCAGCGCGTGCCAGTCCACTTCCACTTCCGATTGCTGGAGGTGAAAATGTCGTTGACCGACGGTGAACTTGGAAACGCGAGGGCGGCCATGGGTGTGGATTACTGCTTGTCGAGTTCGACCCAGGCTCCGCCGTAGCTGAGATACTCGGTCATGTCGTTGCTATCGACCCAGCGCAGTCCCTCAACATGCGAAGGAGCGGAGGCGCTGATGACATCCTTGATCTGCTTGCCGCTTTCGAGCGCGTCGATTTCCCCTTCGGCAGTCGTCACCCGACCAGCCAAGGTCGATGCAGCACTTTCGATGGTATCGAGGCGTCCTTCGGCAGCGGCCATATCGCTCTCCAAAGAGGAGGCGCGGCCTTCCAACGAATCGATGTCGCCTTCCGCAGTGGTCACGCGGCCCGCGAGTGTGCTGGCGGCGGACTCGGCGGCGTCGAGGTCGGATTGGAGCGTGTCGATCTCGCCTTCGGCAGTCGAGAGTCTGGAATCCAACGCGCTGTCGGCGGCTTCCAGATCAGTGACGGCGGCTTCCAAGGCGCTGGAGGCGCTGGAGGCGAGGCTGGTGATCGCTCCGTTCAAGTTGCTGTCGGCGGCCTCAAAAGCGGCGACAACCTCTGTCAGCGAATCAATCGCCTCGGCATCGACATTGGAGAGGACATTGTCCACCCGACCATTGAGCGCGGTGATGTCGCTCTGGGCGGTGGAGAGGCCGGATTGGAGGGAATCGATTTCCCCTTCGGCGGTGCCGACACGGCTGGTCAAGCTGGTCGCTGCCGATTCGATGGCGGTGATATCGCCTTCGATGGCCGATGCGCGGGATTCCAGCGAGGTCACGGCGGGCGCGGAGGCCACGCGGGCGTTGGTGAAGTAGAGGTTATTGCTGCCCTCAACAACGGCGTCGGTGGTGCGAGGAACGAGTTTCCAAGCGGTGCCGTTGTATTTCCAGCTACGGTCGCCGACCGTGTGGACTTGGTTGAGGGTTGGTGAACTTGGGAATGTGATAGCTGCCATGGTGGTGTTTTCTAGTGGTTGGTTGGTTTTTCGACCCACGCGCCCGCGAACCATTCGTAGGTGGTGAGATCAAAAGGGGTGGTCCAGCGCTGCCCGGTGTAGGGGTGCGCGGGAGGGGTTTGGGAAAAGACAGGGGGCAAGTCGGCGGTTTGCTGGTAGTAGTCGCCCGTCCAGCGCCAGAGGGTGCCGTTGTCCTGCGCGAGGTAGAGGCGGCGGTCGCGACCTGTCTCCGGGAAAGCGGACTTGGCGGGATACTCCACGACCTGGTTCGCATCGTCCGGGAAAACGATTTGGAACTGGGTAAGGTCCAGTTGTTGGGTGATGTTGGTCTCGGTGATGGTCGTCATGCGTAGGTGGCGGTCTCCCGGTTGTTCCACGCGACATTGGTCGCTTGGGCGGTGGCAGTGACGGCTCCGGCGGAGGACAGGGCGGAGCGGGTGATGATCCACTTGGCCACGGCAGCGGCGGAGCCGGTGGTCGGGATGTCGGAATTGAGAAGCAGGCCGTAGTAGGAAAAAGTGCCAGCGGTGTTGAGGGCGAAAGCGTGGATGTAGTTGTCGGGATCGCGCTGGGTGGTGGGCGAGTAGAGGCCGAGGGCGACAACAACGATTTTTGCGCCGTTCGGGATCGCGGTTGTGAACGTGATCGTGCCAGCGCCTTGGGACACCGTGTAGTCGGTCGTCGGTTCCTGCACGACGCCGTTGATCGAGACGATGACATGGTTCGGGTCGCTCGATTTGAGTCCCGAAACGGAGAAGGTCTTGAGCGTGCCGTTGCCGGTCAGCGTGGTCTTCGCCGAGGAAAGGAGGGCGGATTGCTGGAGGGTGAGGTTGAGCGTCTGGTTCGGGGCGGTGCCGGTGATCGACGCCGCAGCGGTGGGACCAGCGGTGACCGTGCCGATGGAAAGAGTGTTCGCGGGGCCGGTGGCTCCCGTTGTTCCTTGCGGTCCTTGGATACCTTGAATGCCTTGGATGCCCTGCGGGATGGTGAAATTGAGAACCCGGTTCTCCGGGGTGCCGGTGGCGGTGACGCTGGCATTGGTTCCTGCGGCCCCGGTCGTGGTCGTGCCGACATTGACAGTGCCAGCCGGTCCCTGCGGGAGTCCGAAATTCAGAACCGCCGTGTCGTTCGTGCCGGTGTTGGTGACCGTGGGGGTGGAGCCGGAGGGCAGGTTGGTGACGCTGCCGACCGTCACAAGCAGGGACGGATAGCTGATGCCGCCTGCGGGGCCACCGCCGTTGACCTTGGAGGATTCGATCCCGTCACCACCCGAGCGGGAGGAAACCAGCTTGGAGGAAGTCCACGCCGGTTTGATCTTGGGCTTGCGCTCGGTCGAGTCCCGGCGCATGGCCGGGTTTTTGCCGAGGACTTCGGTTTCTTTGGCGAGCATCCCTGCCTTGCCCGCATCGCCGGTCAGAGGGATGGCGAGCTTCGCGGCAAGGCTGGCCGTGAGAAGGTCGATGAAGAGGGAATCGAAGAGGGTTACCTCGGTGACCTTGCGGACATATTCCAGCGTGATGGCCGAGCCGAGCCACACATCCCAATCGGATTGCCAGCCGGTCGTGACCCCCGGTTCCTTGGTCGATCCGGCGACCACGCAGCGGTAGACCGCCCCGTTGTTGGAGACTGCATTGCCGACCTCATAAGAGCGGCCAGCAACCCACGCCGGAGATCCCGAGTCCGCATTGGTGAGGATGAAATTGCCAGACACCTCCCACGCCGACTCGCTCGTGGCATCGTAGTCGTTCACGCGGAACACGCGCAGGCAGTCGGAGGGAATGGCGTAGCGGTAGGCCCACTTGTATTCCGGGCGGGGCAGCGTCTCAATGACCGTGGTGGACTTCATCGCCCACGTCCATGAGCCGGTCAGTAGCAGCGCGTCCCGCACCTGCGGGTAAAGCGACTTGGCCAGCAGCATCGCTTGCGAAGACGGGCCAAATTGCTCCGCCGTCCCCACGCGCAGGATCGCTTGGCGGCAGAGTTCATCCTCGGTGAGCGTGGCCGCAGGGCGCGGCGAGGATTCTGAAAGGATGAGCGCCTTGACGGCAGGTCGCTGGATGTTGGCCGAGAACACCTCGGCCATCTGGGAAAAGAGTTCCTTTGAGCCGGTGAGCGGCATCGCAAGGTTCGTGGCCAGCTTCGAAGAAAAGATTTCGATGAAGACAGGAGGAAACTTTGTCGTGTCGGTAACCCGGGCGATGTAGTCGATCTGGATCGGCGCAGGCAGGGAGGTGTGGAGCGTTCCCGAGACGATCTCCCACTTGCCGAAATTCTCGTCCTCGTCGATGCCGTTGACCCGAAGCAGGCGCAGGAAATCCGTGGGCAGCGTGTAAGCCGAGGAATAACCAAACGCCGGGGCCGTGGTGGCCGTGGCCGTGGCGAGCTTCCGGCAGAATTGCCAGTCAAACTCGCTTTGAAGTTCACCAAGGGTCTGCTCGTAGAAGAGAGAGCAATACTGCGCCTGGGCGGTCGCGTCCGTGAGCGCGGTGATCCGCGCATCCCCGAGTCGGGCAAGGGCCAGATTGCAGATTTGGACGTCGGTCATTTAGGCGCGGTCTTCGGATTGAAAAAAAGGGGTGGCAGACATTTCCCGGTCTGCCAGCGGGGTGCGGGAATTAGGCTTCGTCGCAAGCGATCTCGACGACTTTCTTCTCTTCCATGCGGACGGCGGCAAGGGATGCCACCGAGCGGATTTGGAGCGAGTGCGAGAGGTCGGCGCGAACATCCATGTGGGTCTTGAGGCCACGCTCGGCGAGGATCACTCCGGACTTCACGTAGGCGTAGACGCTGCGAACCGTGCTGGTCTTCGGCAGCAACTGCGTGCGGCGGAATTTGAAACCCATGAAGGTGTTCAGATTGCCGTCCACGAGGGCGCGAACCGTGTTGTAGTCAGCGCTGGTCGCCTCAGTCGTGCGGAGCAGGTCTTGAAGCTGCTTGGCCGAAACCACGATGATGCGCTCCTCCTCCTCATCGACATCGTTGGAGTCGAAGAGGAACTTCGCAGCGCGAAGCTTCGCGATGGTAAGGCCGGAGTTGGCGGCGGTGCCGGACTCCACGAAGTTGACCGCGACCTTCTGGCCAGCGGGCAATGTGGTGGCGGTCGTTCCGGTCGCGCCGGTGAAGGCGGTTCCGCCGAGAGCGCCGATGATGATCGTGTCGCAGGTGCGGCCATAGGCAGCAGCGTGGGATTGGATGATCGGGCTGGTGGGCAGCACAACTTCTCCAAGAAGCTGCTCGTCCCATTCATCGATGAGCTTCGCGCAGTCGTATTGCTGCGGGCGAATCCAGCGTTTGGCCATCACCTGGTCGCTGATGCGGGTATCGCGGGAGCGATCCGTGATCTGCGTCATCGAGGTGGTGTCGATCTGGTTGTAGGATTTCTCCTTGCCCTCGATGGAATCGACGGTGACGTATTCTTTCAGCTTGGAATTCTTCTGCTGAACGAGGTGTTTCCAGTTGCTATCGAACTGGGTGGTGTAGTGGTTGGGGACGTTTGTGAGAACCCCGTTTAAGTCTGCCATTGTATCTCCTTTGGTTGAGTGATTTGGTATCAGTCGAAACTGATGGTTTAGTTGCTCCCTTCGCTTCCGAGTGTCCCGAACGGGGTCAGCGGCGGCGGGTTTTAGGGAGCAGGCTCAACAAAGGAGGTGTCTGCTCTGACAGGATGCGTGATACCGCATGGCGCGGTATCAGTCAAAATATTTTTTAAAAAAGAAACTAGCAGGGCCGGGAGTCGAACCCGGAATTCCAGATTATGAATCTGGTGAGATACCTTTTCTCCACCCTGCAAAATCTCATCCCTGCTTGAGCAGGGAGGTAACCAACGTGGCCGCCTCGCGGTCGCCTTCCATGTAGCGCTTGTGCCAAGCGTTATCGGGGTTGGACATGATGTCCTTGGCGCGGGCCGCGCCGGTAAGGAACTCCGTGCCGCCCATCGAGCGGCCCAGCTTGTCCTCGCTCATCATGTGCGCCATGCGAACAAATCCGCGCACCACCTCGGGATCGGAAAACCCGTGGGAATTGGAATCCACCCCAGCCATCTTCGCCGCCTGCTTTGCGAGTCCGATGTTCTTTCCAAAATCCCCTCCCCACTCCTTCTGGAGCGTCTGCACAGCCTCGGTGCGCTGCTTTTCGTAGGTGGCTTGGATCGCGTCAAATTTGTGCCGCTCGTAGTTGGCAAACTGGTTGGCCAACTCCTTCATCGCATTGGGCGGGATGTTGTGCTTGTGAGCGACCTCGGCGAAGGGCTTCGCAAACTCGTCACTCCACGTCAGTCCCTCGGGCAGCGCATCGGGCGCAAACTTGTATTCCTCCAGCGACTCGGGAACACCCATGGCGCGGCGAAAAGCGGCGACCTCCTCGGGCGTGGATTTCTCGCCGGGAACGCCGAGCTTTTTTCCAATCAGCGCATTCGCATTTGCGAGCGCCTTGGCCATGTCTGGGACGCTTTTGTATTTCGCCAGCGTGTCCTTGTATTCCTTGGCATCCTCGGGCAGGGCATCGAGCCACTTGTCGCCAAAGGTTCCGTCCGGGTTCACCCAGCCCGTCGAGGGAGTCGAGGGTTGCGCGGGGTCGGCGGGTGGTTCCGCAGCCGGTGAGGGCTGCCCTGGTGCCTCCGGGGAGGCGTTATCGGCTGCGGCGAGAAGCGAGGTCTCACCGGAGGTGTCGATGGTGGTGTCTTCCATAAATGGTATCAGTCAAAACCGTGTTAGTCTTGATGCGGGTGGTAACCGAGATGGGTTTCCCGGCCTGCGTAGGTCTTTTGGAATTCCTCGGGCGCGTAGTCGCGCAGCCACTCCACCAGTTCAATAGTTTTGTCCCCAAGCATCGGGTCCATTTCCGGGCGCGGCGGGATGTCTGTTTTTGGTTCGGATTTCTTACTCATTTTTTGACCTTTCGTTTGGGTTCTTCGATGTTGGCGTCGGCGATCAGCGGACGCCGCAGAACCGCCTCGATGTGGAGGATCACTCCACGCTGGCCATCGCGCAGGGCGGCGACCACGGGGTTGAAGTCATAGCCGGGAAGGAACACTTGGGACTCGGTGGCAAACTGCGTCTTGAGATCCGCGAGGACCGCAGCTCCCTCCTTGCCGCCAAACACCCGGTGGTAGGCATTGGTGATCTTTTGGCGCTCGCGCTCGCGTCGGAGTGCCTCGGCCTTGTCGTTGGGTGCCATCATGCAGCGGACATTCCCGGGAGCATCCCGGCCAACATGGAATCCTGTTTGACCGCTCCCGCCTTCCCGAGCGCGGCAGCGGTGCGCTCCATCTGCTCGGCCTGCATGGCCTGCTGTTGGGCTTGGGCGCGGGCAGCGCGTTGCTGCGCGACTAGTTCCTCCTCCATCAGCCATCTGGCAGGCAGGCCATCGTTGCGGGCCATGTCGCGGCAGATTTCGTCAAAGTCGAAATTGTCCAGCATGTCGGGCTTGATTTGCGCGTAGGGCAAGAGCATCTCGCTGGTGCGGACGAATGCGGCATTCTCCAGCTGCTTGATCGCCAGGGCGATTCGGGAGTTGTAGGCAATGTCCGGCTCGGGGACAAATCCAACCATCTCCAGTTGCTGGGGCGGTGGCGGGAATTTCCCTTGGCGGGCAAGGATCGCAAAGACCCGGCGCAGGAGCGGGTTGAAAAGCTCGGTCGTCATCCGGGCAAAGGTCGGAGAGAACTGGATGAGCTTCTCGGCGCTGCGCTCGGCCACCTCGCGGGCGGTCATCTGCTTTTCCAGCATCGCGAACATCTTGAAGAGGTCCACATGGAACGCCTCGTTGATCGCATTGCGCTTCCATTCGGCACGGGCCACCCCGATATCGTAGCGGCCCTGCGTCCCCCACTCCTTCGGCGTGGCCTGCGGGTTGTTCGGATCAAAGTAGGTGACGCCACCGGCCCGCAGATCGATGTCCCCGTCGAATCCCGCAGGGATCAAGATCCGCGGGAACGCGGTGAGTTCGGCAAGGCTGTCGAGTTGCTTTTCCAGAAAATTGAGTTGCTTGGCCTCTGGCAGCGCGGTCCACGAAGGCGAGTAGCCATAGGCTTCGCAGTTCTTCCACTTGAGGTAGCGGGTGACAAAAAACGGCTGCTCGTCGTAGCCGCTCGCCAGCAGCACATGCTTGCCGGTCTTCTCGATGTAGACCGAGGCATACGGCTTGTTGTTCGCATCCTTCTTTCCCAGCTCGATCTCGCCCGGTCCCCGGGGATAGATCATGTGAACGATGGTGAACTTGCGCGAGGATTTCGGAGCATCGAGTTCCTTTCGCATCCCCTCGGAGAGCGCCTCGACGCCGAACTTGAGCGCGGCCTGCCGTGCCGACATCTCGTATTCGCGGGAGAGTGTGTCCACATACCCCTCGTCGTTTTCCGCAATGGCAAACGTGCCGATGTCGAGCTTCGTGAAGTTGAGCGCGGCATTGCGACCGGCCTCGACAAGGATCGCCGCCGTGCCGAACGCGCCCCGGTCCAGATAAAGCTCGTGGATTTCCGTGTAGAAATTGCTCCGCGTGAGTTCGGCCTGCACCACCTCGGTGCACCGCTTGAACCACTGCTCGATGGTGTCCTCGCTCTCCATCTCCTTCGGTGCGTCCATCGAGAACCACCGTGATTCCATCGGCGTCATCCACGCCAGTTGCCCGTTGGCCAAAATCATGTTCGCCCGCACCGCCGTGCCGTCGAATAGCATCGTCTCGTCCGCGATGTCGGGCTGCGACTGCTGGGTGAAAAGACCGGCTTTGCGCGGCATCACATACTTCGCGATGTCCTCCCACAGGTTTTCCCACGTCGTGCGCTGCATCACCATTTCCTGGTGGCGCTGCATCACCTTCTCCACGAGTTCGGGATTTTTGCCGGTCATTTGGTATCAGTCAAAACTTCGTCAGCCGAGAGTTGATGAGCCGGTTGTCATGGGAGTCTGGTTGCTTTCACCGGCAAGGATCGACCGACGCATCCCCCGGCGCTGCGCGGCCTGCTTGCGGATGTCGTTTTCTGTGTCGCCTTGGACCACTTGCGCGGCGGGCGCGGGACGGTTGAGTTCGGCTTGGCGCTTCATCTCCTCGATTTGCGCGTTCTGTGCCGAGATGGCGTCCTTGCGCTGCTGCTCCATGATTTCGAGTTGGCGCTGCTGCGCGGCCTGTTGCTGCGCGGCTTGCGCGGCGGCTTGTTGCTGCGCGGCTTGTTGGGATGCCGCTTGCTGTGCAGCCGCTTGTTGCATCTGCTGTTGTTGCTGCTGTGCGGCCTGCTGCTCCGATTTGCTCGGCCCCTTCTTGCCGCCTCCAAACCACGCGGTGGTTAGTGATAGGATCGGATTTTCAATGGGGTCAGTAAGTCGCATCGCTTTTGGAGTTTGCTGGTTTCGTAAATCCGGAGCGGGCAATCTCGCCGACTCCATGCGATGTAAGGCAACCGATAAGGGGCAAAATTGCAAGGGTTATTTTGACTGATACCACAATATATAGTGATCAGCCAGCAGTTATGACACAACCGGTGGTATACATGGGCGGCATCGCGCCAGCGTTCCTCGGGGTCGTGAATGTCCACCGGGCGAGCGAGCATGAAGAAGTCTTCGGTGTTGATGACCACGCCATTCCATGCCGTCAATTCCACCTCCTCGGCGAAGGATCGCGGCTGCGGGTAGCGCCGGTAGAGGTCGAGGATTTGCAGTTCCAGTTCGCGCTTCACCGTCTCACCTTTCCGAATCCCCCACCCCGGAATCCCGCCATCACTCGGGTGGGTTCATGGCGCTCCGGTTTGCGAGGGATCGCCGAGCGGTCGATCACCATCCCCCGCTTGATTGCTTGGTGGGAGAGCGAGAACGCATCAGCAAAGTGAGATGACCAATCGTGGACCGGCACATCCTTGATGGTCACCCCATCGCGCTCCTCCTTGGAGTGATAGGCGTCGAGCGCCTCGATGCCATCGGCACACCCGGCCTCGTTCATCGAGATGCGCGGGAACGCATCGTTGGCCAGGTTGATCCCGTCCCAAACCGAAATCTGCCGAGGCACGGGAATGACGCCCATCAGCCCGCTGCGACCGAGCGCCTCCTGCCAGAGTCCGCCCACTTCCGCGGCGGCATCGTGGGGAATGAAATGCCCGCCATAGCCGTATTGCCGCTCCTTGAGCCGTGCCGCCCAGTCCGCTGGCGTCTTGCACTCGTCGGACCCGGAGAGAGATTCCAGATAGTTGATGCGGTCGCCAACCATCTGCCACACCCAGACCTTCTGGTTGAGCGGAGCGCCCACATCCCACGACGTATAGACCGGCAGTTCCTTGAACCACAGCACATCGTTCGTGATCCGCTTCTCGGAGCGGGCCTTTTCCAAGCTGCGAACATAGATCGCTCCCGGGCGACCGATGTTGAAGCTGCATTCGTATTCTTGTTGGAACGCATTCTCCGTGGTCCCCCGACGAATATCGGCAAGCTCCTCCTCGGGAATGATGTGGCTCTCGCTGGCTTTGAGCATGAGCGTGAACCACTCATTGTCCGCACATGCCCGGTTCCACATTCGCCAGAAGATATTTCGCCCTTTGGGAGTGCCGACCCATGTCGCCCAGCCTTGGTAGTCGGTGAGCGTTGGGCGAATGACATTGTCCCACGCTGCCGGATCGAGATCCGCGGCCTCGTCCATGACCACGCCATCGAGGTAAATACCGCGCAGGCGCTCGTAGGCTTCGCCCGAGTAAAGCCGGATCGTCGCCTCGTTGTGGAAGGTGATCGCGAGATCCGCCTTGTTGATCACCACCCCGGGGATTTGGCTGGTGAATTGCACCAGGTATTTCCACGCGATGTCCTTCGCCTGCTCGCGGGTCGGAGCCACATAGGCGTAGCGGAGCGGCGGCCCGCTGCGCTTGTGCGAGAGCGCCTTGGCAATCAAGTCTTGGATGCACACGAAGGATTTCCCGGCGCGGCGGTGCAGCACCATTACCGACCAGCGCTGCGTGCGGTGCAGGTAGCTCGCGAGTTGCGGTCGCGGGATGATGTCGAGGTTAATGGCCACCGATGCGGATGTTGATGTCCATGGCCCCAGCCACCTCGATCTTCTCCGGCTCGTTCCAGCCCATCGCCTTCGCGAGCATTTCCCCGTATTTCGCCGTGGAGGGAAGTTCCGGGGGCATTTCCATGAAGCGGTCGCGCAGCGTTTCCAGGTAGGTCTCGCGTTTGTAGTTGAGTTTCGCCTCACTCTTGGCGCGGAGTTCTTCGACCCGTTTACTGATTTCAACATTTTTCAACAGGCGCTCACCTCCTTGTCCGGCTCCCTTTTCGGAGTAGCCAGCGCGGATGTAGGCTTGCGTGAGCGAGAGACCACTGGCGACACCTTGGCAAAACGCCTCTTGTTTTGGGTTCAGTTTCATAGTGTTGATGGTATCAGTCAAAACTTGTCTTGACAAGATCGTTGTCCCCCCTTTTATAATCCCCCGTTCCTTGGGTGATTTCCACCGTGGTCATTTCTTCTTTCTTGGTTTTGACTTTGACTTGCCGGAAGAGGATTTCGACCGTTTCCGGGTCGTCGTCTTCGATGAGCTTCGCGTAGCGGAGTTGATCGATGAGAGGCTTGCAACCGCCTGCGTAATTGTCGGCATCGAGGAGCGAGCAAGCGTGCCTCGTAATGATGAGAGTAGTGCGAGCCTTGCGCGGACCTTCTCTTTTTGCAGGAGCGACCAATGCTGGCCGAGAAGCCGGTTGAGGCTTGGCGTGAGATACCCCCGCAGTTGCAGAGTGAGAGAATGAGCCATCCGGATTTTGCCGGTAGCCAAGTTGTCGAAGTTGTTCATAGGTCCAGTTCATTTTTTGAGGTTACCGGCATGGTTGGTTGCTCCTTTGAGTTGCCTTAACTCTCTGCAAAGGTCGCGGCCATACATTGTCAGTTCTTCAGCGTTCCCAATGGCTGACTCAAACATGTCACGGAGCTTTGCGTTTTGCTTCCGCGCCTCGTCGCGTTCGCGCTCCAGCTTGCGGCATAGTTGCCTCCAATTATGATCTGTGCGCGACTCGCTTAATGCCAGCGCATCCGTCTCAGGCGTTTCGCTCATTTCCCGCCCTCCTTCCATTGCCATGTCGTGCTGCCATTTTCACTAACTGCCCATTCGGCAAAACCTCTCTTGACCGCCTCGACTTTCAATTCCTTGTTCTTCCAAACGCTCGCGACGCAAGTCCATAAAAGCGTAAGAGTTAATACCATCACAAACGCCATAAAAAAATCCTTCATTTCCCGCCCTCCTCGATAGTTGGCACTTCCTCCCAACTCACTTTCCCGCATTCTAGGCAGCAACTCGCCTGCTCTAATATAAGCTTGTCAAAGCTGACTCGCTTCCAGCGTAGGGAATCTTTTTTAACTTTGGTGCAAAAATGCTTTTTCCCAGTTACTTCCGCCGCGCTCTCTGATGTTTGTTGGACGCTCATTTCCCGCCCTCCTTCCACTGAAAAGTCGTATCGCCACTAGTATCGACGACCCACTGCGCGAAGCCTCGCTTGACCGCTTCCGCCTTCAATTCATCGCGTTGCCAAGCAGCCCCAAAAGATGAGATTAGCAAACAAATAGCGGATAGGATCATAATCCATTCGATTTCAAGTTTGCTCATTTCCCGCCCTCCCGCTTTTTCAAGAGTTCTTTTATTTCATCTACCTGCCGTCGCAGTTCCTCGTTCCGCTCTTGCTCTAAGACCCTGTTGTAGAAAGCACAAGAGATAGGGGACATAATTGCCATGACGACGACAAAAGTAATAATTGCCTCGATCATTTTTCCTCCTTGAGTTGCTTGAGTTCAGCGCGGAGGATTGCCGCTGCATACGAAAACTCTCCGTATCCTTCTGTATGAGGGATTGCTTCAATCGCCCTCTTTGCAATGTTACGAAGCTTTGCGTTTTGCTCTCGCGCCTCGTCGCGCTCGCGCTCTAACTTGCGAGCTAAAGATGCGTGTTCTCTAACCCACCTCATCATGTCGTTCCATTGTGGGCATCCTTCGCTTGATTGCTTCTGCTCAAGCGCATCCGTCTCCGGTGTAGCCCTCTCCGTG
This sequence comes from Terrimicrobiaceae bacterium, assembly GCA_044352905.1. GTDB lineage: Bacteria > Verrucomicrobiota > Verrucomicrobiia > Chthoniobacterales > Terrimicrobiaceae > UBA967. The sequence goes on along the minus strand of JBILCY010000001.1, from coordinate 247,448 downwards.
TCCTTTGTGTTCTCTGTGGTCAATTTCATATAACAAAATCCTTTTTGCGTTTGGCCTCGATCTCCCGACGCTCCGGTGTGGCCGCCCAGAAGCGCCTCGACGCATCCCCCACCTGTTGTGAAAGCAGCCTCCACCACGCATCGAGCCGGTCGGAGCCGCAGGTTTGAGTCCCTGCGGCCCCTTGGGCGACCTTCCCTCGGTTAGAATGTTTCTTCTTCATTCCTTGCGGCCTGGAGGCGGTCGTTGAGCGTGGCGAGGCGATCCGTGGAGAGCGGTTCGGTTTCCCGTGGCTTGGACTCCAGCGGGTTGAGCCACTTGATCTTGTGGCGCATTTCCCCGTTGTATTCCTCTGCCTCCACCGTGATCCGGCACTTCTGGCCGAGAAACGGCGACTTGCCAGCGTCCAGCGATTTGATGTCCCACTCCCGTCCAAATGCAGCGTCGAGCGTGTCACAGGTCCGCTTGATTGCCTTCTCCGAGAGCCACCCCTGCCAGACGATCTCCCGTCCGTGCTGGTCGCTCTCCGGGTCATCGATGAGGAGCGGGACGCGGATGAAATCCGTGCCGGTCTTCGTCGTGCCCAGCCACCCGTTGCCTGGTTGCTTTACTTTCGCGATGTATTTGCCTTCGGCGGTCACATAGCGGTTCTGTTTGTCTGCGAGTTCGTGTGTAGTCATGTGTTGTTTGGTTGTTGTTGTTTGGGAGGTTGGTATCAGTCAAACTTTGGTTTTTATGTCTTAATAATTTTCGTAAACTCCGATAACCGCCGGAGGATCGGCTCGCCCCTGTCGGGCGAGAGCATTTGTTTGAGCGCCCCCTTTTCGGCATTCGCCGTCCAGAAGATGGGGAGAGCATGGGAAGACCGATGCTCCAGCAGATCGAAGAGTTCCAGTTCTGACCTCTCGGTCATCTTCGCCTTCCCGAGGTCATCGAGCAGCAGCACCTTCGTGCGGCGGCAACGCTCCAGCGTGTCCTCCGCCAGCGCCTTGGCCTGCGGGTTGTCATGGAATTGATCCGCGCAGGCTTTCGCGAAGCCCGTCGCCGTGATCCCAAAGACACGCATCCCCTCAAAATGCAGGCGCTTGAGCAGCATCCACGCCGCCCGCGTCTTGCACGTCCCCGCAGGACCGACAAAGCCGAGACCTTGCGCGGAATACTCCCATGCCTCGCATTCGCGCAGAAACGCCGCTGGGATGCGTTCGGGGTCGCTTTCGCGGTAGAGTGGAGGGCAGAGGGCATTGAACGCCTCCTGCCGCCTCTCCTGCTCCTCCGCAGCCTGTTCCTGCTGGAGCCTCTCGACCCGCTTGAGGTCGCACTCATCGCAGAGGATTTTTACTCCTGGGAAGAAGCGCACAAAATCCCCCGTTGGCACCGGCACCGAGTTGAAGCACAACTCAGTCGCACACGCTTGCACCGTGGCTACCATGTCTCCACCTCCTCCACCTTCGCAGGCGCAAGCGCCGGTTCCACCTTGTTCAGCCAGTTGATTACAAACTGCCGGGTCTTCTTGCGGCCCGGGCGGGCGAGGAGCCACGCATCCATTTTTCGCGACTCGGCCTCGACCTCGATGTTGGGATAGTGCCGCCGCATCTCCGCCCAAAACTCCTCATCCAGCAGGTAGGATTTTTTGCGATCAGCGCCTACTTCTTCGTTAGAAGAAGTAGTATTACTCTTCTCTTCTCTTCTCTTCTCTGGTAACGGTTTTTCTAACGCTTGCGGCGTTACATTTGTAACGCTCGGTGCGTTACATTTGTTACGATGTTCCGCGACTCGCCTGTTGCAAACCGCACGGGCCTTGGAGGTTTGGCCGTTGTGCCGATCAAAGTGCGGGACTTGAAGCGAGCCGGAGCGGACTTCAAGCCAGGCAACTTTGCGGAGCGCATCGGAGAAACCCGGCTGGTGGGTGATACGGTCGAGAACGGAATCTGTAACGGTGAGAGCGTTACCGGAAATAGACTGCTGGTCGCACCAAGCCCAAAATCGGACGAGCTTGCCCACCACGGCGTCCGGGTCTATGCCCAAGATCGTCGCCATGGTGTAAACTTCCGGCTTGTCGGGCGTGGCATGTTCCACCTTGATCCAGTCACCGGCCATGGAACGCCTCCCTCCCGACTTGCGGGGTTGCCCCATGCTTTTTTGCAAAGGCCACAGCCTCCTCGATGGACTCGAAACATTTCTGCTCCGTGTCTTCCGGCCACACATAGTGACCACGCATGACATGCCAGAGATCGGACCAAGTGTTTTTGACCACGCGCACCGGACACACTGGGGAGAAATTGAATTCAATTTGCATGTCCACCCCCCCTATAAACCGCCAGCACCCGGGCATGGGCCTGCGCCCGCTTCGCCTTCCGGTAGCAGAGGTGACGAATCACTCCTGCCTTCACCGCTGCCGCAAACCTCGCGCCCATGGCGTTTGGGTGCGGCGGCTCCGGAACCCACGGGCGGACATCTTCCGCCGTGAATTCCGCCCCGTTCCGTGCGAGCCATTGAATGACTTGATCCGCAGTCGCCTTCCAATCCTCCGGCGTGTTGGCATCCACTTGCAGGATGCCCCGGTCGCGCAGTTCCTCGCCGGTCATTTGGCCCTCGCTTTCTTCGGCTTGTCCTCGACCAGTTTCACGATGTCGGCCTTGCGTTGGGCGTGCTGCTCCTGCACCGGCAGCCGCATCTTCGCACACCACTCGCGGAAAGCCTTGCCGCCCATGTCCCCACCCATTGCCGTGACGAGATCATCGAGGCCCGACTTCCCGGCCACTGCCGCCGAGACGATGGCAATGCGGTCAAAATACTCACTCCCGCTTTGATGCTGGAGCTTCCATCCGGGAACCTCACAACTTGCCGCGAGGATTTCCTTCGCCGCATCCTTGAGAGGTTTCAGTAATTCCTTCTCAAAGATCGACGCCGCCTTGAGGAATTTTCCCAGCCGATCCGGGTCAGCCAGAATCCCCTGCCGCACATCGGCCAGCGACACCGACGACTCTACCGTCGCCAGCGTCTCCACCACCGGAGCCGTGCGGGCGACACAAGTATCCGACTTCCGGCACCACGCGCAGTAGTCACACGCATTCGGTTGCCGGTTCGGATCGCTCGCCCCGGCCACCACATCCGCCACCACCGCCGACGCCTGAGCGTGGTTAAACTCCAATCGCGTGAACTCCCGCTGGTCGCAGAACAGCAACACGCAAGTCCACGACTCCTCGAAAGTGCGCTCCATGTTCCCCAGCGCATACGCCGCCATCTGCTCGTAGTAGCTCCGGATTTGCCCCGTCTTGAGGTCGAAACTCACCGCCTCGCTCTCGCACCGGGCATCCTCCGTCCCCTCATGATCCATGCCAGGGGTCGTGACCTTCAGCTTCGCCTCGTCCGCCTCGATGTCCGCCCCGTCCGCGATGTCGCGGGCCGTATCCACCGCCCACATCACCGCCTCCAGTTCCTCGGTGGAGAGTTCCCCCTCCACCGGCTTGCCTTGTAGAAGCGCCCGAAACGCCGCATCAAGCCGCGATCCCCGCTCCGCCGCCGGTCCCGCGACCGGGTTGGATTCGTAACAGGGGCATTGCGCCAACTTGGGAAGTGCCGAATGCCGGATCATGCCGCCTCCTTCGTTGCCGCCAGAACGGCGTCGAGGAATTTCGGCGTGTTGCTCATCACCCTGGATCGGTAGCCCTCATCTGCGATGTCCCGGAAAGTCTGCCCCTCGGTGATCTGGCCCTTGGCCACGAGAAACGCATTCACCGCCTTCTCGTGCTCAAAGATCCGCTTCTCCAATTCCGCCGCCCAATCCGCTTCCGGCACAGTATCAGTTGATACCGCGATCACTTCCGCCTCGACCACCTTCGGCGCTTCCGCCACCGGCTCCGGGGTCACTTCCACCTTCACCGACCGCACTGGCCGGGGAGCGTCGAATTCCTGCACCTCCTCCGGGGTATACATGCCATTCAGCACCGCCGGGAAGGTCGCACGGACCCCTTCCGAGATCACCCGCGCCCGCAGCATTTGCCGCGGGTAGCCTTTCCAGTTATCCTTCGACCCCAGCCCCGCCGCCTTCGCCCGCGCCATGTCCCAATCGATCCGCAGCGATCCCCCCGCCGGGTGGGAGAATGTCGCCGCCACCTTCTCATTCGTGTGGTCGTGCCACTCGACGCGCCCCCCAGATTGCTGGAACCGCGCCAGCATCGAATCCGCCTTCAGAGAAGCGCGGCCTTGGATGATATGGTAGTCCGCAGCCACCGATCCCGGGTGCCGCCCCTCGGCGCTCGCCACGATCATCAAGGCCAGCGCCTGGTCCGGGGTCTTCATGCCGAAGAGACCCGATTTGACGATGGCCGAGGCCATCACCTGCATGTCGCCCAAGGCGACTTGTGTGTTGACTTGTGTAGTCAGTTGTGTGTTACTCATTTTGTTAATACTGCTTTTCTTGTGGTTTTGACTTGGCCCCGTTGGATTGCCGTCCTTCGGGGCCGCTTCTTGTGGTGAGGACCGTTCAGTCCTCGAAATCTTCAAACTCCCGCCAACGCCTCCGCATCTCCCGCGACCGGCGCAACTCATCCATCACCGACCTCTGCCCCAGCCGGTAGCTCGCGTAGCACGATCCCAAAGTCAGCACCGCCAGAGCGACCCCCTCCCAGCCCGTCAGCATCGCGCCACCCTCCATGCCGCGACCCCCAACGCCGCCAGCGGCCCCAGCGTCCACACCGCATCGATGCCCGCCTGCAATACCCAAAGAACCTCCTGGTGGTTCATCACGCGGCCCTCCTGTTGTTCGTTGAGGATTCTTTTCGCTGGCGATACCAACGCTCCAGCACCGAGCGGCTCACCCGGTAGCCGCCACGCTTCCCAAACGGGAGCGCCCCCTCGATCTGCCCTGCTGCCAGCAGACGATAAATGGTCTTCGTCGAGACCCCCATAAGCGTTGCCGCTTGACCCGTTGTCAGTTCATCGCTCACGCCGCCCTCCCTTCCGCCTTGCCAGCGCCGGTTGAAAATCCCACGCTCCCGGCATGGCCTTGTTTGAACGCCTCCAAACCCTCACCGACGAGGAACTCGCCGCCGAGTTGGAGAATAAAAATTTGAGTCAATATGGTCATAGTCTTGTCCTTTCCGAGATCAACCGGCGTTCCCTGCAAAAATCCATCCAAGCGAACTTCCTTCCCCGCTGGACAGGGTGGGTTGTCCTTCTGGCCTCTGTCCTTGCAGCTCTGTTTTCCTTGTTAGGAGTGCTTCGATAACCACCCCCGCCTCCCCAGGAGACAAGCGCAGCTCCCGGCCACTCTTCAGCACAGCCCAGCTCGTCATCGTGTCCTCCCCGGCCCGCACCGCCTCCACCGCGTCGAGGTTCAACGCAAAATCATTCTCCACGCTCACGCCGCCACCCCTTCTGTCTTGCGCCGCCACCTCCGGCCTGACATTTTCGTTCCCCGATGAAGCCCTCATGGTTTTGGCGCCTCCGTCACAGGTTTCGCGGCGGCAACCTCGGCGTCCTCCGAAAATGGGACCGCCAGCGACGTCAGACCGCCCTCAAGGAAGCCGGATTCCTCGCTTCCGATCCCAATGTCCTCGCCACCCTCTCCGACCGCGAACTCGCCGACTTTCAAAGCAAATCCCCCGAAGGCACCCGCCAGTTTCTCCTTGCCCAGTTCGAGTGGCAACGCCGCCTCACCGCCCAGCAAATCCGTGGAGCCTACCGCAGCGCCTGGATCGGGGTTTTCGGCGTCCTTCTCGGCATCCTGCTTGGCTACATGCTCCCGAGGCTGGAAGCCCTCCTTGTCCAGATTGGGCAGGGTCACCATTAAAAAACCCGACGCCACACAAGCCAGAAACAACGCTCCATGCTCCAGGAGGCTCACAGCGGGACCAGGCCGCCCCAACCGCCGGTCCACCATCCGGTCCCATTCCTTCTCATCCCAAGTTTTTCCCATCACGCCGCCCTCCTTTTCTTAGGGGTTGTGGTTTTATGCGCCTTATTGGCGGGGGTGTCTGACACCCTGTCCAAAAAAATAGTCGCCGCTTCCCTCATAATAAAAGCCAGAGACCGGCGCTCGCTTTTGGCGATCTCCGCCAGTTGATCCCTCATGGCGCGTTCAATTGGAAAAGTGATTTTTGTCATCGTGGTTTTTTGGTTTTGGTTTGTTTTTTTTCTTTCATGTAGGAGTCGCACATAAGCTTCATGGCCGCGACACGGTCGATGCCTTGTTCCTTCGCGAACTCCTCAATTCTTGCCAGCAAGGTGTCCTCTATAGGCACCGTTACCCGGACTTTGTTTGCTGCTCGTTTGTCAGGCATGGAAGAACATTAAGTCTGGTGTCTGACACCCGCCAAGCATTTTTTTTATTTTTTTCCAATAAGGTGAAACCCTACCCAATAAAAACCCTTGACAACCCCATTGGCAATGGCTCCGCAGGCCAAAATAAATTTTCACCCGCTTAAACAGACGCTCCGCGGGCGATCAGACTCATCACGCAACCACAATAAAAACCAACAACACTGCCGCCAACCCGCATGGATGCTTGACGTGAGAGGTTTTTCAAAAAGCCAAAGCAAACGATCCAGCCATGCCATCATAAACAATAAGGCAATGTTCCAAGACATCGCGCCCGGGCCAAGGTGCAAGTCGGGAGATTTACCAATACGAACCGGTCGATAACGCCGTGGAATTCGATTCGATTTTTGGAAGTTGCGAGCTTTGGTGCTGAGTGATCAAGGGAAGTTGATAGCAACCAGGAGTGACTTGCCGAGCGGTATTATCTTCCATGATGACCATCAACTCAGAATTCTTCGGGAACAAATCGGAAGAAATCTCATGAACCAATCCATAATCTTTGGCTTGCATCGGAGAAAGAGTCGTTCTGTCGTTCATGGCTTTGACGATATTTTCGGTTGATTTTCCGGTTGTGTCGGCAATCACGCGAGCGATATTTTCATAATCAATCTTGATGAGTTTCAAATGCTCTTCAAGGCCTATTTCATCCATGCGGGTTGTCCCTTCAAAAGTCAAACTCACGCCATGGATGAGAAAACGCGCATGAGGAACACAGCGTCTTGTCGATCCCGCACAGAAAATCACCGTAGCAATCGAATCAACGGTTCCAAAATTGTATGTGGTAACATCAACGGGAGAGCCTTTTAAAAAGTTATGGATAGAAAGTCCATGAAAAACACTTCCGCCAGGTGAAGACAGCATCAAATGAATGTGATCCACATTTTTTGAAAGCGCTTCATCAATGCACTTCATCAATGTTGTTGCTGATGTTCCATTTACAGGAGCCATGAAGCGAATGAATGTTTCCATTTTAGTGATTTTTATTCGTTGCTTTTTAATTGGGAGAGAAAAATCTGCTTTTTAATCGCATCAGAAAATTTCATGGCATCTTGCCAATCGGAATGACAATTTTTTTCCGGAAAACGAAGTGTGAATGCGTGCCGATATGGAAGCATATCTGCATAAAAACCATGTTCGGAGTTGCTTGCAAAAAAGAACTTTTCTCCGATGTAGAACGCTTTTTCTTTTGTAAAAAAAATTCCAACAGATTTTCGATCAATAAACGCTTTTGTCATCAGTGAACATTCTCTTAAATCAATAAGGCTCTTGCTTTCAAAATCTTTTACATCTTTTTCATTTCGATAAGTTGGAAGTGTGGCAATAAAAAGATGCGATCCTTTTAGAAAATACATCAACATCAATTTGTAAGGTTTTCCACTTGGATAACCTAAATATCCATCAACTGTAATCATCGGCTGATACTTAACAATGATGCTGTAATCAAGGTCAGTATCTTTTGCCGTCCACTTCCCAACTATTTCCCATGTCAGCTCTTCTTCGGTAAAATCAAACATAAAGAATCCTTTTCACCTTTTCACTCTCTTTGCCTTGTTCTCCATGACCCGCGCAATCACTTTTTCCCTGTTCCGTTGATACCAATCCGCCTTCCTGTCCCTCTCCGCCTCCTTGAACTTCTCATCCGTCTGGTAACGCTCCCGATACTGCCGCGCCATGAATTTCTTTTGGGTTTTCTTGTTCGCGTAGGGCATAAGTCAAATCCTCCAGTAGGCTTTCCAGTTCGCCCTCCGAGCCGGGACTGCGTAAGTGTTGATCACCAGTTGCGTCGAAGTCCCCATCTGGTAGGCGGTGAGCGCCGGGTTGTTGCACTGCCCGAGGTGGTAGGTTGCGAACGAGTGCCGCAGGGAATTCGTCGGAAAATCATCCCAGCCGCACAGGCGCTCCGCCAATTTCCGGCGCTCCCTGTAAAATGCCGCCTCGCAGACCGGCACCACCAACCCGGTCCGCCCCTTGAAAAACTTCGCCCGGCGCTTGAGTGGTTCCGTCATGTCCACCAATCGCTCCCGGTTCCCCTTCTTCTTCTGCTTCGCCGTCTCCGGCGAGATGTAGATTTGCCCCCTGTCAATGTCCTCCCACCGCAGACGCCGCACCTCCACCGTGCGCAGCCCCGCAAAGCCACCAAGGAGGATCGCCGCCCGCAGGTAGTCGGGAATCTCCTCGTCTACCAATGCCGCTTTCATTTCCTCCGGAGTCAGAATATTCCGCCCCGGCGTGGAGTCGGGACACGCCACCGCCCGCCAAGGCGACTTGTCCAGCATGTCCGTCTTCACGCACCAATTAAAAAACATGCGAGCGTATCGGTAGACCGTCGCCCTCGACGTCGAGACCCCTTGGATTTTCTTGAACCACTCCACGCACCGCATCGGCGTGATCCCCTTGAGTTGCCCCGGCATCCCCTCCGCGATCCACCGCGTCACCTTCTCCACCTTCTCGCGGTGAGACTTCGAGTAGTCCACATACTGCGCGTCGAACAACGCCACCGCCCGCTCCACGGTCATCCCGCTGAAGTCCTCCTCCAGGCTGATCGTCCCCCGCTCCTTGAGTTGCGACATCAGTCGCCCCCCCTCCATCCACGCATCCGATTCCAGCGGAAAAAACCGGCGAAGACGTTTCCCAGCGACCGATTTTGGAATGGTCAGAACCCAAGGAGAGGTCTTCCGCGAAGAATCCAATGTGACACTATAGGACATGCTGGAAATCAGCTTGTGGCACTTGTGGCACTTTCGCAACCGGAAAATGTCTTTTTAAGGTTTTTGAAGTCTCAAGAAGTCCAGACAACAAAAAACCCGTAGAGGCTTTATTTAAGAGGCTCTACGGGCTTTTTTCGAGGGGCTTACCGGCGGTCGGGATCGAACCGACACTCCTTGCGGAACGCGATTTTGAGTCGCGCGCGTCTGCCAATTCCGCCACGCCGGCGAGTGCGGTTTGCAAATTAAAACGCCTCTCCATTTGTGGCAATGAGGAAGATTGGCGCAGAGACATCTTTTTTGCAGCTATGTGGCAAAACGCTCGACCAGTGCTGCCGCAAGCGCGGTTTTGTTATCGCAAACCGTGAGAACACCATCCGGCATGAGGATGCCGAATCCTTCTCCATACGCGGCTCCATTCACTACGCATGCATCGGTGCGGGATTCCTGGATTTGGATTTGGGCTCGGGCTATGGCATCGGATCGCACACCATCGAGTTCATATTTCCATCCGACAATTTGTGCCTCGGAAAACCACTCGCGCAGGCGCGGTAGAATTTTTGGAGCGGGTTGGAGGTGGAGGGTGATACCACCGCTGCGACTGGAGAGTTTTTTTTGCGCAATGACACCTTCCACTCCGGCGACTTGATAATCACAAAGAGCAGCGGCATGAAAAATAATAGAGGGCATCTTTCCCAACTGCTGCAATGCCGCAGCGAGGGATTCATTGGTGGTGAATGTCCGGACATCAACTCCGTCTGGATGCGAGGCAATACTCCCCTCACCTCGAAAACAAATAACCTCGAGCCCGCATACCTTGAGGGCCTGTGAAAGAATCGTTCCGATCTCGCCGGTTGCAAAATTGCTGATCCGGCGAACTGAGTCGATGGGAGCGTAGGCCGGACCGCAGGTAATAACGGCGAGACGGCTCATATGGATTTGTGTCGCTTAATGCCTAAAGTGGCGAGTGCCGGTGAAGACCATGGCCACCCCTTTTTCGTTGGCAGCTTGGATCACATCCGGATCACGCACCGAGCCGCCTGGCTGAATAGCAGCAGTCGCACCCGCTTCGGCGGCAGCGATGAGTCCATCGGCAAACGGGAAGAATGCATCGCTGCACACGACGCTGCCTTTGAGCGAGAGTCCCGCTTCCTGGGCCTTCCACACAGCAATGCGAGAGGCATCCACACGCGACATCTGGCCGGCACCAATACCCAGAGTGCGATCGCCCGAGGCATAGACAATGGCGTTTGATTTGACGTGCTTCACGACCTTCCAACCAAACTCCATGGCCTCGATCTCGGCCTTCGTGGGAGGCCGGGCGGTAACGACCTTGTGTTCGAGTTCGGGTATGTCGGCCGTATCGCAGTCCTGCACAAGAATTCCGCCAAGAACACTACGGATATCGCGCTCGCTTTGGTTGAGCGGCTTTAGAACCCGCATCAGGCGCAGGTTTTTCTTTTTTTGGAGCAAGGAACGGGCATCGGAATCAAATTCGGGCGCGATAATCACCTCGCTGAAAATCTCGCTGATCGCCTTGGCCAGGGAGAGCGTGACTGGCTGATTGCAGATGATGACACCTCCGAAGGGAGCCTGCTTATCAGTAGCGAAAGCTTTTTCCCAAGCTTCACGCAGATCGGGATCGGACCCCACACCGCAGGGATTGTTGTGCTTCAGGATCGCAATCGTGGGTTTACTGAATTCCGAAATGAGAGCTGCGGCAGCACTGATATCGAGAATATTATTATAAGAAAGTTCCTTGCCTTGGAGCTTCTCAAAATACGAATCGAAATCACCGTAAAGTTCGGCCTGCTGGTGAGGGTTCTCGCCGTATCGGAGTCGCATTTCTAGGGGCAGTTCAAGCCGGAAGCGACTGCATGTCTGCTGTTCACGATTCAAGAAGCACGTGATGGCAGAGTCATAGGACGACGTGGTGGCAAATGCTTTGATTGCGAGACGCTCGCGCAGCACCAAAGTCGTGCCGCCATTTTCCTCCTTCATATCCGCAAGAACCGACAGGTAATCGCCCGGATCGGTGACGACACACACGGATTGGTAGTTTTTTGCAGCGCTACGAATCATGGACGGGCCACCGATATCGATCTGCTCGATGGCTTCGGGTAGCGTGACATCCTCGCGGGCTATCGTGGCTTCAAATGGATAAAGGTTTACCACGACAAGGTCGATCGGGCGGATGCCATTTGCTTTTGCTTGCTCTTCATGGAGTGCATTGCCCCGCACATACAGCAATCCTCCATGGATACGAGGGTGCAGGGTTTTCACCCGGCCCTCCATGATCTCAGGTGAACCCGTGAATTGGGATACCTCCGTGGTGGGAATACCCGCTTCATGCAGGGCCTTGGCCGTGCCACCGGTGGAGAGGATTTCGATCCCGTATTGGGAGAGTTCGCGGGCAAATTCAACGATGCCCGTTTTATCGGAAACAGAGATCAGCGCTCTTTGGATTTTCATTGCAGAGTCGCAAACGCTAGGCGGGCATCGCCTCGTGTTCAATACACAATCCAAAGTTCTTTATGGCCCAGTCAAATCTCAAGAGCACTGAACTCACTATCCGATAGAATTCTCATACAAATTTTACGAGTTTCAAATACTTCTAGGCTTGAATTAAGAAAATAACTAGAATCCTGCTGTTTTGGCACAGACTCTCTACTTTCTTGCAAACTTAGATCCTAACGATGGTTCTGCTCATGCGCTTTACTGTGTGAGACATGTAATTGCCCTATCAAAAAATGCACCATCAAATTGGAATGTTACCCTTCTACACGCATCAAATAGAATAAAATGCGACATTCTCTCCCTGCACTCCTCGCCTGATGTCCCGAGCCTCAAAACAATCGGTCTTCCTAGTTTAAGGCGCAGCAAATGGCGACCTTTCCATATTAATGCCCTATTTCATTGGGCTGCCACACGCTATCTTTTACTTCATTCAGACGCTGGCGATGTAGTTTGCACAGCAAGTTTTCCGGAATTATTTCGTGTCGTTACAGGGAAACTCAGAGGATCAGGAGTCCGCATGATTTACGAGGTTCACCAGTTAGAAATGCAATCTCGTGACAAAACTCACCGGAAATGCACCCGGGAGTTTGAGGCGCTAGGATCTGCAGACCAATTTATTACTACCTGCTTTGCTCTTGAAAAGTTATTGCGCGGCATCTTCCCGACAATCAATTGCCGCAACCTTGGATTAGCATCTACATACAAGCCGATTCAAAAAGAAAAGCTACCAATTGACACCTTTAAAATCGGATATTTCGGCTCTCTTTCAGAAGAGCAGGGCATTCCTTGGCTCGTTAAAGAATGGAAGAATATACGCATGTTTTGCGCCTCAGAAATAGAGCTTCACATCTACGGACGTGCCCGACGGAACGAAGGTTCGATTCCTGGCGACCCAGCGAATGGGTTATACTCGTATGATCCGATTCCGAGCAACGCTGTTCCCGTCGCCTGCAAAGAGTTAAAAGCCCTTATCATTCCAGCGCTTGATAAGGATCACCGAGCCTCTATCGCTTTTACCAAAGCCTATGACTATGCTGGACTTGGACTACCTATCATCGCGAGCGAACTACCAACTATTAAGGAAGTGCTTACTTCCGAAATCCACGCATTGTATTTTCGCCCAGGATGTATCAGCTCCCTTGTAAACCAAATCAATAGGCTTTCCGAAGACACGAACTTCGCCGAAGCCATGGCTTACAATCTGCGTAATCGCGCGGCAGAGCTTTCCTGGGACGCGAGAGCAAAAGAATGGTGGAAGGCGGTCTTGTAATGAAGTTGTCTATTATCACACCCACCTGGAACCGTTGTTGCACTCTAAACCAAACCCTTTGCAGCATTGAATCCCAGCAATTTCAACCATACCGACACGTTATCGTGGACAACCTCTCGGAGGATCAAACAACAGACATTATTCAAAGATATGCAAACCGTGCAAAATACGAGGTCATTCATATTCGTGAGAGGGATAAAGGCATCTACGATGCAATGAACAAAGGCGCTCGGATATCAGGGGGCGATGCCTTTTATTTTTTGAATGATGATGATTGTCTTCTGGATCCTAGATCCCTATGTCTGCTAGTTAAATGCCTAGCGCTTGTTCCACAAGGCATTGTTTTTGGGGATGCTTTGATTAAAAATACAAACACCGGATCGTTCCGAAAACGCAGCCACCGCCAAGTCAACCGGCTCACACTCGCAGAAAAAAGCATTTGCCAGCAAGCGACCCTCTACTCACGCAACGCTCTAGAAACGGTTGGACTCTTCGATGATAAATTAAAGGCAGCAGGAGATTATGACTGGATGATTCGGGCCTTGGTAATAAAACAATTACCGGCAGTGTATCTTCGCCGCATGGTAGCAGTTTTTGCATCAGGAGGGATTTCAAGCAACCCTGCTTATGCAACCGAATTCCGTTCGGAAATGAACTCGGTGTTGCATAGATACTATTCGCAGAGTCTTTGCGAACGGGCCCAACGCTACCGACGTTTCTGGCGAAAACTTCCCTGGGGGTTGCGATTGTCCCCTGGTTCTGAAAGGTCGGATCGTTTGGATGTTATGACACGCATGGTTGTCGGCAACTCCCTGCTGCATGATCCACTTGCAATTCTAGATTTTTGATTCAAATACTCAGCAGAGCTTTTAAAAGCGGAATCCGCATATCAAAGGTATGATCTCTGAGGGTTCGCCGATTACCAGCCTCGGCGATTTCGCTAGCATTTTTAGGATTTCTTAAAAGCCACCCAGCCTTTTCAATCGCCTCGTCTATACTATTGTAAACAACCACCTCACGATCGGGTTCAAAATACTCTCCCATTCCAATTGCCCCATCCGTTAAGAGACACGCACCCATGCCTGTCGCCTCGAAAAGCCGCATGTTGCTTGCGACATTTCTTGCATTGTCGATATGAACATTAAATGTCACGAGTGACTCACTAAAGAATTGATACATCGGCATGCCATGCACTGCGCCGAGATTCGCTTTTCCCAAACGGTGCACCGCCAAAGCCTCTCCCCATCGTAAGTGGCGAAGTCGACGACGCTGGGAACGCTCGCTCCATTTCCACTGCAAGACACTCCCCGTAGCTCGGACGGCGAGAGGGAGACGTTTTGCCAAACTGCCCACCAAACGCAACCTACGCACATGCAGGTCTGAACGAACCACCAGACTGCCCGCGAAGGTAAGAGAGTAAATTCGCTTCCGCGATTGTAATCGCTCAGCAATATCCCGATGGAAGCTGTATGGAAACACCTCGGATTTCAAGCCTGCAGAACGATATAAATCCCTGACGAATGGGAAATTCGTCAACACGAGTTGGCAATGGACAAACCGGGAGACATCGCACCGGGCGATTCCATCCCACGCAACCACCAAACTAGGCTTGCAAACACTCAAGACATCGGCCTGAAATGCAGCATCCAGATACTCTTGGTCATGAAAAAACAAAACCTCTGGATCAAACCGCCGCACCTGCTCACGCAAAATTGAGCGCATCCAATCCGACTCATCCACACGAAACCCGTTTTCAAAGGCCCACTGACGCTGGAGTGGTTCGGCGTTCAAAATCACCTCCATGATTTCGATATCACAACCTCTCGGAATCGCGCGGGACCAAAAGTCAGTTCCCACGAAAACCTCATGCATCAAGTCGTCCAAGCTTGATTGATAATCAGTCGACAACGACTGATTTTCGCCTGCAAACAATGCAGCTAGAACCTTGTGATCATAACTGGATACCTTAAAAATTCTCATCTCAAAACTGGTAGCCGAAACGCTCTATGTCCTCGGCATAAAGCTTCGCTGTTAATTGACGCGTTTCAGAGTCGTAGTAATCACGGTAATTAGATCGATCAGATTTGTTTATATGCGGCAAGTCCACAGACATTCCAATTCGACGGCACACATCCCGAAAATCATCCTCGAGATTCTCGAACCGCCCAACAAAATCAACAAGTAGCTTCCCATCTTCATCAACCAAACAGCCTGTCTGCGTAAAAGATAAGGCTTCACGCGAAAAAACAAAATTTCGGAAGCTTCCCATCTTTCGAGTTGTATGGTATCCATGGTTTTCTGGGTGATCCAAAATGTAATAGTAGAGCGATACTTGCCAATCCCAAGGGTTTCGAACGAAAGAAAACTTGAAAAAGGAATTAAATATATTTTTATCGATTAGATCGCGTATTTCTATAGCTTTAGCATGTTTTTTTATTGGGACGCGATGAATCTTTTTCCAGCTTGTTGTTAAATATGCCATCATATTTGAAGGACGTGTAGATCCAGGTCGAAAACAACACTTGCAAAAACTGTTAGTAATACTGGTTCCAGCTGTCTTGAAAATATGAACAAAAATAAATTTTTTATGATAAGATATTAGCATTTTTAATATTTTAATGCGTTAATTAAACTAAAGATTATTACACATATCAGCTCTTACTTAGGCTTCCAAATTTCAACGAAACGAATTGCGCATGGAAGCAATGATTCGTCGATCTTTTCAAATTTCTCAGCGAAATCCACACCACACCCCTTAAGCTGCGAGATAACCCTAGAATCAGCATCTGTGCGAAAAATAAAAGAGGAAGTAATTCTGCTGAGAGGAACTCTTTTCAGCGCTCGAAAATTTTCTTCGTCACCAAGTGCACCGTGGTCATTGAAAAACCATGGTTTCTGAGGGGATACCCCCCCTACCGCATATACCAGCCCAGGAAGGCCATATAAGGCCAAAATATCATCGCCGGGTTGAAAACCCGCCTCGGCGAGTGCCATTCTTGTTTGCAAAATACACTGAGCGCTCGCTTGGTCGATCTTAAGAATTGTAGAGGGATACCCAATTTCTACAGGAATAGTTTGAGTCCATTTGGGAGCAATCCGATAAGGCGACACCATAAAGCCCGAAAAAAACTGAGAAAAACCAAGACTTACGAGATAAAAACATGTGAATGGTAGAACAAATCGCCTTCTAAGATTTTGATCGAGCGAGGCCGCTAGAAGAACGGATGCAGCAGATAGTGGTGCCGCATGAAGAAGGGAATTGATAAAAATCTTATGAGTTGTTCCCGCCGCAGTGGCAAAAGGTAAAAGCGCCAACCAAGCAAGAAAAATCGAAAAGCTAAAGATGTTTAATGGGGCGATTGTTTTTAAAAAACCGGGAAGTCCATAGCCCATGATAAGCAGCACAAGAAATAAAACTGTATAACCATACATACTTTTGGAGCGCCCTTGTATACCAGCCATATAAGCATCTCTCACAAATGCGAGAACAATAACAGATAAAAGAGTTGATGTAACAATTAGAAAAATAGTGCGACCCTTGATTTTAGGGCGTTTATCAAGAATCGGCAGCCTTGCAATGAGAGGAACTCCAATCGACAATAAAATAGGAAGAGTATAAATATCCAAATGTCGTAAAGAAAAGTTTACAGCTTCATGGAAATGACGTTCTATTATTCCACTTGCGCCATCACCCCTTGCCAAAGAAACAACAGAGCCAAGGAAAAAATTTATGCTTACGAATAATTCAGGCGCAAATAATAACATGCATATTATGCCAACTATAAAAGATGCCAGCGCAAATAAAGTTAAAGAAATTTTTTCGTAGATGCTTATTATTCCGCATAATCCAACAAAAATAACACTTAGCACAGTTATTCCAACAGCGCTTGATCCTTTCGCTAGAAAAGTAATAAGAATTCCACAACTCAAAGCAAAAATTCCTAATAGTTTGACAAATAATTTTTTACCAAAGCCAAAGGTAGAGTAAAAAGTAAATATACCAGAACACGAAAGAAGCATCCCTATGCCAACCATAGAGTTGTAGTTTGGCGTAGGAGGCAACCAGCAATAGGCTGATAGCACAGATCCCTGCAGTGTTAGATGCATAAACAGGCATTCACTACTTTGTCCCAGAAGACGCCCTCCCCTCCCTTTTAAAAACATGATTAGCGCATAGCCAAAGTAAAATGTTATTAGACTAGTTAGAAAAAAACCTAGCAAACGCAGCGCAACAATATTTTGACTAACCAACCAAAAGATAACAGAGCCAACCCGATGATAAGAAGTGTAGCTATCTGGAAATTCTTGCGGATTCTGATAAACTAGTAAATATAGTCCCTCGTCGGTAAAATCAAAGCCCTTGTCGGAACCCCAAATAAATAATCCGGCTCCAGCTAACAGAAGAATAATTGGGACAATTTTTGCAGCCCTATTAAATTTTGAAAGTGTTACTTTATAAACCTGTGAGAATATCATTCGATTATTGATAAAATGCACTAATTTTCTAAACAAAAAAACTTTTCAATGAGTAATCTTTTCTTTTCTCAAAAGCGTGAACATCAAAATCCAAGTGCTTGACTAATCATTTTTTTATTTGGTTGATCATAGAAAAATTGATCTTCTGTTTTTCCTACGACCTGCTGCAAGTAGTGCTTTGCCAAATCAATCTTTCTCTGTCAATTTTCAGATATAATCATTTTTCCTCGAGTAGCCAAGCGTGGATTACTCCTTGATGCAGCTAGATGTTTATTTCCAAAGAGTGATGGATGCATGGCGCAAGTGTGTGCCATCACCAGAAAGCTCATGGGACTAAACATCTAGGCGTTCTCCCATTGCGCGCTGGGCTGAAAGCTAAAGGGTTTTCATCCCCAGTTCTTCGATTCAGCGTTTCAATGCTTGGGCAATAAAATTGTGCCTCGGTGTCCGAATGAATTCTGGAGCTCGTAGATCTTTCGCCAACCGATTCACTGTCCGAAGCACGTCAGCAGCCATGTTCGAGCTCTCTGCCTGAAGGGAATTTCATTCTCACGTATCTCATTCATGCTGATTTTGCTTCGAGCAAACAAAATTTTCAGAAGAAATAAGTGTTTCTGACAACCCATCGTTTGTTACAAAAACGCTCCTCATGTCCATGAATGACACTTCCCTTCCCTCGCATGCCCAGCGGTTGTCGCCATGGTTGAAATGGTATTTGCCATTGGCGATTTTGCTTTATCCGGCGGTTTTGATTGTTCCAGGACTCAACTGGGAAGCGAATGTCTACCGCGAATACGGGCTTATCGAAACGCTTTCCAATGTTTTTCTATTGCTCGCCTTCGTCTTGGCCCTGCGGGCATCTCTGCAAACAAACGATGTGCTCCTGCGTGCATGGACGATTCTCTTTGCCCTCGGCTGCTTTGTTTTTTTAGGCGAGGAAATGAGCTGGGGGCAGCATTACATAAAATGGATTCCGCCTGAGTCTTGGGAGGCAATCAACCGCCAAAACGAAACAAACATCCACAACATCAAAGGCTGGCCGGAATTCATTTTCTCCAAGGTCATCAGAAACGTCCTGAGCATCGGCGCAATTGTCGGATCAATAATTGTTCCTTGGTGGCTGAGAAGAAATCCCTCGCTCTGCCAGCAGTGCAGCATCAACTTCTGGCTCTGGCCATCGAGCCAGACAGCCCTCATCGCCGTGATAGCGGTCACCTGCAATATTCCCAAGCGCCTCGCCAAGAACTTCGGCGTGCAGATTCCTTGGGAGTATTATGGTCCGAACGACGGTGAACTGAAGGAGTGTTTCTTTGCCTTATTTATCCTGCTTTACGCCCTCGTTCTGTGGCGTGTGGTCCGGAACATTCACCAAGCGAGTCTCGCCAGGTAACATCCTCTTAGCGGATCAATACGGGCCTCGAATGTGGCGGCGGACGTTCTGCTGATAAAATTCTGCAAGTTTTGCATGCAAACTCGGGGACAGTGATTGCAATTCCGAGGCAGCGGCATTTACGCGCGCTTGATTTGCCGAACTAGCACCGGGAATGACCACGGTTACCGCATCCTGATCGAGAATCCACCGGAGGCTCATATCCGACATACACAGCCCCTCCGGGACATAAGATTTCAACTCGGCGGCAAGCTCGACACCTTTTGCATACGGCAAACCGGCGAACGTCTCGCCCACATTGAATTGAGCGCCATCGCGGTTGAAATGCCGATGGTCGCCCTCCGGGAACCGCGTATCCATCGCGAGCTTTCCAGTGAGCAATCCACTGGCCAGTGGCAGACGAACAATTATCGCCACACCAAGTGCCTTGGCTTTGGGTAAGAGTTCCTCGAGTGGCTTTTGGCGAAAGACATTCAGTATTATCTGCAAGGAGGCCAACCCCTCTTGTTCGATGCAGATCAACCCCTCTTCCACGCTCTCCACACTGGCTCCGAAGTAGTCGATGAGTCCATCGCGCTGTTGCTCCCGCAACCAATCAAAGACTTTGCCCTCTAGCAGCACCGCCGTCGGCACACAATGGAGCTGGGTAAGACTCAACTTTTTCAGGCCGAGACGCGATAGCGAGGCCCTCGTCGCCGCAAGCAAGGACTCGCGGCTGTATCCATCTGGGTAAATCCCTGCCCGACCAAGTTTCGTGGCAACGAAACAATTATCGTGCGTTTTGAGAAATCGCCCAATCGATTGCTCACTCTCGCCATCTCCATACACATCGGCGGTATCAATAAACCTGGTCCCGGAATCGTAGGCCGATTGGAGGATTTGTTGAGCGATCCCGTCGTCCCATGGTTTTCCCCAGCCTCCGCCAAGCTGCCAGCAGCCAAGTCCGATTTCAGGCCACGAGAAATTATGATTTGGCAGCGCACGGATGTTCATAAAAAAGAATACAACCAGTGCTTACTTTCCTGTCGAGCAACGGGAAAGTTTTTACTGCTCGGGACTCATTAAGGCAGCGGCACGGCATTTGAAGCGGAAAAGAAAAGAACCGTCCTCGAAGGCGCGCAAGTTTTCGCTTTTGGATTTGTCGAAATCGGCGAGGAACATCGCCTCGATATCTTGGGCTATCGCCTTGTCCTGCATGGCTGCGGATAGCTCGAAATTGAGCATGAAGGACCTGTAGTCGAGATTGATCGAGCCGAGGATCGCCACGTCGTCATCAGCCAGCAGCACTTTCTGGTGCATGAACCCCTCCTGGTAGCGCCAGACCTTAACCCCTGCCTCTCGCAATTTGGGGTAATAAGTAAAGGAGGATAACCAGGGCAGCAGGTGGTCAGCCATTTGCGGGAGAACGATGCGCACATCCACGCCGCGAATTGCCGCATGGCAAATCGCAAAAAACAGCGGACTGGAGGGCACAAAATAAGGACTCGCCATCCAGAGACGACGGGTAGCGGAGTTGATTACAGAAAGATACACCGCCGGACAAATGCTCCAACTTTCGGCAGGACCGGATGCGATCGGAAAAACCACCGCCGATTGCTCCCCGGAAATTCGGGGCGGCGGAAGCCGGAATTCCGGCACTTCGTGCTTCACGTAGTTCCAGTCTTCCAGAAAAGAAAGCAGGAAGCCCTGAACGGCAGGCCCCTCGATCCGCAAGTGCGTATCCCGCCATGTGCCAAAGCGCTTGCTGATCCCGAGGTATTCATCTCCGACATTCAAGCCTCCAACAAAAGCCACACGCGCATCCACGAGCACAAGCTTGCGGTGATTTCGGAAATTGATTTGAAAGCGGCGTCCAAACTGGCGATTGGTCACGAAACACTCCACGAGCACCCCTTCGCGCCTCAAGCCGCCAACCCAGGAAGCGGGCAATTTTTTCGAGCCAACTTGGTCGTAGAGCACCCGGCATTGGACTCCCCGTTTCGATGCGGCCATGAGTTTTTGAGCAAGGAGCCGCCCCAGCTTATCATCATGAATGATAAAAAACTGCACCCACACCGACTCTCGCGCCTCATCGATCGCATCGAAAATCGCACGAAAGGAGGCATCGCCATCAATCAGGAGCTTGAGCGCATTGCCATTGGTCGCAGGAATGCGAGAGAGGTTGGCAGCCATACGCGTCGCCTCGGCGAAATTCCCAGTGAAAGTTGCACGGTAGCCCTCGAGATGACGGATGATTGATTGGAAAGCCTTGTCGAGCGGAGATGATCCTGACGCCTTCGCGAGTGTGTAACCGGCGAAGCGGGATTCGCCAAAAATCAAAAACAGCGGAATTCCCAAAAAGGGAACGATCACCAGGACGCTCGCCCAGGCAATGGCGGATTGCGGCGTGCGTGCGATCAGGATCGCACGCATGGCGAGAAGAATACCCACCACTTCGAGCAGGACTGTGCCAATCGCATAGATACTTGGTAACGAGCTCACGATGGGAAAGTATCGGTGCCCTTAAAAGAGCTATGGTAACCGGGTTTGATATTGCTCGGCGTTGTCAGGCGGATTGGATCCTTCGGAAACAGCATGTTCACTGCCACCAGGAGACGCTGATGTTTCGGCGAAAAAAACCGACACAGCCGAGGCATCAGCATTCGGTTTTTTTCGACGCCGGAGAGTTCTTATCTCCTGAAGTGCCAACGTAAGATCCTCGCTCACTTTTCTCATTTGCAGCCTTATCGTGGAGATTGGTTCACGCACCATGCCATGGAGTAAAGTGCCAAAAAATATTGTCAGACCGAGCAGCAGGCAGAGGAAAATGATGATCGCTTTCAGAAACAATGCACTGGCACGTTCGTTTTCCGAAAAGACAGAGTGAATCCTTATGTCGACAGCCGCTAGAAGATTTTCCAGTTCACTACTGAGGTGCTGTCGGCGGGAGGCGAGCTCGGCATCGTCAACGAGCTTTTTTGCAAATTCATAGTTGGGCAACGCCTCGATGGTGAAATCACCAGACTCGTCTTCGAATCGCCCTTTCAATGCAGCCAACGCTTTTAGATCGATGCGCAACAGTGCGGCGTATTCTTCGACCAAGGTGTCAATTCGCTTAAGATACTCCGACGGGAATTGCGTGGCAGATCCCTTAAGTCCAGCAAGGATCGAACTAGGGCTACTAAGGCTCTTGCCTCCTGCCTGCACTTCCAGCGCATTGCCCGCAAACTTTGAGCGGCGTGCGGCTTGGATTTTTTCCTCATAGGCGGCGGCAAATCCCTCTTGGGAGGAGGCATCGAAAGACGCGATGGCACTCTCAAGCTGGCTGGAAGCTTTTCGGGCCTCTCTTGTCATTTCATTTGCTCGAAGAAGAATCCTCTGATCGGCGTTAAAATCCTGCTGTTTTAAAAACAACCACACCGCTGACGCACCCGTTAGCACCTCAAAAAAAGCAAGGAGGGAAAAAACAAGAACGAACCAAAACCGGATCCGCTTCGCGCCAGCCACCTCTTTTCGTCTCGACTCCATGCTTAGTTGCCTTGGATTTGAGAAACCCTCAACGCATCCTTGATCGCCTGCAGGATTGTTTGGGAGTTGCAGGGTTTATAGAGGATTCTTTGAACACCCATTTCGATGAGAGCGTCGTTGCCAATCGAGTTGTTGAGCCCGCTTGTGCAAATGACAGGAATTTCGGGGTTGAGCTTTTTAAGGGCAGCGATGAGCCCAGGGCCGTCCATTCCCGGCATGGCCATATCGGTGATGACCAAATTGATCTCCCGCTCATGCTTGGTATAAACCTCGAACCCTTTTTCTCCATCCTCTGCAGTAAGGACACGGTAACCGGACTTTTCCAAAGACCGCTGCATGACCTTGAGCACGGTCACCTCGTCATCAACCAACAATATGGATTCCCCCCCGCCTTCCAGTCTCCCCTCTGGAGCGGTTACAGATGCTTTTGGAGCAAGGGCGGGAGCCTGATCAGCTACTGGGATGAAAATATGGAAGGAGGTGCCACATCCCTCCTCTGTCTCGAGGGTGAGAAAGCCACTGTGGCTGCGAATGATTCCCAAGGCAGTGGCCAGCCCCAGTCCAGTCCCTTTATCTGGGCCTTTGGTTGTAAAAAATGGTTCGAAGATTTTTTTGCGGAGTTTGCGAGGAATCCCCTGCCCGCTATCCTTCACGCTCAAACGCACATAATTCCCCGGCTTAGCCTGTGGTTGACGGGCTGCAAGGCCCTCGTCAACAGCGTAGTTCAATGCCTCTAGTTGGAGACGACCGCCATCCGCCATGGCATCGCGTGCATTCACGCAAAGATTCAAAAGCACCTGCTCCATCTGCGTGGAATCCGCCAGAATCGGATGCAACCCCTCCGCAACCGACAACTCCAGCATGATTGTCTTCGGAAAGGTCTGGCGCACAAAGCTGGCAACTTCTGAGAAAAGGCTAGCCACCTCCACGGCGCGCCGCTCTCCCCTTTCTCCGCTGGTAAAGCTCAGTATCTGGCGGACCAATTCCGTTGCTCGACGTAAATTCGAATCCACCATGCCCAGAAGGTCCTGGCTGTCTGAGTCGGGAAGACGATTTCTGAAGAGATCCACCGCGATGGATAGCGGTTGGAGGATATTGTTCAAATCGTGCGCGATGCCTCCCGCAAGGGTTCCTATGCACTCCTGCCGCTGGGCGCGCAGGCGCTGCTCGTCAAAAGTTCGCGACTGGGCAGTATCCTCGTTGATTACAAGAATGGATTGCGGCCGCCCACGCCCATCTTTGAGCAAAAGCCACCTGCTTTCGATCTCCAACTCCATGCCGGCGGAGTTGAACTGCCGCATGCTCGATACCCATTCACCCGCCTTGATGGTCTTTTCCAGCACCTTGGATAAATCAAAATGGTCGGCATTGAGCTCCTGAGGCAACTGATTGCCGAGAATCTTACCGGCAGGCAACCCATAGAGGCGCTCCGCACCCGGACTCCAGTAAATCACCAATCCCTCAAGATTGAGAATGATGACCGCCTCATCGCTTCTTGCAAAAAACTGCGCCTGCTCGCGCGCATGGTCTTCCGTGCGCTTGCGAATCGAAAAGTCGCTCACAGAACAGTAAATCGCGCTCCCTGGCTGGCCGGCATCTATAGGCCCCGCATCGATCACGACATGTCGTGTGGATCCGTCTTTACAACGCAGACAAGCCTCTTGAGCGGAGACCCTGCCCAGCAACTTAATGCGTTTTTTTAAAAACTCGAAATCAATGGAATCCACCAAAAAATCGTCAAGCGGGCGATTCGTGAATTCGCCTGCTGCATACCCCAGCAACATCTCCCCGGCGCGACTCACTTTGAGGATAATTCCCTCCGCAGACAGCTTCCAAATCGCTACAGGAAGGATATCCCACCCTTCATTGGCATCTTCGGGGAGGCTGGATGCGCCAGTTTGGGGGTCGAGGGCACTATTTACCATGAGCTGATTTCAAGGCCGGACGCTAATTTCGCATCAACCCAGCGTCAACCGCAAATAAGCCCTTGGAAACCCCTTAAAATGTCGAAACAAGGCTTGCTTCAAGTTTCGGCCAAGTTGTTGACCATGCCTCCGGAAAGTGTGTAGCCTCGCCCCCAACATGAACCTCAACAACATCACTTCCCTCGTCACAGAACCCTCTTCCTCCTCCAAAAACATCCTTACCAGCGATGTGGAGCTTACCGGCACGCTTAAGTTTGATACCGAGATGATCTTCGACGGGAAGCTCGACGGCGAAATCCTCTCCGAAGGCACGCTTATCATTGGCAAAAATGCCGTCGTTAAAGGCGAGGTTCGCACGAAGTCGGTCACCATCCACGGCACGGTAAACGGCAACGTGACCGTGCAAGAGCGCTGTGAGTTAAAGTCAAACGCCGAACTCCTCGGCGACCTCAAGGCCATGCGCATCATCATCGAGGAAGGTGCCACCTTCATCGGCCACTCCGAGGTCACTCCCTCCAAAGGGGCCCATAGCTACGCCCGCTCGACCGCTCCCGCAGGCTCCAAGCAAGACGCGACCGAGAACGCAGCCTGAGGCACATGCCCGCCTCACCGCCGAAGACACCGTTCCGGTGCCCGGAGTGCGGATTTGTGCAGCTGGAGCCACCCCATGTGGTCTCAACCAACTGTCGCTCGTGTGGCACCCACTACGAGCCCACCGCCGCCGAGAGGTTAGGCTCTGGAATCGAAGCGTCGCTCCCGACATTTGCCGGAAAAAAGCAGTCTCAGGGGAAGCCCGTCCATTGTTTTAAATGCGGTCGCACCCATGAGGTCTCGCAGAAGGCTCAAAGCACCATCTGTCCAGGCTGCTACGCGCCGATCGAACTCATCGAGGTAGCGATCAACAATAACGCATTCCGTGCCATCGATACGCGCGGACACCTCAAAGTCGGCCCGAAAGGCCACATCAGCAATCCTTGGATCATCTGCGGTTCCGCACGTGTGGAAGGCAGCGTCGAGGGGGAACTGCGCTGCGAGGGCGAATTGCGCCTCTCGATGGAAAAGCCATGCCGCGCCCGCATCCGGGCCGCTTCGGTGCTGGTTGAAAAAAGATCCCATATCGAGCTTTCCCAGGCATTGGAGGCCGATACCCTCACCGTTCAAGGCAAACTCCTCGCCGACGTGCGATCAACGGGAACGGTCCGCATCCTCAAGGGGGGATGGCTCGAAGGTTCCGTCCATGCCTCGGGGATTTCCGTGGAAAAAGGGGGCGTCTTTTTTGGCCAATGCCAGATAAGGAAAGAGCACGTGCCCGAGCCAGCGGGGCCTGTCTGTTCAGTCTCAGAGGAAAGCCAAACGCAAGAGGAAGCCGGGTAGCGGCATCCTTTTATTTGATGGCAAGTGCGCAGGCTCTTTTTTTCACCAGCTCTTCAAACCTATCCGCCGTGTTTGCGTAGTCGGGATACCGCGCATTGTTGTAACGCGGCTTGAACCGCCAGTGTTTATATGGCCAAAGCCAGCACTCGGGTTGTTCATGGATGCCAGGCTCCAGTGCATTCCAGCATTGCTGGACAATCATCGCGGGATCAGCCTCAGGCGGACATTGGATCGGCGTATGATGAATCACACGGTAGCGGCCATGAGAGACCGGACGGCACTCCACGGGAACGATCGCCGCGCCGGTGCGTTGGGCAAGCGCGACATGCGCCTGGGTAACACTGGTGATGAGTCCGCCGAAAGTCTCTATCGCAACACTCCCCTCCCTCGGGTCGAGATTGAGATCGATGAGCATCCCGAACTTCCCCCCCGACTTCAGGTGCTTGAGCATTTTGATCATTGCACGCTCTTGGGGAATGACAGTGTTGCCCGTGCTGGCACGCAGCCGGTCGAAGATAGGACCAAGGTAGGGGTTTTTAAATTTCTGGGCTATCACGGGCCCGCGGGTGATCGAGTAGGCACCGACAAGTGACAGCCATTCGAAGTTGCCATAATGCATGCAGCAATAGATGCCCGATTTTTCAGGATCACGCCGACAGGTGTCGCGATCCCATCCATCGAAAATCACACGCTCGTTCACAAAGCGCTCATCCATGTTTGGCGCCCACATCAGTTCGAGCATCGTGCGGGCAAACGTGCAGTAAGATCCCCTCGCAATCCAGCGCTTGCGCGAGGGAGTGAATTTTCCTGGGAAGGCGGCTTCTATGTTTGCAAGGGCGGCGCGGCGGCCACGCGGGTCGAGATAATAGACCACCGAACCTATGAAATCGGCCAGTGGCCGCAGCGAATCGAAATCCAGCATGCCCACGAAGCGGGCAGCGGCGGCAACACCCGCATACTCGAGCCAGTAGCGGAGCGATTGGTTCACGATGCCGGTGACTCGATACGTGGGAAGAGGGGAACCGGCTCTCCCAATTGATGGGCGTCTGGCAGAAGTCCCCATGCCGCCGAATCCATCGAAACGTCGCCCTGCCAGTTGAGCTGGGAGCGAATCGAAGCCGCCTCGCGAGGGATGATCGGCGACATCAAAATGGAAACAATGCGAAGTGCCTCGGAAAGCGTGTAGAGCACCTCATCGAGCTTGGCCGCCTGGTCCGGATCCTTGGCGAGTTTCCACGGTGCGGTTTCCTCCACATACGCGTTGCAGCGAGTGACAATGGCCATCACCGCCTCCAGCGCGGCCTGCACCTGGTAATCATTCATGGCAGCGTCGTAGGCAGCCACCTTTTCGTTCACGAAAGCGGCAAGCGGCGAGTCGGCGTGGCTCAGGATGCCATTGCGGTAGCGCTTTGCCATACTGAGTGTGCGGTTGAGCAGGTTGCCAAGACCATTGGCAAGCTCGGCGTTGTATCGTTGCTCGAGTCGCTCGATGCTGAAATCCGCATCGCGACCGGTGCTGATGTCGCCAAGCAGGTAATACCTCACCGCCGCACTGCCGTAGCGATTGGCGAGCGCGGAGGGGTCGACGATATTGCCCAGGCTCTTGCTCATTTTTGCCCCCGAGATATTCCACCAGCCATGCACGAGCAGGGATGGCATTTGATCATCGGAAAAGCCAAGGGCGTGCAGCATGCTCATCCAATAAATTCCATGGGGTGGAATGAGGATGTCTTTGCCGATCACATGCACGGCTGGCCAGCGCGAGTTGAAGATCTGGAGATCCGCTCCAGGCTTCGCATCATACCCGGCGAAGCTGATGTAGTTCGAAAGCGCGTCGAACCAGACATAGGTCACGAAGTCGGTATCGAACGGCAACTCGATTCCCCAAGTGAGTCGGGATTTTGGACGAGAGATACAGAGATCGCCTGAGAGTTTTTCGACAGCGTTGCGCAATTCGGCCACGCGAAAATCCGGGATCACGAGTGGGTTTTCGGATTTCGTGCGGGCGTCGATGAGATCGAGCAGCCATTGCCTGTGCTCGGCGAGTTTGAAGTAGTAGTTCTCCTCCTCAATCAATACGACCTCTCCCCACTCCTCGCCGAATTCACCATCGGGGCCGCGCTCCTTTTCGGTGAGAAATTGCTCCTGGCGCACACTGTAATAACCGCGCTGGGAGGCCTTGTAGAAATAGCCCTCGTCCCACAGGCGTTGCAGCATGCCTTGAACGCATTTTTTATGGACCTCCTCGATCGTGGCAGCCCACGCATCGAAGCGCACATCGAGCTTGTCCCATAGATTGAGGAAAAGTTGCGTGATTTCAGCAACGAAAGCGGCTGGCTCGATTCCCCGTTTCTGCGCGGATTGCTGCACTTTCTGGCCGTGTTGATCGACGCCGGTCAGGAAAAAAACCTCTCGCCCTTGCAGCCTGCGGTGCCTCGCTATGGCGTCGGCAAGCACCTTCTCGTAGGCATGTCCGATATGAGGGGCGCCATTCGTGTAATCGATGGCGGTGGTAATAAAAAATGGTTTCTGCATGATGAATGTTGGCGTCGCGAGGCGACTTACCACTCAGGTTTCGGTTTTGATTTTTCCTCCCCAAGAGAGGATTCGCGCCTTGGTCCCGGCGGCTTCGGCTTCTTTGATCTGGTGGTTGCGAACGTAGAAAAGCGAAAGACTGGACCAGGCGAGCTGGTTTTGAGGGTCGAGCTGCACGGCCCGGAGACCCGCCTCGATGGCTTCCGGGTAGCTGCCGTTCTTCATGAGTGCCATTCCCAAGGCGTGCCAACCATCGAAAAAGTCGGGATCCATTTTCACACAGAGGCGGTATTTTTCTATAGCCGCTTCCAGTTCGCCCAGCGCGATGTCGCCCGTGGCGTCGTCGAAGATCTCCTCCAGCAATTGCCCCATCAGCCTTGTTCCCCCCCCGGCATCGTGATACGTGCCGCCTCGCGGTTGACACGGAGCCACTCTGCAAAGAGTAGGTCACGCTTGTAACGAAGCAGCCGCTCCTTCATCTGCTCCTCTTGCCGGGCATACAGGCTCTTGTCGTAAGGAAGGCGCTTTTGAAGCTGGATGGCAAACGCTCCCCAAGGAGCTTGCTCGAGTTGAGAGATCTCACCCTCACGCAGCAGCAGCGTGGCGGCAGCGAGGGCTTGCTGCTCGGGAGTCGTGGCATCGCCCGCTGGCACCAGACTGTCGAGCTTACCGACTTCCAAGCCTTGCGTCTTGGCGACTTCCTCAAGCGATTTCCCTGCCGTAACTGCCGTTGTGAGCGCTTTGTAGGTGGATGCCGATGCAGCAATGAAAAGCTGCTGCGCTTTATCGGCACGGAGCTGAGTTTCAATTTGCCCACGCGCCTCCTCCAGAGTGAGGGAACGCGAAGGATTCACTTCGGCCAGCTCAAGGACATAAAAACCATCCCCGATCTGAATCACATCAGACGTCTGGCCCTCTGTGCCAAGAATGAATGCCGTGCCGGCAAGCGACTCCATGTCTTGTGCCGATGGCAATCCATCTCCTTGGGGCTTGGCAACCACCCCTGAGCGATCAAAGGCTGGCAGGCTGCGGATTTTCCCTCCCGCTTTCTTTGCCGCCTCGTCAAAGACCATTCCGCCTACAGTGATCGAATCGACCAATACGCTTGCCTCGTTGGCGAGCTTTTGGAGGGCTTCGACCTTTTCTTTGCCATCGAGCTTACTGCCCTTCGGCAGCTCAAATGCGACATAGCGCACGGCCCGCGTCTCCGGCGATTGAAAAGCCTGCTGATTGTTTTTTAGGAAAGCAGCAATCTCATCCTCCGAGATAGTTACTTTATCCGCTTCGGCTTTGGGCGTGAATTTCACATACACCGCATTCACTGGCTGGAAAATCCGTTCCCGAGACTCGGCATCCCCCACCCCAATCGCCGCCGGTGCCTCAACGATGCGACTGATGATCTCCAACCTCAACGCGTCGCGCATGACCTCTTCAAGCTGGCGCTCGGTGAAGCCTCGAGGCGCGAGTTGTTCCGTCACAAATGCCCCGTATTTGGAGGGATCGAAGCGCCCTTCTGTTTGAAAAATCGGGAGATCTTTGATGCGATCCGCGACCTGGTCGATGGTCGGCTGAACCCCCAATTCGTTCGCCTGATGCTGTAGGATGAGCAGATTGAAGACAAATTCGGTCACTGCCACATTCACATCCGGAGCGGTTCCGCCGAGTTTCTCGAGCAGGTCAAACTGCCCTAGCGCCCGGGTGAGTTGGTAGTTTTTGACCTGACGGTCGATATCCACCGGATTGAGCGACTTCCCATAAATGGTGGGGTTGCGGATCGACGCCAACTCGTCCAACTGCGTGGTATTGTAGAGGAAAACGAAGGCTGTGATCGTAATCACAGCCACGATGAGCATCAAAACGCGTTGGTTTTTTCTAAAAACTTGGATCATAAAATTGCAAAAAATTTATACAACAGACGGGCAAAAGCTTTAGGGTTTTCCCCAGATGAAAGCAAGCATGCCCCTTGACGGCAAAAGCCAATTCGAACTTGGCTGCCGCCTTTTTCGGCAGGATTCCCGGCAAAAGCCTGCTAGTCCCTTTTTCATTGATGCCACACCCGCCGCGCTCCCTCCCGCGAGTTCCAGTAAGCCGGTGATGATATGAGAAGGAGAAATTCAAAAAAACGGCCTTTCCCGCTGGCATTCGTTACAGTGGTCGCAGTCGTCGCGATGGGGGCGGCTCTGCTCGCAATCGTGAGCTTTGCCCCAAGTTGGATGCCAGTTATCGCACGCAGCGCCTGCTTTACAAAAATCATCCAAGCCCAAACAGGGCGCGCCCTCCAAGCGGATGCCTCCATAGATCCTCTGGCATGGTCCGAATCCTCCGCTTACACCCCCGGCTTGCGACTCGAGGGCCTACCGCACTCCATCATCGATCGCATCGAGGCAGAGGACGTGCGAGTGGTGTGGGATTGGCAGGCTCTTGCAAACGGCGCTTGGCGGATTGAGGAAATTGCCGCACCTCGGCTAAGAGCGTCTCTCAAAAAGACCACCACACGCCCTGCTGCGTCGGATACCCAAGCTCCCGTCGAAACGATTTCCCCTCTGCTTTTCTTTATTCCCAGCCGGTTTGAACTCGGTCGGATCGTTGTGGAGAATTGCGATTTTTCCTACCAGAACATCTCGGCAAAGAACGTTCGGGTGAATGCAAAGCAAACGCCTTGGGGATGGAATATCGAGGGTGGTGGCGGCACGTTGTCTACTCCGGGCTTTCCGCTTCTTGCCATCGATTCGTTCCAAGGCCGATCACAGAGCGGCGTCCTCCATCTCGATGCCGCAAGGTTGCAACCCCAATGCGGCGGCGAGGTGAGCTCCTCCGGCCAAATCGGTGCAACCACCGCCCTTCGCATCGAATGGCGCGGCGTTCCCATCAAGGCGCTCGTCGATACGAGTCTTGCCCAATACTTGAATGGAGAAATCAACGGCCACGCCGTGCTCAACTCCCACGATGACGCCACGGGCAGTTTTGAAATCATCAACTGCGACTTTTCAAACATCCCGCATCTAGCGCAAATCGCCACGATGACAGGAAAGCAGGACTTCAAAAATCTCCGAGTCACCCGCCTCACTGGCGATTTTAAATATACAGCCAATCTGCTTACGCTTCAAAATATCGTATTCGAATCCAATGATCTTCTCCGTCTAAAGGGAGAGGTCACTATCGGGCCAGACGGACGACTCGATGGAAACCTGCTTTGCGGCTTAAATCCCGCCGCGCTGGCCTCGTTACCGGGCACTCGCAAAACCGTTTTTACAATGGAACGCGACGGGTTCTGCTGGACCCCTGTGCGCCTCAGCGGCTCCGTATCAAAGCCCCTCGAAGACCTCTCGCCCCGCATCACCGCCTCGATCGCCGGCGACGTCCTTATTAATCAAGGCATCAAGACCATCAACAACGCCCCGGGATCCGCGATTGAAACTGCGAAAGACTTCATCGATCTCTTGGGGCCACTGCTTCCCTGAACAAATGCAGAGGCATCTTTTCAAATGAAAAATCCAGCCGTCGTTCTCACCATCGCCGGATCCGACAACTCCTGCGGAGCCGGCGCCCAAGCCGACCTCAAAGCAATAAGCGCGCTCGGAGGCTATGCACAGACCGCCATCACCTGCATCGTCGCCGAGGTGCCCGGCCGTGTCTCCGCCATCCAACCCGTAAAACCGGAGATCGTCGCCGAGCAAATCCGACTCAGTTTTGAAGCCTTTCCCGTGGCCGCTGTGAAAACCGGCATGCTTTACTCAACAGCCATCATTCGCGCTGTCGCAGCCACTCTCCAAGCCCAGCGCACACGTCCACCGCTTGTGATCGATCCCGTAATGGTGGCCTCCAGTGGAGATCCCCTCCTCAAGCCACGAGCCATCGCCGCCTACCGCGATCTTCTTTTTCCCCTTGCCACCATCGTCACTCCAAATCTCGACGAGCTGCGCATCCTCTCAGGTATGCCCTGCCGCAATCTCGATGAAATGAAGGCCGCTGGAGCCCATCTGGTCGAACGATACGGCTGCGCTTTTCTCCTTAAAGGCGGCCACCTTCAGTCAAAGACCGCCACCGACATTTTGGCCACCAGTCGAGGCTTTGAAACCTTCAGCGCACCGTTCCGGAAAAACGCTGACACCCACGGCACCGGTTGCACTTTTTCCGCCGCCATCGCGACCGGACTAGCCCAAGGCCTCTCTCTTACCGAAGCCGTCCAAGTCGCCAAGTCCCACATCACCGCCGCCATTCACCACGGCCTCCGCTGGAAAAAAACCTCAGCCCTCGACCACTTCACCGCCTGCATTCGCAGAAACGGCAGAATTTCCACTTGAAAGATCGCCATCGAGGCATTATCTCCTCACCTCCCTAATTGATCCTGAGTAGCTCAGTGGTAGAGCGGTCGGCTGTTAACCGATTGGTCGTAGGTTCGAATCCTACCTCAGGAGCCAAACCGCAACGCGGCTTGGACACTTGCAATATTCGAGTGCTATCGCATCCTGAACATATACGGCTACCCGCCGGACCTGCAGGAAGAAGCCGTGAAGACCGTGCTTCTCCAGGCCGAACTGCTCTGTGGAGAGTTGGCCATGGGGAATTGATGAGATCTTTTTTTAGGGGAAATCTTTCTTACACCACCTCGGTGGGAGCGCCTTCGCGGCCGCGTAGTCGGAGGAGGATTGGGAGACCGGGGAATTCCCATTTGTCGCGGATGCGGGCGCAGAGGTAATTGATATAGCTGTCGGGAACCAGGCTGGGGTCGTTCACAAACATTACGAAGAGCGGCGGGGCCATGCTGGACGGGGAACTCTCACGGGCCTGCGTAGCGTAGAGCATCTTGAAGCGACGATTGCCGCGTGTGGGTGGAGCTTGGCGTTCCATGGCGGCTTTGATGACCCGGTTCAGCTCGCCAGTTCCAGCCCGGCGGGTGGCGTGCTGGCGGACTTTTTCGACTGTTGTGAAAAGACGCTTCACATTGGCTCCGGTGAGAGCGGAGAGGATGACTACGGGGGCGTAATCGAGAAAGAAAAGTTCCTGGCGGATGCGCTCGGTGTGTTCACGGAGCAGCTCGGCATCGTTCTCGCGGCCTTTGGCGACGAGATCCCACTTGTTCAAGGCGATAACAGCGGGTTTTTTCGCCTTTTGGATGAGGCCTGCGATTTTTTTGTCTTGGGCGGTGACACCGCTGGTGGCGTCGATGACGAGAATATTGAGATCGGCGCGGCGGATTGTTTTCTCGGAACGCATGACGCTGAAAACCTCGACGGAAGTATTATGCTTCGATCGGTGGCGGATGCCTGCCGTGTCGCAGAGGATGAATTTTTTGCCATCACGCTCGGTTTGCACGTCGATCGTATCGCGGGTGGTGCCGGCGAGTTCGCTCACGGTGCTGCGTTTGTCATCGAGAATGGCATTCACCAGCGAGGACTTGCCGACATTCGGACGACCGACAAGCGCGAGCTTTGGGATTTTTTCGGCCTCGGCCTCTGCATCCACCTCATCTGGTGGCACGATGAAATCAATCAGCTCGACCAGATCACCGATCCCTCGTCCGTGGGCGGCACTCACCGTGCAGGAGTGCTTGAATCCTAAGCGTGAAAACTCAAAAGCACGGGATTCATGCCCCTCGTTATCGACTTTGTTGACGACTAGAATGACCGGGCGTGCGGACGTGCGGATCATCGAGGCGAGTTCACCATCGAGCGGTGTGACCCCATCGATCGAGTCGGTGACAAACAGGATGACGTCGGCACTTTCCATAGCGATGAACGCCCCTTCTCGCGTGCTCTCGGCGAAGTCGGGATCTGGCTCGGAACCGATACCTCCGGTGTCGGTGATTTCAAACGGTGCCTTGCCAAGCTTGCAAATGGCGCCGATGCGATCGCGGGTGACGCCCGCTTGATCGTGGACGATGGAGATTTGGCGCCCGGCGAGGCGGTTAAAGAGGGCTGATTTGCCGACGTTTGGACGTCCGATGATGGCGACGTTGCGCATGGTTTTTCAAATAGTTTTCAAGCGTGGTGGCGGAGCTGTGAGACTCCGCGTGCGATGTAGTCCACGCCGCTGAGCAGGGTGATGATACCTGCCAGATAGACGGAGACCAGATAATGCGGCAGCTGGAGCATGATCCAGGCGATGGCTACCATCTGGGTGGCGGTGGCCCCCTTGCCAAGCCAGCTAGGCTTCACCTCCAACTTTTCATCCAGGAAGTAAACAATGCCACAACCGATGAGGATCACGGCGTCCCGCGCAATGACGACCACCGGAAACCATAATGGAAAGGCATGATTCCAGTTGCTCAGGCTCAGTGTGATAATGGCCGTAATGAGCAACCCCTTGTCGGCAATGGGATCGAGGATCGCGCCGAGTTTGCTGCGCTGATTCCAATGCCGGGCCACATAGCCATCAAGGCCATCGGTAACAGCAGCAAGGATAAATACCGCAATGGCAGCCAGCCGCTGCCATTCCTGCGGCGTGCCATTTTCCACGCCCTTCCCGTAGTAGATGCTCAAGAGCACAAAGACCGGGATGAGCAAAATTCGGACAATCGTGAGCTGGTTGGCGAATGTCATGCACCTGCACCCTAGCGCGCAAAGGCTCTCAGGTAAATGCCGGCAGAGATCGGCATCACAGCTCCTGGAGACGCCTCCGATCGGCAGGAGAAAGTTCTCTCCATGTTCCAGGAGGCAATGCGCCAAGCTCGATGCCACCAACAGCCATTCGGATGAGGCGCAGCGCGGGATAACCGACAGCAGCAGTCATACGGCGGACTTGGCGGTTTCTCCCTTCGTGGATTTTCAACTCGATCCAAAAATCCTGCACTGTCTTGCGGAAACGAACGGGAGGATCGCGCGGCGGAAGAGTTGGCTGGGGATCGAGTAAGCAGGCTTGGGCGGGTAGCGTGGACTTTCCATCCAGCATGACGCCTTCTCTCAACCGCTGGAGTGCTTGCTCATCAGGCAGGCGCTCCACAAGAACGAAGTATGTTTTTACAACATGACTGCCTGGAAGCAGCAGCCGCCGATTC
Source organism: Terrimicrobiaceae bacterium (assembly GCA_044352905.1). Classification (GTDB taxonomy): domain Bacteria; phylum Verrucomicrobiota; class Verrucomicrobiia; order Chthoniobacterales; family Terrimicrobiaceae; genus UBA967. The sequence goes on along the minus strand of JBILCY010000001.1, from coordinate 212,434 downwards.
CATTCCGGCTCGTCCGATAGGAGCAACAACCCCTCGGAATCCGAATCCAAGCGGCCCACGGGATAAACTCCAGAGGGAAATCCAAATGTGGCCAGTGTCTGGTTTGGACTGCCATCGGGCGTGAATTGAGACAGCACGCCGTAGGGTTTGTGGAATGCGAGGATCAAAGAATCTTCAGGCGCGTGAGATCCTGGGAGTCCACGATACCGATAGGACGCCGGTTTTCATCGAGCACCACGAGATCGTCAATGCGGTGATGCTCGAGAACCTGCAACACTTCGGCAGCGAGCTTGTCGCCGGTGATGGTGACGGGCTTGAGTGTCATGAAATCTCCGACCGGCATGGAACCTATTTGCGGATTGCCTGGGAAATGCCGGGCGAAGTCTCCCTGGGTGAAAATACCGGCCAGCGTCTGGTCGGGATGGATAACCACTGCGGCTCCAGAGCGGTGGGATGTCATGGCTTGGATCGCCTCGACGACAGGTGTGGATGGCGAAATAAGAGCCAATCCATCAACTGGCCGCATGATCTGATGCACGCGCAGGAGAAGGGATCGCCCAAGGCTGCCGCCGGGATGGTATTTTGCAAAATCCTCTTTTCGGAATCCACGGCTCTCGAGAAGCACCATGGCCAGAGCGTCTCCCAAAATGAGCATGGCCGTAGTGCTCGATGTGGGGGCGAGGTTGAGCGGGCAGGCTTCCTGCGACACAGAAACGTCGAGAACGATCTCCGAGGCTTTAGCCAGAGAGGATTCCTTGCCACCGGTAACGGCAATTATGGGCGCGCCCATGCGCACCAATGCGGGCAACACAGCGATAAGCTCCTGTGTCTCTCCGCTGTAGCTGAAGGCCAGCACGACATCCCCCTCGGAGACGATGCCCAGATCGCCGTGCAGCGCGTTGAGCGAATTCAGCACAACCGCCGTCGATCCCGTGCTGGTAAGAGTCGCTGCGATTTTCTCGCCAATGTGTCCGGACTTGCCGACACCAAGCACAACGACTTTGTTGCGCTGCTCCACCGCCTCTTTGATCGTATCGACTGCCCGAATAAATTGCTCGTCCAACCTCGCTGCGGTTGACGATGCCTCGGCAATTTCAATCTCGAAAACCCGCCGAGCGCGCTCCAAATAATCCATAATTGGGAATCATGCGAAAGCACACTCGCTCAAGCAAGACTCCAGTATTTATGAGGCGACGAAGCGGTCGATTCCACGGTTGCCACACTATTCTGAAATGGACCGATGGCGGCGGAAAACCGAGGGCAAAAAAAGAGGGGTCGTTTTGCAACGACCCCTCCTTCGAGTTAAGATGGTATCCGAAAAACGGATTAGCGCTTGGAGAATTGGAAGCGCTTGCGGGCACCGGGCTGGCCGGGCTTTTTACGCTCTTTCATGCGCGGATCGCGTGTCAGCAGACCTTCCTGCTTGAGCGGAAGACGAAGTGCTTCGTCAACCTCCAAAAGCGCACGGCTGAGAGCGAGGCGCATCGCTCCGGCTTGGCCATTGATGCCGCCGCCGGTGGTTTTAACGGTAACATCGTATGTATGGACGGCATTGGCGATTTCCAGCGGGCGGAGAATCTGATTTTGCAGCGAGAGGCTGCTGAAATAATCAGTGAAGTCGCGGCCATTCACTTTGATGGAACCGGTGCCGGATTGCATGCGGACACTGGCGACGGATGTCTTGCGGCGACCGGAGGCTTGGATGGGAGTGGATTTGCTCATTCGATTCGATTTCAGGCTGCTTTAGGATTTTGTGCCGAGTGTGGATGCTCTGCGCCGGAATAGACTTTGAGTTTGCCGTAAAGAGCGCGACCCAGCCTGTTGTGGGGAATCATGCCGCGCACGGCACGCTCGACAAGAAGCTCAGGGCGACGCTCACGACGTGCACGGAATGTCTCGGACTTGTGCCCACCGACGAAGCCGGAGAAACTCATGTAGGTTTTGGCGATTTCCTTTTTGCCACCGATGGCAACTTTGGAGGCATTGACAACGACGACGAAGTCGCCCGTGTCGACATGTGGCGTGAAGATGGCTTTGTTTTTACCGCGAAGAAGATTGGCGGCCTTGACGGCGACGCGGCCGAGAGGCTGACCGGCGGCATCAATGAGCCACCACTTGCGCTGCACCTCTTCGGATTTGGCAGAATAGGTTTTCATCTATGAAGTGTTGAGAGCCGGGGACTGTGAACGAGAGGGGCGCAGGTGTCAAACGCAGAGGTGAACTTTTTTGCGTTTCATCGTTTGCGCTCCGATGCCACAGAAACCGGCAAGGTTTGGTTTGTTGTTTCTTTACTCGTCGTCGACGAATTCGTCTTTGGGAGATTTACCCCTTGGGGGAGAGAGTGGAAGACGGCTTGCTGATCCGAGGGAGGCTTGGCGCTGCTTGCTGGGCGCTTCGTGCGAGGAATGACCGGCCTCGAAGAAGAAAGCCTCATGCTTGAGTGCGGTTGCAACATTTTCCTCGCTGACCTTGCCGGTGACCATGGAGCGGAGATCGGCAACCATCTCATGAAGCAGGCCGGCTTGAGAGCGGAGTTGCTCGGAGGCGCTGGCACTTTCCTCAGCGGCAGCGGCATTGCCCTGGGTAACCGAGTCGAGCTTGGTGATGGAGGTGTTAATGAGATCCACACCTTGGCTCTGCTCCTGTGATGCGAGGGAAATCTGCGCGACGATGTCATCGACTTCACGCGCCTTGGTCACGATCGAGTCGAGGCTCGCAGCGACTTGATGGCTGATTTCAGATCCTGCACGGCTTTTCTCGATCGATTCTTCGATTATCTCGGCAGTCTCTTTTGCGGCATCGGCACTGCGCCGCGCAAGGTTGCGAACCTCATCGGCAACGACGGCGAAACCAAGACCAGCCTCCCCGGCGCGAGCGGCCTCGACGGCAGCATTGAGCGCAAGGATGTTTGTCTGGAAGGCGATCTCATCGATGGTGCGGATGATCTTGGCGATCTTGTCGCCGGATTTATGAATCTCGGACATTGCAGTGATCATGTTGTGCATGTCGGCAAGTCCGCTCTCGGCTGCTGAGCGAGCCTGGTGGGAGATTTCTTTTGCTTGATATGAATTTTCAGCGTTGCGCTTGGTAACGGTGGCGATCTCCTCGAGTGAGGAGCTAGTTTCCTCAAGCGATGCAGCTTGTTCGCTGGCCCCCTCGGCAAGGCGTTGGCTTGCAGAGGAGACCTGCCCGGATGCGGCAGCAAGTTGCTGGGAGCCATTCTCAAGATGGTCGGTTGTCTGTAGAAGACGACGGTTGATGCGCATCACGACTCCGACAGAGCCGAGAAGAACGATGAAGGCGGAAGGAATGGCCCAAGTAACAGCCTCGATCATACCTTTACGAATTGGGGCATCAACATAGCTTACTGGCACGGTGAGCACATAAGCGCCTTGGCGATCGCCGGGTTTCCAGTTTTCCATCTGGAAGCCAAGGACATCGCGACCGTCACCAGTGCGGCTGTTCGCTGGGTTGCCGTGACAAGCCATGCAGCTCTTGGACATGATGACAGGACGCGCGTAGGCAATGAGACCGGCTTTACGATCCTCGATAAAAACCTCGGTGTTCTTGTTATCGGCAAGTTGATTCAAAAGAAGGCGGTCGAGATCGCTTTTAGGAACGTTTTCGGGATTGCGGGGATTGTCGCGAATGATCCGAAAATCAATTGGGGTGCCTTCGATGGCTTTGCGCACTGCAGTCCATGCAGCAACAACGGGCACGGTTTGATAGAAAGTGGTATCACGATAGTTTTGCTTGCCTTTGGCTTCCAACTCTTGAGCTAAGGCGGCGTAGTTAAATGCGCCTGCCTCAGCGAGCAATCCGATCGAGTCTGTGGTGCTCTCCGCCTGCACCAAAATGGATCGCATTTGAACTTGCAGATCTTCATTAATGATCTCTTCCGTTCGGTGGAAGATGACGTAAAGACCCGTAGCAAGGGTGATGAGGATCCCAACGATTACGATGAGAATGATACGACCTCCGATGGAGCGAAAAAGATGCTTGAACATAAAGATTGGGCGGGGAGTTATATGATTTCGAAAGCGATGGAAAGCGTTTTCGAGGCGCGGAGCATCTCAAAAGCATGCAATGTTGCCCAGCAGTAAAATGAATTTCTGTAACAGCCAACCGGACAGCGCTTTCGAATCTCTGTCAGGTTGGAGAAAGCCATGACGGGCAGCTAAGGTCGAACAAATGCCAGCACGCCTTTGGCATTCCGCTCAACAGCACCAATATTATAGAGTAAAAAGCCGCCTCTGTTGCGTGGAGTAACCGATTTTTCAATACGAAGCTGGCGACCAATCTCATCGGCAGGCCAGCCATGGGAATTGATGCGGTCCACTGCAATGCCAGGGACAATGGGAACGCCGTTCGGATTCACAGAGGGATTGCGCCACCAACGAAGGAGCGAGGAGAAGCTCTGCGGTCCACCTTCTTTCCAGTAGAGTTGAGGCGAGAGATAGTCCACCCAACCCTGGCGCATCCATGTGACGGGATCGGCGAAGAGTTGATGGTATTGGTCAACACCGGCCTTCACATCCGAAGGGGCTCCTTTGGTATAGATGCCAAACGGGCTCACGCCAAAGAGAAGACCTGGACGAGTGGACTTCGTGGTTTGACTAAGCTCGCGGATAAGCAAGTTCACATTTTGTCGACGCCAATCAGCTTTTGGCAATTGCCCCCCGGCAGAGCGGTAGGCGGCGTATGTTTTATCATCTGGGAAATTCGGCAACTTCCCCTCGGGAGTCGGATACGGGTAAAAATAATCATCCAGATGCACCCCAGCGATGTCGTAGCGGGCCGCCAGCTCGCGAACCACGTTGATGATGTGCCGACGCACCTCGGGTGAGCCGGGATCCATCCAGAGCACATTGCCAATTTTGTAGGTATATTGAGGGAATCGCCTGCTGATATGGCGTGAGTCGCGGGCTTGGGATGCGTTCGTTGCGGCGCGGTAGGGATTGATCCAAGCATGAACTTGAATTCCTCGTTGGCGGGCTTGCGAAATAAAAAATGCCAGAGGATCGTAACCCGGATGCTGGCCCTGTGTGCCGCTAAGCGAGCGGCTCCAAGGCTCGATGGAGGATTCGTAAAGCGCGTCGCTCTCGGGACGAACCTGCAACATCACGGCATTCAACCCGGCGGCTTTGGCCGCATCGAGAAGGCGGATGGCTTCCTGTTTTTGCTGTGCAACCGACAGGCCCGCTTTTGATGGGAAATTGATGTTATAGACGGAGGCGATCCAGGCTCCGCGCAAATCTGCTTGGGAGGGCAGGACCGTTGCAAGAGCAAGCAGGAACGAGACGAGAAGATATTTCATAAAGCCAAATTTTTAATAAATAAAAGATTCGTTCGGAGGTTCGGTTTCTGTGACCGATTCCGCAACAACAACCGGAACGTGCCGTCCGCCTTCCACGGGAAATGTCGCTTTGCCATGCACCTTCACCCAAGTCATCTGTGGAAAATCTGTGTGTTGCGGTTGCTGGATGGCGATGCCAACCGGTCGGGCATCCGCTGCGCAACACATCACAAAAAGCCGGACGAGATTGAAGCGGTCTCCGTTGGCATTTCCAGTGCGTGCGGGAATATACTGCCCGATCAATTCGACTTCCTTGTTCTCAAAATCGCTTCGCATGCTTTCATCCGAAGCTGCGTAAAGCAGGTCCACCGTCTCGGCCATGATCTGACCGGATTCGTTTTTCCGGAGATAAAGAGAGGGATCCATCATGGTCCCCTCGCCCACGGTGCCATCCAGTCTTGGCAATGCAGGATCCATCATGGGCGTGTAAGCGGGAAGGTCTGCGATGTTATCCACAATTCCCCGATTCATGACGGCAGTTACTCCAAAACCGCTCTGGGAAACCTTGGTGGCGACAAGCAAAGGCACGACGAGAATAAACAAGGAGAGAAGATTTCCGCCAAACGGACCGCTTGAGGAGCTGCAACCATGGCTTTCACACCCGCATTTCGATTCGGGAAACGTGAACAGCAAGACGACAGCAAGGAGGGCCAGAATTGCCCCGGATATCACCGTATAAATGTGGAAGGCCGGGTGGAGATAGGATGCCACACGCCCGGAAAGGTAGAAATAAAGCAAAACGATGCCCCACACCATGAGCACTCCCGAGGCGATGAATCTTGTGGCGGTTGCGCTCATAGCAGGATGACAGAAAGGCGCATGCACAACAGGCCGATAATCACAAAAAGCCCAACCCCCAAGCCGACGACAAACCGCCTTGTGAAGACCGCACTATATATGAAGAGCAGCTTCAGATCCATCATCGGACCAAACACCATGAAGGCCAGCTTCGCAACTGCGGGAAAGCTTACAAAGGTCGCCGCGATGAAGGCATCGGATGAACTACAAAGCGAGAGGATCCCGGCGAGCGTCATCATGGAAGGCACAGCAAGCCAGTCGTTGAGCGCCAGTGGCAGGAAGAGTTCCTGGTTCACTGCGGTGCCAAACAGCGAGGCAACGGCAACACCCAGGATGAAGTAGACCATCACATCCAGAAAATCGCGCACCCCGGCATCCGTCGCCGCAACGACCCGCTTGCCAAATGTGGCGGGCGACTCGTGCGAGTGGGAATCGGGCAGCGCAACGGAATCGATCACTTTCTTTTTGAGAACCGCCCGGATGGGGAGATTAAAAACAGCGAATCCGGCGAGAACGGCAACGAAGAACCCCAAACCAAAACGCAGCAGCGTGAATTCCATGGCTCCCTGTCCTCTGAAAGCGGCGTAGGTGCTTACGGCAACGATGGGGTTCACAATCGGCGCGGCAAGCATGTAGGTGACGGCGTTGGATACAGGGAGCCCCTTAGCGATGAGGCGACGGATTACCGGCACGATCCCGCATTCGCACATCGGGAAAACAATTCCGAGGGCACCACTCATGCAAATACCGAGAAACGCACTGCGGGGCAGCAACCTGGTCATCACGCGGGCTGGCAGGAATTGGTCGATCACCCCCGAGAGCAGGGTGCCGATCAAAATGAATGGCACCCCCTCGAGCAGGACGCTCAGAAATGCGTATGCAAAATCCGGGAAACTAAAAGCGAACCAGTGGTGATTCATCAATGGAAGGCTCGAAAGATTGATTCGATGGAATGGAACACAAAAGGATCGCGTCGCATCAGTCGAGCATGCGGAAGGAATCCTTGGCGGTCAGGCTGCAAATGAAGGCGGAGGCAAGCGCAGCCGCATTTTTCACATCCTCGAGCGAGATCATTTCCACCGGCGAATGCATATAGCGGAGGGGGATCGAGACAAGGCCGCAGGGCACGCCATCGCGGCTGGTATAAATCACATCCGCATCGGTGCGGGTGCTCCGTGAAACGGCCTCGTGCTGGAGCGGGATGTTGTTTTTTTTGGCCACATCAATGAGACGCTGCATCACTAGAGGATGATTTGCGGCACCGTGGGAAATGGCAGGTCCCTTGCCCAGCTCCACCAGACCGTGTTCCTTGGCGCTGATTCCCGGTGTATCGGTGGCATGGGTGACATCGAAAACAATGGCAACCGAGGGCCTGATGCGGTGCGCCACCATGCGGGCGCCATGGGAGCCGATCTCCTCCTGCACGGCATTGACCGCAAAGGTGGAAGCCGCCGGACGTTTTTTGGCGGCATGCAGCTCGGCGAGGATGTTGGTGAGAACGAATCCGCCAATGCGGTTGTCAAGAGCACGGCCAACGATGCGCTCGCCGGGGAACTCGATGGCGTCATCCGTAAAGATCGCCGGGGTGCCGACACGGATGCCGAGTTTTTCAACGTCCTTCGCAGAAGAGGCACCGACGTCGATAAAGAGATCTTTCCACTCGGCGGGTTTGTCCTTGTTTGTGTCACGCAGGTGGATCGCTGTGTTCCCGATCACCCCGGGCACCACGCCCTTGGAACCAAAAAGCCGCAAACGGCGGGCCGAAGCCAATGTGCGGTCGGAACCACCAATCGGACCGACTGCGAGGAAGCCTTTGTCGTCGATATGGCGCACGATGAAGCCGATTTCGTCGGCATGCGCCTCGAGCATGACACGTGGTGCTTTTGTGTCGCTGCCCTCGAGAACCGCCCAGGCATTGCCATACGCATCGCTTTCGATGCGATCTGCATGGGAACGCGTATTCTTGATCCAGAGTTGCTGGCCTTCTTTCTCCCAACCCGACGGGCTGGGCGTGGCGATGGTTTCGAGGAGGTTTTTAGTTTTCATAAGCCGCATCACAATGAAGCAAAGTCCGTATTATTGGTAATGGGAAAGACTGGTTTGCCGCCATTCAATTGAAGTTCTGGGAGACTGGTGCATTACGGGTTGAAAGAAGCATCTTCTCGGCGAGAGCCAAGTCTTGGGGATAGGTGATTTTGAAATTGGCATCTCCGTGCAAGACCGGAACAGGTCGAATACCGGCGGCGATCAGAGCGGAGACTTCATCGGTGGCTCCGGCGTGGTGTGCCTTTAGTGCGGAAATCAGCAAATCAAAGCGGGCGGCCTGCGGGGTTTGCATGGCAAAGAGATGGGCACGTGAAACGGTTTCATAAAGACAGCCACCGGAGTCCGAGCGGTGGATGGAATCGCTCACCGGCTGGGCTGCAGAGGCGGCACCGTGCTGTATGGCAGCGGCGATCGTTTTTGAAACAATGCCGGGAGTGACAAGCGGACGGGCGGCATCGTGAACGGCCACGATGTCGTTGGGAGCCGCTTGGAGGGCCAGCAGGCCGTTGAGAACCGAGGCACTGCGTTCCTCGCCACCCGGCACGATCGAATCCATCTTCGAGTAACCAGCGGCAATTTCGGATAGCTCGGCAATGCAGCTGGAGGCACACACGAGGACGATTTTATCGATCTCCGGACATGTCTGCATGGCATGCAGGGACCATGCAAGGACTGGCATACCGGCAAGAGGTGCGGTGATCTTATCGAATCCCATGCGGGCGCTGGAGCCTGCAGCGACAATGACAGCGTGGTTCATAAAGAAACGGATTTCACACTGTTTTCATTTAAAAGTCGAAAGAGCCTTGCCCGGAGCAGTCGGCATTCTTTTTTTTCCTTTGTGAAGAACGGTGGCCCTGATGCATCGAGCTGGGTGACTTCCATTCCTGGATTTCCTCTTCGAGCATGGCCAGATGTCGCTTCTCATTTTTTATGCGCTCTACGACGGCATCTCGGATTTTTTTGGCAACTTTGTCACGGTTGTCGGCATGCCAAAATTTCCAGGCATCGGTTTTTTTGACTTGGAGGATCTTTTTTTTGAGGTCGCGCAGGGTGCTGGTCATTTCCTTGGCAACCTGGCGGAGGTGGAAGAGGGTGGACCTGATCGCCTCCCCGCTCTCGTGAAGATCGGTAATCGCAAGCAGAACCTCCATTCGTTCAAGGTCGGTTGCGCTATAGGCTGCCTGTAAATCGTGCCACAACCGCTCTGTCTGAGCATCATGGCGAAACTTGCCGGTATCGGGATGCAGACGTCTAACGAGGATTCGGTAGATTTCCTTCACGCGTGCGGGGACGTCTTTGGCTTTTGACTGGGAAGCCGCCGAGGTTGCTGCCCCCATTTGCTGCCGCCAACGACGATATTCGGCGAAAAGCCGCTTGTATTCCTGCTTGCCGAAGGAATCGGGAGATTCGCCACAGGCGTAGCGCAAGTAGGAGCGAAACTCCTGCTCTCCCTCAGAAAAATGAGATTCGGCGTCTTGATGCGCATCGGCATCTTCCCCTAAGCCTTCGGGGGCTGAATCAGGCCGGGTAAACGCTTCCTCATCGGCGGCTCGGTTCTCCTGGAGGATCTCCTCATAAATCTTATAGGGGTCGCATCCGGTAAAGAGGGCTTCAAGACCGACACGCCGGATGGTGTGCTCCAGTGTTGCGATTTTCGAGGCAAGCCGGCGTTCCTCCTCCAGCATTGGACCGAGATGCTCAGCTTCCCAACGCTCATAGGCGGGGCGAATCGTGCGATCGAATTCGGAGAGCACGGCACTGAGATCGTTCACCTCGCGCATTTTTTTGCGGACCTCGCGACCGGTTGTCTCGCGAAGAGGTTTTTGATCGAGCAAAACAAGGCGTCGATCCGCTGAAATCGGAGGTGCCACAGGAATAGCCTTGGCAGGAATTTTGGGGGGCTTCCTCATCCCAAAAAGATTCCCTCATGGGTGGACGGACAAAAATTCAGAGCTTGCCGCATTTGTTGAACACTAGCAGCGGGGATTTCTCGGGAAAAGAAAAAGACCGCCGGAGCTTTTCAGCCCAGGCGGTCTTTGGTTGGAATTTTGTTTCTTAACGGACCTGCACCATCGCCGCGTGTTCCTCATCGGAGCACGGGGCATTGAGCGGAACGTTGATTGGCTTTGAGGCCTCACTCACGATGCCGTTTTCGAGCATGTAGGCTTCGACCTCCTCGCCGCTGATGTCGGCAAGCATCTTGCCATTGATGATCACGCAAGGCGATAGTGGCTGGCCGCTCAACTGCTCCATCTCGAAGCGGAAGCTGGGATTTTGAATGATGTCCTTCTCGGTAAAGGGAAGTTCATACTTTTCAAACACGGCGCGAACGCCGCGGCTCCATCCGCAATGGGTCTTCAGGTAGGCTGTGATTTCGGGTTTATTCATCGCGTTAAGATACGAATGATGGTTGCCATGCAAGGGCGGGTTTACTTTTTGCCCTCGCCAGGACGGTATTCGTCTTCGGCAAACTGGAAGGCCTGGTCGAGACCGACCATGTCTTCGCCAGGACGCAGGGTGTCGATCGCCTCGGCTTCTTTGCGGAGAGCTTCTTCGCTGTAATTGGCGGCTTTGACCGAGAGACCGATGCGGCGCTCGGCTTTGTCCACCTTGATGACACGGGCTTCGACTTCCTGACCGACCTTGAGAACGTCTTTGACTTTCTCGACACGGTCTTCGCTGATTTGCGAGATGTGCACGAGGCCATCGATATCGTCCTGAAGTTGGACGAAGGCACCGAAATTGGTGAGCTTGCTGACCGTGCCTTTGACGAGATCGCCGATACGGAACCGGCCATCAATCTCTTTCCAAGGATCTTGGTCGAGTTGCTTGACACCAAGGCTGATGCGCTGGTTCGCCTTGTCGATATCGAGCACGACGGCTTCGAGTTCATCACCTTTCTTGAGCATTTCGCTCGGGTGATTGATCTTGCGGGTCCATGAGAGATCCGAGACGTGGATCATGCCATCGATGCCCTCTTCGAGTTCCACGAAGGCGCCGTAGGCGGTCATGTTGCGGACCTTGCCCTTGACCTGTTTGCCGATCATGTAGCGCAGCTCGATTTCATCCCATGGATTGGACTCGAGTTGGCGGACGCCGAGCGAGATTTTTTGCTCGTCCTTGTTGACGCCAAGAACAACGGCTTCGATCTCCTGACCGAGGGTGAGAACGTCCGAAGGACGCGCGATCCGCTTTGTCCAAGAGAGTTCGGAGACGTGGATGAGGCCTTCGACTCCGTCTTCGATCTGCACGAAAGCACCGTAGGGCATGAGATTGGTAACCTTGCCGGAAACCTTCTGTCCGACAGGGAAACGCTCCTCGATCTTGTCCCATGGGTTGTTTTGCATTTGCTTGAGGCCAAGCGAAACTCGCTCTTTCTCTTTGTTGATGTCGAGAACCTGGACGGTGAGCTGCTGGCCGACCTTGAGGAGTTCGGCGGGATGGTTGAGACGGGCCCAGGACATGTCGGTGACATGGAGGAGGCCGTCGATGCCATCGAGGTCGATGAAGGCGCCGAAGTCGGTGATGTTTTTAACAGTGCCGGTGATTTTATCTCCGATGTTGACACCGCTGAGGAAGGTCTGACGCTTGTCGGAGCGCTCCTGCTCGATGATCTCGCGGCGGCTGAGAACGACATTTTTGCGGTCCTCGTTGATTTTAACAATTTTGAAATCGTAAATGTTGCCGACAAATTGCTGGAGGTCTTTTGGCGGCACGATGTCGATTTGCGAAGCGGGGAGGAAAGCCTCCACACCGACATTGACAGTGAGGCCGCCCTTTACAACGGAGCGAACCTTGCCCTTGATGAGTCCGTCGCCCTTGAAAACACCGACGATCTTCTCCCAGTTTTGGCGCTGGGCTGCTTTTTCCTTCGATAGCACGACCATGCCTTCGTCGTTCTCGAGGCGCTCGAGAAGGACCTCGATTTCGTCGCCGATTTCGACGGATTCGGGCTCGTCGAATTCCGAGGCCGGGATGACACCCTCGCTTTTGTATCCGATATCGACGAGGAATTCCCGGTTTCTGATCTCAAGGATGTGGCCCTTGACGATGCTTCCTTCACGATAATTTTTGACCGAATTTTCGATCAATTCTTTTAATGCTGACATATGGTTGATGGTTCCTTTTTTGTTGTCGCGACAGTCATTACAGCAGGAATGAAATGACATCTCGCGGCCGCGTCGGCCGCATGCGTGGGCTGGAAAGACTACCTTTCGAAAAGCTTGGGGCAATCTTTTTGCAAAATCTTTTTTTTGAAACAGATCTTTTACACAATTTGGGGTGCCTCAATTCGAGTTATCGCCTGAATTGGAGTCTGTGAAATGGCACTTTTTTATCGCTGAAACAGCAGGATTTCAGTATTCCCACCGAGGCGCCTTCATTGGGCCTCGGGGAAATGCTTGGATCATCAGGGAATACGGTATGGGATAAATATGCTTTTCACTTCCGACAGTGATTTTTGTGCCATGACGTGGTCGGCTGGCTCTAACAAAAAAACGATGAAGCCGCTGCTACTGGGCATTGTGTTTTTTGCGGGGGTTTTAGCCTCGAGCGAACCGCTTTGCGCCCAAACCAATGCTCGAACCAATCCCCAAGCAAATGCTCTAACGGGCAGCTCTGAATCATTAGCTAATGAGGGATTCACTGCGGAGGAGGCCTACGCCGAGGCTCAGAAGCTTTTCAGGGAAAAAAACTACCCTGCGGCACTAGAGGCTTATTCGGCCTTCGTCCATGAGTATGAAAATTCGAAAGAGGCAGCCGTCCCAATTTTCCATTCACTCTACCCGCTCGCTATTTGCTACGTCTTTACAAATCGCTTTAGCGAAGCGGTGGATCCGCTCAAAAAAGCGCTCGATGCCCCCCCTCCATCCGCGACAAAGCTGACGCCTGCGCAGGAGCAGGATCTTTGGTTTTGGCTTGGAGTGGCGCAAATGCAGGCAGGTAATTACCCGGAAGCCCGGGCTGCGCTCGAGAAATTCATAAGCCTTTTTCCCCAAAATGCCGAAAAGGATCCGGCCTACACTCGCCGAAACCCCGCTGCAGGGCGACTGGGCGAAGCGCGCTCGCTGCTTGGAACAACGTATATCCTGGAGGGGAAATTCCGCGAAGCCGCCGATTACTTTGCGACACTGAAACCCAGCTTGAGCCCTGAGAATCGAGGGCGGGCTGTGATCTTCCAACTCCACGCACTCATCGAGCTGGGCGACTACGAGCAGGCCCTGCAACTCGTGACTGAAGAATATCCGCGCATGCCCGATATTACGCAGCTGATCTCCTTCCAAACGTTAACGCTGCAGCTCGGCAACCATTGGTTGGAAAAAGGACACTTTCGAAAAACGATCCTCTGCCTGCAGCGGATATGGCCTTTTGAGCGCCTGATCAAGCATCAGGAGCAGCGACTGGAGAGTCTTAAAAGCAGGCTCAAAGCGGCCGAGGCGGCTCATGGCGGTGATCACTACGGGAAAATCCTCTTCAGCCGGCTCGTCAATGAAGTCACCCGTGAACTGGAAAGTTTCCGCAAGGTTGAGAACTTCGACACCGCGCTCCGATTCCGCCTGGCGATTGCTTATCTCAAAATGAAGCGTTATCGCGAGGCTGCCCTGGTGATGGATGAAATGGTGGATGCGTTGCCGCCAAGCAACCTCACCGAGCAAGCAGCCGTGAATGTGGTGCGTTGCTGGAGTGCGCTGGAGGATTGGCCCCAAGCGATCGCTAGCGCCAGAAAGTTTGTGAGTCTTTACCCCGGGTCTCCACTCGTTCCGTTGGTGCTCTACATGGAAGCAGAGGCTCTGCAATCAAGCCTCAGATACGACGAGGCGGGCCTAGCATTTCAGAGCATTGTCGAAAAACATCCCTCCTCCGAATACGCGCAACGATCCATGTTCATGCAGGCGTTCACCCGTTTGCAGGCCGAAAAATACGCCGATAGCGCCAGGGCATTCGATGAGTTTCTATCGCTCCACCCGAAGCACGCACTGGCTGATGATGCCGCGTATTGGAAAGGCGTGTCGTTTTCCTTCGACAAGCAATACGGGAAGTGCCGTGAGCTTATGGACGAATACCTGAAGGCCTATCCCAATGGGACGCATCGGGGGGCGGCTGTCTTTCGCAAGGCCTATTGCATGCAACAGATGGAGCGTTATGGCACGGCCATCGACGAGTTGCACGAGTATCTGGAGCAATACCCCGGCGACACTGCCAACAACGAGGCGCGTATCCTTTTGGGCAACGCCCTCATGAACGAGGGCTTCATGCAGGATGGCATCGATGAGTTTAAAAAAATCCCCGCTTCTGACACGAAGCCATACGAGGAAGGGGTCTTTCGAAGCGCGGAGGGGCTCAAGCTCATGGAGGAATACGATCAATACCGCGATCTGATGAGCGAATTTATCGAGCGCAATCCGCGATCTCCACGAGTGGCCGAGGCGATTGGAAATCTGGGTTGGTATTACCGCCAGCTTGATCAACCCGAAAAAGCCAGAGAGATCTACTGGCAGGCTATCAACGAACACGGCGACGATCCTGCCATCCGCTCCATCGATGATCTCTTCCCCTCCTTGGCAAGGCTCTACCGCGGCCCGGAGGAATCCTCTCAATACCTCTCCCTTTTGGAGGAGATGGCCAAAGAAACCGCTTCCGAAAACAAGCTCACTCTCCAGATGCGACTTCTTCACGCACAAGCCCAGACCTTCCGACGCACAGATCCGGAGAAATACCGCGAGCTTCTCTTTCAGTCCGCCGCCCTTTGCGATGTGCGCAACACCAACCCCGCACTGCTGGTGGAATTTGGCAACGCTTACATTGATGCCGACAAGACGAAAGAGGGTGAGGCAATGCTCCGCGACACGTTGCGTTGGAATCCCCGGGCCATTCAGAAAGACAAAATCCTCGCCGCCCTCGGAAAGATCGAGCTTGAGCGCGGCAACGAGCAAGCAGCGCTCGATTATTTTACCCGATTTGAAAAAGAAAATCTCGGTTCCTCGATTTTCGGCGAGACCATGCTTGCCAAGGCAAAGCTTCACCACAAACGCAACCAGAGGGATGTGACTCGACGTGTGCTTGAAGAGGTGCTCAAGAGCGACGCCACCCGCGGTGACATCAAGGCAGAGGCACTCCTCCTTCTCGGTGAGAGCCATATGGCGGCAAATGACCCCAAGCCTGCCATCGCTTACTTCCAACGCATCTATGTGATGTATGGACGCTGGAAACCATGGGTTGCCAAAGCCTATCTGCAAAGTGGGCAGGGTTTTGAAAAGTTGAACGACACCGAGAGTGCTCGACGCACCTATCAGGAACTTGCCACACATCCCGACCTCGAGGATTTCCCCGAAACCACCATCGCCAAGGCGCGGTTAGATGCTCTGGGTGGTCCACTGCCATCCGACAAGCAAAGCTCTTCCGCGCCAGCATCCACAACTCCAGCCGAAGAATGAAAAAAACACTCCTCATTCTTGGCATCGCTTCCAGCACAATCCCATGTCTGGCCGAAGATGTGCTGCTTCTTAAAAATGGTGAAAAACGCCCGGGTGAAATCATCGAGGGAGACGGCAAGTTCATCCGCATGCGCGTGCCTCTTCGCAGAGACAACAGCATGACGCCAGTCGTCGACGTTATCCCCATGGCTACCGTTTCGATCCCCGTCATCGATATCGATTCGATCGAGTTCTCGCCGGATCCGGTGCGCGATGCAGCCTTGCGCAATGCCACACCTGCTACGCTTGGCCAGATCGAGGCCTACTGGAAAAAAGCACAACCCTGGCTCACCACTCCGCGCTCACCGTCAGGAGAAATCGCCTGCGTGCTCGGCGACTTGCTCCTGGCCACCAAGGAGCCCGTAAATGCACAACACGCCCTTGACCTCTTTGAGCTTATTGAAAAGGAAGCATGGAGCGCGCCCGACAAATCGCGCGCCAAGCAGGGCAGGCTCCGGGCGATGGTTGCCATCGGCCGTGCTGCGGAGGCCATCGACCAGGCCAAGGCACTCGCCGCCGAAACCGAGGACCCAGAAATTCTCATCGAGGCCAACCACATCATTGCTCAATCCGCCGAAAAGGATTTCCTCAAATTTCTCGAGGAGAACCCCCGCTGGAAGGAAGATGCGCTCGTGATCGACGAGAGGCACCGCCTCTACAACCACGTCCTTACTCTCTACCTTTACCCCGCTCTTTTTTATGGAACGGAAAACGAAAAGGCCGCACGAGGACTCTGGGGGGCCTCTGGTATTTACGAGGCTTCGGGTGAGACCAATCTCGCGATCGAGACCTCACGCGACATTGTGACATTCTATCCAGATACATCCTATGCCCGACTCGCTGCGGACTATCTAAAGACTCTCACCCCCGAGCAACTTGCCTTCGATACCGAAGCCATCGCTCGCCAAGAGCAAGAAGACGCCGCAGCAGCAGCTGAAGAGGCGCCTTCACCATCAACTCCTACGGAGCCAACAGAAGATTCCGTAAAAAAAACCAAGCCAAAGAAAAAACCATGGAAAAAAGAACAATGAAAACCCGCAAGCTGCTAGCAGTTGCCTTCTCGGCACTCATGCTGGCAATTGTCGCGCCCGCATTCGGGCAAGATGAAACGTCCCAAGCGAGCCCTGGTGCAAAGCCTCCAAAAGACAAAACGCTCATGGATCTCTTTAACTCGGGCGGACCCCTCATGTGGCCGCTTCTTGGATGCTCGATCGGCACAGCGGCAGTGGGCATTTACTGCTTCCTGCAAATCAATGGTAAAAAACTCATGCCAAAAGGACAGGTTGAAGCCATTGGCCAATACATGCAGTCACGCGATGCGACCTCTGCCTACTCGCTCTGTCACAGCGATCCGAATGTGTTTTCCAACACCATGGCTTCCGCATTGCTCAAGGTGAACTTCGAGAGAGACCTGGCCAACAAACTCTCCATGGAGCAAGCCGCCGGCGAGACACTCGCCAACGAGGAAACCAAGCTCAACATTTGGGTGAACTACCTCAACGTTTTTGCCACCATCGGCCCCATGCTGGGACTTCTCGGCACTGTTACCGGCATGATTGCCTCGTTTGATCAACTTGCTGCGGGAAAGTCGGAGCCTTCGGATCTCGCCGGAGGCATTGGCGAGGCCATGGTAACCACCGCCGCCGGGCTGCTCATAGGCATCCCTGCCATGTTCCTCTACTTCTACTTCCGCAATCTCCTCCAAATGAACTTTGCGGATATCCAAAAGCGCGTGACCTTCATGCTCGACCTCTTGAGCGGTGAAATAAAAATAGCGGGCGCCTCCGCTGAATACGAGCAACCCACGGAATAGGGAAACGATAGCGTCCGATGAAAATCCCTAAAAAGCAGGAAGACGAAATCGGTTTCCAACTCGCTCCGATGATCGACATGACGTTCCTGCTCCTGATTTTTTTCATGGTGACCACGAAGATCTCCAAGGAGCAGGTGAAGGTGGACATCAAGCTCCCCGTCGCTGCCAACGCCACGATTCCCTCCGACCTCTCGAATCGAGATATCATCAGTATCGATGGAGAGGGCCGATATTATATTGGGCAAAAACCCGCTGATAAGAAAGAGCTGACCACCTACCTCAAGGAACGCTTCAAAGTTACACCACCGCTTCGCATCTATGTGCGAGCCGACAAAAATACTCCGGGCAAGCAAATCAAAGAACTCATGCGCATCGCCAGCGAGGCCGGTGCCATCAATGTGATCTTCGGCACCTACCAAGATTGAATGGCTAAGAATTGCTGAAAACCTAGAAACTTAAAATCCACCCTATGCGCCTTCGCCGCAAAGACGTCCAGACCGTTGAAATGCAGATGGGCCCCATGATCGACATGGTGTTCCTCCTCCTCGTCTTTTTCATGGTATCGGCCAAGCCAATCAAGCAGGAGAGCGATATCAACATCGGACTCCCCGGCACAGCGGTGCAAGAAGAAGTCCTGGATATCCCCGATGAGCAACGCATCCTCATTCGTGCCGACGGTCAGGTGCTTCTCAACGATCTCCCTCTGGACTCGCCCGGCAGCCCCGACATGCCATCCCTGCTGGCGACACTCAAGCGATTTAAGCAATCGGCAGATGCTAACAAAAGCGAGGCCCTCGTGACAATCGACCCTGAGGATGCCGCCAGCCACCAAAGCATCGTCGCCGTTTTAAACGTCTGCGCCCGCGCCGAGATCGCCGGCGTGACTTTTGCAGACTCATCATCGGAGGAGGACTGAGCACGCGATGGCCGGAGTCGATGCATTTCTGAATGAGAGCGACGCGAGCAAAAAGCGCCGTTACAAAACCCTTATCTCGATTCTTGTAGGGGTGCTCCTGCTCCACATTGCAGCGGGTGTTGTCGCCGGCGTTTTCATTGTCGCCAAATACATCTTCCCCCCGCCCGCAAATTTTGTCGTAAAAAAAGACGTCCGCCTCCCTGCCAAGAAGCGCGAGCAAAAGATGAATATGGCCGCGGTGGATGCCATTGCCCCGAAACCGAGCTTCAGTGATAAAATGCAAAGCACGCGGCCGACTGCTTTTGCCCTGCCGGATGTGCCCGAGATGCCACTCGATCAAATGCTCCCGTTGGATCCATCCCAGCTTGTGGCCGACCAGGTTGCCTCCCTCTCTACGAGCGACTCCCTTGGAAGCGCCTCTGGAGCCGCCGCAACTGGCGGTGGAGGATTTGGAGGCCCGGGCACAAACTTTCTAGGAATTCAAACACAAGCCCGGCGGATTCTTATTTTGTTCGATGTTTCGAACACCACCATCCGCAAGGCACGGGAAGCCGGCATGCCCTTTTCTACAATCAAGGACGAGACTCGAAAACTGATCGAGGGCTTGGGAATCAACACCCGTTTTGGCGTTTGCATGTTTGCACAAAATTACGTGTTTTTTGACGAAAGCCTCCTCCCCGCGAACGATTCAAACAAAGCAAAAGCCACCGCATGGCTGGATCGCTACTTCAAAGAGGAATCTCCGATGACTCAGAAAATTCCCGGCATGGTCAGAGGCAGCCCGGGCTTTCTGGAAATGCTCAAGTCAGCATTTGAGAAAAAACCCGAAACGATTTTTATCGTCTCCGATGGCGACTTCCGATCTTCAGGCGGAAAAATCGACTACAAGGAAATCCGCAACCTCTTGAACGTCGTTCAACAAGCGTCTGGCTCGAAGCCCGTGGACATCCATTTCGTCGGTGCCAACATGGACAAAGAGGATCTCTCTGGGATGCGCAACATCATTAACACCCGTGGTGGCCGAGGGCGATTAAAGGAATTGGGCAAATAGACAGCACGTGCTTTAAATCCCACTTTTATTGCTTTGGGGATTTAATCTCTTTCAACGTGATGCGCTGTGTTTGATTGAGATTTTCGTCCTCATCCTTGCTGCGAAGCATCGCGACGCAATCATCAACGAGAGCAATCGCCTCGGCTCGTGATGGGATGTTTTTTAAATCGACCAATTGCAATCGCTCGGTGCGGTCGCTCAGTTCCACTTTCACCTTCCCGTGCTCCAAAAGCTTGAGAAAGATGCCGATGACGGTGTTGTTTTCATTGCCAAATAAAACGCAGTAATCGCGGATTTTTTCGGCCAAATTGATCTTACGCTTCTGTTCAAGCTCATGCTTGGGCGAATCGTGCAGAATTGTTTTTTCAAAAATTAAAATATCCTTCGCCGTTCGCAGGGTGTGTGGTGCCAAGCCTCCGGCCTCGGTGCCAAGACTCTGGGATTCAGCTTTGGCGGATTGCCCATCACGCGCATGAACAGGAGTCGGAGTAACAGGGAAAGGAATGCTCGAGCTTCTTAATTGCAAACGAATCTGTTTGGAAATCCGTTCAACCAATACAGCTTCATTGAAAGGCTTCACAAGATAGTCTCTCACGCCCAATTTTACTGCGGATATCACGTTATGTGTCGATCGCTCGGCGGTGATCATCAACGCTGGTGTGTCACGAAATTCGGGTGCAGCGCGCATTCTTTCGAGAAACTGGATGCCATCGTAACAAGGCATCTTGAAATCGATAAGAACCAGATCGGGGTGCTCGCTGAATAGCAAATTCAAACCCTGTTCCCCGTCGAGGGCAAAGAGGATCTGCACATAGTAAGGATGCAATCCCCTAGCTACGAGGCTATGCACCATTCGACTATCATCTACACAAAGAATTTTGGTGGCTTCGGTGTATGGCACGCCTCCCACAACACCCATCCCTTATTTTGTGTCAAGATGAAATAGATTGTCCTAAAATATTTTATCTCTTCCCATCCATGGGAAAGGCCAAAATAGCTGCGGTATTTAGGTCTCTTTTGATTCTTGGCTTAAGCAAGAAATACAGCCTCCAACACCGTCAATACAGGATGTAGCTGGGAAGAAATCCTCCCGCTGAATCACGCATTCATTCCAACCATTGCCTTCACTGAGGCAGCAGTGAACTCTCGGTTCATGCGTCCGATAAAGGCCGCTGGGATTCCGGCCGGGCATACCGCTTCGCAGGCGTAGTAGTTTGAGCAGTTGCCAAAACCTTCCTCATCCATCTGGCGAACCATTCCTAAGACACGGCGATTTTTCTCAGGCTTGCCTTGGGGCAGGAGACCGAGATGGGTCACCTTCGCACTCACAAAAAGCATGGCGGATCCATTCGGGCAGGCCGCGGCGCAGGCTCCGCAACCAATGCAGGCAGCGGCATCCATTGCCTGATCGGCGATGACTTTGGAGATAGGAACGGAATTGGCATCAGGAGCTGAACCGCTGCGCTCGCTGATGAAGCCCCCGGCTTGAATCACGCGATCGAACGCACTGCGGTCGGTGACAAGGTCCCGCTGCACGGGAAATGCATCTGCGCGGAATGGCTCGATGGTAATCGTCTCGCCGTCTTGAAAATTGCGCATGTAGAGCTGGCAGGTGGTGCCACGGCCCTTGCCATGAGGAATGCCATTAATGGTCAACGAGCAGTTACCACAAATTCCCTCCCGGCAGTCGGAGTCGAATTGGATGGGCTCGATATTGTGGCCGGTAAGCTGCACATTGACGATATCCAGCATTTCAAGGAACGACGCATCTTCCGGGATGTTCTCGGCATCGTATTCTTCAAGTTCACCCGGTGAGTTGGGAGCCTTCTGACGCCAGACTTTGAGATGGAATTTCATAGCGGGGATTATTTGTAGCTTCGGGTTGCGAGTTTTACCTGTTCGTAAACGAGAGGTTCCTTGATGAGTGTCGGACTCTTTTCATCGCCTTCGTATTTCCAAGCGGAGACGAATGCGAAGTCTTGGTCGTTGCGAAGGGCTTCGCCTTCGGGCGTTTGATGCTCGGTGCGGAAATGGCCCCCGCAGGATTCATCACGGGTGAGGGCGTCGAGACACATGAGTTCTCCAAACTCCAAGAAATCGGCGACGCGGCCGGCGCGTTCGAGTTCCATGTTGATGCCATCCGCTCCGGCGAGGAGCTTGAGGTCGGTCCAAAACTCGTGGCGCAGCTGGCGAATTTTTTCAATTGCCTCTTTGAGTCCCTGCTCACTGCGGGCCATGCCGCAGTAGTCCCAAATGATAAGCCCGAGACGGCGATGGAAATCATCAACAGGCCGGGTTCCTTTGATGTTCATCAATTTTTGGACTCGGGCCTTGGTGTCATTGAGGGCTTGCTCGAAGGCGGGGTGCTTCGAATCCACCTTCTTGCCAAACTGAGTGGTGAGATAGTCCCCAAGGGTGTAGGGAATCACAAAATAGCCGTCGGCGAGTCCCTGCATGAGCGCGCTGGCACCAAGGCGGTTCGCACCGTGATCGGAGAAATTCGCTTCGCCAAGAACGTGCAGTCCGGGGATGTTGCTCATGAGGTTGTAGTCAACCCACAAGCCGCCCATCGTGTAGTGGACTGCAGGATAGATACGCATCGGACGCTCATAGGCATCCTCACCGGTGATGTTTTTATACATCTCGAAGAGGTTGCCGTAACGCTCCTCGATGGTTTTTTTGCCAAGCCGTTTGATGGCGTCGCTAAAATCAAGATAGACACCAAGACCGCCCGGTCCGACTCCCCTCCCCTCGTCGCAGACTTCCTTCGCGGAACGGGACGAGATGTCGCGTGGCGCAAGATTACCGTAGCTCGGGTATTTTCTTTCAAGGTAGTAGTCGCGGTCGGACTCCGGAATGGACGCAGGCTCCTTGCCGCAATCCTCCTTGCGCTTGGGCACCCAGATGCGGCCGTCATTGCGGAGGGATTCACTCATGAGCGTAAGCTTGCTCTGGTAATCTCCGCTCACGGGGATGCAGGTGGGATGAATTTGCGTGAAGCAGGGATTAGCAAACAACGCGCCGCGTTTGTAGGCACGGAAAGTGGCGGTGACGTTGCACCCGCGGGCATTCGTGGAGAGATAGAACACATTGCCATAGCCGCCGGTGCAGAGCAGAACGGCGTCCGCCGCATGGGTGGTGATCTCGCCGGTGGTCAGGTCGCGGACGACGATACCTTTCGCGTGGCCGTCCACCACGACGAGATCGAGCATCTCGGTCTTGGGAAACATCTTTACCGAACCCAAGGCGATCTGGTGGCTCAGGCCGGCATAGGCACCCAGGAGCAACTGCTGACCGGTCTGCCCACGGGCGTAAAATGTGCGGGAAACCTGCGCGCCACCAAAAGAACGGTTGTCAAGAAGACCGCCATACTCCCGGGCGAATGGCACACCTTGAGCAACGCATTGATCAATGATGTCGTTACTCACCTCGGCAAGCCGGTGGACATTGGCTTCGCGGGAACGGAAGTCACCCCCCTTGATGGTATCGTAGAAAAGACGGTAAACGCTGTCGCCGTCGTTCTGGTAGTTCTTGGCGGCGTTGATGCCACCTTGGGCGGCAATCGAGTGGGCACGCCGTGGGCTGTCCTGGTAGCAGAAGCATTTTACCTTGTAACCCTGCTCGGCGAGCGTGGCGGCGGCGGAGGCTCCTGCGAGTCCACTGCCCACAATGATCAACTCGAATTTGCGCTTGTTGGCAGGACTGACGAGCTTTGTGTTATTTTTATAATTCGTCCACTTCTTATCAAGCGAACCAGCGGGGATTTTGGCGTCGAGTGTCATTGTGCAGCTCCTTTTCCAAGTCCGAAGACAAAGATTGAAATCGGGATCGAGATGTAACCGATGTAGAGCGCCCAGGCGATTGTCTTGCCAGCCAAGTCATAGGTGCTGCGTATCTGTCGGTTTGTGATGCCGAGTGTTTGAAAAAGGCTGCTGATGCCGTGACTGAGGTGGAAGGTAAGCAGGAAAAGTCCAATCACGTAGATCGCCACAACCGGGCCGTTACTGAAACCGACGACAACCATCTTGTAGACATCGTGGACTTCATGACCATCGAGGGTGGTGACCATGGTCTTGAAGGCGGGATCAACCACCCGCACGGTAAAATGGGCCAAATGAAAGATCACGAAGGCTAGAACAATGAGTCCGCTCAAACGCATCGTTCGCGCAAAGACAGTGGAACCGAGAGAATTTGAGGCGATGTATTTTCGAGGGCGCGCCGCATTGTTCTCCTTCCAGAGGAGCATGGTGAAATAAATGTGGAGCACAAGAATCGCCACCAAGCCCGCCCGGATAATCCAGAGCATCGGCCCGAGGCTTTGCAACTTTGCCCCATAGGCGTTGAGCACATCCGCACCGAAGAAAATGGTGAGGTTGCCGAGCAGGTGGCCGACCACGAAAAGAACGAGCGCTATTCCCGTAAGTGCAACGATGGTTTTTTTGCCAATTGAGGAAAAAATCCAAAGCTGGGCCGGACAGGGTCCGGTGCGGGCTGAGGAGGAAGGTGAGGTAATCATGAATAAATCGGCTCGGCTTCTTATACGAAGCGTCGGCGGGAGTCGATGCATTCTGTTGTTTTTTTACGAACAAATTAAAAAGCTGGTTTCTCATCTCATCTGGCCACCGTGAAAAGCCGACTTTTCACTGGCTGGGTTTTTAAAAGAACAGGGTTGGGACAAATAACCCATCCGCCGCTAAATCACTTTGCCCAAGTCGAGTAGGGCTGTCTGGCCAAGCAGGAATTATAGTAGCGATGATCCAGCGAAACCTCCTCCCCGACCCATTCTGGCAAGACGATGGCCTGGTCCTCGCTTTCCAGCTCCACCTCGGCAACAACCAACCCCTCGTTCTCCCCATGAAAAGCATCGATTTCCCATTTCATCCCATTAGCGCGAACGATGTGCCGGGTTTTATCGATCAAAGGGCGCTCGCAAAGTTCAAGCATCCGCTCCGCCTCATCAACCGGTATCGTATATTGCAACTCCAATCGTGAAATCCCCTCGCGGCTGCCCTTCACCGTGATCGTGGCATCATCACCCGCAATTCGCACGCGAACGCTTTTGGTGGGATCGGAGCAAAGATAACCCTGCGAGAGTCGCCGCGCACTCTCCACCCCAGCCCTCCATGCATCGCTTCGCAGGAGGAATTTTCGTTCGATTTCAATAATGGCGGTGCGGGACTTGTTCATGAGTAGCGGTGGTTAGAAGCCAAGGGTTGATCTGAATGCACAAGGTGCTTTCGTCAAGATTTGTCGCCCGGCTAAAGACAATAACCGCACTCAAGTGAGCCTTTTTGCCTCTCAAAATGATGCGATATCAATGCGTCAAGTTGAGCATTTATGTCTCTTTATAGAAAAGAGGTCATTCCTTTTATTTAATTTTAGTCTTTTTCAATCATTCAGTTGCTTTACTTATCGCCGCTTGAAAAGACCGGGCTC
Source organism: Terrimicrobiaceae bacterium (assembly GCA_044352905.1). Taxonomy (GTDB): domain Bacteria; phylum Verrucomicrobiota; class Verrucomicrobiia; order Chthoniobacterales; family Terrimicrobiaceae; genus UBA967. Next base: position 187,546 of record JBILCY010000001.1, on the reverse strand, counting down.
AATTTAAGCTTTATGGGTAACAGGATAAAACCAATCCCAAACAACCAATAAAGGAGAAACACAATGAAACTGATTCGATACACCACCACCCCAGACTTGAGCACTTGGTCGCCTTTTTATCGCCTATCCCCATGGCAGGACTTCTTGGATACGGCATTCGATCTGAGCGGTAATAGGGCACCTGCTTGGAACCCGGCGCTTGATGTTCATGAAAACGAGCAAGCCGTCACGGTAACGCTTGAAGTCGCCGGAATGAAGAAGGAGGACTTCGAGATTTCTCTGCAAGAAGACACGCTCACCATCGGCGGGCGACGTGAGTTGCAGAAACCCGAAGCAACCTCCGAAAGCATCCGCAACGAGCGATCCAGCGGCGAATTCCTTCGCACGATCACACTGCCGTGTGCGGTCAAAACCAATGAGGTGGAAGCCGGCTACAAGGACGGTCTGCTGACCGTGACCTTGCCAAAGGCTGAAGAATCGCGCCCTCGTAAAATCGAAGTAAAACTCAACTAAGTAACACTCGAAGGAGGAAAAATCACCATGTCACAAATCATCGACCAAAGTAAGAAACACGATCTCACAACCGGACGCAGCCAGCGCGTGGAATACACCATCCCGGCGGTGAACATTCATCGCAATAACGAGGGATTCACCATCGAAGTAGAAATGCCCGGCGTCGATAAGCAAGGCATCGAGATCACCATCGAAAACGGCACGCTCACGCTCATGGGCCATCGATCGAGCGTCAAAGCACCGGGATCGCTTTTGCACAGCGAAATCCACGGTCGAGATTACCGGCGGGTATTCGACCTCGATCCGGCAATCGATCCATCGCAAATCACAGCCTCTATGAAGCAGGGTGTCCTAGTTATCAATCTGCCAAAAGCGGATGCCGCCAAACCTCGGAAAATTCCCGTGGCGTAAAACCCTTACCGATCCGACAACCCAACCGGGGGCCGTCAACGGCTCCCGGTTTTTTTATCCCCGGACACCAGGCGATGATCAGATAAAATTCAAGCGCCAGCGCACCGCCCCCGATTTGGCTAAGTGAAGCCAGGCCCAGCTAGGAGGGGCCCCTTTGTTTGGCTTGCCGATGGTTCCGGGATTCAAGACCCGGCATCCATTGATTTTTTCATCACGCGGCACATGGGTGTGTCCGTGCAAAAGAAAATCGCAGGGAGGCATCCGGCGTGGCGGGATGTGGACGAGATGGAATACCAATCCACAACGCTCGACTCGAAGAGACTCCGGAAGGTCGAGCCCATAGTCGTTGTTTCCAAGCACGCCATAAAATGGACGCCCCAAGGCCAAACAGTCGCCGAGCGTTTGCAAGTTGCAGAAATCGCCGAGATGCCAAATCTCGTCAGCCTTCATCAGCTCCGGCAAGATTTTCTCCGGCAGGCTGCCGTGCGTATCGGCAATGACGGCGATCTGCATCAAATCAAGGTGGCGTAGTCCGTGTAGCCCTCCGGACCAGATGAATAAAAGGTGGCTGGATCTGGAGGATTCAAAGGCGCATCACGGCGCATGCGTTCAGGCAGGTCTGGATTTGCGAGGAAGCTCGTTCCAAAAGCAACAGCATCGATTTTTTTATCTTCAATCGCGGCAGCTGCCTCCTGGGGCGTGTAGCCCATGTTGCCGATGAGCACACCGCGATAATGCTCGCGGACGGGTGTAACGACATCGCCGTGTTGCTGTCCCATGAAGTCCGCTCTCATCAAATGCAGGTAAGCCAGATTGAGATCATTCAACCGCTTGGCCAGCCAGATCGACAGTGCGACAGGATCGGAGTCGGACATGCTGTTGAAGCTATTGAGAGGCGAAATACGAACTCCCACACGGCCCGAGGTCCATACCTGGGACACCGCTTCGAGCACTTCCAAAAGAAGACGCGCACGATTTTCAATCGAGCCTCCGTATGGGCCCAACCGACGGTTGGCACCATCGCGAAGAAATTCATCGAGGAGGTAGCCATTGGCACCATGAACCTCGACGCCATCAAATCCAGCGGCTTTTGCATTTTCCGCAGCCTTTCGAAAACCGGCAACAATGTTGGGCACTTCATCATCGCGGAGTTCGCGTGGGATGACGTAAGGCTTTTTGCCTTCGGGCGTGTTCACCACGTCATTCGTGATGGCAATTGGGCTTGGCGCCACCGGCACCGCACCATTGTTAAAAAGCGGATGGCAGGCACGACCGCCATGCCAGAGCTGGAGAAAAATCCTGCCGCCGCGGGCATGCACCGCATCAGTCACGGCACGCCACCCATCGACCTGCGCTCCCGAATAAATCCCCGGCTCAGCGTAAAATGCCGAGTTTCCCTCCATCACCATTGTTGCCTCAGCGATAATGAGTCCCGCCGAAGCTCGCTGCGCGTAGTATTCTGCCATCAGCGCACCGGGCACATGCTCCGCTTCCGCACGGCAACGAGTGAGCGGGGCCATGAGGATGCGATTTGACAGCTCAAGGGCACCTGCTTTGATTGGCTTGAAAAGTGGGTTCATAAAAAGATCAGGAGCGGACGCTGATGAAGTTCAAAACCGCACGGTAGGCAAAGAGGAGTTGGATCAACATCAGCACAGCGACTCCCAATACAGGAGGCTGAAGCAATGCAGTGGGGCCGAAGAAAAAGAAATTGAAAGCAACGATGTTCACCACAATCGGTCCGAGAACAAGCAGACCCAAATTACGCGTTGCCGGGACAAAAACGAGAAACCCGCCGACGATTTCGAGCACTTTAACAAAGGCCAGAAATCCGCTGGTGAACATCGCCCCAAGGAACATCGCCGCTGGCGTTCCCTCTGGAGGCATTGGAACAGGCATGAATTTCAGGAAGAAGTTTGCCCCGAATACGACGAAGGCGATTCCGAGGAGCGCGGCAGTGAAGTTTGATATGTGTTTCATTTGGGCAATATGTTGGTTGTTTATTTGAGATCGAAAATTAGAGCCTCCGTGGATTCCTCGGCGGCAAGGCAAAGTTTGCCAGCCCGCGATCGACGGAACGACGGACACTGATTGCAGGCGATGGTGCAGATGGCATCTCGTGAGCATCTGAAACTTGGAGGGTGAAAGACAAGAACACATCGGCTAGGATTGCTTCCATCTTGAAAACAGAAAACTCATCCATGTGGTCCACTGCCCACCCCCACGTCTTGAATCTCGTTGCCTACGAACCCGGCAAGCCTGTCGAGGAACTGGCCAGAGAGATGGGCCTTGACCCCTCACAAATCATCAAGCTGGCATCGAATGAAAACCCTCTAGGGCCATCCCCCGCGGCTTTGAAAGCGATGCGCGACACGCTGGAGAGGTCCCACTTTTATCCTGATGGCGGTGCCTGGGCGCTTAGAAATGCAATCGCGGAAAAACTGGATCTGGAACGTGACAACGTGATTCTAGGCAATGGCTCGAATGAAATCATCGAATTCATCGGCCATGCTTTTCTCAAGCCAGGCGATGAAGTTGTCACGGCCGGCCATGCATTTGCTGTTTATAGTCTGATGGCGCAACTTTTCGGCGCGAAGACCGTGGAGGTTCCTGATCCAGGTTATACCCACGACCTCGATGCCATGCTCGCAGCCATTACGCCTCGGACGCGCCAGGTTTTCATCGCCAACCCAAATAACCCCACGGGCACGATGGTTGGACAAGTGGAAATCGATCGCTTCATGGAGCGGGTTCCAGATCACGTGCTCGTTATTTTTGACGAGGCCTATTTTGAGTTTCTCGACACCCCGCCTGATACGCTGCGTTATGTGCGCGAGGGAAGGAATGTCGTTGTGATGCGCACGTTTTCAAAAATCCAAGGGCTTGCAAACTTGCGCATCGGCTACGGACTGGCCCCCGCCAAAATCGCTGGAATCCTGCAAAAGACCCGCCAGCCATTCAATGCGAACGGCATTGCCCAAGCAGGTGCCCTGGCAGGATTGCGCGATGAAGAGCACATGCTCCGCACGCGGGAACTCACCCACCAAGGCCGCGACTATCTGCAAAAGGAATTTGCGGCGATGGGTCTCGAGTTTGTGCCCAGCTTTGCCAATTTCGTGCTCGTGAATGTGGGTGATGGCGACGCTGTTTTCAAAGCCCTGCTCAAGCGTGGGGTCATCGTCCGGGCCATGCGCAGCTACAAGTTGCCGGAGTGGATTCGTGTCTCAGTAGGCACGATGGAGCAGAACCGCCGCTTCATCGAGGAACTGAAAACACTCCCGGAGTTGCGTTTGCAAAGAGCCGCCTGAGACAAAAACCAAAAGCTAGAAGCCGCTCGGAGCCTACTTCAACTCCGACACGAACTCTGCAATCCGCTGCATCGCGATTTTAATCTGCGGCAGTGCTGTCGCAAAGCTGCAGCGCACATGCCCCTCTCCACCTGCACCAAAGGCAGTTCCCGGAACAACCGCGACTTTCTTTTCATGGAGGAGTCGCATGGAAAACTCCCGACTGCTGAGGCCTGTGGAGGTGATTTTTGGAAAAGCGTAAAACGCTCCCTTTGGACTGCGACATTCCAAACCGCACTCGTTGAGCGAACTCACAACAAAATTGCGCCGCATTTCGTATTCACGCTTCATGCGGGCGACACTGTCCTGTCCCCGCTCGAGCGCCTCGATGGCGGCATCCTGGCCCATGATCGAGGCGCAGAGGATCGAGTATTGATGAATCTTCATCATGGCCTCAATGAGTTCCACAGGCGCACAAGCAAACCCAATGCGCCAACCAGTCATTGCAAAAGCCTTCGATAGACCGTGCAGGAACACCGTCCGTTCTTTCATGCCGGGAAACGACGCAATGCTCACGTGGTCCGGGCCGTCATAGGTAAGCTCGCTGTAGATCTCATCGCTCATCACGACGAGATTGTGACGAATACAAATGGCGGCGATTTTTTCCAACTCCGCCGCCTCCATCGTCGCCCCGGTCGGATTCGTTGGAAAATTCAACAGCACAACGCGTGTTTTGGGGGTTATGGCTTTTTCCAAGTCCACGGCGCGAAGCGAGAAGCCATCCTCGGCACGAGTTGTTACAGGCACTGCCACACCCCTAGCCATCGTGATGCTTGGCCCATAGGAAACATAGCAGGGTTCGTGATAAACCACTTCGTCGCCGGGATTGAGCAACGCACGAAGGGCAAGATCGATCGCTTCCGAGACGCCCACCGATACGAGCACCTCGGTAAGAGGCTCGTAGCGCACATGGAAATGCTTGCTCACGTAATCGGAAATCGTCCGGCGCAGGCGAGGCAGGCCGAGATTCGAGGTGTAGCCGGTGCGTCCGCGTTCAAGAGCAAAGATCGCCGCTTCGCGAATGTGCCATGGCGTGGCAAAGTCCGGCTCGCCGATGCCAAGCGAAATGACATCGTCCATCGATTGGACAATTTCAAAAAAATCGCGAATTCCGGAACGCGGAATGTCACGGATATGATCGGCTATAACGATACTCACGGCGTGACGGCAAGGCGCTCCGAGGCTGCTTCCAAGAGATGGAACGTTCCGTTTTCCTTGTAGGTTTTGAGGCGGAAGTGGGTCGCCGTGGCCTGCACCGCATCGATTGTGCTGAGTTTTTCGGCGACGAAGGAGGCTGCGGATCGGAGATTCGGAGCTTCCACTACAATGAGCAGGTCGTAGCCGCCGCTCACAAGATAGCAGCTCTTCACTTCTGAGAACTTTGCAATACGCGCCGCAATGCGATCGAATCCTCCATCACGCTCTGGGGTGATTTTAACCTCAATGATCGCGGTGACCTTGTCGGTCTCCCATTTTTCACGGTTGATCACCGCTTGGTAGCCGAGAATTACACCATCCGCCTCAAGCTTGGTGACAGCAGCACTCACTTGCGCAACGTCCATATTTAGAAGTTTCGCCATCTCCTCGCGCGGCATGAGGGCGTTCTCCTGCAGCAACTCAATTATCGAATCCATGTGCCCGCATCATGCGGAACGCTCGCCCCCATTGGCAAGCGCAACCCTTGCTCCCGACATCACCTCGCCCTAAAAAAAGGTAATTTTCAGTATTGCAACACAGGCAGCAGCGACTAGATTTTTCCGCTCCTGCGGGTTGGTAGCTCAATGGTAGAGCAGTGCCCTTTTAAGGCATTGGTTGTGGGTTCGAGCCCCACCCAACCCAAGTCCCCCTTTCGCTTCACGCTGCAAGTGCCACTAGATTCACCTTTCAGATTCCTCCAATGAAAACGATCCCATCCCATTCCCGGCAAATCGCAGGCTTCACGCTTATCGAGCTTCTCGTAGTAGTCGCTGTCATCGCCATCCTAGCCGGCCTTGTATTGAACACTGCGGGGGGTATTCAGAAAAAATCCGCCCGGAGTCGCGCCGAGGCGGAGATTGCCGCGCTAAGCGCCGCCTTGGAGAGCTACAAAGCGGATAATGGAGATTATCCACGTAGCAACAACACGCCACCATCCACCAACAACGCATTCTTGCGCGCTGCATTAGCTCCACCATCAGGCAAGGTGTATTTTGAATTTCCCAAAGGCATGGGACCGGGAGCTTACTCGACGAGCACCAATCAAGCCGTCCTCGATCCTTTCGGTGAGGGATACGGCTATAGTTATCCCGGAAACTCAACACGTTCGGGAACCAATTTCTTCGACCTTTGGTCACGTGCGGGAAGCACAAATACCAATCAGTGGATCAAAAATTGGTAGGGGCAATCAATCCCAAGAGGTAACGCGGTATTTGGAATTTGTTGAGACATTCCACACACCGACTTTTTTCATGATTGTAACAGAGCCGCTCGGGTCTCCATTCGTTGAAACGTTGACTTTATTGTCGTAGTTGTTGTCGAGAGCTATGGCGTAAGCTGTAGCGGCATTCCAAGGATCACAATAGCCGACAGCATTTGTCCCCCCCTTACCCTTTTTCCAAGCTTGCACCTCCATGAAAACAATACCGCGAGGATTATTTGCCGCATCTTCTCCAGTAAGGATTTTAATAAAGGTGGTATCCACAGTGGTCCCAGAATTCGTCGGCAACCTCCCGTATTCCGTCTCATAGGCAGTCACTGCATTGGCAATTTGCACCGCCGCGTTTTTTGCCTGTGCTTTTCGTGCCGAATCCAAGGCCCCGTTCACCGCCGGCAAAGCGAGCCCTGCGAGGATCGCAATGATGGAAATGACGACCAGCAATTCGACCAGTGTAAAAGCGGAACGGTTTGGGAGGATCCAGGAGGAATCGGATTTGTGCATGGACTTAAGAAACACCGAAAGATCCCTCTGTGGCAAGTCCCCAGCATCTGACATACAGGGTTTCATATTCATAGGTGGAATTCGGTTTCTTTCATCACCAATTGGATTATTTAAATCTCGTGTTCTTTTCATCCCCGTTAAAGTCCATCCGCTTTTTTTTACTCGCAGCAGTCTCTGTCGCATTTTTTGCAACTCAATTCGTTGTCGGGGCCGAGACGGATGGGGAAAAATGCCTCACACCCACTTCGCGGGGATCATCGCTCATAAACAATAAAAACACTCCTGCGGCCGAGGGCTTGGCAGCAAGCTCACCTGCTGATGCGAAAACTCTGCCAACAGATATCGACACATCCGCCTGGCCGGCAAAGCCATGGCCCCCCGGCATGGTGTGGATTCCCTCGGGCGAGTTTGATATGGGCGGTGTGGGTCCCGAAGCCCGACCCGATGAGTTTCCTGTCCACCGCGTCAAACTCGACGGCTTCTGGATGGATGCAACAGAGATTACCAATGCCGAGTTCCGCCGATTTGTCGATGCAACGGGCTATGTCACCACCGCCGAAAAGAAACCCGAGTGGGAGGAGATCAAGAAGCAACTCCCGCCCGGAACTCCGAAGCCCGACGATTCGGTTTTTGTTCCCGGCTCCTTGGTTTTCAGCCCGACATCGGGCCCCGTTCCCCTCGACAACCACTCCCTATGGTGGGAGTGGGTGCAGGGAGCGGATTGGAGGCATCCGGTGGGCCCACGCAGCAGCATTTCTGAAAAACACGACAATCTCCCGGTGGTGCATGTCTCTTGGGACGATGCGGTGGCCTATTGTAAATGGGCTGGCAAACGCCTCCCAACCGAAGCCGAGTGGGAATACGCCTCCTTGGGAGGAGGCCCGGCGCGCCGGTTCACATGGGGCGAAGAACCTCCCTCGGAAAAATTTCTCCCTGCAAATCTCTGGCAAGGCGACTTTCCCTACAACCCTAAACCCCTCGACGGATTTATTCTCGCCGCCCCCGCAGATTCGGACAAACCCAACCCTTATGGCTTGCACCACATGATTGGCAACGTCTGGGAATGGTGCTCGGACTGGTATCGACACGACACTTACGAGCTCAGAGCTGCGAGCGGTAAAGTCGCTCTGAATCCGCAAGGGCCATGCGACAGCCACGATCCCAATGAACCGGGCGTGCCCAAACGAGTAACCCGCGGAGGCTCGTTTCTGTGCGATGCCTCCTACTGTGCCAGCTACCGTCCCGCTGCACGAATGAAAACCAGCCCGGATTCAGGGCTCATCCACACCGGTTTTCGCGCCGCGATGTCTGATGATGAGTGGAGACGCCACGTCAAACAAAACAAACAAAATTCTCAGCAGGGATCCGCTGGTAAGCCATCGAAATAAATTCGAGAGCCATGGGTGCTCTCCGATTTATCGAACTCACCCTTCCTTAGCTGCTTCAGCCTTTTCCGGCCCCCCTTCCTTGGGGCCTGCGAAGAATTTCTCCACTAGGTAGAAGCAAGCAGGGATAAGAAAGATGGCTAGAAGTGTTGCCGCCAGCATTCCGCCAATCACTGTGGTGCCTAGCACCCGGCGGCTTACGGCGCCAGAGCCCGTGGCGACGGCCAAAGGAACGGTGCCAAGGATAAAGGCAAAGGCAGTCATCAGAATCGGACGCAAACGGAGCTTGGCTCCAGCCAATGCCGACTCCAAGAGAGGCTTGCCTTTTTCGAATTCATCCTTGGCAAATTCAACAATGAGGATGGCATTTTTGGCAGCCAGGCCGATGAGCATCACAAGACCGATCTGGGCGTAAAGGTTGTTCTGCATCCCTCGAAGGGACAGTCCGGCGAAAGCTCCGAACACTGCTACCGGCGTGGTGAAAAGAACGCTGAAGGGAAGGCTCCAGCTCTCGTATTGAGCGGCAAGGATGAGGAAGACAAAAAGCAACGAAAGGGCAAAAATAGCCGTTGGTGGAACGCCCTGAGCCGCCTGTTGCTCTTGGTAGGACATGCCGAAATAGTCGTAGCCCATGCCTTGCGGCATTGTCTCTGCAAAGACATCTTCAAGCGCCTTCATCGCCTGCGCGGTGGAATATCCAGGCGCCACAGAGGCGTTGATTTGAGAGGCCCGGAACATGTTGTAGCGCATCGTGAATTCGGGGCCGTAGGAATGGGTGGCCGTTATAAAGGAATTCACTGGCACGGATTCCTTTTTGGTGTTGTTGATGTAAAAGAGCCCAAGGTTGTCGAGGTTTGTTCGGTATTCGCCCTCTGCCTGCACATAGACCTGCCACTGGAGGCCAAAGCGGTTGAAGTAATTCACGAAATACCCACCCAAGAAGGTCTGCACGGTCTGGTAGGCATCGTTCAAGTTGACCCCTTGGATCATCGCCTGCGCTTCGTCAACCTTAAGGTGGATCTGAGGAACATCCCACAAGGCGGTGGTGAAAAGACTGGTAAATTCGGGTCGATTCTTCGCGGCGGCCATGAATTTTTGAGTGTTCTCAGCGATGAAGGGAACATCGGAACCCGTGCGATCCTCCAGCATGAATGTCACACCGCCCGCTGTGCCGATGCCTGGAATGGCAGGAGGCGGGAAAGCAAACGACGCGGTGGGATTCGAGAGAGCGGCGAGTTCCTTGTTGATGCTTGCTTGAATGGCATCCACCTGTAGCTCGGGAGTTTTTCTTTTCGACCATTCCTCGAGCGTGATGAAAAAGAACCCCGTGTAGGTGCTCTGGACGGTGCTTAGGAGATTGAACCCTATGATCGACGTGACGTATTTGACGCCGGGTGTATTGAGCAGGATTTTTTCTATATCCTCGGAGGCCTCGGTGGTTTGCTGGAGCGACGAGGCGCGAGGGAGTTGAACGACCCCGAAAAGATATCCTTGATCCTCCTCGGGAATGAACGCGGTAGGCATTGATCCACCAATGCCACCTGCGGCGAGTCCCAAGCCGATGAGGAGGAAAATCGCGATGGCAAGCTTGCGGATCAATCCTCTGCAAATTGCGACGTAGCCATTCGTCGCCGTGCTGAACACTTTGTTGAAGCCCCGGAAGAAAACGCCGAGCGGTCCGCGTGTTTCCGTTCGAGGCCGGAGCAAAAGAGCCCCAAGCGCAGGACTGAGTGACAAGGCATTAAACGCAGATATTAGGACCGAAATGGCCATGGTAACTGCAAATTGCTGATACATGGCTCCCGTGATGCCAGGAATAAAAACGGTAGGAATAAAGACCGCTGCCAAAATAAGAGCGATCGCAACCACAGGGCCAGAAACCTGTGACATGGCTTTGAATGCTGCATCGCGAGGCGACAGCCCCTCTTCAATGTGGGACTCGATCGCTTCCACCACGACAATGGCGTCATCCACCACCAACCCGATGGCCAGCACCATGCCGAAAAGTGACAGGGTGTTGATCGAAAAACCAAGCATCGGAAACAATGCAAAAGTTCCGATCAGCGAGACTGGCACAGCAATAAGAGGGATGAGAGTGGCACGCCAGCCTTGCAGGAAAATGAAGACCACGAGAATCACGAGGGCCATCGCCTCGAAAAGGGTCTTCACGATTTCCTTCATGCCATCGGTGATGGCGAGGGTGGTGTCGAGGGCAACCGTGTATTCGAGACCTGAAGGGAATTGTTTGGACTGCTCCTCGAAAAAGTGACGCAGCTGCTTCATGGTATCCACAGCATTCGAGCCCGGAAGCTGGTAAACGGCGATAATGGCTGCGTTCTGCCCCTGAAAGCGTCCGCGGATGTTGTAAACCTGCCCGCCAAGTTCGACACGGGCCACATCCTTCACGCGCACAATTGATCCATCGGGGTTCGCGCGAACGATGATCTGCTCAAACTCCTCGACTGTGGTGAGGCGCCCGGTGGTAGTAACGGTGTAAGTGAAGACCTGCCCTTGAGGAACGGGCTCCCCGCCAATTTGGCCTGCGGGATTCACCTTGTTCTGCGAACTGACGGCGCTGATGACCTCCGGAACGGTAATGTTGAGCGTGGCAAGACGGTCGGGCTTCACCCAGATGCGCATGGCGTATTGGCCCGCACCAAATATGCTAACGCTGCCAACGCCGGGGATACGCGTGAGGGGGTCGTTGATATTGATGTAGGCGTAATTTGCAAGAAAGGTGGGATCAAACGTGCCGTTGGGCGAGGAGAGAACAAAAACGCCGAGGGGCGAGGAAAGCGATTGTTCTACGGTGACACCATAGTTGCGCACTTCCATGGGCAGCTGCGAGGCGGCCTGCGTCTGCCGCATCTGGGCGAGAATCTGGTCTGTCGTCGGCTCGGTGTCCGTGCCAAAAATGACGTTGAGATTCATGATGCCCGAGTTGGCATTGATGGAATACATATACTCCATCCCCTCGACTCCGCTCATCTGCTGCTCGATAGGCGTGGCAACGGACTGCTCAACAGTGAGAGCATCCGCCCCGACATAGGTCGTGGAGACCTGGATTTGGGGAGGAACGATATTAGGGAACTGCGCCACAGGCAGTTCGGCCATGGATACAAGGCCGACGATAACTGTGATGATGGCAATAACCATTGCCACAATCGGCCGGCGTATGAAGAAATTCGACATGATTGATGGTGGCGTTAATTGCCGCTTTGCCCGGCGGAAGGAGTCTTATTCCCAGAAGTTTGCTGGGGAGTTGGGGGAGGAATCTCCATTGGCTTTGCGATGACTTTCATGCCCGGCCGGACTTTTTCAACTCCCTCGACGATGACCTTTTCACCTGCAGCGAGAGGCCCCTCGATGACTTGCCATTGTCCAACAACCGTTCCACGCTTTACGGGAACCGTTTTTACAGTTCCATCGGCCCCGGCAATCGAAACAAAATATTTTCCCTGCATTTCGACGGTTGCTTTTTGAGGGACGAGGAGGGCGTCTTTGATTTGTTCGACAGGTCCGGTGACAGTCGCAAAAAGACCGGGACGGAGTATGCCTTGCTGATTCGGAAACAGAGCCGTGATCTGAATCGCTCCCGTGGAGGTGTTGACTTGACGATTGATAAAATCAAATCGACCCAACTCGGGATAGACACTGCCATCGGCGAGTTTGAGCGACAGGCTGTTGTTTAATTTATCTTCAGGCATGGCCTGCAATCTCTGAAGCAGGGCGACCGCCAGCAAATACTCGGCTTCAGTAATAAAGAAATTCATTTTCATCGGATCGATCTGCGATGCCTGAGTGAGGTTGCTGACACGACCACCAGGCCCGACGAGGTCACCGATCTGGGCTTGAGCAACACCAACCACGCCATCAAAAGGCGCCTTGATCGTGCAGTAGTCGAGATTCACCTGCGCGGCTTGCATTGAAGCCTGTGCGGCGGCGACGTTGGCTAGAGAAGCCTGAGTATTTTGGTAGGAGGTCTGGTATTCCTGCTCACTGATGACCTTGGTTTTGTAGAGTTGGGCCTGTCGCTGAAGGGTGATTTGCTCCAGTTGGGCTTTCGCAACAGCGCTGGCGTAGTCGGCTTGAGCCTGTGCAAGAGCTGCCTCGAACGGGCGGGGATCGATGGTAAAAAGAGTATCGCCTTTTTTGACCATCGAACCTTCCTTGTAATTTTGCGTGAGAAGGTAACCGGTGACCTGCGCCTGAATGGTTGAATTCTGGAATCCATCCAACAGACCGACCCATGTGTTTGAGGCAATCACGTCTTGCTGAAGCACCGGGGTGACCGAAACATTAAGAGGTGGGGGTTCAGGCAATGGTGCTTTTTTGCAAGCCGACATCAGGAATGCGACAATAGACACCAACGCCACAGAGTGGATGACCTTCATGCACATCTCCGTAGTCTCTAGAAGATGGGGCGGCGAGGTTTTTTTCGATCACTCATCGTCTTTGGGGCCAACCGTGCGTTCGCCCACAAGAAATTCCTGAACATTGCCGACCGTTCTCAATGTGGAGTCCTGCACTTTCTTGGCGGTCGTCTCCGTAAAATCGAGCACCTTGCCGATAAGTCCTCCCGGCTTTTTTCGTGGGGCCGACGCACTCATTTGCTCTGTAGCCACGACTCGCAAAGGATGCACAACAGCCCCGCCCTGCGCGGCGATGCCCATTGTTCCAACCAAGGAACCCGAGTTGTCGTAGAGACTCACCGTCCAAATGGGAGAGGAGGTTTGCGGATCGATTCGGAGCAAATAATCGATCCAATCAAAAACAACCCGATTCGACATGGCCTCCTGCTGCGCGATTTGCAAAACGCCATAGGCATCAACCGTGATTTTTGAGCGCTCCAGCGGCGACATGGATGCGACTTGCGTAAATCCCTTCAAGGGAGTCCGCTCGGAAGTAATCACCCCATTGGCAGCGGTAACTTCCCGCACACCGCCACGTGCCGAAGGATCGGCCTGAAGTATGACCCACTCTGGGGGCAATGGCTTGCCTCGAACTCCCTTCACCTCGACAATAGCGGCGTTTTCAGCATCCGAGTGCGCTACAACAGCTTCAAAGGCGGCAAGCGCCGATCCCGCGTTACTGGAGACTGACGCTGCTGATGCCGTGACCGTCACCAAAAGAACAAAGAAAACGTGGCGTATCATATTCAAACTCATTCAATCCAGCAGCGGTGGGATTTCCAGCGAATTTTCGGCATTTGCCACCGTTATCCAGCATTATGCAACGGTATTGCCCTGCGGGAGCTGCGTTATCCGCCAGGATTGGTTCGCAGTTCGATGAGCCGGATAGATTCTTCAATATGGCGCCGTTGCTCGGGCGATAGATCGCCTTTAAGAGCAGCCTCGTAGTTTTCCAGAGCCTGTGCCGGAAAACCTTGTTTTGCCCATGCCTGCCCCAAGTAAATGTGCAGCATGTGAGGAGACTCCTTCTGATTTTTTGCGAGTCTCATCAAGACCTGCAAAGTCTCGATCTCTGCGGCGGGATCGTTGCTCTCGCGAGAGACCCGTGCACAAAGCCAAAGCACACCTGGATCACTCGGGCGCTGGCTAAGAAGAATTTTCGACTGTGCGGCAGCCATGTCGATGGAGCCGGTTTCCAGCAGCGAGCGTGCGAGAAAATATCGGGCCTGAACCGAAGCAGGGTCGTCTTTGAGGATTTTCTCAGCCAATTCCCTGACATCACTCCATCGGCCTTCATTCGCGGCAAGCGTGGCTGTTTTTACAAGAACCAGCGGAGCATCCGGAGCGAGTTGCAAAGCCTGACCCATCAAAGAACGGGACTGAACCCCGCGGCCAATTGCTTGGTAAACCAATGCGGACTGCGCAAGGTAGAGCGCCTGATCCTGAGGCTTGCTGAAAAGACGCTTTGCCTCTTCCGGTGAAGGCTCCGATGAAGTGCGGGACGCGGCTCCACGTTGAAAAAGCAGACCGTGATTATCGATCATCGCGATCCCCCACCCCGGCGAGGCCGATAGACTCTCGAGCAAGGGCCGGGATTCAGCCAGCGACCCTGTGAGCACAGCAGCTCGGAATCCTTCCCGGCGATCCTCTGCACGCCACTCGACTGGAGAATGCTCCAGCTTTTTGATCGATGCCAAATCGGAACCATCGACTAATTTTTCGGGAGCAAAAAGGGCAGCAGGAAAGACTGCATTGGCATTAAAAAAAACGCGCCCTTCTATCCCGGAGACCTGATCCAGCAATCTCACGGGCAGAATAAGGCGAAGGTCGCGCACGTCGGTGCGACTTGCGGAAATGGCATTCATCACTCCCAAGACGACAAGCACTCCTGCCGACATTGGAATCAACCAGCCAGCCAACCGACAAAACTTGGCAGGCAACCGCGACAGCAAAAAAGCAGCAACCGCAAAAGCCAAAAAAACCGGAAAACCTGCGAGAAGAGCACGCCCCGTATCGGCAAGCCACCAACCACCAAGGCGATAGAGCAGGGCCATCGCTCCAGTGCTCCACGAAGCGAGTGCGAGATCGGCTTTCGCCGCAAACCCCGAGACCACCAATTGAACGGTTTCGGAGCGTGAAAAAAAACAAGGCAGTGCTGTTGCAGCAGCAGCTAGCAAGCCGGCAGCAAGGTGAAGGGGTGCTGTCTTCAAGGCGTTTCCAGAATCATTATTTGTCATGCCTCGGCATCAGCCTTAGGGTATGGTCCATGCTATCTCGAGCTGCAATCATTACGATCATCACTATGAGTTTTTTTGGATTCGGAAACAAAGCAAAAGCCTTGGAGGTCGGTGCCCCCGCACCGGAAATTTCGGCGCTGGATCAAGATGGGAATGAATTTCAATTCAAGGACGCCTACTCGAAAGGCGTGACACTTGTATTTTTCTACCCGAAGGCCGACACACCGGGCTGCACCGCCCAAGCATGTTCGCTACGGGACGCCTTCGAGGATCTTCGGGCCGAAAACCTCCAGATCATTGGTGTGAGCCGCGATTCCACCGGGGCGCAAAAGAAGTTTCAGGAAAAATATAAACTTCCTTTCCCTCTCATTGCCGACAGCGACGGGAAGGTTGCCGACGCATTCGGCGTGTCCGGGGTGATGGGCTTGCCGGTGAGTAAACGCCAGTCGTTTTTGATCAAGGATAACAAGGTTGTCTGGATATCGCCTTCAGCACAGACGGCCAAACATGCCGCTGAAGTGCAGGCGGCTCTGGACTCGATAAAATAAATCAACGAACTGTAGGGCTCACCAAGTCATCCAACCCAGCGAGGCTCCCCTTGCGGATGATCATGAAGCACATTCCATCGAGTTCCCGGATCGCTGCTGCATAATTGTTGCCATCCAGCGAAATCGTCCGCCATTCCCCACGCGGAATGTTGATTCGGTAGGGAGCAGCGCTGAAGACGATGAACTGGGACTTCAATCGTGGAACAGAGACGACAGCGACCGGTTGATTATCAAACCGATAAATCGCAGCGGCTGAAGCAAGATGCTTCGAGAACTCCTCGGGAACTCCGAAACCGTCGAATCCCTTGAGGACAAACCAATCCTCGAGCTTGCCAACGGGCTCACCAACTTGCTCGAAATTCTCCTCCTCCATGGCTACCACAGCCTCGGCAATCTCCTGGGCATCGGCAGGGAATACCGCAGGCCGACCCAAAAAATCCCAAGTCAAGACCCCGACTAGGAGAACAAATCCGATGATCACAGCAATCATCGCCGGATCACGAGGGTTGAAACGCCGCGTAGGAGTCGAGGCCACCTCTGTCGCAAATGACTCCAAGACTTCAGGTGGAGGCTCGACAGAGCCGAGGATGCGGCACGCTCTCTTGTCGAGCGCAAGCTGCCGCTCGTATTCGGCGACCATCTCGGGCGAGGATTGGAGAACCTTCACCGCTTTTTGCACAAGCGGGGGTTTCTCCCCTTTGGGATCCTCCAGATAAAGGCTGAGAATTTTTCTAGCGGATCGTGCGTTCATGTGTCGGCAGGCAACCTGCTTGAAAGATCATTTCGTGCTGCAGAAAGAATTTCCGCCAACTCCTTTTCAGGTCTGCCCAGAATGTTTGCGAGCTGTTCGGCGGGAAAAAGCCTCAAGTAAAAAAGGACAAGCGCACTGCGGCCTGGCTCCTCCATTTGATGAAATGCAAACAACTCCGGATTCCCCTCGAACTCACCCTTCGAAAGCCGGGGAGACACGATCCCGTCGCGGTGAAGCATTGCAAAAAAAAGACGGCGGCGGCGGCGCGGGCTCACAACATCATGACGCGAGGCGATACTTCGAAGAATGCTTGATACTTTATCTGCCGCACTGGCTTGGCGCCCAAAAAGGACGAGAGCATACAGCCAAGCGAAACTGAGAAAGCGCCAATCTTTAGGGAGGTGAGACATGCTTCGATCTCGAGGATAGTGGGACGAGCAGGAAATGCTCAAGACTCTAATCACAGCGAGCTGCTGCTAGTGGCTGCCCCGCATGGACTCGAACCATGAATAATGCCTCCAAAGGGCACTGTGTTACCATTACACCACAGGGCAGGGTGAAGAAACATATTGCCCGGAGAGCGCGCCGGACGCAAATGTTTTCCATGAGCAAAAAATTTCGCAACCGGTTACTCGCATTGTTTTGCCTGCTGGTTTTTCTGGGGCTGGGTGCGTTGTTTTATGTGAACTGGGTTGTGCAACGTCCTTTTGCCATCATCCTGTTTCTTGCGGATAACCTGACGCCATCGGTGCTCACACCAGCTCGAAATTTTCAAGGCGGTGCCGACCACCGACTCGAATTGGAAAAATTCCCGAACCTTGCGCTGGTGACAACACACGCAAACGACTTTGCCGTTGGCGATGGGGCGGCGGCAGCAAGCGCGATCGGCACCGGACAGCGCGGCAACAATGGCGAGTTGGGGGTGCGCTCCGGAAAATCACGACTTCCAAATCTCATCGAGCTTGCAGCAAAAAACGGCCGACTTACCGGTATTGTCTCAAATGCATCGGTCACTGATGCAACGCCGGCGGCTTTTTATGCTAAGACATCCGACCCCCTTGATTACCTGACAATCGCTCGACAGTTTGTCGAAACGCCGGCGGTGGATGTCTTGCTTGGCGGCGGGGCTGCGGATTTTTTAACAGTTGAGGAGGGTGGGAGGCGACAGGACGGACGCAATCTTACCACCGAATTGATGGAACAAGGCTACGGCATCGTGAGAACTGAAAACGAGCTGGAACAAATTCCGACTTGGAGCAGCCCGAAAATACTGGGGCTTTTCAGTGCAGGCAATCTTGGCTTTGCCAATGATTTTGCGAATTCCGCCGGCCAACCCTCCCTTGCCGACATGGTGAGAAAAGCGATCAACCTTCTTCAATACAATCAGCGCGGTTACCTGTTGGTGGTCGATGCCGCTCTGGCAGGCAAAGCGGGTGCCCAAAACGAAGGCGAGCGCACCCTGAGGGAAATCGCCGCACTCGATGAGGCGGTGAAGGAAGCGGTTCGCTATGCAGGCAAGGATGCACTCATTATTGTCGCCGGGAAACGCAACATTGGAGGACTCCGCTTGAATGGATTCCCTTTCCGCAACGACAAAAGCACCGCCTTGCTCGGCATCAACGCGCAAGGGGTGCCTTCGATCTCATGGTCCACAGGCCCCGAGTCGGGCACTCGCATTACGCAAGAGGGCCCTGTCTCCACGGAGCCGGCTGCGAGCAAGCGTGCGGCGGCCATTGGGACTGCGGAGGACTCGATCGCTGTCGGCATGGGCCCAGGCGCTGAGAAGCTGCGTGGCTTTTTACCAAATACCGATATTTTCCGAATCATCCAGACAGGGCTTTAAAATAGCCGCGCAGGGGACTCGATTGACCCTCTGTCTGTGCGCTGCTAAAATTTTTTCATGAAAGCGCATCTCCACCAAATCCCCGAAGGCGACACGCTGCATCTGGAGGGCGAGGAAAGCGCCGTCCCTCTGGAACTTGACCAAGCCGGAGCCATGCCCGTATCGCCGCTTTCCTATTCGCTGGATATCGGCAGGAGCGGGAGCGGAGTGTTTGCAACAGGGCGCCTTGGCGTTCGTGTGCGAATGCAATGTGTTGTCTGTCTCGAGGATTTTGAGTTCGACCTCGTCGCCGAGCCATTTGCCCTTCAAACAGAACTCACCGGTTCGGAGTCGATAGACTTGACCCCATTCATTCGGGAAGATATGCATCTTCTTCTGCCTGCGCATCCGCGTTGCGATACCAACGGGGGACTAACATGCCCGGCCCAGCACAATGGTGCGGCCGACGCCGGCAGGCGGTCGTCTCAATCACCGGCATCGGCCTGGGATGCGCTAAACAAGCTGAAAATAAAAACAAAATAGACTTCATATGGGAGTTCCCAAACGCAAAACCTCTAAAATGCGCCTTCGCACCCGCAAGGCCGCGAACCGTTGGCAAGCACCTAAGCTCAGCAAATGCCCGCAATGCGGCGCCGCTCAACCGGGCCACACCGCATGCCCTTCCTGCGGTTACTATAACAAGCGCCAAGTTCTCACGATCGGCGCTGAATAGTTCCGTGGGTGTGATTTTCACCCGATGAAAATTGCCCTCGATGCCATGGGCGGGGATTTTTCCCCGCAAAATCCTATTGCCGGTGCTATTGAGGCATTGAGGGACTTTGCCGACATTGAGCTGATCTTTGTCGGCGACGAGGAGAAAGTGCGGGCCGAACTGGGCAAGCACAACCTCAAAGGCATCGAATCCCGAATCTCCTATCACCATGCCTCGCAGGTGGTGGAGATGAACGACAATGGTCTCGACAGTGTAAGGCGCAAAAAGGACTCCTCCATCAGCCGCGCCGTCGATCTTGTAAAAAGCGGAAACGCCGAAGCGGTGGTCTCTGCCGGCCATACAGGAGCACTTGTCGCCGCCGCGACAATCAAGTTGCGAACCCTGCCTGGCATAAACCGCGCCGCACTGGGTGTGCTCATACCGGCCGAAGGAGGAGTTTTTTTGCTCATCGACGGTGGTGCCAATATCGACCCCAGCCCCGAGCACATCGTTGGCTTTGCAGTGATGGGGAGCGTGTATTACCAATCCATCGTTGGCGGTGCGGAACCGCGCGTTGGCCTCCTCAATATCGGCACCGAGCCAGGAAAAGGCACGGAGTTCTGCAAAGAATGTTACGGACTTCTCGAAAAAGCCCCCATCCACTTTTTTGGCAATATCGAGGGCCATGGCATTTTCAAGAAGCCGGTGGAGGTGGTCGTCTGTGACGGCTTCACCGGAAACATTTTTCTCAAGACAGTTGAGGGCCTCGCCAAATCTATGGTCGGCTGGATTAAGGCGGAGCTTGGCAAAAACCCCATTCGCCTTGTGGGGGCATTCTTATCACAAGGAGCCTTCAAGGCGGTCAAGCAGCGGACCAGCACGGATGAATATGGAGGCACTCCCCTCTTGGGCGTGAATGGCATTTGCATCAAGGCCCACGGCAACTCATCACCGCGCGCATTGCGAAACGCGATTCGCGCCGCACGCTCCGCCATCCAACTTCAAATTAACACCCGCATCGTGGAAGCGATGCAACCACTCCATGAAAAATCCGCTTCTTGACTCCCCGTCACTACCTAGCCGCACCGCATCCATTATCGGCACCGGCAGCTACGTTCCGGAAAGGGTGCTTACCAATGCAGACCTCGAGGCGATGGTGGATACATCCCATGAGTGGATCGTGGAAAGGACCGGCATTCTGGAGCGACGTATCGCCGCCGAAAACGAATTCACCAGCCACATGGCGGCAAAAGCAGCTCAAGCAGCAATGGAGAACTGCAACATAAAGCCGGAGGAAATCGATCTCATCCTCGTTGCCACCATTACACCGGATACCTTCTTCCCATCCACCGCATGTCACGTCCAGCGCATCATCGGGGCGAAAAATGCCGCATGTTTCGACGTTAATGCAGCCTGCTCAGGCTTCCTTTATTGCATTGAAATTGCCCATCAATTCATCGCCAACCGGGGAGCGAACACCGTGCTCGTGATAGGTGCCGACAAGCTCAGCAGTATTGTAAATTGGCAGGATCGCAATACGTGCGTGCTTTTTGGAGATGGTGCTGGCGCGGCGATTCTCCAAAACCGTCCCAACTCCCGCGGAGTCATCACCACCCACATGGGCAGCGATGGCAACTATGCGGACATGCTTCATATGCCCGGAGGCGGCTGCGCCATACCGATCACCAAGGAAAATGCCGATCAAAAGTTGAACACGCTCCAAATGAATGGTCGTGAGACCTTCAAGCAGGCGGTGACCTCCATGATGAAGGCGGCCAACATCGTGCTCGACCGCTGCGGCATTTCTTCGCAGCAGATCACTTGCGTCATTCCTCACCAAGCGAACATCCGGATCATCGAGGCCATGGCCGATCGCATGGATCTCACGCTCGACCAGTTCCACATCAACCTCGACAAATACGGCAACACCTCCGCTGCGGCGGTAGCCATCGCCCTCGATGAAGCCGCACGAACCGGAAGATTCAAAGTCGGCGACCTTATCCTCCTGGTGGTCTTCGGTGGCGGCCTCACCTATGCGAGCTCTGTGATCGAGTGGTAGCCATGCCCGATGTGCATGCTGCCGACATCTCCAGCGAGGCGATGGCATTCCTCCACTCGCTGGCCCGTGAAAAAAACTGGGACGAGCAAAAGCTCAACTCCCGCAGCGAGGTCATGCTTTCCTCAATTTCCTCCACCGGCACGTGGACGCCTGCATTTGATGAGCTGGAACATGGCGCCCGCATGGCTTGGAGAAACAACGCCCGCTGTATTGGCAGGCTATTCTGGCCCTCTCTGCGTGTAAGAGATCTTCGCCATGTATCGGACCCGTCCGAGATAAACGCCGCATTGATCGAGCATCTTGCCATCGCCACCAACGGCGGAAAAATTCAACCCCTTCTTACCGTTTTTGCACCGACGACCAAAAAAGGCCCGGCGGTGAGAATCTGGAACCACCAACTGCTCGGCTACGCAGGCTACGAGCAAGAGGATGGTTCGATCCTTGGTGATCCAAAAAATGCGGAATTCACCAAAGAGGCGCGCAAACTCGGCTGGGAAGGCGATGGAACGGCTTTCGATCTGCTCCCGTGGATCATCCAAAAACGCGGTGAGCCCCCTCAACTCTTTCCCCCGCCGAGATCCCATGCCCTCGAGGTGACTCTCTCACATCCAAATCTGGATTGGTTCACCGAGCTTGGACTCAAATGGTATGCTGTGCCGATTCTCTCGGATATGCTCCTGCGGATCGGTGGTGTGGATTTTCCAGTAGCCCCCTTCAATGGCTGGTATATGGGCACGGAAATCGGATCGCGAGACCTCGGCGATGAGCAGCGATATAACACGCTGCCTCTCATTGCCGAAAGGATGGGGCTCGACCGTTCCCGCTCTGCATCAATGTGGAAAGACAGGGCTCTTGTGGAACTCAATACCGCCGTTCTGCACTCCTTTGAAAAATCCGGAGTCCGCATCGTGGATCACCACCGGGCATCTTCAGAGTTTATGGAATTTGCAGCACGGGAGATGAATGCAGGGAGAGCCGTTTCGGCCGACTGGAGTTGGATCGTGCCACCGATGTCCGGCTCGGCGACTCCGGTTTTTCACCAACTGTGGCAGGATCGGAAACTCCTGCCTGATTATGTGCAACAGCCAAAAGCCTGGTTGCAGTTTTAACCCTTCGCCAGCTCAAGCAAAATTTAACTCCCCTGCCGGGGTAATGAACTTTTGCATGGTGGTGAGAATTTCTGGAATCGCAGCATCCATCTCTGACTCCTTAAAGCCGGCAGCCTTGAGAGCCTCCTCATCGGGGTCCGTGTAAAATCCATCGATGCCGACTCCATAGCCGAGTTGAGTCGCGACATGCTTGGCTGCATGGATAAGGGTCACAATGGGCCGGTGCATCTCGGGGGCTTTGGATGGGTTTTGGTAAAAGAAGCCTACCGAAACAAACGTTGAGGGGAACCCCCAGTTTTCGAGTAATGCCTTGGTCACTTGTGCGGAATCATAGCCAAGAATGGCCAACTCGGCTTCACGCCACGAGGAAAATTCATCAGGCACCCGGCTGGCAATCTCGTCAAGCACACTGAAATTTGCATACGCGAGAGCGAATTTTCCCAAATCATGAATCAAGCCGGCGGTATAGGCGCTTGCGGCATCGGCGAGCTGGGTGGTTTTGGCAAACGTCTCGGCACAAATGGCCACGCAAAGCGAGTGACGGCAAAGATCGCCGGGCTCCCATCCATAGCCGCGCACGGGATGGACAAGCCACCGGCCGGCAAGGGTGCTTGCAGCAATGCGATAGAGGGTTTTACTGCCAAGCCGCAAGACAGCATCGGCAATGTTGTCACAACGTTGTGCATTACCAAAATAGGCGGAGTTCGCTGTCCGCAACACGCTGGTGGCAAGCCCTGTATCGAGAGTTATAAGCATTTCCAACTCACTGAGTTCCGACGCGCTTCCCTCGGTAAGCTTTAAGAGCTTGGGGAGTATCGCAGGAGCACAGGGAATCGACCGTGTCATTTCGACAACAGTCTGAAAATCAGCTGCGGATTTCATCAACGAATGAACTCTGGTTTTGAGGGGATTTTGACAAGAACATCACCGTTGTGGTTGTTGAGCTTGATGGTTCGGTTAACCCGTCCGCTCACTTCCCAAGCAACGACATCCAGCTGCAATTCCTGACTTAGCCGGTAAAACATGTCAATGTTTTTCGAGCCAATCCGGAAGTAGTTATCAGTAGCCATTAGTTGAGCCCCACCGAAGACCTTGCAGCGAATGTCATCTTTTTTTGCTCCCGCGCGCGTCATCGCAGCGAGCACTCGAGGGATACCGGTATCAAGGAACATCGCCTCCCGGATTTTCTGGCCCGAATGAATGGCTGCCGTGGGAAGCATCGCATGAAGCAAGCCGCCAATTTTTCTCTTTTCGTCGTAGAAAGTAATGCCCAAGCACGAACCAAGCGCGTAGGTAGTGATGTAGGTGAGAGGGTCGGTGCTAACCTTGAAATCAGCCACCCCAACGATCATGGATCGCATCTGCTCTTCGATTAAGGACGGGTTGGCTGGCATGAAAAGTAAAACAGCTGGTCAGGTCAGTGAATATGGCAGCGAAAGTTCCCGGAGCAAGAGGCGTTGGGAAAAATAACGCTTTCCTTACAGTCATTGCGCAATTTCCCTCTTTCAGACCCATCTTGACTTACCGAAAACACGCTGTGCTTTACTCACTAACTGATCGGCACATTGGACGATTTCAAGATATTAATAAAGTGGAATTTCCCCAAAAAACGTTTTGCTGTCAGTGCTAAAAAGGACGTGCGCCGGAAGCAGTTTTTTTGTTCAATCAAGGGCACACGTTGGAAGCGACACTCAAATCCCCGCCCTCCCCAGAGTTCATCTTTTTTAGATTTTAAAAAATGTCAGACCAAGCCTTCGAAAAAATCGACCTTTGGATCAGCCAAGCAACAAAGGAAATTATTCTCTCGGAACCAGGGACGGATCGAAGCCAATTCCCGCTGCGAGACATCCTCTCTAGCCTTGCTGAAAAGTCGGCCCCCTTGGCCGGCTTGGAGGAATTCCACAAGTGCGCGACTTTTGCTGCGACCTACATCGAGGAGCTTTTGTTCTCTGGCGTGTGCTACACGGCGGAGCAACTGGAAATACTGAACGATCTTGCCGGCCAACTCACCGCATTGCGCGACGATCCATCCAGTCAGTTTGTAAAACCCGGCATGCCATCAAGCGAAGGGCATGCTTCTCAAGCCAGCTCTCAGCAAACAGGCGAACATCCGCCACAACTCGAGGAGGAACGCGATGAGTTCACCTCGATCAATCTCGAGAACGATGCCGATATTCTGCGTGAATTTGTGAACGAAGCTCGCGAGCACTTGGAGAATATCGAGCAAGGAGTGCTCGTGCTGGAGGAGCAGCCAGAGGACGCGTCCACACTGAGTTCCATTTTTCGGGCCTTTCACACCTTCAAGGGCGCCTCGGGATTTCTGCGCTTGCTCCCGGTGAACCGTCTTTCCCATGAGTTGGAGAACCTGCTCGACTACGCCCGCAGCGGCCGCATGCAGCTTACCCCTCCCTGCATCAACATTATTCTCGAGGGTAAAGATGTGCTCAAGGATTTCATCGACGAGCTTCAGCTACAGATCGATGGCCACAATCCTGTCGAACCCATTCATGTTCCGGCCAACGATCTCACGGAACGCGTTCGCCATTTGATTGAAAATCCGGAGAGCGCGGCATCTCCCGATCGCGAGACAAAAACTGCCTCGCAAGTAGAGCCTGCATCCCGCTCGCAAGCGGACTCCCGCAAGAAAGCCGGCTCGCAAATGATGAAAGTCGATACCCGACGGTTCGACAGTCTCGTGGAGTTGGTCGGCGAATTGGTGATCGCCCAGTCTCAAGTTTCGCAGCACCCCGACCTTGTCAATCTTCGCAGCCAGCAACTCAGCAGAAATCTTCTGCAACTCAGCCAGATTTCCCTCGAGCTGCAGAAAATCGCAATGTCACTGAGGATGGTGGCTATCAAGGCGACATTTCAAAAAATGAACCGCCTTGTTCGCGACCTCACGGCAAACGTCAACAAGCAGATCAACCTCGTTATCATCGGCGAGGATACCGAGATGGATCGCACGATCGTGGAGGAACTTGCCGACCCGCTCATGCACATGATCCGCAACTCGGTGGATCATGGCATCGAGAAACCCGAAGACCGCATTGCAAATGGCAAACCTGCTACTGGCACCATCAAACTTTCCGCATTCCACCAGGGCGGGAACATGGTGATTGAAATCGCGGATGACGGTGGCGGGCTTAACAAGGATCGTATCCTGTCAAAAGCTATCGAGCGCGGCATCGTATCCCCCGGGGCGGAACTCGAGGACCACCAGATCTACGATCTTATTTTTGCAGCGGGATTCTCCACCGCAGAAAAGATCACCGACATCTCAGGGCGTGGCGTAGGCATGGATGTCGTGAAGCAAAACATCGCCAAGCTCCGTGGCAAAATCGAAATCGACTCTGCGTCGGGCAAAGGCACCACATTCCGTATTTTCCTACCACTGACCCTGGCGATTATTGACGGACTCATCGCCCGGGTTGGCGAGCAGCGCTACATCTTCCCGACCCTTTCAGTATGCGAATCCTTCCGGCCTACCGCTGCAATGATTTCAACCATTTGCGGCAAGGGTGAAGTCGTGAAGGTGCGGGACAAATTACGCCCGATGCTCCGGCTTTACGATTATTTTGGGATCGAACCCCGCTCGAAGGATCCCACTCAATCCCTGCTGATCGTGGTGGAGTCAGCCAACCAGCAGCGCTGTATCCTGGTCGACGAACTCATAGGCAAGCAGGAAGTGGTTATCAAAAGCCTCGATGAGCGCTTCAAGCAAAACAAGGCCCTCGCCGGTGCTGCGATCCTTGGCGACGGGAAAGTCGGCCTGATTCTCGATCCTCGTGCACTTGTGCAGGCCAGCCAGCCACTCCCTATGGATAACCTGCAGGAACCACTTTCCTTCGCTGCCGCTTAGACAATCTTTGCCACAGACATCTGACCAGCGAGTTTAACAATGTGCACGGCAATCGCGTTGAGGGGCACCATTTTCTCAGCCGCCCCGATTTCCATTGCCGCCCGGGGCATACCAAAGACGATGCTTGATTTTTCGTCTTGGGCGAAGGTCTTTGCTCCAGCCTGCCTCAAAGCAAGCATTCCTTCGGCGCCGTCACGTCCCATGCCGGTGAAAATGCCGACCACTGCACGGTTGCCTGCAATCGCCACAGCAGATTGAAAGAGCAAATCAACAGAGGGGCGATGGTGCATGATTTTTGGACCCTGCTTCAAATGCACGGCGTAGCCATCAACGCCACGTTTTTGCAAAACCATATGGAAATCACCAGGCGCGACCAGCGCGAGTCCTGGGCGCAACTGATCGCCATCCTTAGCCTCGCGAACCTCGACTGCGGAAACCGCATTCAGCCTCTCGGCAAAAGGACCACTGAAATTTGCCGGAATGTGCTGCACGATACAGATGCCGGGCAGGTCTCCGGGCAACTGCTCAAAAACATCGCGCAGCGCCTCGGTGCCGCCGGTCGAGGAACCGAGCAAGATCACCTGTCGTGGGTTGTAACGAACAAGGCCGCCAATAATCCTGCCTTGGCTGTTAAGGGCAACTCCATCATTTGCAGATGCAGGTGTCGAAGGCATTGATTGCGTCCCTGCCGCTTGGAGAGGGCTTTTGCGGACGTTTCGGGAATGTGCCGCCGCTTTGATTTTGTAAATCAACTCGGGCGCGAGATCTTTCAAGAAAACATTGCTGCCCGGCTTGGCAAGCACATCCATGGCCCCTGCTTCCAAGGCGTCGAGGGCGATTTTCGATCCGCTTTTGCTCAATGAACTCATGACAATCACCGGCAACGGATGCTGCTTCATGAGGATTTTTAGAAAAGTAAGCCCGTCCATTTTTGGCATTTCAATGTCGAGAGTGATGACATCGGGCTTGAGCTCTAAAATTTTATCCCTTGCCATGAAAGGATCTGTCGCCGTCCCCACCACCTCCAGCTCGGGATCGCCACGCAGGGCATCGCCCACGAGTTTGCGCACGACCATCGAGTCATCAACAATCAGAACTTTGATTTTCCGGGCGGTCATGTCTTTTCCTTATTTTTAAAGTTTCCGATAAACAGCAGGGCGCACTGCTTTAAGATCATGTTTGATTCCTGCAAGACTCTCCGAGTGACCGACTTTTAGATACCCTCCAGGCATCAACATGCGCGACATGCGCTGAACAAGAGCTTCTTGGGATTCCTTATCGAAATAGATCATCACGTTCCGGCAAAAGATGACCTGGAACTTCTTATCAAAAGGATAAACGCTCTGAAAAAGATTCATCAAGTGCCAGTTCATATTCCCGCGCAACTCCTGCTTCACACGGTAACGACCGACCTGTGAGCCGATGCCTCTCTGGAAGAAACGCTTCTTCATTTCCGGCGGCACATCGTCCAATCGCACTGCCGGGTAGATTCCCTCAATCGCCGAGTCCATCGCCGTGCGACTGATATCCGAACATTCCATCTCCCAGCGGAATCCCGGATTTTTGTCAGCATGCATAGCAAGAGTGATCGCTATGGAATAAGGCTCCTCACCCGTGGAGGCCGCCGCACTCCAACAGCGAAAGCAGCCATCACCCCTGAATTGCGGGTTGTTGTGAAAATCATGAAGCACCGCCCCCTCCATGAATTCGAAATGCTTTTTTTCACGAAAGAAGAAAGTGTGATTTGTAGAGATCGCATCAACGAGATTGTTGATCTCATCCTCGCCACTCGCTCCTCCAAGAAATTCGCAATATTCCGAGTAACTGGAGCAGCCGGTTAAACGCAGTCGCTTGCCTAGTCTTGATGAAACCAACTCCCTTTTGCCGTTCCCCAAGTTAATACGGCTGTGTTTATAAACCAGCTGTGTGATCCTTGTGTAGTCGGCGTCAGTGAGAACGGGAGAGAGCATTTAAAAACACTGCTGCGGGAGACGGAATTTATTGAAAAAGCTGGAGCGGGTAGCGGGAATCGAACCCGCATGGCCTGCTTGGAAGGCAGGAACTTTACCATTAAGCTATACCCGCATGCAGATTTGAAGGTAAGTCCACCGCTTCTTGAGGGTCAACCGCAAAATGCCCTCGCTCAATTTATCTCATCGGCCACAACACACTCCCCGTTTGGCAAAAGACTTCACCGTGCTACCCTCCCCCTATGCGACGCGTATTTTTGTTCTTGGCCGTGGGATGCCTCTGTCTCTCCGCTCAGGCGCGCAATGCCACGGAATCGTCTCCAGCCAGTGATCCGGAATCGCCCTACGAGCAACTCCAACTCCTGGCGCGGACGATGCAGCTTATCCGGCAGGACTACGTGGATGAATCCAAGACGGGATACAAGGACCTTGCCTACAGCGCGCTTCGAGGGATGCTCGACAGGCTCGATCCTCACAGTCAGTTCATGGAGCCAAAGAATTTCAAGAACATGCAAGAGGATACGAAAAGTGAATTCGGCGGCCTTGGCGTGGTTGTTGGTCGCAAGGCGGGCATTGTCACGATCGTCACTCCCATGGAAGACTCTCCCGGTTTTCTGGCAGGACTTCTTCCCGGCGATCAAATTTTAAAAATC
Source organism: Terrimicrobiaceae bacterium (assembly GCA_044352905.1). Taxonomy (GTDB): domain Bacteria; phylum Verrucomicrobiota; class Verrucomicrobiia; order Chthoniobacterales; family Terrimicrobiaceae; genus UBA967. The sequence goes on along the minus strand of JBILCY010000001.1, from coordinate 158,841 downwards.
AATGACGAGTCCACAGAGAAGATCAGTCTCGCTGAAGCAGTAGACAAATTGCGTGGCGAGGTCGGCGAGAAAGTCACCCTCACCATCAACCGTCCAGCCACCGGGGAAGTGAAGGATTACGAACTCACCCGTGCAGTGATCAAAGTCGCCAGCGTGAAAGATGCACAGATACTTCCCTCCCGAACGCCGGGTGACGCCAGAATCGGATATGTTCGCATCACTCAATTCAATGAGCCCACCGCCGCAGAACTTTCATCGGCGCTCGACAAGCTGGAGAAAAAGGGAATGGACGGTCTTGTGCTGGATTTGAGGCACAATCCAGGCGGGCTTCTTGGAAGTGCTGTGGATGTTTGCGGGCAGTTTTTGCCACCAAACACTCTTGTCGTGTTCACCGAAGGGCGCACCCCGTCGCGTGAATACCGCACCACCAGTCGCAATACACCGTATCGCAAATACCCCCTTGTTGTTCTTACGAACTATGCCAGTGCGAGTGGTTCCGAAATTGTTGCCGGCGCCCTCAAGGATCTCAACCGTGCGCTTGTTGTCGGCGAAACAACGTTTGGCAAAGGCTCTGTGCAAAGCGTGGTATCACTCCCCGATGGATCCGCCGCACGGCTTACCACTGCAAAATATTTCACTCCCGGCCGGAGAATGATCCACGAAAATGGAGTCTCTCCACATATCCGTGCCACCCTCTCCTACAACGATGAAGCCGACCTCATCCGCGCCCGCCGCCTGCGCGAAGACCCCACTGAGCCTGCCTCTTTTGTCTGGGACCCTCAGCTTGAACGCGCTGTGGACGCACTTCAAGGCGGTCTCCTGCACGCCAAAAAGTAAAGCTTCCGCCCTCACATCACGGATCAGACTCACTTGATACATGCCCACTATTCTTGCCATCGAGACATCCTGTGACGAGACCGCCGCCGCTATCTTGCAAGACTTCGGCACGGTTCACTCGCACGAGATTTTCAGCCAGGCTTCGATTCACTCCGAGTATGGCGGGGTTGTTCCCGAAGTTGCCTCGCGCAACCACCTGGCAAGCGTCCCACTCATCGTCAGCAGCGCACTGGAAAAAGCCGGCATGCTTGTCTCGGATCTCGATGCCATTGCAGCCACCACCGGACCGGGGCTCGCCTCGGCGTTGCTTGTGGGAAGCGCGATCGCCAAGGGACTCTGCATTGGTTCCGGCAAGCCATTCATTGCTGTGAACCATGTCGAAGGACACCTGCTTTCCCCATTTTTTGGATCACAAGAAATACCGCCACACACCGCTCTTGTCGTGAGTGGCGGCCACACACTTCTTTTCGATGTTGCAGGATTTGGCCAAGTGCGCCTGCTCGGTCGCACTCTTGACGATGCCGCAGGCGAGGCATTTGACAAAACGGCCAAACTTCTCGGACTGGGCTACCCCGGAGGAATCGAAATCGACCGCCTCTCACGCAGCGGGAACCCATCGCGATTCAGCTTTCCACGCGGCATGATCGACTCAGGCGATTTCGATTTCAGCTTCAGTGGGCTTAAAACAGCGGTTCGTGTCTTTCTCGAAAAAAACAACGTATCCTCCACCTCCGAACTTCCGGACCTTTGTGCCTCGTTTCAAGCGGCGGTGACAGAGGTGCTCGTCGCCAAACTCTTCAAGGCTGCAAAACTCCACAACCGCAAATCAGTCTCGATAAGCGGCGGGGTAAGTGCGAACTCCAGCCTGCGAGCATTGGCAACGGCTCGAGCCTTAAAGGAAGGCATCCCACTCCATCTCCCACCACCCGGTCTTCTTACCGATAATGCGCTGATGATCGCTTTTGCCGCTGCGCAGCATTTTGCGGCGGGTCACAGAAGCCCGATCACAGAGGAAATAGCACCAAATTTCAGCGCTGCCGCTTGATTGGTCGGTTACTTTTTTTGGATCTTCAAGCGCAGGAATGTCGGGACGTCGAGATCTTCACCCTCGACAATCGTTGGTTCGATTTTTTCGAAGCGTCCACGGGCTATGGGCTCCAACGGTAGGAAATCTTGTTTGATTTTTTGGGAAGCGGGTTTTTCGGTTGCCGAAGGCTGAGACATGATCGGCAACTCCTCAACAACAGGCTCGGGCTTGACCTGCGGTGGGGTTGCTTGGGATGGCGCCTGATTAATTACCACACGAGGCGGCTGTTTTTTTTCGGCAACACCACAGAGTCCAAGAATGGTGACAATAAGAGGAGCACTGTCGTCCTGCACCACACTCACACCAAGCATGAGATCGGCATCTGGCGCGGTGTTTTTTGAAATCTCCTTCATGATCGCCGCCACCTCGGCAAAAGCGAGCGAACCGGGGCCTGAAAGGTGGACAAGCAATTTGCCGGTCTCGTGCAGCAGCCTTCCACGGTCAAGCAGTGGGCTGCGCATGGCTTGTTCAAGAGCTTCATGCGCCCTGTTCCCGCCAACCGCCTCGCCACAGCCAAAAAGACTTGAGCCCTTTCCACCTCGCAAAACATTGAGCAGATCAGCAACCGGCACCGGGAGCGGTCCGGGGTTCACAAGGATCCGAGTGATTCCGGCGATCGCGTGAAAAAGCAATCCGTCACAAGCAGCAAAGGTTTCTTCAACCTCTGCACGTGGCGCGGCGAGTTCCGCCATGCGATCATTTTCAAAATGCACAAGCGCATCGGTGTGGCGCTTGATATCCTGCAAGGCCTCGGCGGACTGCTGACCTCGACGGCGGCCCTCGAATTCAAAAGGAGTCGTTACTACAGATATAACAAGTGCTCCGTTCTCCTTCGCCATTTTGGCTAGGAGAGGAGCCACTGCGCTGCCTGTTCCCCCTCCGAGTCCGGCGCAAAGGATCACAACATCGGCCCCGGTGAGGATGGCTTGGAGTTCAGGCATCGATTCCTTTGCCGCCTCCATCGCAAGTTCGGGGTCGCCACCGGCGCCTAGCCCGTGCGTGGTCATTGGCCCGAGAGAAACCTTCCGCGGGGATACAGATGAAGTAAGCGAATGCTGGTCTGAATTCAGAGCCGCCACCTCGATCGGAAGGGTGGCACGCATGACCAACCTATCTGCTATGTTAACGCCGGTATTGCCAATCCCGATCAGCCTCAGCGTGGGCTCTCCGGTTCTCTCCATGTAGCGGGGATAGGGAATCATAGCAGGTGGAATTTCCGGCTGAATGTTTTCACCAGGCTGCTCAAGATTGACTCTGGAGGCATTTCAGCATGGACGGCCTGCGCATACTTGATCACACCGATGCAGGTGGAGAGTTGCGGGTTTTCAAAAGCGGAAGTCGGACCAGAAACGGATTGGGCATGGGCCAGGTAGACAGGTGCTTCAAAGATCGACTCGGCAAGCTCCTTGATGCCTTTGATCATGCTGCATCCACCAGTGAGCATGACTCCCGCGCCTAGAAGATGCTCAGGCACAGCATCGCGAATGCGTTTTCTCAGAATGCTGAACAACTCGGCAAGGCGTGCATTAATGATCATGTTGAGCATTTCCCGCTCAATTTCCTTTCCCGAAAATCCGGTGTCGTTTTTGAGAGTGATTTTATCACCTGATGGGAACCCTCCCATCATCGCGGATCCCTCCTCGATTTTGAGTTTCTCGGCGCGGGTGATTGGAATGCGCAAGCCGATGCAGAGATCGTTCGTGACATGGTCGCCTCCGATGGCGATCACTCCGCTGTGATGAACCACCCCGTCGAGATAGACGATGTAATCCGTAACACCGCCACCGATATCGATCACAACGGCACCCGCCTGTTTTTGCTGCTCGTCGAGAACGACCTGAGCCGAAGCGTGCGAATTAACCACGATATCCTCGACTTCAATATCAAATTCCCTGACGCAACGGATGGCGTTGTGAATACGGTTCGTGACGCCGTGAATTATATGAAAGTCTGCCTCGAGCTTGGTGCCAAGCATCCCGAGCGGGTCAATCACTCCCTCCTGTCCATCCACGTAGTATCGCTGGATGATGGAGTGAAGAATCACGTTTTCCTTGGGAATTGTGATTTCCTTGGCTTTGAACTCCACATCCGCGAGTTCCTTTTCGGTGATTTCCGTCTCCTCCGCCATGATGGTGGAGCTACGGTTATTGAAACTCTGGATATGGCCACCGGTGACAGCAAGCCAGACACTGTTTATCTCGTAGTCACTACGCTCCTCGGCATCGGCCAAGGCATCATGCACGCACTTGGAAGCGTTTTGAAAGTCGACGATCTCGCCCTTGCGAACTCCACGCGAGGGACTCTCCCCCACCCCGAGCAAGCGGATATCACCATCGCGGCGGCACTCCGCCACAACGGCACAGACCTTTGTGGTTCCGATTTCCAGAGCAACGTGAATTTTATCCTTGGGCATCAGTTACGTTTGATTTTGTTTTTTTGTGGAGCGGGTGTGGTTTTAAGAACCGGTTGCGGCATGGAAGCCACCACGAATTTAACGGGCGTGTTTTTGGCAACCATGAGATTGACCGTCTCCAATTGGCGACCGGTGTCCCGGCAATGCTTGAGGAGACGCTCCAGCCTGGCTACTTGGTCTGAAAAATCTCCTGCGGCGAAATTGATGCGTGCATTTTGATCCGTCACCGCCTCGATGCAGTAGCCCTTCGATATATCCAGCGATCGAATCACGACAAGGGGTTCGGGGCGGTGGGCAACCTCATCGAGTAGCGTTATGGCTTTTTTGAGATCATCCTTGTGGAGCGGTTTCCCATCACGGATTTCGTCGATGTTGACGCCATAAATAACCGGCAAGCGGTGATATTCGGAAATAATCAACCGTGGCCTCATCAGCATTCCAGAATTATCAACCAGCAACATTTCCGACGGATCATAGGAAACCGAGGAATCCTTCTCCGGAGACACCCATGCAATGGGGTTGCGGGCGGTAAGCGTGATCTTGATGTGATCGGGAAGGATGCGCTCGATATACACATCGGCGACCATTGGTATTTCACGCAGTTTTTTGTTGGTGCCGGCGAGATCGACCCTAAAGATATTCTCACCGGTTTCGATGCCTGTCTCGGCAATCAGGTCCTCGGAAGTCATCACCCCATCAAGCTGAAGGGTGAGTTCGCGAAGGTTGTATGCAGGGTTCTCGAAAAAGAATTTATCAAGGGTCTTGTCGATTCCGAACCAGAGAACACCGCAGATGAGGGAAAGGCTCAATACGACTGCGGAGAAGCGGGCCAGCATCTTGTTGCGCTTCCGGCGGGCTGTAGTGGCCCTCATTTTTACATTCAGGGTGCGAGTGGTGCGCGCGTGTCGCCGCGGGCTTCGAATAGCGGAGTGTAATTTCACGGCGTGTCTCCTTTTCTTAGTGAAAGCCCGGCAATTTCCTCGCAGAGGTGGGGATAATCCAAACCAGCGACAGCTGCGGCTTTTGGCAGCAGACTGGTTTCCGTCATTCCAGGAATGGTATTGATTTCAAGGACGCTCATCGTGTTGTCGGCGGCCAACAGGATGTCCACACGCGAGTAAACCTCAAGCCCAAGAGAACGGTGCGCTGCAAGCGCGGTGTCCTGCACCATTTTTGTTTGTTCAGCAGTAAGATTTGCCGGCACGAAATACTCCGAGGCGCCCTTGGTATATTTGTGTTCGTAGTCATAGAAGCCATCCTGAGGCACGATTTCTACGACCGGCAGCGCAACGTTTCCAAGAATGCCAACAGTGAGTTCACGTCCGCGGAAAAATTCCTCCACCAGCACTTCGTCACCGTATTGAAGACAATCGGCAAGAGCGGCACCGAGATCGGCATTATCGCGGACGATGTGAACACCTACACTGGATCCTTGGCGAGGTGCCTTGACGACATAGGGAGGAGAAAAACGAGGAACCCCGCCTTGATGAATGCGATGCCATCGCGCCGTGGAAACTCCAGCACGGTCAAAGCACTCCTTGGTAAGAATTTTATCAAAAGCGATGCGGCTCCCTTTCGCCCCTTCGCCCGTATAAGGCACATCCAATCCATCGAGCAATTCTTGCAGGGTGCCATCCTCGCCGAATGTTCCATGGATAATGTTGAAAACGAGGTCGACATCCGGCGGGAGCACGAAATCGGGTCCGGTGACATCCATTTCCACGACCTTTGCCCCGCACGACTTCAAGGCACCCGCCACACCCGCGCCGGATTTGAGTGACACCTCGCGTTCCTTTCCCGGTCCTCCCATTAAGAGAACCACATTTTTGCCACTGAGAATTCCTGGATAATTCCGTTTCATGCATCAACCCCTACGATTTGAACTTCCGTTTCCAATTTTATTCCACGCTCCCGCTCTGCCGTGGCCTGAATTTTTTCGATAAGGGCAAGGACATCAGATGCCGTCGCCCCGCATTCATTGACAATGAAATTGCCATGCCGCTCCGAGACGCTGGCACCACCCACAGAGAGTTTTTTCAAACCCAATTCCTCGATCAACTTTCCGGCTGGTATGGATTCGGGGTTTTTAAAAATACATCCCGCACTCGCGGCAACGGGCTGGCTCGAGCGGCGCTTGGCGACAGACTCTGCAATAGCGGCATCGATCTTCTCGGGCATTCCCGGCTCACCACGCATCACCGCCGAAAGCGCAAAGTTGCTGCGCAGCATCGGCACATTACGGTAATGGACCTCCATTTCGGACGGAGTCTTTGAAAAAATATTTCCATCGGTATCGCAAAAGCGCATTCGCACCACTTGGTCGAATGTCTGAATGCCCATGGCTCCAGCATTCATCCGAAGCCCTCCACCGAGATTGCCGGGAATTCCCTCCATCCATTCGAATCCAGCAATGCCCGCAGTGCGCGCCAGGGCGCTGAGTTGTTTGAATTTCACTCCCACGCCAGCGGTAATCTCCTGCCCATTGACCTCGTAACGCTGGAACTCCCCGCGAGACAGATGTGCGACGACACCGGGAATTCCCCCATCGCGCACAAGCAGGTTCGACCCTCGCCCCATCACCATGAAGGGGATGTTTTCATCAAAGCAATAGCGAACCATGTCCGCGAATCCCTCTTCTGTTTCCGGCTCCACCCAAAACTGGGCCGGACCGCCGACACGCATGGTTGTGTGCTTTGAAAGCGGCTCATGGAGACGGATTCGTCCAGCACCCATCACCGCCTGCAAGCGGTCGCGGGTTTTCAAATCGGCGGCAAGACGGCTGCCGGCCTCGTGAATATTGCCCGCGCCGAGACTCAAAACTAGATCTCCGTCTTCCAGCACCGCAGATGCAGCCTGATGGATTCTAGCTATATCCGGGACATAATGAACGGAGGCATGCCCACTGGCTTTAATCGCATCCACAATCGTCTGGCCCGATACTCCGGGAATGGGTTGCTCGCTGGCAGGGTAAATGTCGGAAACAAAAACATGGTCGGCTTTTTGGAAAGCGAGGCCGAAAAGATCTTTGAGTGCCACCGTGCGGGTGTATCGATGGGGCTGGAACATCGTAACGATGCGCTGCCGCTCTCCAGTGCGTGCTGTGGCAATCGTGGCCGCTATCTCTGTAGGATGGTGTCCATAATCATCCACGACGACTTGCTGGGGAGTTTCGTGGACGATTTCAAATCGTCGGCGTGCTCCGCGGAAAGAGGCAAGCGCCTCGGAGATTTTTTCAAATGGGACACCAATCTCGGTGGCCAGAGCGATCACGGCAAGGGCATTCAACGCATTGTGCGCGCCTGGGATGTTGAGCACTACTTGGCTGAGCAGCTTCCCATCTTGCAGGACGTGAAAAGCAGAACGGAAATTTTTTGTGGCAAGATCCGTGATCCGGTATCTGGCTGAAGCATTATGCCCGTAGGAAACCGCACGAGGATGGCCCGCACAGACCCGCACGGCTCCTTGGTCGTCGGCGCAATAAAAAACATTCGCGACCGTTTGGGACACAAGTTGGCGATAGACCGCGTCGATCGCATCCAGATCCTTGTAAAAATCCAAGTGCTCGGCCTCGATATTGAGCACGATGGCATGCTCGGGATGGTAATTGATGAGTGTGCCGTCGCTTTCGTCGCCCTCGGCGACAAACCAAGCACCTTCCGAATCCCATCGGGCGTTTGTGCCAAGAATGGGAATCTCGGCACCGACATAGTGCGATGGCTTGAGACCACCGGCGCGCAGCACATGGGCCGCCATCGCCGAGGTTGTTGTCTTGCCATGCATCCCGCACACAACAACGCCTTTCTTTGAGGACATGATCGCTGCGAGGGCATCAGCTCGCCGAAACATGGGAATACCCAGTCTTACCGCTTCGTCATAAGCGGGGTTTCCAGCTTTGATGGCGGATGAAAAAACAACGATTTCGGCATCTCGCACACAATCGGCTGAATGTGGGCAGTGGAATTGCAGACCCTTTTTGGCGAGGCGCTCAACTTCCACCGTATCCACTCGATCGGAGCCGCTCACTTGATGGCCCAAGCCAAGCAAGAGTGCGGCAATCCCGCTCATCCCCGATCCTGCCACACCAATGAGGTGGACTTTTTTGGGGGATGATCCAGCAAGTGCTTGTTGGAGCCCGGCGGGCGTCATAGCCCCTCCTTTACGGCACGCTCCATCACATCCGCCACGTTATCGGCAGCGGAATCCGGCGTGATTTTTTTTGCAGCGGCAGCCATCACCGTCCGACGTTCGGAATCGCCAAGCAGATTGCCGATGAGTGCCGCAAAATTTTCCGGTTGCACGTCGTTTTCAACAACCGAATTGGCAGCTCCGGCACTAACGTAGATTTCCGCATTTGCCTGCTGGTGGTTGTCGGTCGCGTAGGGGTAAGGAATCAGGATCGAGGGCAGACCGAATTTTGACAGCTCGCTCAAACTCGACGCGCCCGCCCTTGAAACAACGAGGTCGCATGCCGAGTAGGCCTCTTCCATTCGGTGATGAAATTGTGCCACGTAATGTGGAATTCCATCCCGTTGATAATTCGCAGCTGCCAGACGGTCGTCGTTCTTTCCCGTGAGGTGGATAATTTGCAGGCCTGAGGAGGCAACCAGCGGTGCCGTTCTGAAAAGAAGCTGGTTGATGCCACTCGCGCCCTGACTACCGCCTGTGACAAGAAGGATTGGGCGTTCAGGATCGAGATTGAACACCTTGGCTGCCATGGCGCGATCCATGGGCTGCCCTAGATTGCGTCTAACCGGAGTGCCGGTGAAAACAGAATTTGCGCCGGGAAACCGCGCTCGGCATTCTTCAAATCCCAGCAGCACACGCGTTGCGAATTTAGAGGCAAGACGGTTCGCCCTACCGGGAATCGCATTTGATTCATGAATAAAACAAGGCAGCCCCTGCAGGCGCGCCGCCAGAATGGGAGCGGTGGAAGTGAATCCTCCCATGCCGAGCACGACGGAGGGTCGAAACCTGCGGTAGATGGCGCGGCACTGCCGATAGCTCTCCCACGAACGACGCAGAAACCCGATAAACGCAGGAGATAGAATCATGCTTGGCATTCCAACCGAGGGAAGCTTCTCTGCCCGAAATTGCGGGTGAGTCTTGAGCGCCGTTGCATCGATTTCCTTTTCGGAAACGAACAGCATTACCTCATGCCCTCGCTCGTGAAGAGCTTCTGCGACGGCCAAGCCGGGGAACAAATGGCCACCGGTGCCGCCACAGGCGATGATTGCCTTGAAGGTGCTATGCTCACTCATACTCGTGGTTCAATATGTGGTCGTAAAAGGGTGGAAGCGAATTTGGGAACTAGGGGACGGCCTTGGCGATGAATATTCACAAGGATCCCGACAAGCAAAAGACAGACCACCAGATTGGAACCACCATAGCTGATAAACGGGAGAGGCATGCCTTTGTTCGGAAGCAGTGATGTGGTGACTCCGATGTTCACGGCGCTCTGCAAGGCGATCATCACCACCGCACCGAATCCCAGCAACATACCAAAGCGGTCGCGGGCATTTGCGGCAATCAGCGCGCCACAGAGCAGGATCACCAGATAGGCCAACACGGTCAGAGCAGTCACTTTCAAGCCCAATTCCTCCCCGATCATTGGGAAGATGAAATCCGTATGCGCATACGGAAGGTAGTGCATTTTCTGCCTTCCCTCGCCCAATCCGATACCGTCAAAGCCACCGGAACCAAAAGCAATCAAACCTTGCCATTGTTGAAGGCCTTCGCTGAGCCTGTATTTTTCAGGGTCCATAAATGCGATAAGTCGCCCCTGACGTTCACTGACATTCATTGCTATAAGAAAAATCCCAGCGAGTCCACCGGCTATGAGCAGGCCAAGCCAGCGCAGAGCGGCACCTGCAATAAACATGACCGCAACCGCCGTGCCTCCAATAAGAGCGGTATTTCCAATGTCCACCTCGAGCACTATTAAAACCATTAAAATGGACAGAATTCCCATCGGGTAAATAAGCCCTTCCTTTAGGGAATCAAAATTTAGATCCGACCTGGAATACCACCATGCAAGGAAGAAGATGGCGGCGAACTTGGCAAACTCACTGGGTTGGAGCGCCCCAAAGCCAAGATTGATCCAGCGGGAGGATCCATTGATGCGCATCCCTATCGGCGGGATGAAACAGAGGATCAAAAGCACCGTGCACCCCGCAAAGACAACCCACCACCATTTACGCCAGTGGTGATAGTCGAAACAGGCTGCAAAGAACGCTGCGACCGAACCAACAGCAAGCCACATGCCCTGCCGCTTTACAAAGTAGTAAATGTCGCCGTGGCTATCCCTGGCAAACGCTCCCGTGCTGAACAACATGACGAGACCGAGGCCGATGAGGGCCGCGACCATCAGCAGTAGAACATAGACAGCATTTTTTTGCATCGGGATGGGCGACGTTTCTGATTTTTATAATCAGGGGATGATCAATTTTTGACCAATCTGAAGTTTGCGCGGATCGTCGATGTTGTTGACCTTCATCAGGGCCGCTTGGGTGATGTTGTGTTTTTTTGCGATCACGTAGGGATTGTCGCCCTTGGCCACTACATAGGTGGCGCTTTCCGTAGCTGCAGTTGTGGCTCCGCTGGAGGGTGCAACAGCGGTCTTGGCCTCGGGAGGCTTTACGGGTGGGGCTTTTGCAACCACAGCGGGTGTCGGAGCGGCGGACGCTTGTGTTTTGGCCGGGGCTGAGGCAATGGCGGTAGCGGCAGCTGCCGTGGAGGATTTGGCGCCTTTGCCAACTACAAGCACTTGCCCCACCTTAAGGATCGAGTTGCTGCTGAGATTGTTGGCTTTTTCAATCGCCTCGATGCTTGTGTTGAATTTGGAAGCAATGCGACGCAATGTGTCACCTGCGACGACTGTGTAGGTCTGATCAGCAGTTGCCGGCGGCAACGATTTTGTTTTTTGCTGATCCGGCAACTCGGAAGCGGTCGTTTTTTGAACAACAGCCGATTTCTCAGCTTCGGCTTTTGCAGACTTGGGCGGCGCGGTGTTTTCCTTGATCTTGTTAAAGCCATAGATGCCGCCAACGGCCAGGACATGCAGCACGAGCACGACGATGAATGCTTGAGAGAGTTTCATGCTTGGTTCTGACTCGCCCTCGTAATCATCTAGCTCGTCGCGACTCGTGGCCGCACGTGCATGGAGGGTTTTCCTCTGTACCACTCGCCGCCCGGGGCGGCTGACAACGGGTTTATTTTTTTTGAACAACATGGCGGTATTTTTACGATTTTTTGTTAACTAATTTTTGAACGGCTGCTTTGAAAACGTTTCCCCGTTCCCCGTAGTTGAGGAACATGTCGAATGATGAGGTGCCTGGGGAAAAAAGAACGACGTCGCCGTCTTGGGCAAGCTTTGCAGCAACGGTGACAGCCTCTTCCAAGGAATCCACCAGATGGCAATCGGTGCCTTTCCAAGAAGCAGCGATGCGGCTCTTCATTTCACCGATAAGCACTGCGGCGCGGACTTTGTTGCGAACGATCTCCGCATTTTCGTCAAATTCGAATCCCTTGTCCTTTCCCCCGGCGATGAGAATTACAGGTCGATCCTGCGACGAGAGGGCAACCCGCATCGCATCAAGATTTGTGGCCTTCGAGTCATTGATCCAGCGGACACGATCGAGGTCGCGCACAAATTCGCAACGGTGCGCAGGCGGGGCGTAGTCGGCGATGGCCGCAGCCATGTCCTCGAGGTCCAGATCGAGTCCCAGACCGATTCCAAGGGCCGCCATGATGTTTTCCGCGTTGTGTATTCCAGGCAATCGCGTGTTGGCCTGATCGAGGATGCATTGCGAGCGGAAGAAAATGCGGGTTCCAGACAGGGTGAAATCAGCGTCTGGAATGGTGGAGCTGAAGGTTATTTTTTCGGCAGCCAGCGCAGGGAGATCGTTCACCGCGTTCACCACCACAAAATCCTCCGAAGTCTGATTTTCAAAAATCCGCAACTTGGCCTCTCTGTATTCCTTCATTCCCGGATAACGGTCGAGGTGATTGGGGCTGAGATTGAGCCATGCGGCCACTTTGGGACGAAATGTCTGGATCGTCTCCAACTGGAACGAACTCACCTCTAGAACCATCACATCCAAGGCCAGGCTCTGTCGGATAGCTGTGGCAAAAGGCAGGCCGATATTGCCACTGGACATGGTGCGGATGCCGCAGCCTTTCAGGATTTGAGTGGTAAGTTCGGTTGTGGTCGTTTTGCCATTGGTGCCCGTTATTGCAACCACCGGGCAGGAGCATTCTTGGAATGCGAGTTCCAACTCACCGATAAGCGGGATCTGTTTAGCCAAGACATTGCGCACGAGGGGCACAACGGGATCAATTCCGGGGCTCAAGACAGCGATATCGTAATGTGCAGGATCACGATCGGCTTCGTCACCAAGCAGAACCTCGACTCCAGCGGCACGGAGTGATGCGGCTTTTTTGCGCAGGACGGCATTATCCAGTGATTCACAAACCGTCACAGCTGCCCCTTCTTCGTGCAAAAGCATTGCAGCGGCCTCACCACTATGGCCCAGACCGAGAACAACTGCTTTTTTACCACTGTAGATCATTTAACGAAGTTTGAGTGTGGCGAGCCCTAGAAGAGCGAAGAGGACCGACATGATCCAGAATCGGACAATGACCGTGTTTTCCTTCCATCCGCTCAGCTCGAAATGGTGGTGGATCGGTGACATTTTAAAAATTCGCCGCCCAGTAAGTTTGAAGCTGGCGACTTGGAGGATTACCGACATGGCCTCCATCACAAAAACGCCACCAACGATGACGAGGAGAAGTTCCTGTTTGCAACAGATCGCCACCGAGCCAAGCATCCCTCCGATGGCGAGTGAACCAGTGTCGCCCATAAACACGCGGGCCGGGTAGGCGTTCCACCACAGAAATCCTAGACATGCGCCCAGCAAGGCCACACAGAGCACGGCAAGCTCGCCCGAGAAGGCAACATAGGGAACCTGGAGATAGGCGGCCGCTTTTGTATTGCCGGCGACGTATGCGAAGATGGCGTAGGAAGCAGCGACCGTGGCAGTGCACCCGGTGGCAAGACCATCCAGTCCATCGGTCAGATTCACGGCATTCGATGTGCCCACAATGACGAGTAGGTAGAAAAGAAACGTGAAGGCACCCATTCCCAAAACCAGCGGGTCTTTCAGGAATGGGATATAAAGCTCTTGAGCCACTGCGGAGACCTTCGGATGGGTAAGAAAAAAAATAGTGAAAATCCCGGCCAGCAGGCACTGGAGCCCAAACTTGAGGCGGCTACTGATGCCGTCGGAGCTTTTTTTGGCAACCTTGAGCCAATCATCATAAAAGCCGATCGCGCCAAGGAAGAGGGTGCTGAAGAGAACAAGCCACACAAAGGGATTCTCTGGCTTTGCCCAGAGGAGGGTGGAAACAACGATCGAGCCGATTAGGAGGATGCCGCCCATCGTTGGAGTCCCTTTTTTGGAACCATGCAATTCGTGGAGCTTGTGAACCTCGGCAGCCGTGCGGATGGGCTGACCGAATTTAAGGGAAATCAATTTGCGGATGACAAAATTTCCAAACAGAAGGCTCAGAATGAATGCCGTCAGCCCCGCGCAGATAGCCCGAAAGGTGATGTAGGAAAAAACATTGAGTGCTTTGAAAAAATCGCCTCCGTAGCCTTTTGCCACAGCCCAGTCACCTAATTCGGAAAGATAATAAAGCATTATTTGGTAAGGTGTTGAAAAATTTCTTCCATGCGTGCCGAGCGGCTGCCTTTTACAAGGACGATATCGCCACTGCGGGCGAGCTGTGAAAGCATACGAGCTGCCGCGGCTGAATTCTCCACCTCATGCACACGGCCCAAACCCGATTCCCTGGCAGCGGATGCTATAGCAAAAGATTCCGATCCTACTGTCAAAAGGATATCGGCCAAGCGTGCCGCAGCCTGCCCAGTGCGTTGATAACCGGTAGATGCATAGTCGCCGAGTTCACCCATCTTCCCAAGAACAGCGATACGTCGTCCACTGCCTGGAATCACCCGCAGTGTGTTAAGGGCAGCCTCCATCGAATCGGGGTTTGCGTTGTAGGTATCATCCAGATAGGTGACGCCGCCGATTGTCTTTCGTTCGAGTCGCCCGCCAGCGAGTCGCGTTTTGGCAAGGCTCTTGATGCCTGCTTCGAGAGGGACACCGAGTTCGATCCCGGCAGCTAGTGCCAGAAGCGCATTTTGCACCATGTGCCGACCTTGCACCGGGATCGAGGCGGGAATACCCCGGACATGGAAAACTGTTCCCTCGGCGGTCGCTGCGATTGAGTCCGCGATCAACTCCCCGCCATTGATGCCCACACGAACCACCTTTGCCCGGCAGCGGGCGGCGATCGACTCGGTCATGTCATCATCAGCCGACAAAACAACAGCTCCATCTGATGGCACGGCCTCGGCCAGAGCACCTTTTTCAAGGGCGATGGCTTCTCGAGTTTTCATGTATTCGATGTGAGCGGTGCCGATATTGGTGATGATCGCACAGTGAGGTTGAGCCAAAGCTGCCAATGGGGCGATTTCGCCGGGATGGTTCATCCCAACCTCCCAAACGGCCGCCTCGTCTTTGCTTGTGGCTGAGAGGATGGAAAGAGGGACACCAATGTGGTTGTTCAAGTTTCCCTCTGTTTTAACGACCTTGAATCGTGAGCCAAGAACCGCTGCGGCAAACTCCTTCGTGCTGGTCTTCCCGGCGCTGCCGGTGATTGCAAGAACCTTGAGCTTGAGGCGGGTGCGCCATGCGGCAGCAAGCCGGGTAAGAGCGGCGAGGCTGTCTTCGGCAAGCAGCACTGGATGCGAGGCGGCGAGTTTTTCAGCCTCCTCGGGCGAATCAAGCAAAACAGCCGCAGCGCCTTTCGCAAGCGCATCCGCGGCAAATTTGTTCCCATCGAAATTATCCCCGCGCAGTCCAATGTAGAGGTCTCCCTGGCGGATGGTTCGAGTGTCCTTGTTAATGCTGCTAACAGCTATTTGGGAGCCATTGCCGAGAAGCTTTGCTCCAGACATGACCGCGATTTCATCAAGCGGAATACGGTCCATCTTTAGACATCTCCTTTCTTGTATGAAACGGCCCGCTCTGCCACCGCGACGTCATCAAAGGGAGTCTTGCGATCAGCGAACTCTTGGAATTTTTCATGTCCCTTGCCTGCGATGAGGACGATGTCTCCAGGTGCGGCAAGCTCCACGGCTCGACGGATTGCTTGTTCGCGGTCGACAATCTTTTCATGTCCCTTGCCACGGAGACCTTTTTCCATTTCGGCGATGATCGCCGCAGGCTCCTCGCTGCGAGGATTGTCGGAGGTGAGAATGAGGTGATCCGCAAGCATCTCGGCGGCCGAGGCCATGAGCGGACGCTTGGCGCGGTCCCGATCGCCGCCGCAGCCGAAGACAACGATGAGGCGATTGGGCTGCAATTCCCGGAGGGTGTTGAGAACGTTTTTTAGTGCGTCGTCGGTGTGCGCGTAGTCCACAAAAACCTGGAAATTGCGCTTCATGGGCACACGCTCCAGGCGGCCGGGAATTTGCGGGGCGACAGCGATGGCTGCAACCGCTTTGCGGAGTTCCACCCCGCAGGTCAACGAGGCTGCGAGGGCACCAAGCACGTTGTAGACATTGAAGAGGCCAATGAACGGAGTGCGGACAAGATAGCTTTTACCACGCGCCTCTAGGGCAAACGTGGTTCCGGTTGTATCCTGTCGAATGGCACTTGCTCGAAAGTCCGCGTGAACGTTGCGGCCGAATGTGACGATTTTTAGCTCTTTTGAAAACTGATCGATGAGGCGCTGGCCGTAGCGGTCATCGGAATTGATAATTGCTCTGGGATGTTTGTTTTTCTGAGAAACAAGGGACTCGAATAGACGCGCCTTGGCGCGGTAGTAGGCATCTAATGTGCCGTGGTAATCCAGATGGTCTTGCGTGAGGTTTGTAAAAACAGCTGCGTCAAAATCAACCCCCCTTACCCGATGTTGCATGAGGGAATGGCTGGAAACTTCCATGGCAACCGCCTTGCAACCGATGTCGCGGATGTCGGAGAGAAGATGCTGCAGATCGATGGACTCGGGAGTGGTGTGTTGCGCTGGACGCTCCTCGTCGCCAACGATGTATTTCAAGGTTCCCACGAGGCCACATCGCATGGAGGTCGCGTCCATGATGTGCTTCACAAGAAATGTCGTCGTCGTTTTGCCGTTTGTGCCTGTGACGCCTACACATTTTAGTGCGCTTGAGGGATGGCTGTAAAACGCCGTGGCAACATCCGCCATGGCGGCGCGGGCATCGGGAACGATGACCTGTGTGCAGGGATTTGCAGGAGCCGCTTTTTCGGTGACAACAGCGGCACCCCCTTTCTCAGCGGCTTGGGCGATGAAATCGGTGCCATCATGGCGGGATCCAGGCAATGCGAAATACAAGCTGCCGGGCATAGCTTGCCGAGAGTCATAGCAAAGGGATGTTATTTCGGGATCGGCCAATCCCGGCGCGAGTCCAGCAGCAGTGAGAAGTTCTTTAAGTCGCATTAGTCCAGATGTTGCCTTTCCGCCGGAGTTCCTCCACCAAGGCCAACTCCTTGGAGCGCGACGGCGGGAAGCGTCGGCGTGAGATCCATGTGGTGGGCTGCTTTTTCAGCGATACGGGAAAAGATCGGCGCTGCAACAAGTCCTCCGTAGTTGAGGTTGGAGGCGATTTTGGCGTCATCCACAATCACCAGACAAACAAAGCGAGGATCCTCGGCAGGCATGTAACCGACAAAGGAAACGACGTATTTTCCCGGTGCATAACCTCCTTTTGGGCTAACTTTTTGAGCTGTTCCGGTCTTACCGGCGACGAGGTATCCATTCACCCGTGCATAAGTCGCTGTTCCCCCCGGTTGGGTTACGCCAACCAGTGCGTTGCTTATAAATTTTGCCGTCTTTTCCGGAACGACTTCGCGCACCAATTCTGGACTTTTTCGGTAAACGACCTCCCCATCCGTTTTCTCGATGGACTTTACAAGATGAGGGGCCATGAGCCGACCGCCGCTGGCAATTACAGACATGCCGGTGGTGATTTGCAGCGGGGTGACGGCGATTGCATGACCCATCGGCATACGCGTGATGGTAAGATTGTCCCAGCGGGCTGGCGGATGAACGAGGCCGGGAATTTCGCCGGGAAGCTCGACCCCTAGACGCTCACCAAATCCAAATCGACGGACATAATCATGGAACTTTTCCGCCCCCATCATCATGGCCATTTTTGCGGAACCGATATTTGAGGATTTCACAAGAATGTCATGGACGGTCATGTGGCCGTATCCATGGTGGTCGCGCAGGATTTTTCCGCCGTAGGCGAATCTCCCGTTTTCACAGAAGACGGTCGATTTTTCGTTAACCTTCCCCTCATTGAGTGCGCCGGCAGCGACAACGATTTTGAAGGTCGAGCCCGGCTCTACCATGTCAATGATCGCACGATTTTTCATCTGCTCCGGCTGTGCTCTGCCGTGATTGTTGGGGTCGAAGCAGGGCCTTGAGGCCATGGCTAGAATCTCCCCGGTCTTTGGATCCATCAAAATAGCGTTGGCGGTCTCGGGACGCAGTTCTTTGAAGGCAGCATCCAATTCCTCTTCGAGCGCAGCCTGAAGGCTCATGTCGATGGTGAGTTTTATATTTTTCCCATGCTCCGGCATTTCCTCCGTGCCGCGATAGAGAACGATTTCGCGCCCCATGCGATCGCGCTCTGTAAACCGATAGCCGCTTTTTCCGGCGAGATGCTCATTCATGGTGCGTTCAATCCCCTGCACACCCTTCCGCTCATGATTGATAAAACCGAGCACGTGCCCGAGCATTTCGCCATTGGGATAGCTGCGAATGTAGTCCTGCTCTCCAAAAATGCCGCGCTGCTTGTTCTGCTGGAGATCGCTGATAAGGGCGCCGTAGATGTGCTCGGGAACCTTGCGTTTCAAAACCAAGTATTTCCCGCCGGTCAGGATTTTTTCACGAATTTCGGCGACATCCATTTGCAGGTGCTTTGCCGCAAGCTCAGCTACGATCTCAGGGTCTTTGATGATCGATGCATCGGCGACGACAGTCCGCACGGGAAGGTTGGTCGCCAACACGTCCCCGTTCCTGTCCAGAATCATCCCGCGGCGCGCAGGAATCTCGACACGTTTCGTGTTTTTCTCGGCCGCCAGACGTGAATACTCTTCATGCTTGGCGACCTGAAGGTCTACCAGTCGGGCAGAAAAGATGGTGAAGATACAGCCTCCGATTGCACAGGCGATGGCGATGCGAGTGCGCTCGGAGTTCCTCATTGAGCTTTTCTTTCGTTGAATGCCGTGCGGAGAACTCCAACCTCGGTGGCGGGAACCGGCGGGGTGAGGCGTGCGATTTTATCGCCGCTGATGCGAACAACGTTAATGAAACCATCGGCAATGCGTTGCTGAAGGGCACGGCGCGAGGAAAGTTCGCTCACCCGCGCCAGCAAGACGTCGTTTTCGCAACGGACGTCTCTTATATTGCGCTCTGTCTGCCGTATCTGCTCCCCGAGGACGAACTGCTGATTTTTTATATAAACAAATGCGAGGCCCACGAGAGCCGCCAGCAACGTGCAGGAGATATACCTGACGATCTTCGGCAGGTTTATTGGATTCGATTGGTTGGGAAGTTTCAGTGCAGGGTTCATGGTGTTGCTCCTATAGTTTTTCCACGACCCGGAGTTTTGCGCTCCGTGATCTGGGGTTTTGCTGCATCTCCGCCTCGCTCGCCGTGATGGGATGAGGGGTAAGAATTCGGAAAATGCGCTCAGGATTGCGGCGTGGAGCCGGCCATTCAGGGCGATCAATCCACTCGCGGCTGTGCTCGCGGAAGAAGACTTTCACGATCCGATCCTCGAGAGAGTGGAAGCTGATCACCGCAAAACGTCCTCCGGACGCGAGATAAGCGGGAATAACCTGCAAGGCGCGGCGCAAAACACCCAATTCGTCGTTCACGTGGATGCGCAGAGCTTGAAAAATCCGGGTGGCTGGATGGCGCGGACCCCGACGTGGAACCACATCACAAACGGCATTTGCCAACTGGAGAGTGGTCTCAAAGGGTTGCTGCATCCGAACCTTCGCGAGATGAGCCGCAATCCGGCGAGCCTCCGGCTCCTCACCATAAGCCTTGAAAATCCGCTCCAATTCACTTGCCGGGAGCGTATTCACCACGTCAGCAGCTGTTTGTTGCGCCGAGGGGCTCATTCGCATATCGAGAGGCCCTTCCTTCATGAAAGAAAATCCACGCGCCGCCTCATCGAGTTGATGTGAGGAGACGCCGAGATCAAGCAATGCACCTTCGAGCTGACGGCTTTCCCCGAGCCGCACCAGTGCTTCATCGACTTGGGCAAAATTTGATTCCACGAGATGAACTCGAGAACCAAATTCCTTGAGGCGTCGTCCCGACTCGGCCAAGGCATCCGGATCCTGATCCAGTGCAATAACATGCGCTCCAGCTCGCAGAAGCATATTGGTATGACCGCCTCCTCCCAGCGTGCCATCAAGAAATAAGCCCCCCTTGGCAGGTTGCAAAAAGGCAAGCACCTGTTGCCCCATTACGGGAACATGATACTCAGAAGCATTGTCATCCGCTTGATTCACAAATTTTTCAAAGAAATTATCGCAATCCAGACTCTTCATACCGATTCGCGGGTGGTTCCAAGGAACCGCTGCATTTCCTCCCTCTCATTCACAGTGGCGAGGGAAAGAGCTGCGCAGCGTTTCTTAGTTCATCTCCATCGTTTCTAGTTGGTTGTATTGGGTCATGTAAATTAGAGGCCGATCTCCACAGCCACGCGCTGATACACCTCGGTGTTTGCCTGAACATCGGAGGCATGGCGGGCTTTGGACCAAATCTCAAAACGACGCCCACCACCCACAAAGACAACCTCCGATGAGAGGTCGGCACGTGCGGCATGGGCATCAGGAACGAGGATTCGCCCCTGTTTGTCGGTGGTCACTTTGTGGGCTTCACTGAAAAATCGCCGGATCGCCTGGCGTTTCTCCTGCCCCGAGGCGCTGGAGTTCATGATCCTTTGCTCCGTCGAGTTGAATTCCTCCGGCGGCATCACCATCAAATACCCATCGCTAGGGTGTGGGATCACAAAGAAATCAGCGGCCTCCCCTTGGATCCATGACGACGGAACAGCAACGCGCTTCTTTGCGTCGAGCGCGCGTTCGTAAGTGCCCGAGTAAAACGGCACTGCTGGAGATTCCGGAGGCATTTCAGGTTAGGAAAATATAGACACAATTCACCACTGCTCCCCACTTTTACCCACCAAGCCGCTGCGATGCAACTAAAATATTGAATATTTTTTGGTCTCGGATCGCCCCCCCTGCCCCACGGGGGAACAGCGAAAGATATAAAGTGCGCCTATTAGATAAGACTGCTGCCGTCTAGCGGGCTTTGTTCAAAATTGGAAAAATCGTCTTGCCGCAGCGCTCGCACAAAATACCTTTCAGCCCATGTCAACCACACTCAGCCCTGTGGCCTATGATGCGAAGATCGAGGGAAACGTGATCTTCACACAATTGGACGCAGCGATAAACTGGATGCGCAGCAATTCACTTTGGCCGATGCCCATGGGTCTCGCCTGCTGCGCGATTGAATTAATGGCGGCATCCTCCTCACGGTTCGACATCTCACGCTTCGGCGCGGAGGTCATGCGATTTTCACCCCGCCAGGCCGATGTGATGATCGTCGCCGGCACTGTGACTTATAAAATGGCCCTTGCCGTGAAACGCATCTGGGACCAAATGCCAGAGCCAAAATGGTGCATTGCCATGGGTGCTTGCGCTTCCTCAGGCGGCATGTATCGCAGCTATGCGGTGCTCCAGGGCATCGACCACCTTATTCCTGTGGACGTCTATGTTTCCGGCTGCCCTCCCCGGCCCGAGGCTCTTTTGGACGGCCTCATGAAACTGCAGAAAAAGATCATGGGCGAGCATGCAATCGAGGATCAAAAGAAGGAGTTGTTCGAATCCCTATGAACTCGGAAAAAAACGCTCAAAAGCTGCGCGAAGCCTTTCCCTCAGCAGTTCTGGACGAAACACGTTTCCGCGACGAGGTCACCCTCACGGTGTCTGCATCGGATCTTAGAGACATCTGCTTCCATGCCCGCGAAAAGCTAGGCTTCAACTACCTCATCGACGTCTCAAGTGTTGATCATTTCGGCCAAGAACCACGCTATGAGGTTGTTTATGAACTTTACTCCATGCGGGACGCCGCGCACCTCCGTCTCAAGATTACTGTAAGCGAGGACGATTGCGAAGCACCCACGGTGTCCGACATTTGGCCAACAGCCGATTGGCACGAGCGCGAAGCCTACGATATGATGGGTATTCGCTTTAAGAACCACCCGGATCTCCGTCGCATCCTGATGTGGGAGGGATATCCCTACCACCCATTGAGGAAGGATTTCCCGCTGGCTGGCAAGCACAGCGACCTGCCCGGCATCGCCTTCTCCGATCCAGCTCCCTTGGCCGGTGGCCCGTTTGTAACGGTGCCCACAGATGGAACGACGCAAGTTCGTGAGCCACGAGCCCGCCAAGCGGGAGAATTGCCGGAACCGGCAAAATTCATCGCCGAACCTTGATCTCCGACGAAAAGGAGCTCGCCGAACTCATCGAGCAACTATCGCAGTCACCATCCATCGCCATCGATACGGAGGCGGACAGTCTTCATTGCTATTTTGAAAAAGTCTGCCTGATCCAAATCAGCACCGTCGGGAAACACTGGCTTGTCGATCCCCTCGCGGATCTAAACCTTCAGCCGCTCTTTGATCTCATCACCTCGAGGCAACTGGTCTTCCATGGCGCAGACTACGACCTGCGGCTTCTGCGTCGCACTGGCACGTTCGAGCCCGTCAATCTTTTCGATACGATGATTGCCGCGCGACTGATCGGTAAATCGGGTCTTGGCCTGGCTGCTCTCGTAAAAGAGTTTTTTGGCGTCGAGCTTTCCAAGGCTTCCCAGAAAGCAAATTGGGCCATCCGCCCCCTGCCGCCGGAAATGCTGGAGTATGCGCTCAACGACACGCGCTACCTTCTTGAAATCTCCGACCTCCTCATGGCCGATCTCCATCGTCTCGAGCGCTGGGCGTGGTTCACCGAGTCGCGGGACCGAATGATCGCTACTGCGCGGGAAGTGAAGGAGCGCGATGACAACACCGTGTGGCGTATCAGCGGCTCCGCCGCCCTCTCCCCCCGCGCCCAAGCTGTTCTCCGGGTGCTCTGGTTCTGGCGTGATGCCGAAGCCCGCGCATGGGACCGCCCGCCATTTCATGTGATAGGCAACAAGGACATGCTCCAGTGCGCGCAACAAATTGCCGATGGGGGCGTGTTCAATCCCCCGCGCATGAATGGCAGGCGCCGCAAAAGCTTCGAAGTCCTGCTGGCACTTGCAATGCAGATTCCAGAAGCCGAGTGGCCAAAGATGGAGAAGGTCCGCCGCAAACGTATTTCCAAGGAGCAAATCGACCGCTGCGAGGAACTCCGCAAAAAGCGCGACAAGGTAGCCGCCGAGCTGCAACTCGATCCCTCCATCATTGCTCCCCGCGCGGCCCTGGAAGCGACCGCTGCCGATTTGAACTCCAATGCCCTCATGACTTGGCAACGCCGTCTGCTGGGCCTGAATGAAGCCGCCTGAGCACTTGGTTGTTAAAAAATGGCGGAGCATCCCGACATCATTGACATCGCTCTAGGGGAGGACATTGGCACCGGGGATATCACCGCCAAATGGTTCACCCGTCCCGGCACCACAGCTATCGCAAAAATTGTCGCTCGCGAAAGCGGCTGCCTTGCTGGTGTGAATGTGGCTGCCGAGTGCTTCAAGAGGATCGATGACTCTCTGAAGGTCGAAATCAAATTTCTGGATGGTGCCACCTTCAAAGAAGGCGACGTGATACTGGAGGTTCGAGGCACTGCATCCTCGATTCTCACGGCCGAGCGAACCGCCTTGAATTTTGTCCAACGCCTCTCGGGTGTCGCGACTTTGGCTCGACGTTATGTCGATGCAATCGCCGGCACTGGAGCAAAAATTCTCGATACCCGCAAAACAACCCCTGGCCTGAGAATGCTGGAAAAAGCCGCAGCTTCAGCTGGGGGAGCCGTGAACCACCGCATCGGACTCCACGACATGTTCCTCGTAAAGGACAACCACCTCGCCGCGGGACTCGAGCTGGAATCATTGCAGGAAATGATCGACCGTGCACGTAAGGCACATCCTAGCGCCCGGGTAGAACTCGAAGCGGACACCCTCGAGCAGGCACTGCACTTTTTTACACTCCGCGGCGTGGATGTCGTGATGCTGGACAACATGCCAACAGCACAAATTCGAAAGGCGGTCGCCGCCTGCCCTCCCCACATAAAGCTCGAGGCTAGTGGCGGAGTGAACCTCTCCACTATCAGAGAAATTGCGGAGACAGGTGTCCACTTTATCTCGGTCGGCGCGATTACCCACTCCGCCCCTGCTGTGGATTTCGGCTTGGATTTCGATCCTCTCAGCGACTCTGCGAAGGGGTGATATTTTTTTCCAGGGTGAGCCGGGTTCCGGATTCCAGCGGCAAGTATTCCACAAAGTCAAAAACCTGGTGGATGATGTGCACACCCATACCTCCGGGACGCACATCCTCAAGCGCACGGCCTTTGATTCGCGCTGGATCGCATGGCACTCCGCAATCTTCCAGCACGATGCGCACTTGGTTGTCGACTTGGTGAAAACTTAGTGTCACGGGCTTTGTCTCGCCGCAGTGGGCATGGCGAATGATGTTTGTGCATGCCTCATCGACTGCGAGCACGATACTGGCAGTTTGAATCTCCTCGAATCCGACGTCCTGCAGCAGCCCGCGCAACAAGGAGCGAATGTCGGCCAACCGGGAGGGTTCGCCCGGGAATGTGACGCTATGCTTCATTCAAATCCACAGACCATCACGGTAAGATCATCTAAAAGATCGCTTCCGCCACGATGGAGTTTTTCCGCCTTGAGAATCCTGGAGAGGATTTCATCGGGGCTCCCCCCCTCGCCTTGGAGTGTTTTCATTAATACATCGCCGAACATATCCGCGCCATCTGCACGCCGTGATTCAGTGAGCCCGTCGGTATGGAAAATCAATTTGTCGCCAATCCCAAGCTCCACGCATTTTTCATCGTAAAAACAATCTCGCGAGATTCCCAACGGGAGGGATGACGGCAACGGGAGGGACACCGCCTCGCCGCTCGCCTTAAGATGGATCGGATGACAATGCCCGGCACTGGAGAGCTGAACCAGACGTTTGGAGTGAAACATACGACCACTGATTGCGGTAATAAACATGCCGCGAATCATCGTCTCGCTTAGCTTCCGGTTGAGTGCCGCCAGCGCACAGGCCGGACCGCTCTCGGACTCCAGCACAAAAGGCAGCGCGCTCAGGATTCGAGACATCAAAAGCGATGCAGGGATCCCTTTTCCCGACACATCGCCGATCACGAAATCGACCGCCTCGTTCTCCTGCTTAAAAACACCATAGAAATCTCCGCCCACCATGGCTGCCGATTCGTTGTGCGCAGCAAAACGAACGTTTTTGAGATTTGAGGGGATGGCATGGTTCAGTAAATCCCGCTGGATGTCGGCTGCGATCGAGATATCCCGACGCACCCGCTCCTGCTGCCGCTCAAGCTCGAGTCCGCGCAGCTTATCGATGGCCGTGGCGGTGAGGTCAGCATATGCCGAGAACCCCTCCTTGTCGCCCTCCTCAAAACTGTCCTTGCCCACGGGATTCAAGACAGCAAGGACCCCGATATTTTTGTCTTCCTGTTGCAAAGGCACACACAACATCGATCTGGTTGTAAATCCACTCTTCTTGTCGGGATCGCTGTAGAAGCGGGCATCTTTGTAGGCATCAGGGATAAGAAGTGGCTGACCATGCTCGAAGACCCAGCCGGCAATGCCGAGCCCCTTGGGGATCACGATCCCAGGGCGCTCGTATTCCTCGAAGCCACGGGAGTCCATCTCAAGACGCAAGTCACCGGTCGATTCATCGACAAGAAAAATGGAGGCTGCCTCCGCATTCATCACACGCCGCGCGACGTCCAGGATGGCCCTCAGCAACTCGTCATGCTCGGCGATCGAATTGATCAGGCAACTGACTTCCACAAGACCTTTGTAGATCTCGAGGGATTTCCGGAGTGCCTCTTGGGACATGGCTAGAGTGTGCCATCCGGCATTCGGGTCGGCGAGTTTTTTGGCTCGATGGATATTGCCCCCAGGGCAGCCACAACGGTATGGAAGTAATATGTTGCTTCGTATCACTACGCTTACGGCACTCACTGCCGTCGTGGTAATCGTTGTGAGCTGTAAAAAAGCCCCCGATGACATGCCTCCCAGCCCCTCGCATGGCTTTCAGGAAAATACGGAGACACCCCGAGTGCCAGCAATTCCACCAGCCCAGGGCAATCTTCTTTCAATACTTCACCACGCCGCCCAGGAGATGGCGCTTGATGGTTTCCAGTATGATAAACCAGACCATGGATGGCCGTATGATGTTCGAAGCACGTCATCGGCCGGCTATCTCGAGTTGCTGGCCAAAAACGGCTACATTGATCGCAATGCTCGAGATAAGCTTGATGGCCTGCTGATTTCGAATCTTAGCGACTCGGACCCAGGGGAGACGGCCTTTTTCCGCATCGAGAAAAACCGAAAAATCCAGATCGTCCGAAAGGATGGGACCCAGCAGACATTCACCGATCAATCGATGGCAGACACCTTTGCCCCTCCTCCACCTCGCAACCCCTCTTGGCTTCCATGAGGTTTGTATTTCTCACCCTTACCGTCGCCGGCCTGCTGAGTGGTTGCTCAATCCTTCAACAAGGAACGCCTAATTCCAGACCCGCAGACGAATCGGCAAAAAAAAATACCCCTTGGCATGCCGGATTATCCGCAACGCTATCGAAGCTGCTGCCTAAGCTACCTAAAAGAACGCCTCCTGCGCCAACGGCATCGCCTGCCGACTGGAGCGGAATCATCCGAATGGTGAATACCTCCGAGCGGTTTGTCCTCATCGAATCGCTCTCGGCAACTCCCATGGTTCCTGGTGAAAAATACACAGCGGTTGGAAGCAATGGAGA
Organism: Terrimicrobiaceae bacterium; assembly: GCA_044352905.1. Lineage (GTDB taxonomy): Bacteria > Verrucomicrobiota > Verrucomicrobiia > Chthoniobacterales > Terrimicrobiaceae > UBA967. The sequence continues at coordinate 132,386 of JBILCY010000001.1, read as the reverse complement.
GACCGGCATCCTCAAGATGAGTGCCCTTCGCAATCCCCCGTTCATCATCGCGGATATCGTTAGCGGCAACCCGTCGCCATCGGATCGGATTTACCTGCCACGCCCCACTGCCACGCCACAAGTAAAGCCAGAATCATGATTCGGCACTTTGGACAAATGAAAAGAGTTTGTTTGAATTTCTTCCCACCTGCACGGGGTGAGCTATGCTGGAAGATCAATTAGAAAGATGGCCTAAACAATGATTCAATGTCGCTTTCCCAAGCCCTTTTTTATCGCGCTTGCATGCTCCATAGTAACCCTGCAAGCCCAGTCGCCCACGCCACTTCCCACGCCAGAGTTTAAAGACCTGCCACCCCCTCCCCCGCTTCCGCAATTCACTCCGCTGCCGCTTCCTGCTTTGCAGCTGAATCCAGAACCGACCGCCACGCCAGGGGCCAGCCCTGCTGCCACCCCGCTCCCCGATGGGACGATGCCTCTTCCCCTGCCTGCAATGCCAACACCACCTCCATTGCCAGACACCCAGCAGATCACCAATGATTTGACTGCTCCGGTGCCGGAGCAAATGCCGGAACCGCTCGAACCTGGGCCGGTAACGACTGCACTCGAGGAAAGCTCCCGCATAGCCGTCACCAAGGAAATGGCGACGACGGATTTTTATAAAGCCCTAAACGAGCTCATCGCCAAGCAGCGCAACCCCAAGGTGCCTGACATGAAACTCGATGATGCCGTCAAGACCGCACTCAAGAAAAACTCCGACATCCTCGCCGCTGTTCAAAAACTAAGCATCAGCTCGGGTCAAATGATCAGCGTCCGCTCCCAGATTATTCCACAGGTGAGTATCGGTTCGGCCTATGGTTACACGAGCAACGATATCGACACCGTTAATTTTGGCGGGGCTGGAAATATCAATAACGAGGCATGGAATGTTGACATCAACTTTTCACAACTCATTTACGACGGCGGAGCTGCCATCTCAGGAATCCGCTCTGCGATCGCTGGTGAAAACGCTTCATACTACGAACTTCGCACCGTCATCGATCGCGTGATCGCTGAGGTGAAAACGAATTTCTACGAAATCATTCTTAATCGCGCCCTCATCATTGCAAACCAGCAATCGGTTGATCTCCTCACCGAGCAGTTGAAAGACCAGCAGAACCGCTACGAGGCCGGCACCGTGCCACGCTTCAACGTCCTGCAGGCCGAAGTTGCCCTTGCGAATGCAATGCCTCCCCTCATTCAAGCCCAGAACGCCTACCGGGTGTCGATGTATCGACTCGTCCGGCTTCTTGGGATGGATTATCCGCCCGGCTTTCCGAGCGAGGTTCCCTTCAATATTGTCGGCAAACTCGACTACAAGCCGCGTGACATCAATCCAGACGAATCAATCCGTATCGCAGTAACGCGCAACCCGGCTCTCAAAGCCCAACGCCAATTCATCCTCGCAGAGGCGGCGAATGTTAACAAAGAGGTCGCCGGCTACCTGCCTACCATCCGTGCCCGTGCCGCTCAAACCAACGAAAGCGACCTCTTGACGAGCAATCTCACCAATATGGTCAACGGCTGGTTTTTCGGTATCAACGGCTCGTGGAACGTCTGGGACGGACTCCTCACCTACGGCAACGTGAAAACGGCCAAGGCACGTCTTGAGCAGTCAAAGATCGTTTATGACAACGGTGTTCGCGAGGTGATCCTCGAAGTCCAGCAATCGATCTCCAACCTTCTCGAAGCACGGCAGACAGTCGACAGCCAAGAAGCCAGCGTCGCTCAGGGCGTGGAAGCCCTCCGCCTCGCACAGGAGCGCCTCGATGCCGGAGCCGGGACTCAGCTTGACGTGCTCAACCAGCAGACCTCGCTGCTGCAATCCCAGACCTTCCTGCTGCAAGCCTACTTCGACTACATTCGCGGAGTGGCTGAATATGACAGGGCACTGTCGATCGATACGCGCTACCAGGAAATCTTCGACGATCCACTTACCGGCCCGCAAGCCAAGCGGTTCCGCAAGCTAAACAGTCCGGATCGCCCACAAGCGAAACTCCCGCGCGCTTTCCGCAAGGATGACCCTCTTCCGCCAATCCTCGAGCCCGCCCCATCCTCCACTCCCGGCCAGAAGAAAAAAACGGCTCCCAATAAAAAGACTCTGACTCCTGTAACGAATAAATAATATCGGTCGACAATCCAGGATCTGTTTCCCGAGGAGTGCAACCCTTGAGCTCAAAGCCTCCAACCGCGCCATTCGAGACATTTCAGGCAGTGGACAGTCTGCCCTTTGTGCGTGGCTATTTTATCCAACGCATTCCAGGTTTGGATGTAAAAACCGACCGTGAAACCGCGATGGCTCTTCTGAAGGACACCCACCGTGCCACGATCGACGGGCTTGGCTTTTCCGGAATGGCGCTCGCAACTTGCACCCAAGTGCATGGCAATGCGGTAGCCCGGGTTTCAACGGCCTCCACTTTTCCCGTTCAGGATTGCGATTCTCTGGTCACCACCGATCCCGGAGTATGCCTGGGCATTTATGTGGCGGACTGTGCCGCTGTTTACATCATCGATCGCCATGGGCGGGGCATTGCACTGGCGCACTCGGGACGCAAGGGAACAGAACTCGGCATCGTTCCAAACACAATTACTGCGCTCAAAGAGGCCACAGGAGCCGAATCCGCCGATCTTGTCTTGCAAATTTCCCCCTGCATTCGCCCGCCTCATTATGAGGTTGATTTTGCGGCGATGATTCGAGCACAGGCAGCTGAGTGGGGCATTTTGGAAATCAACGATTGCGGAACCTGCACCGCCTCGGACCGCCAGTCTTACTACTCCTACCGACGTGAAAAAGGCGAGACCGGTCGTTTGTTGGCCATCCTAGGTTTTTCATCGGCACGTTGACTTCCCCCACTTGCTCCCCTAGATAAAGGCACTCATTTCCTCAAAGGCGTGTCCCAGAATGACGAATATATTGCAGAGGTTCTGCGCGACCTTGGATTATTAACCAAGGCCCAGATTGATGCTGCTCGCGCACATCCCGATCCCGAGGGTCTTGTTCGCACCCTCATCAAAAACAAACTGATCACCGAAGAGGATGTAGGCCGAGCCCTTGCTGGGCAGAACAGCATGGAGTTTGTCGATCTTCATGGGATCGAGATCGACAAAAACGTCATTGATCAACTTGATCCAGATGACGCTCGTCGATACCAGTCGCTGCCAATTGGGATCCGCGACGGGATGCTGATCATTGCAATATCCGACCCGATGGCCATGCAGACCATGGACGATCTTACCTACAAGCTGCAGCGTGAGATCGAATTTGTCTGCTCCACGCAGGATGCCATCCGCAAGCTGATCACAAAATACTACGGCAATGCGGATGACGCCTCATTGGAGCTGCTCCGGGGCATGTCGCCGGTTGAAGGTTATGATGTCGGTAAGGATGACGAAGAGGAGGCTCAAGGCGAGGGCGATGCTCCGGTCATCAAAATGGTCTCAATGATTCTACTGGAGGCTTATACAAGTCGTGCCAGCGATATCCACATCGAGCCCCTTGAGAATAAGCTCCGAGTCCGTTTCAGGATCGATGGTGTCTTGCAAGAGATGCAATCGCCTCCGAAGCGTCTTCACGCAGCGATTATCAGCCGCCTGAAAATCATGTCGCGCTCGATGAGTATCGCCGAGCGGCGTCTCCCCCAAGATGGTCGCATCCAGATCCGGCTTGGCGACAAATCGGTTGATCTTCGCGTCTCGACCATTCCGACCGTGCACGGCGAAAGCGTGGTGATGCGTATCCTCGACAAGACCTCTCTCATGCTCGGTCTGCCGGATTTGGGCTTCCTATCCGACGACCAAGCGAAGTTCGAGCAATGCATCAATCTTCCAGATGGCATTATTCTTGTGACCGGACCCACCGGCTCCGGCAAAACCACGACACTCTACGGCTGCCTGAATTACATGAACAAGCCGGACAGGAAACTCATCACGGTGGAAGATCCGGTGGAGTATCAAATGACGGGAATCAACCAGGTGCCGGTAAATTCAAGCATCGGCATGACGTTCCCTGCGGCCTTGCGCTCCATCCTGCGCCAGGCCCCGAACATCATCATGATCGGTGAGATTCGTGATCATGAGACGGCAAGTATCGCCGTGAACGCATCACTCACCGGGCATCTTGTGCTTTCAACCCTGCATACGAACGATGCCCCGAGTGCGATCGCCCGTCTTGTAGACATCGGGATCAAGCCCTTCCTCGTCTCCAGCTCGGTCCGTGCCGTAGTGGCCCAGCGACTGGTTCGCAGACTCTGTCCGAACTGCAAGCAACCCAGCGAGCTTTCCGAATACGAGTTGAGCGCGCTGCAAATAGAATCCGGGCAAATCAAGCAGTCGAATGTCATGCGTCCCGTGGGCTGCGAAAACTGCCGCGGCAAGGGTTATAAGGGCCGCATGGGTATTTTTGAAATGTTCCTCGTCGATGACGAAGTGAGAAACATGATCAACAACAACGCATCAACCATTGCGCTCCGCCAGCGCGCACGGGAACTCGGCATGCGCACACTCCGCGAGGACGGCGTTCGCAAGGTCCTTGCCGGAATGACAACCGCCGAGGAGGTCATCAGCACCACCATGGCCGATATGGACTGATTCCTATGGATGCCAAACAAGTAACAGATCTTTTCATCGATCGCGGACTGATCACCGCCGATCAAGCCGAGGAACTCATGCGCCTTGCCTTCAGCACCGGGGCACCGATCGAGCAAGTCATCACGGATGCTCAGATTGTGGATTTGAACGGCTTTGATCAACTCGTTGCCGAAACGATAGGCGCTGAGACTTACGACCTCGCCGTTTTCGCCCCCGATGCCGCAACCCTCCAGCTTATTCCATCCGGTCTCGCTCGCCTGCACGGCGTGCTGCCTGTGGCTGGATCAGGGAACACCATTTTTGTGGCATTGGCGGATCCATTTAATTCAACCCCGCTTGAAGACATCCGCTTCGCACTCGGTCGCGAAATTGTGCAGGTGGTTGGTTTCCCCACCCTCGTCAAACAACTCATCCGCGAGCACTACGGCTCGGAAGATGCGAATATCGAGGAGATTCTCTCCCAGCTTGGCGGAGCGGATATCACCATCGAAGAGGGAGCCGAAGAGCAATTCAATCTCCAAGCAGTCACTGCCGAGGCGAATGCCGCTCCGATCATCAAATACGTCGATCTCATTCTCGACAAAGCCATCGCCGCCCGAGCCAGCGACATCCATTTCGAGCCATTCGAGACGGAGTTCAAAATCCGTTATCGCGTGGATGGCGCCCTCTACGAGATGGACCCTCCACCAGCACGTCTGGCGCTGCCGGTTATTTCACGTGTGAAAGTGATGTCGAATCTCAACATTGCGGAGCGCAGGCTTCCACAGGACGGACGCATTCAGCGTGTGATCAACGGCCGCCAGGTGGATCTGCGTGTTTCCACACTGCCCACCGCGTTTGGTGAAAGCGTCGTGCTTCGTGTGCTCGACCGCTCCAGCGTGAATCTGGAGCTTGAGACCCTCGGGATGCCTGACGAAATCATGGCCTATATCCTGCAGGTGATTGAAAAACCTAATGGCATCTTCATCGTCACCGGACCGACCGGTTCCGGCAAGACGACCACGCTTTATTCATGCCTGCGAAAAATCAACACCATGGATTCGAAGCTGCTTACCGCAGAGGATCCTGTGGAATACGAGATCGATGGCATTATTCAAGTGCCCGTAAACGAATCGATCGGACTTAATTTTTCACGTATCCTCCGCGCGTTTCTGCGTCAGGATCCCGATCGCATTCTTGTTGGTGAAACACGCGACACCGAGACCGCGCAGATTGCTATCCAGGCTTCGCTCACCGGTCACCTTGTTTTCACCACGCTTCACACGAACGATTCGACAGGTGCGGTCACACGCCTGATGGACATGGGGATCGAGCCGTTCCTGATTTCTGCATCGCTCGAGTGTGTCCTCGCCCAGCGTCTGATCCGTAAAATTTGCACCGCCTGCAGGACCGCCTACGAACCCACCGAACAAGTTCTCTCATCGCTCGGCCTGAGCATCCATGACATTGGCGACAAGAATTTCTACTACGGAAAAGGCTGCGAAGCCTGTAACTACACCGGCTACAAAGGCCGAAAGGGTATCTACGAACTTCTCAAAATCTCGGATCCTATTCGTGAAATGATCAACGAGCGCCAGCCGGGCGTGCTCATCCGACAAAAAGCAATCGAACTTGGAATGACAACCCTTCGAGAGGATGGCTTGCGATCAATCTACGACGGTCTCACGACCATCGAAGAAGTGGTCAAATACACGTAATCCGCGTTACTCGACCGTAACGCTCTTCGCAAGATTCCGCGGTTTGTCCACATCACAGCCCAAGTGGTCGGCGATGTGATAGGCAAGCAATTGAAGCGGAATCACGCTCAAGATGGGCGTGAGATAGTGAGGGGCATCGGGAATAAGGATGACATCGTCACAAACCTTGGCGAGCGATGTATCACCCTCGGTGCCGACAGCAATCACAGGACCTTTGCGGGCTTTGACCTCCTCGATGTTGCTGATGTTTTTTTCAAACACCGCATCTTGGGGAGCAAGGAACAAGGAGGGTGTTTCCTCTGTAATGAGAGCGATGACACCGTGCTTGAGTTCCGCGCTTGGATAGCCTGAAGCAGAGATGTAACTGATTTCTTTGAGCTTGAGAGCACCTTCCAGTGCAACCGGGTATTGGGCCTGCCTTCCCATGAAGAGGAAGTTTTTCGAGTGCGCGTATTTTTTCGCGATTTTGGCGATGTGCGTATCCAGCTCGAGGGTTTTGGCAATAAGATCGGGGAGTTTTTCCATCTCTGCGATCATGTCCCGTCCATCGCTATGCGACAGGTGGCGAATACGGCCAAGCAGAAGGCTGAGAAGCGTGAAGATCGTAAGTTGGGAGGTGAAGGATTTCGTGGCGGCGACACCTATCTCCGGCCCTGCGTGCATGTAAACACCACCATCACTCTCGCGGGCGATCGTGCTGGCAACGTTGTTGCAGATGCCGAGGGTGCGGTGACCCTTGCGCTGACTCTCTCGCAAGGCGGCAAGCGTGTCGGCCGTCTCTCCGCTCTGGCTGATCGCGAAAACCAGCGTGTCTCTATCCAAGGGAATGTTGCGGTAGCGGAACTCGCTGGCGAACTCGCACTCGACAGGAATATGGGCAAGCGACTCGATGAGGTATTCACCGACCATCGCTGAGTGCAATGCCGTTCCACAACCAGTAAGCACGATACGATCCATGGCACGCAGCTCGGCATTGCTCATGTTGAGACCACCGAGCTTCGCCGTCGCCTCCTCGATGGAGAGACGCCCCCGCATGGCGTCGCGAACGCTGTTAGGCTGCTCGTAGATTTCCTTGAGCATGTAGTGGGGGAATTTCCCCTTGTCGACCGACTCTGCGGTAAATTCCACCTTGCTTACTTGGAAATCCGCACCTGTTCCCGAAAGTGTGGAAATTTCAAAGCCATCGGCCTGCAATGCGACAATTTCGTAATCGTTCAAATAAACGACATCGCGCGTATGGGCGACAATCGCACTCACGTCACTTGCCAGAAAATGTTCGTTTTTCGCGATGCCAAGAACAAGCGGGCTTCCCCGGCGGGCACCGACAATTAGCCCAGGCACATCGGCGTGAATCACTGAAATGCCGTAAGTGCCGATGACCTGCCTGAGGGCATTGCGAACCGCATCCACCAACGCTCCGCGGTCGCGTGTGGAGGATTGGTCAAAAGCCTCGCCAACGAGATGCGCCAACACCTCCGTATCCGTCTGGGATTTGAAAGTATGGCCCCTCTCCTGGAGCTGCTCTCGGAGCGACTGGTAATTTTCAATCACTCCATTGTGAACAAGATAAAGGCGACCGGATTCGTCACTGTGCGGGTGGGCGTTTTCACTCGTTACCGCACCATGGGTGGCCCAGCGGGTATGGCTGATGCCGGCATGGCCCTCAACGGGGGATTTTTCAATCAAAGAAGCAAGGTTGGCGATATGACCGACCGCTTTACGCACATCGATGCGCCCTGGATTTGCTATCGCGACACCTGCTGAGTCGTATCCACGGTATTCCAGGCGTCTCAGCCCGTCCAATAACACCGGCAGCGCTTCGGAGGAGCCTATATAAGCAACAATTCCACACATAATTCCAACGTGACAATTCCCCACCGCGCGCGCAAGCTTGGATGCGTAATGACTGTCCAACCCTCCTCCTCCTACAAGTCCTCCACCTTGGCAATCATCATGGGTGGCGGTGCAGGAACCAGACTTTTCCCCCTTACCAAAGAGCGCGCCAAACCTGCCGTTCCACTCGGCGGAAAATACAGGCTCGTCGACATTCCGATCAGCAACTGCCTCAACTCAGGCCTGCGCGGGATTTACATTCTTACCCAATTCAACAGTCAGTCGCTGCACCGCCACATCAACGAGAGCTACAAGTTCGACGACTTCACCCCGAGCTTTGTGGAAATCCTGGCGGCGCAGCAAACGCCCGAAGGTTCGCGTTGGTATCAAGGCACGGCGGACGCCGTCCGCCAGAACATGCGCTACTTCCTGGAGCACCCTTGCAAATACTTCATCATCCTGAGCGGCGATCAACTCTACCGCATGGATTATCGCGAGATGCTCAAGCAGCACATCGACACCAACGCGGATATTTCGATCGGCACCATTCCTGTGCAGCGGGAACCCGCCACCGAATTTGGAATCATGCTCACCGACGGCGAGCGTCGGATACGCGAGTTTGTCGAAAAACCAAAGGATCCCACTGTTTTGGACTCGCTGCGCATCCCCGGCAGCCTGCTCAAGGAGATTGGCCATCCACCCGAGGAAGAGCTCTATCAAGCCTCGATGGGCATCTACATTTTTAATCGCGATGTCCTTATCTCCTGCCTCGACAACGATCTCGTGGACTTCGGTAAAAACATCATCCCGAATGCGATTCAACAGCACAAGGTGATGGCTCATATTTTCCAAGGCTACTGGGAGGATATCGGCACGATCCGAGCGTTTTTCGAGGCCAACCTCGACATGGCAGACAGGAACCCGAAATACAGCTTCTACGTTCCAGGCGGCACGGTCTATACCCACCCGCTCTGCCTCCCGGCCAGCGTCATCGAGTCCGCAAAATTGAACCGCGCGATGATTTCCGACGGCTGCATCCTTGGCAACGTGTCACTCGACAGATGCGTGCTCGGCATTCGCAGCGTCATTGCCTCTGGCACATCGTTGAAAAACACGGTCATGATGGGGGCCGACTTATACGAGTCGGGCCTTGATAGCCGCGCCTCCGGATTGCCGCCAATCGGCGTCGGACGAGACTGCACGATCGAAGGCGCAATCATCGACAAGAATGCCCGCATCGGAAACGGCGTCGTTATTTCATCGAAAAAAGAAGCTCCAAACGCGGATGGCGACGGCTTTTACATCCGTGACGGCATTGTTGTCGTGCCGAAAAACAGTGTCATTCCAGATGGAACTCGGATATAGCGCTTGGCCATGAGAGTTTTTGCGCGTCTGTCCCTGCTTCTTGTGCCGATGCTTCTCGTCGGCTGTTACTTTGAAAATCCGCTCACATCCTCTGGTTCGGAGAATATCAATACCTGGTTCCTCGGAGAGTGGGAGCACCGTGACAAAGGCGGCGCGGTATCACGCGCCATCGTCACCCCTGCTGCCAACGATCTCTACCGCGTGCAGGTCTCCATCGCTACGAAAGGCGGCGGACGCCGTGAGTATGATTTTGAAGCATGGGCATCGGATGTCGGGAACTCCGTATTTCTGACCTTCCAGAGCCTCCGCAATTCGCAGAATCTGCCACAGGGAGCCTTCATCTTTGCACACCCCCAGATGCTGGATCAAAACACGATCCGCCTTCGCCCTCTGCAACTCGACTCGCCCACAAATGCAAAGAGCATGGCACTGCGCAAAGAAGTTCGTGCTCGTCTGAAAGAGGGCACCCTTTATCCGATGAATGGAGCACAGGATTGGAAACGCGTGGGCGAGGTCTACTGGACTCGCGACGGAGACACCGGTGCTTTCAAGCCCATCCGCTACGAGATTCCGAAGCCTCAGAAGAAAAACCGTTGAGCCTGAGAGAAAGACTCGGGGAGCGACTCCACACAAAACGCCTGCAAAGGCAGAGCGACAAACTCACAAAGCTCATCCACCAGGGTGAGGGAGTATTCCGCCTTGAGCGTTTGCTTCCTTTCGATGCGTTGGTATCCGTAGCCCTCCGCATCTGTGGCCTCACCCGAAGAATGCGCGAGCGCTTCCTTGATGTGCGGCTGGTCACCCAGGAATGGTTTCTTGAGCGGCTGCCCGAGCCCTTCGATGGCTTTCGGATTCTTCAGATCAGCGACCTCCACTGCGATCTGGACACCACACTCACTCCCGTGGTTGTCGATATTTCAAGCCGTGCTCCACATGATCTTGCCGTGATCACTGGAGATTTCCGAAACGCCATGGATGGCAGCCACACGAGATGCGTGGAGGAAACGCGCCGCATTATCGCTGGGCTCGCCCGGCAACGCTGCGCGATCCTTGGCAACCACGACTTCATTGAAATGGTGCCAGAACTTGAGCAAGCCGGTCTGCCCTTCCTGCTCAACGAGACCTTGGAAATTAAAAAAGACGACGCCTCGCTCTGGATCGCCGGCATTGACGACCCCCACTACTACAAAACTCACGATCTCGCAGGTGTGCGCTCGCATATTCCTGCTCATGCCTGCAGCGTTCTCCTCTCCCACAGCCCGGAGACCTTCGAAGAAGCCGAGAGCCTTGGTTTCGATCTCCTGCTGAGCGGTCACACGCACGGCGGCCAGATTTGCCTCCCGGGAGGAATCCCTATTATCGTTCCCTGCAAGATTCGACGTCCCTTGATTGCCGGTCGCTGGATACATGGACATTTGCAAGGCTACACCTCACGCGGCACCGGGGCGTGCGGGGTCGCGGCCCGCTGGCATTGTTCACCCGAAATCACTCTCCACATCTTGCGAAAAGGCAAATGATGCTTTAAACCCGCTCGATGCTCGCCGCCAATGAACTTAAACGTCCCGCCCTGGAGTTCAGCGCGAAAGATTTTCCAACAATCGAGCAAAATCTACGCATCGGCGAAGCGCTTGATGTCGTCCGGGAAAAAGGGATCCGTGAAAAAATCATTTACCTCTACGTCACTGGTAAAGATGGGGCGCTCGTTGGTGTTCTTCCGACCAGACGTCTGCTCACAGAGCCTCTCGACAGGCACATCGCCGACTGCATGATCGCACGCGTGGTGGCGATCCCCGAGAAAGCCACGTTGCTTGAAGCGTGCGAATTTTTTGTGCTGCATAAATTCCTCGCATTCCCGATCGTGGACTCTCATCGCAGGATTCTTGGTGTGATCGACGTGAACGTCTTCACCGAAGAGGTGCTCGACCTCGCCGAGCGCAACCAGACAGAGGATATTTTCCAGTCGCTCGGTTTCCGCACTTCTGAGATCCGGAGCGCATCGCCATGGCAAGGATTCCTACTCCGTTTCCCGTGGCTTATTGCCACCATCGCTGGAGGAACCGCCTGCGCACTATTGGCGGGATTTTTCAGCGAAACGCTCGCCCAGCAACTCATCCTCGCATTTTTCCTCACGCTCGTGCTCGGCCTTGGTGAGAGTGTCGCCGCCCAGTCGCTTGCCGTTACCCTACAGGCAATGCACTTGCAATCCCCTTCTGTCTCCTGGCTCCTCCGCGCGATCCGAAAGGAATTTATCACCGCCGTCTTCCTGGGAGGAGCCTGTGCATTGGCAGTCGCCGGCATTGTATTGGTCTGGCATCAAAACCCGCTCGCGGCGGGTTCGATTGGCATTAGCATTTTCCTCTGCATGGTCACCGCCTGCCTCCTTGGTGTCCTGATTCCATCAGTTTTGAAAGGTCTGCACTTGGATCCGAAGATTGCCGCAGGCCCGCTCACCCTGGCCCTCGCGGACATCTGCACCCTGCTGCTCTACTTTGGGCTGGCTACGCTGGCGTTGAACCTCTTGGCCTAAATGGTGCGCGATGCAGGGTTCGAACCTGCGACTTCTTGCGTGTGAAGCAAGCGCTCTACCACTGAGCTAATCGCGCGTGGGTGGCACTCCCAACGGGAATCGAACCCGTGTCTCAGCCTTGAGAGGGCCGTGTCCTAACCGCTGGACGATGGGAGCAAACGGCCATAACCGTGGCGTTGATGAAACCGCTTTTTGGCGTTTTTGCAAGGGCAAAGGAGGCTGCACTGAGAATCCCCCTGCTACGACACGTCTCGATGCGGACACCTCAAGCAAACACATTCTCGCCATTCGAGCGTCCGATCTGTCGACGCAGGCGGAAAATGTGCGCAGGACGGTGATGCGGATCGAGCATCACGAAATTCCGCGCTCCACGCCAATAGAACCTCTCCCCGGTGATGAGGTCTTCCACGAGATAGCCCTCGTTTTCAGCGATTCCGAAATCACTAATCGGGACGTGGATGAAGCCGCTCTGGGAATTCCAGGGATCCACTGAAATCGCGACGAGGATGATGTTGTCGAGCGCTTGCGTGGCTTTGCTGAAGTAAAGAATTTGGTCGTTCTCTGCGGTGTGGAGACGAAGGTTGTCGTATTCGCTCAAGGCGCGGTTCTCCTGGCGGATTTTGTTCAGCCGGGTGAGGTAGTCCTTGATGTTTCCGGGTGCATTCCAGTCCCTCCCCTTGAACTGGTATTTTTCGGAGTCGAGGTGTTCCTCCTTGCCGGGAACGGGGATGTTCTCACAAAGTTCAAACCCGCTGTAGACGCCATAAACCGGCGAGGTCATGGACGCAAGCGCGGCGCGGATCAGGAATGCAGGACGCCCTCCTTTTTGCAAAAACTCCGGGAGGATGTCGGGTGTGTTGGTAAAGAAGTTCGCACGGAAAAAATCACACATCGGCGGCGTGGTAAGCTCGTTGAGATACTCGGAGAGTTCCCACTTTGTATTGCGCCATGTGAAATAGGTGTAGCTCTGAGTGAAGCCGACCTTGGCGAGTTCCTGCATCATCTTCGGCTTGGTGAAAGCCTCACTGAGAAAGACGGCATCGGGGTATTGAGCCTTCACTTCCGCGATCACCCACTCCCAGAAAGCAACCGGTTTTGTGTGGGGATTGTCCACACGGAAGATTTTCACTCCGTGCCCGCACCAGAAGAGGATGACATCCCGCAACTCATCCCAGAGGGCGCGCCAATTGCTGTTGTGGAAATTCAGGGGATATACGTCCTCGTATTTTTTTGGGGGGTTCTCCGCGTATTTGATCGAACCATCCGGACGTTTGAAGAACCACTCGGGATGATCTTTCACGTAAGGATGATCGGGAGAGCAGTTGATGGCAAAGTCCAGGGCGATCTCCATGCCTTTCTTTTTGATTTCAGCGACCAGCCAGTCGAAATCCTCCAATGTGCCGAGTTCTGGAGCCACATCCTTGTGACCGCCTCCATTGACGCCCTGCCGATTGTTACCGATTGCATAGGGCACGCCGGGTTCGCCGGGTTCGCAAGTCACGGAGTTATTTCGACCCTTGCGGTTGGACTCGCCGATCGGATGGATCGGTGGAAAATAAATCACATCAAACCCCATGGCCTTGGCATCGTCGATTCGACCGATGCAGTCCCGGAATGTGGAACCGGCGTCGGCTTTGCCTTCGGCAGAGCGCGGGAAAAATTCATACCACGCCGCAAAGGTCGCCCTTTGACGGTCCACCCACACAGGATGAAAAGGCTCGGCCACGGAGGCCAGTGATCGATCGGAGTGGATGCGCATGAGCGCGCAAAGAGAGGGATCATGGGCAAGCTCGTGGGCTTTTTCGGCATCAGCAGCCCGCATGGAGGCAGCGAATGAGGCAAGGGCTTTGCCATCCTCGGTTTTTCCAGCCCGTTTGGCAGCCGACTCGATAAAGGCGGCGCCTTCCAATATTTCACTTTGAAGTTCACGCAGCCCGGCTGTGAATTTTTTTTCCAGCTCGTGTTGCCAGGAGAAAAAAACCTCTCCCCATGCCTCGATGGTGAACTCCCATGCGCCGGGCTCGGTCACCACAAACGCAGCGCTCCAGCGGTCATTTCCGAGCGTGCGCATTGGAATCTCGTTCCAGCCAGGTTCTCCTCTCCGACGCCATTTGAGCAAGGCGGCGAGTTCATCATGACCCTCCTTGAAGATGTCGGCTTCGACAGAAATAGATCCGCCAACAGCACGCTTGATTGCAAAGCGTGCGTTATCCAGTGAAGGGGTGATGCGGCGAATAACGACGGTCTCTGGGCTTTTATTCATGGGAGTGATTCGAGCTTATTAATGAGAGGGGAGATTCCATCCAAGCCTGATGCAACTTCGCGGAGCGATCGCAACGCGGTCGGGATGTGGGTGAGAAATTCCGGGCGGTCTTTTTTGAGACCGAGAAATCCATAGGCACCCAGTGCCTGCATGAGCCTCTGGAGAGCACACCATTGGTAGATTGCATCAAAGTCGCCAGAAACAATCGCCCCTCTTTGGGCGAGGCGGGTCTTGTAATAATCCAAAAGCTCGGAACGCTCATGGTCGCTTAGCTCCACATAGGGATCATAGAGCAGTGAGGCCACATCATATTGCCCGAGGCCAAAACGCATTCCCTGGAAATCAATGAGCCACGCCATACCACCCGAAATCATTACATTCTGGGACTGGAAATCCCGGTGGACCAACACACGTGGCAGTGAAGCCAAGCGCGCGGCGGCTTCGTGCAAAGCAGGCAGCGAGGCAAGAGCGGCAATTTCATCGGCAGGAACTTTAAAAAAGTTGCCAAGGCAGTTCTCGAAAAAATAGCCCTGCTCCCACAAATAAAGGTCGGCATCAAAAACACGCTCGAGCTTCAAAGTCGCCACGCCCGGCGAGGTTGTGGCACCGACGTGCATCGAAAGCGAGGCATCAAGGGTTGATTCATAAAGAGCGCGGCGGGAGTCCCATGGCTCATTGCGGAAACTCCATAGATCCAACTCGCCCATGTCCTGCATCCAAATGAGCCCCTCGGCGGCATCGTGGTGGAAGATTTCGGGAACTGGCACGCCGGCTCTGGTGAGAAACCGGGCGATATCAACGTAGTGTCGGTTTTCTTCCTTATGATCCGAATACTTGACGAAGATCATCGACTCATTGCCGATGCGAATGCGGTAGAACTTTCGATCGGAGCCGCCTTTTTCAAGAGCCTCCACCTCGGGCTTGCTATCCAATCCCAAAGGGAACCGTGCATTGGTCAGGTTGATTACTTCATTTACGGCGAGCATCCACGGGATTCCAACACCCTGCCGTCGGGCTAGGAAAGCGAAATCACTTGGTTTGCGAAATGAGAAGCCGCTCGTAGTCGCTCACACGGTCGGAAAGGTTGAATTGCAAAGCCTTGTTCATCGAGGCATCGCGCATGGAAAAGAGCCTCGCCGGATTTTCCAGAAGTTCTCGCAGGGCACTGGCAAAAGATTCGGGAGTGAAGTCGCAAAGCCGTCCGTTTTCACCATCGGCAATCACATCCATGAGACCGCCAATGCGGCTGCCAACAATGGCAAGTCCGTGGCGGAGAGCTTCAATGCCTGCCATCGGCAGACCTTCGGAGGAGGAGGTCATGAGCAAAATATCGCACGCGCCAAGGCGGGACGACACTTCCATGGCATCCAACCAACCATGGAAGCTGACACGGTCGGTGAGACCATTTTTATCCACGAGATCACGCATCGCCCCAGCCAATGGCCCCTCCCCAATGACTTCCAGGTGCCAGCGCACATCCTTGAGCAATGTCAGGGACTGAATCGCAAGCAGGGGATTTTTTTGAACGCTCAAGCGGCCCAGCATCACAATGCGCGGAGGAGTGTTGAGTTCCAGCTTCGGCTTATCTGCGAGCATGGGAACACCATTGAGAATTACTCGGGCCGGAATACCGCAGTTTTCCAACGCAAGCTTGGCGACAAATCCACTCACTGCCGTAACGGCGGCGGCGTGTTTCCAGATGGGCTTGATAAAGGGCCCAAGCACACGGAAGAGACTGTCTGTTTGCTGTGGCACACCGCCGGGAACATCGCCGAGATGCGCCGTAAGAATGTAAGGGATCCCGGTGAGCCAATGGAGCGCGAGCGCGAGAGCGCCAGTAGGAACCACGAAGTGTGCATGCAGCACATCCGGACGCCATCCACGGCAGAGTTTCAGTGCAGGTAGAAAGGAAGTGATGAGGTAGAGTGCCATCTCAGGCACCGAGCATGTGTCTTCGCGTTTACGAAAAGACCTAGGGCGCAAAACACGAACGCCATTGACCATGGCCTCGCAAGGCAGGTGCTTGAGACCGGCGGAGACGACCACGACGTCATGCCCCCGTGCGGCAAGACCCTCGGCAATCGAGGCGGCCACCCGCCCGCCACCACCTCCAACCGGCGGGTATTCATAACAAAGAACCAGAATTTTCATGGGTGCGAGTGGAGTTCGATTGGCGCGTTTTGCGAGAGCGTTTCTCCTCCATTATTTTTGAAACAAAAACCGATCATAGATCGACTCAACCGCAGACGTCATTCTCTCCACGGAGTAAGAAGCTTGAATTTTAGCGCGGGCATTGGTGGCAATGTTTTCAAAAAGAGTGCGATCGGTGAGCAGCTGCGAAATGCGTGCGGCAAAATCCTCTGTGGATGCGGGAGAAACGAGGAAGCCTTCCTTGCCGTCGGCGATAACCTCCGCGATGCCATCGAGGTTGGATGCCACAACCGGCAGTCCCATGGCCATGGCTTCCAGAAGTGTCATTGGCAGGCCCTCAAAGCGCGAAGGCATGAGCAACACGTCTGCCGCCACATACGCTTGCCTAGAGTCAGCTAGGTATCCCGTAAAAACAATTCTATCAGCAATTCCCAGAGCTACTGCTTTATCATGAAGCATGACCCTCTCCGGTCCATCACCAGCGAGCAAAAATCGAACCGAGGGATGACGAGGAACAAGGACGGCAGCGATATCCAGGAACAGGGAGAAATTTTTTTGCGCATTGAGACGCCCTACACCGGCAACCACCAGGGCATCGTCGGGAAGGCCGAACCGCGAACGCGCCTCGCTGCGAAGGATTGTTCCGGGAGAAAATCGGCGGAGATCAATCGCGTTGGGAACAAGTGTGATTCGGTCGGGAGAAATGGATTCGTATCGGATAAGAAAATCACGGCATGCAGCAGCAACGGCAATGATGTGGCTGGCAAAACGGTTGGCGAACCGGTCGAGGGCGAGAAGCATTTTGCTTTCGTGGCGGTGAAGATCGTTCGTGTGGTCGTGGTTGATGATCACAGGAACGCAGAGCAAGGCTCCGAGCGGCTTGGCGATAATATTCGAAGGAGTCAGGTGGCAGTGCAGGATATCGGGACGATCGACAAGAATCCTCAACGGGATTGTGGCCAAGTAAAGCGGCAGGAATTTATGAGGGGAGAGCGAGTGGACTTTGATGCCCGCCTCCCGGAGGCGATCCCAGTAGATGCCGCGACCGTGCATGGTGGCAACCTCATGAATGAACCGCCCACTGCCACAGGTTGCCAGATTCAGCACGACCTCCTGGGCACCACCAAGGTGGAGACTATCAATGATGTGAAGGACGCGATGGCTCATGGCTAAAGCGGATTTCTTTTATGCCACTGTTGCCAGACGTATTCGCACCAAAGGTAGAGGCGTTCGTCGGATTTACCGGCATGATGGGAGGAAAGATGCTCACCAAGGAGCGCCGATGTCGTCTGGGGAACAATGCGACCGGAGCGCAGCCATGCGCCTACAGGGGTTCCAAAGCCTTTCTTTTTACGGTGGACGATAGAGTGCGGTAGCAGGGTCTCGGCAACGCGTTTGAGCAGGTATTTTGTTGTGTTGCCGCGCAACTTGAAATGGTGGGGGAGTCGCCGGGCAAAGTCCGCAACTTCGATATCAAGAAACGGGCTCCGAACCTCGAGGGAGTTGAGCATGCTCGCCCGATCCGCTTTTGGCAGGATGCCATCCTGCAGGTAAATCTCGGTGTAGAATTGCAGCGTTCGATCGACGGGATCGGCGCTCATGCAGGATTCCCAGGCGTCGATGGCCTCGCTGTAGATTTCCTCGATCTTGAAAGGGGCGTCTGTGATCCGCGCAAGGTCGGACGGCTCAAGAGCCCCCAGCCAGACGGGATTCCAAAGCCTTGCTGCATGATCGAGGCCGCGAAGGGTGCGTTTGATTTTGAAGTCGAGGCTGATATTTTGATGCGATACGGGGAGATGCGCGGCCACAAGCCGGAGAGCCTGGTGAAGCGGACGAGGAACAAGTTTGGAATAAAGACCCGCAAGTCGCAGCGCACGGAAGGGATCGTAGCCAGCAAAGAGTTCGTCTCCGCCATCACCACTCAGTGCAACGGTGACTGTTTTTCTAGCAAAACGGCAGAGCAGCCATGTCGGGAGGAGCGAACTGTCGCCCTGGGGCTCATCGAGACGATCGAAAATTTGGGGCATCGCCTCAAGCGCGGCATCGAGGCTCAGCGTATCGGTGTGGTGCTCGCTTTGAAGGACTCCAGCAACCTGTGCAGCATAGCGCGATTCATCGAAAGACGCCTCTTGAAAGCCGATGGTAAAGGTCTGGAGAGTGCGCGCAGGCAGATCGCGAACTGACAATGCGGCGATGGTGGAGGAATCAAGACCGCCGCTTAGAAAAACCCCCAGCGGCACATCGGCTATAAGACGCCGGCGTGTCGCACGAGTGAGAAGATCCAGCAGCTCTTCAATGAGAATAGGCTCGTCCTTTGGGCAGGGATCCGGATCAAGTATATAGCGCCACCAGCGCTGAATCCTGGGCGCTGAACCATCGAGGGCGATTGTGAGATGGTGACCGGCGGGAAGTTTATAAATCCCCTCGATCGCTGTGTGGGGGGCAGGAATGAGTGCGTGGGCGAGGAATTTAACACGGGCAAGCTCGGAAAGGCTTCGCGGTGCATGAGGGTGTTCCAGTATCGCAGTGAGTTCGGATGCAAAGCCGAATGTGCCTTGTCGATGGAACCAATAGAGGGGCTTTTTCCCAAATCGGTCGCGGGCTAAAAACAGGATGCGCTTTTGCGCATCGTAAATCGCGAACGCCCACATGCCGTTGAGTCGATCGAGCATTGCAGCCCCCCATTCGCGCCAGCCGTGCAGGAGGACTTCGGTATCCGAGTGGTCGGTGGCGAAGACATGGCCCTTGGATTGGAGTTCGCAGCGGAGTTCGGCGTGATTGTAAATTTCTCCATTGAAGACGATGACGGTTTGACCGTCGGCGGTTGACATCGGCTGCGCCCCACTGGCGAGATCGATGATGGACAACCGCCGATGCCCAAAAAAAACACCCTCTTCCGGTTTTTCAAAAAAACCCTCTGCATCAGGGCCGCGGTGGGCGATCCGTGCCGTCATACGCGCCAGATCCGCATGCCCGCCAGCGCCGAAAAATCCGGCAATGCCGCACATTAGACCGAGCCTGTTTTCCCGCTAAAATTGCGGGTGTCGCGCACGAGGTATATGGATTTGTTCTGCGACTCGTGGAAGGTGCGGGTGATCATCTCTGCCAGGAGACCCATGAGCACACAAATGACACCGGTCATGAAGGAAAAAACAGCCATCATTGGCAGAGGCGTGTCGGTAAAGTAGTAGCCGTGAATTCTCATGTAGAATGTCCATCCGGCAAATCCAAACGCTGCGAGGAAAAACAAGAAACCCCAGAAGCCGAAAAGATACATCGGCTTGAGCATGTAGCGGTCCATGAAGCGGACGGTGAGGAGATCCATCACGACCTTCAACACGCGCTCGAGACCGTATTTCGAGTGGCCGGTCTTACGGGCGTGATGGTTGACCGGGAGTTCGGCGATGCGGGCACCGTGCCATTTGGCGTAGATAGGCAGGAAGCGGTGCATCTCGCCATAGAGTCGCACGCCCTTGATAACTTCCGCACGGTAGGCCTTGAGCGAGCAACCGAAGTCGTGGAGTTCGACTCCCGAGACAGCCGAAATGAGCTTGTTGGCCAGGATGCTTGGCAGGTTGCGCTGAAGCGCGTTGTCTTGCCTGTCCTTCCTCCAGCCGGAGCAGACCTCGTAGCCTTCATCGAGCTTTGCGACAATGCGGGGTATATCTTCGGGATCGTTCTGACCGTCGCCGTCGAGAGGAATGATGATATCACCCGATGCGAAATCAAAGCCCGCCATCATCGCTGCCGTCTGACCGAAATTCCTTCGGAAGTGCACCACTTTAACCTCCGGATTTTTGGCAGCAAGGTCATCGATAAGTTCCGCACTGCCATCGTGGCTGCCGTCGTTGACAAAGATAATTTCCCAATTGCTGGGAAAATAGCGCTGCATGACATCTCGAACTTTTTCAAAGAGAGGGCCAAGTGCCTCGCGCTCGTTGTAGACAGGGACGGTGAGTGAAATCATTAAAAGTGGAAGTGGCATTAACAGCCGTCAGAAAAACCGGCAAACAACCAAGCACTCACGGAAACTCGATGAGTGCTGGCAAATTAAAAATCCGGGTAAATGCGCCCGTAGTCGTAGCGGGTCTCAAAGCCAAGCTCGGGTGGAAATTCCGAGTAGCCGGAATTTATCCAAGGGATGTCGCTGCGGTATGGGGGGTAGTAGGAGCCTTTGTGCGTCGGGAAAGGAAACAGCGCGACCTCATAGATGCCAAAACCCAACCTCGCGAGCACGCGACCTGTTCCTCTAACCAATCCATAGCTCCATGCGGCGGCGTTGCCCTCGAGGTCATTGATCAAAGCCATCTGAAAAGGAATCTCCGTGACGCCATAAGCAATATTGGCAATTCCACGTCCCAGCTTTCGCGTAGCACCGTAATCAGAAGCAGGGGGAGCTTGGATGTCAGCATGGGCTGCAGCGCAAAATCCGATGGTCAATAGCGCGCACAATAAAGCTTTCATACTCCAAGATGTAGGAAAATTGGGCATTCTGCATCAAGCAAAAAGTCCCTCGCTGCAAATCGGCCTGTTGACTCAAAAAAGATGACACCGGCAAAGGAAAGGAATGCCGATGAGTTGAAAGATAGCCGCAGAGGTGTTGCCGCGATTGAGGCAACGGTATGTCGGGAGGAGCCGGGAAGGCCGATCCCGATTGATTGATGAGGTCTGTGAGTAATGGGATTACAGTCGCAAGCATATGATCAAATTGCTCAGCGGCAAAGCCGGTTGGGGAGGCGAGTTGGGATCGCGCAAGGTTCGGGCCGGGCACCGTCGCCGTTGCGGCACCAAGCCCGGGGTCTGCTCAAAACCCAACTACCGATCCGCACCGACAACTCGGACATAACCCGGCCCGGTTTTCTGGAAGCCGACATGGCGGCGATCTGCTGGAGGGTTTCCTCTGCGACAGTCAACATGCCACCAGTGCCGCAGGCACAGTCATAGAGGAGGTAGGTGCCGGACTCGATCTTGTCGGCCACGGGCGAGAACATGAGGCTGGCCATGAGCTTCACGGCATCACGCGGCGTCCAGTGCTAACCGGCTTCCTCGTTGTTATCCTCATTGAACATGGTCACGAGGTCCTCGAAGACGATGCCCATGGCGTGGTTGTCCAGGCCCGGCAGCTCGCCCACGGGATCGGGGCTGATGTTGATGTCCCTGCTGTGGAATTTCTCGATGAGCTCACCTCGGCGAGAGTGGGCTCGACTATGCGAACCCCGAGCCAAAATACCGGCTCACCGCCTACCCCGAGGAATCATTCAGCGGCCTCCAGCTCATGTGCCTCATGGTTGCCGGATTTTCTCATCATAGGTTATTCCGAAAACCGTATCCGTTAGCCAACATCTGAAAGACTCGTTGTCTTGGAACTGCTTGAAGAGCTGGGCGTCGTCTTTGAACATTGCGGTAAGAACGCGCTTGAGGGCTTTGTCATGCTCGATTTTAGCATTTTGGCGGTCGGAGTTCTTCCGTGCATTCTGATAGAAAGGATCAGCGGAGACCTTTTCTGGGATTTCCCCCTTGATGCGTTCCATCGTTCGCGTTGGATCCTTGTAGTCGCCTGCGTAACGCTGGTTGAACTCGTTCACGATGTTTGAAAGCCGATCCATTTCCGGTTCGGGTTTGCGTCCACCACCAGAGGTCGGCACCGGCTCAATCTCGGCATCGGCGTCGGGCAATGCGATGGCCATCGTTGCCTTCTTTTCTGCGCGGTAGCTGTCCATATCAATGGCTTCAAGGATGCCTTTTGAGAGGTCGATCTCGATGGGAGCAGGCAGCTTCGGTATGAGGAAGTTGAGGAAGATCGAGAGCTTCTCCCAGTCCTGAACGCCATACGGGAGGATCGTGGCGAGGAAGTCGTAGGTGCGGGTGAATCCCTTCGCCTTGCCTTTGAAATCAACCTGACCGTCTTCGTCGAGGTCGGCGACATAAACGGCCACGCAGTTGTCGAGAATGGGGTCGAGTTTGTCGCGGTCGGCTCCGCCAAGATAGAGTTCCACGAGCGCGTCGATCTGCTCTGGCGAATAAACCTGATACTTGTCCAACTCGCCCTTCAGAGTGTGGAGCTTGTTCGGGTCGGTCTCCTTACTCAAAATCGTGGTGCGGTAGTAATCGGCAAAAGATTTCTCAATAATCTCTGTGTCGTTTTGAAAATCTAAGACGAAGACATCGTGCTTCTTCGGATGTGCGCGGTTCAGACGGGAGAGCGTTTGCACGGCTTTGATGCCGCTCAGAGCCTTATCCACATACATGGTGTGGAGGAGGGGCTCGTCGTAGCCGGTCTGAAACTTGTCAGCGCAAATGAGGAAGCGATACGGGTCTTCTTGGATGCGATCTGCGATGTCGCCACTCGAAAATCCGTTCAATTTCGACTCACTGACTTTCTCGCCCTTGTATTCTGGTTCGCCGGAGAAGGCGACGATGGGGCGGTAAGGGCTCTTGATTTCCGTGAGGTAGGCGTTGAAGGCGAAAAAGTATTCAATCGCCCGCTGGATGCTGCCGGTCACCGCCATCGCGCGTGCCTGACCGCCGATCTTGTTCTGGCCGATGACCTGTTCGAGGAAGTGATCCACCATGATCTCCGCCTTGTCGCGAATGGCCTTGCTGTGCCCCTCCACATAGACACGCAGTTTTTTGCGGGCCTTCTTCACATCATACTCAGGATCGCCTTCGACTGTCTTGGCGAGGCGGTAGTAACTCTCCACTGGAGTGTAATGTTTGAGCACATCTTCAATAAAACCCTCCTGGATCGCCTGCTTCATTGTGTAGCCGTGGAAAGGGCGATGTTTTACTTCGCCACCTTCCTCGTAAGCCTCGCCGAACATCTCCAGAGTCTTGTTTTTCGGCGTCGCGGTGAAGGCGAAGTAGCTGGCGTTCTTCGCGAGCTTTTTCTTTTTGATCCGCTCGTCGAGGGCGTCGTTGATCTCGTCTTCGCTGTCGGCTACAGCCTGACTCACGGCTGAGGAAGTCTTGCCGCTTTGGCTGGAGTGAGCCTCGTCGATGATGATGGCAAACTTCCCGCCGCGATGTTCATCGCCGATACTGTCCAGCACATGGGGAAAGGTCTGCACCGTCGAGATGATGAGCTTCTTCCCGTCCTTGAGATACTTCGTGAGCTGCTCCGTTTTGGAAGTTCCCGCGCCTTCCTTGACCGCCCCGATGATGCTGCCCACTTGGGCAAAGCCCTTGATCGTCTCGCGGATTTGTTTGTCCAGAATCCGGCGATCGGTGATGACGATGACGGAATCAAAGACCGGCTTCCCATCCTTCGTCAGGCTGATCAGCTGATGCGCCAGCCACGCGATGGAGTTCGACTTCCCGCTGCCCGCGCTGTGCTGGATGAGGTAGCGCTTGCCCGCGCCGTGCTCCTCTACGTCGACAAGAATCTTCCGCACCACATCGAGCTGATGGTAGCGCGGGAAAATCTGCACCTGCTTCTTCTTGCCCGTCTTCGCGTTCTCCTCCTCCACGACCTGGGCGTAATTCTCTAAAATCTCCGTCAACCGCGCTGGTGTGAGGATGCGCTTCCACAGGTAATCCGTTTTGAGGCCGTCCGGGTTCGGTGGATTGCCCGCGCCATCGTTCCAACCCTGATTGAACGGCAGAAACCATGAGTCCTTCGCCATGCCACCCTTGCCCTTGAGCGCGGTGCACATCGCTACTTGATGGTCATCCACCGCGAAGTGAACGACACACCGGCCAAACTGAAACAGCGTCTCGCGTGGGTCTCGGTCGCGTTTGTATTGCTCGATAGCGTCATCCACCGTCTGCTTGGTCAGGCTGTTCTTCAGCTCAAAAGTGATCACCGGCAGCCCGTTGATGAAGGCGCACAAATCCAGCGAGCGCTTGTTCTCTCGGCTGAAGTGCAGTTGCCGCGTGATGCTGAAGCGGTTCTTCGCATGGCGCTCCACCGCCTTGGCGTTCTCTGGCGAGGGCGTGCCGTAAAACAGGTCAAAGCTCAAAGCCCCATGCTTGATTCCGTGGCGCAGCACATCGACCACCCCACGCCGCGTGATCTCCCCTTGGAGGCGTGCGAGGAACTTCTGCCGCGCAATTCCTTGGCTGTCCTTAAAGTTCCCGATCCCGAGCTTGCCGAACTCCTCGGGCTGCGTGGCGCTGAGAAAGGAAAAGAGCTGCTCCACATCCACCGCATACTCGCGGTCATAAGCCGAGCGGTCGCCCGCGATCCAGCCGGCACCCTTCGGATGTGGCCGCTCGGCTAGATTTTCGGATTCCCCGCCGGAGAGACCATCCACACCGGTCAGGTGGCGCATGATCAATGTTTCGAGGCCTTTTTCGGTAGTGTCGGTGGGTGGCATGGTAAAAATTATGCTTCGTGTTTGCCGGGCCCCAAGGCCTCAAGCACCGCACTGGCAAACCTCGGCACAGATCGGCCGAGTTGAATGAGCAGGTCCTCGAGATCCTCGCCCTTCTCATCGGC
Organism: Terrimicrobiaceae bacterium; assembly: GCA_044352905.1. Lineage (GTDB taxonomy): Bacteria > Verrucomicrobiota > Verrucomicrobiia > Chthoniobacterales > Terrimicrobiaceae > UBA967. The sequence goes on along the minus strand of JBILCY010000001.1, from coordinate 107,490 downwards.
CATCAAGGCGAGTTTGGAAATAACGACTCCGGCGTTGATCGACCAGAGCGTCAGCAAATGATCCTGCGGATGCAAAGCTTCGATACCGTGGGGCGCCAGCGCCTCCGAGGGAAAGTCTCTCAAGTTGAAGGTTACGATCACCGATGCTTTGGCTTGGATGGCCGCAGCCACCACATGACGGTCTTTTTCATTGTTCCCAGCCAGGGGCAGCAACTTTTCCCAGTCCTGCACACAGGCCTCGGGAAATGTCTTGGTGACCTCCGCCCGCCAGTAATCGGCAAGCTCCGGTGGGTAGGGGCGTTTCAGTTTTTGGGTCTGGACTCTGTGCACCTCGTGGAGGATTTCCTCTGACCACACCGGGGAGTAAAGACGCGGCGGTTCCGCGAGCCTGAGGTAAAGATCGCAAAGCCGGCCGTTCGCCAGCACACAGGCATCGAGCACGACTGGAAAATCACCGTGCATCGCCCTCCTTTATATCGCCTGTGTAGTCCGTGTCGTAGTAACCCTCCTGCTGAAGTTTGCTGAAAAGCGCACCCATACCCTTGCGGCGGTCCGCGTCGCGACGCTTCTCGTAGGTCCGCAGATCCTTGAATGTCACCCGGCGATGACTGCCCACGCGGTGAAAAGGAATCTCGCCAGCCTCAAGCAGCTTGACCAAATACTGCCGCGACATTCCGAGGTAGTTCGCCGCCGCTTGCGTCGTGAAAGCTTCATCCTCCGGCATGAGCACAATCGCCCTGCCACGCCTCATCTCCTCCACCACTTTCACCAACATCTGGAAAATGTGCTCGGGCAATGGAATCTCTGTGCCATCTTTTGCCTTGAGGCTCGGGTGATCCCCTTGGCGGAACATCTCCAGCAAACGCGGCAGCGAAGCGCGCTCCTTTTCTGTAAGCAACGAAGCATCCAGGCGGTTTTCGGTGAGTGTATTCATAGAGCTGTCAACATACGGAAAAATCGGCGACTGTAAACGCTATAAACGACCCGAACGGCATAAACGCAACTGCTGGCTTTGAGGAAAATTCAGGACTCTTTTTCCTCCAAATCCTCGGCTTCTTCGAATCCACATCCGCTTTGAACTCCTGATTATCGAACGCAGCCACCCTCAAAAACGCCGATTTCTTGTTATTCAAATTTCGAATTTTATTTGGGTGGTGTCGACTGCCGCAGTTTGCACAGATCAACCCGCTGATTCGGAATCATGCGCGGCAATCTCTTTAGCTACTTCCGCCGCGAAACTTTCCGCCTCATGCTCCCGGATGATTTCATGCTCCACCGGCGTCTTGTGCAAAACGTTGAGCGCCTGTTCAAAGGCTCGTCTACTGCCCTCCAACTGCGGCTCGCCAACGAGGTAACAGACGCAAAATTTCTCCGTTGCGTCTTTGATACTCGTCATTTTGCCCAGCCACGAATGAGCTTTTTCCCTAATGCTCTGTGGCTGCATAAGGTCGAAAGAGAGCGTTTCCATGCAATGCCACTGATGGTTTTTCCACGCGTGGGAAAATGTCACCTCGTCATCTTGCACCGAGATTGTCTTGGGATGCAGACGAGATAGCACTTTGCGCTCCTCCAGCCGTTTCTTGAAGGACTTCCAGACCATTTCATCGCTCCGACTCTCGGTCTTCTGCCGGTCGTCGTAGCGCTCCACCATTTTCTGGTAGATGGATTCTAGTGTAACAGGCAGGTCTGCCGCCAGACCGCTGCCCATTGCCGACCACTGGAACGAGCTGTCGTCCGGCGCGATCACAGAGAAAGCGAGTTCCTGCGCGTTCGTCGGCTTCTGCCCGAGGTCCATCTCCTCCCGCACTTGACTGGCGATCTCTTCAAACCGGGACTGCAAATGCCGGATCACCTGCCGGAAGTGCTCGCCATCCATGCCGGGGAACATCTTCGAGAGGCGGCCGTAGGTGGGGCGTAAGATCGCGTCGGCAAACTTCGCGGATGGTGCGGAAATGACTACGCCCACGTTGGCGAACTCGCCAGTGCTCGTGTCATGCACATACCGGAGCACGGTATAGGTATAAGGATGCTTGTTCATAATGTGGCTTGGAGTTGGAGTTGAATACGTTTGAAATTAGCAATGCAGACCAGTAGGTGCGACTGGATACGCTCGCCAGTAACGGCCTGCCCATTCCATTCGCCCGACACAGCCTGACGATACTCGGTAATGCGTTTCTCGTCGATGGCTTCCAGCGCACCTTGGAATCGGTCAAGCTCCAAGGTTTCCCCGCGCAGCGCCTGCCAGAAGATGTGGTTCTTAATAAAATCCACTCCGCCCAGCTCCCACGGCAGTTTGGGCAGGATGGTGAGAAAATGACTGAAGGCCGACTCGTGATCGTAGAGCAACAGGTCATCGCCAAGATAGACGCAGTTCGGATTCACCGCCCGGCGGTCGGGATTTTGGATCAATCCGTCGAAGGCAAAAACCTCCATGGCCGTTTGTCGGGTATCCCTCGATGGCCTTTTATCCCTTGGCCAGATGGTGTAACCCGGCTTCCACTTTGCAGAACCGAAGTTCAGCCCCACGCTGTCCGTGAATATCTCCCGCAGCGCCGCCATCGGCACGGTCTCAGCAAATGCCCGCTCGATCTTGACCCGGTAGGGCGGCTGCACCGGCAAATCGAGGTCGAGTGCCAGCAACGAAGCCATCGCTTCCGCCATCAATCCGCCTGGCATGATCTGGGGATGTCCCCGCATCTTCACCACCAGTTCAACTTCCTCGCCTGCTTCGTTCTCGCAAATCATCAGGCATGGCTGCGTGCGACCGGAGCCCATCACTTTCTCAAACCGAATGGCGGTGACTTCCGGCAGCATCATGCCTCGACCTCCTCGGGTTCGAGTTCTTCCAATTCCTCGTAAGGGGTGTCGACGGTCTCATTAGGTAAGTCGGGCAGCTTGGCGGCGGCTTCGCGCACATCCAGCTTGCCTGTCACCAGGTCGGCGGTCAGGCGCGTCCGGTATTCCTGCATCAGCGCGATTTCTCGCTCCGTGCGGGCGATGGCGGTGTTCGCGGTCGCGGTCGCTTTAGCCACATTTTCCACGATTGCCTGTTGTTCGTCGGAAGGAGGAACGAAGAACGTCGTATCTCGCATCCGAGATTCCGCGAGGTCCCATTGCCCAACTCGAACCCCGTCTGAGGCGCGTGTGAAGGACGGCACGTATGCCTTTGAACGAATTGCCGTGTGGAAAAAGGCACCTCCTACGTGGTGCAAATCAAAAACAAAGTAGGCGGGACTGACAATGCCTTCGAATTGCGAAACACCGAATGAACCTTGCCACGCCTTCATCTTGTTCATCGCGAACTGGCCAACCCGCACAACCTTGTAGTTGCTCAAATCGTCAGGAATGAAGTTGTGATTGTCTTCGAAATTCTCGGTGTCGCGTTTAATCACACCCTTCTCTCGAACGACTGAGAGTAGCGGCAGGTTCGGCTGATTCCGTTCCGTTTTGCGCGTCAGAATCTGGCGCAGCTTCCTCATTTCCCAATGCATCGGGATGTCGCCGAGCCAGGGGATGCCGGAGGGCTTTTTGGGCAAGGTAGAAGGTTGAAGTATGAAGGAAGAATTTCCGTTTTCATCCTTCACCATTCTGACTTCATCCTTTCCCGTCACGGCGCGGTGGATGATGGCCTGCTTCTGCTCGTTCAGCAGCCCAATCAGCTTCCGCTTCGCGCGGATGAAGCCGTCGATCTTCCGGTTCGCGTGGTCCAGAAACCGCACGATGGCCGCTTGTTCGTCCAGAGGTGGGAGGAAGATGGGTAGGCGTTTGATTTCGCCGTGGTCGAGATTCTGGCGCAGACCAGAACCGAAGCGATAAATGGCCTTCGTGAGATCGAAGACATTCAGGATTTGGTAGCCGTAGTCAGGCGTGATGGATGGCTGTGCTTCGAGGCAGAGATAGGCGGACGAGATAATACCACGATTTCTCGACAGACCGATGCGCAGGCTGGTCTGGTCGTTCTGAAGGTCAGTTCCTCGGATGATGACGTTGCCCTCGTTGACGACTTGATATGTCTCATAGGACTCGGGAACCAATCCATGCTGCTTGTCAGTCGCTTTCACCTTGATGCGCCCGTAGCTGAGAGAGAGAACGGTTTTCTCCTTCATCCCGCGATTGGATTCCTTTCGCGGCGCGAACGCGGCGTGGCCGGGTTTCAGTTCCCAATGAGAAGGGATTCCTCCGAGCCATTTCTGCCCCGACTCCTTGTATTCCGCATAAGGCTTTAGTCCCTCGATCATGGCGTGGCTCCTTTCTTCTTCCGTTTCGGTTTGGCCAGCGTGGCAGGTTTTTCGGGGGAGCTTGCGAGCGTTTGTTCGGCGATGAGTGCTTGTTCGCGCAGCAGTTCGGCCCGGAGTTCCTCTTCGCTGGGGAGGATGAGTTTGTATTTGCTGGCGAAGAGTTGCTCGTTGCCGTGGAGGACGGAGTAGCGGACGACGGTGTGGTCCTTGTGCGCGCAGAGGATGAGGCCCACGGTGGGGCCGTCGTCGGGGCTGCGCCGCTGGTCATCGTAGAGGCGCACATACATGTCCATCTGGCCGATGTCCTCATGGGTGAGTTCGCGGGTCTTAAGGTCAAAAAGAACGAAGCACTTGAGCAGGTAGTTGTAAAAAACGAGGTCGATGTAGAAGTCCTTGGTCTCGGTGCTGAGGCGCTGCTGGCGGGCGACGAAGGCGAAGCCCTTGCCCAGTTCCAGCAGGAAGGCCTGGAGATTATCAATCAGGGCGTGCTCCAGGTTTGATTCCAAGAGCTTTCCCGTGCCGGGCAGTCCCAGGAATTCCAGCATCACGGGATCGCGGATGAACTCGCGCGGGGTGGACTGAATCTCGGCGAGTTTCTCCGCAGCCTCATCCCGCACGGGCTGGCAGTCTTTGCTGGCGAGCAGGCGCTCGTAGTAGAGGGTGCCGAGCTGGCGCTCCAGGGCGCGGGTGTTCCAGTTCTGGGTGGCGGCCTCGTTCATATACCACTCCCGGGCGGTGGCGGAGTCCACGCGCAGGAGCAGGCGGTAGTGGGTCCAGCTCAATTCGGAACGCAGTGCGTTCCAATTTGGAAAGGTGGCATAGAAGGCCCGCATGTTTCGCAGGTTTCGCTCATCAAAACCCTTGCCAAACTCGGCAGTGAGCTGAGCGGAAACCTGCGCCAGCACGGCCTTCCCATACGCGGCACGGGTCTGGCCAGCCTGCTCGAACTCGACAATGTGCCGACCCACGATCCAACAGGTGCGCACCTGAACGATATCGACGGCGGAGACGGCCTGCCGACGAGCCTCCAGGATGACGGCACGCAGGTTGGCGAGCAGTCCGGAAGCGGGGTCTGGGCTGGGCGAGGAAGGCACGAGAGCACTCGTCTCTGCAGGCTGTTTCGTGGTTTTCTTTTTCATGCTGCGGCTCCTTTCTTTTTCCGGTTCGGTTTGGTGGGAACGACGGGCGGTTCTTCCTCGTCTTCCTCCTCCCGCGGGGCGCAGAGTTGGTAGAACTCGTGCAGCTTGGCTTTGAGCAGTTCCTTATCGGGGAGCATGGTTTCATACTCGGCGATCATGGCGGGAGAAAGGCTGCGGCTGAGGCAATACTCGACGACTTCGGTGTCCTTGGTGGCGCAGAGCAGCAGGCCGACGGATGGGTTCTCGTGGGGCTTGCGATAGTCGCGGTCGAGGGCTTCGAGGTAGAAGTTGATCTTGCCGAGGTCCTCCGGGCGGAATTCGCGGATTTTTAGTTCGATGGCGACGAGGCAGTTCATGCCGCGATGGAAGAAGAGCAGATCGAGCGCGAAATCCTGTTCGCCGACTTGGATGGGATACTGGGAGCCGATGAAGCAGAAGTCCCTCCCCAGCTCAGTGATGAAGCGACCGAGATTGCGCAGGAGAGCCCCTTCCAGATCGGCCTCGGAATGCTCCGTGGGCAGGCCGAGGAACTCGAGGGTGTAGATGTCTTTGAAGAACTCGGCGGCTTGGGGGTGCAATTGTCGCAGCGCTGCTGCGACTTTTGGCGGGTTCATGACGGCCCGCTCGAAAAGGCAGCACTGCATTTGGCGCTGTAGCTCTCTGCTGCGCCATCCTTCGCGGGTCGCCATTCGGATATAGAATTCCCTTTCTTCCGGGCGCTTACAGCGGCCCATAATGATTGTGTGGTAGGTCCAAGGCAATTGTCGCAGCAGCGGTGCGACTATTTCATTGCCGGTATAGGCCTCGAAAAATTGTCGCATTCTAAAGAGACTAAGCGCGGGTAAAGCCCCGCAACCCAGGTTGAGTTCGGGCAAGGAAACATGCCAGTTCGTTGACGACGCCATCGCCCCATTCGGCGGACTTCAGTTTCCGACTGATGTATTCGCCCACCTGCCAATAGAGCGCGACCAGTTCGCTATTGACTGCCTGATACGCTCGTTGTTTGGCGTCTTGAATGAGCCGTAGCACCTCGGTGAAGGCAGCTTCCAAAGGTGCCTGCGGCAATTCTCTCAGCACTGCTGAGAGAATTGGTGTCGGCGCTGCTAACACTTTTTTGGCAGCCTTCTTTTTCATGCGCTCACTCCTTTCGTGATCTCATTCAACAGGCCCTCTGTTTCCTGTTCCAGCGCGAGAATGTCGGCGCTGATCTCGGTCAGCGTGCGGAGCTGGGGCGGCTGGTAGAAGTGGCGGGTGAAGCTGACTTCGTAGCCGATCTTGGTGTCGGACTCGACGAGCCAGGCATCGGGCGTGTAGGGCAGGACCTCGCGGCGGATGAAGGCTTCGATGCCGCCCTCCTCCAGCAGCGGGATTTGCTCGTAGTCGCGGAGTTCGCTGTCGGGCTCGTATTCGACGACGCAGGTCTTTCCATCCACCTTCGTCTCGTAGAGGCCGTGCAGCGGGTCGGCTTTGGTTTTGCCGGGCTTGTGGACCTTTTTGATGACGGGCGGAGCGTCCTCGACGCGCCAACTGACGGCGGCGATGATTTGCTTGAGGTCGGAGGCGCTAGGTTTGAGGTCGAGTTGTTTGAGCGTGGCCTCGACCTTCTCCAGGAAGACGTTGTGATCGGTGAAGAGGTCTTCGCCGAGGGCCTTGCGGAGCTGGTTGGCGACATCGAGGAGCATTGCGTCGCGCTTCCAGGTGGCTTCGCTGAGGAGCTTCTTTTTCTTTTTGTCGGAAAGGCTCTTTTTCGGCGTGTCGGCGTCGCCTTCCTCGTCCTCCTCGCCTTCGCTGTCGGCTTTGCCCCAGTCGTTGACAAGCTTCTCAAGTTGCGGGCGGACGGAGGCGGGGTCGGTGAAGAGGGCCTCGCCCAGCTCGGCATAGAAGGCGGCGCGGATGTCCTCATCGCCGGAGGCGTAGCGCAGGGGGTCGATGCGCGGGCGGGTGAGCTGGCTGTGGAGGCGGAGCGGGCGCTCAACCTTCACTTTCCAGTAACCGAAGGCGGCATTGGGAAAGATTTTCGACTGCGGCGTTTCCTCGAAGGCGAGGAAGGTATCGCAGATGCGCTGGATGTCCTCGGGGGCGAGTTCGCAGTTCTTTTTGCCCATGTTCTTCCGCAGCGGGCGGAACCAGGTGGTGGCGTCGATGAGCTGGACCTTGCCCTTCCGGTGCTCGGCTTTCCGGTTCGTGAGCACCCAGACATAGGTGGCGATGCCGGTGTTGTAAAACATGTTCAGCGGCAGGGCGACGATGGCCTCCAGCCAGTCGTTTTCGATGACCCAGCGGCGGATATTGCTCTCGCCCTGCCCGGCATCGCCGGTGAAGAGGGAGGAGCCGTTGTGAATCTCCGCGATGCGGCTGCCGAGCGGCGTGTCATGCTTCATTTTGCTGAGCATGTTCGCCAGGAAGAGCATCTGCCCATCGCTGCTGCGGGTGATGAGGGAGAACTCGGGATCGCCGTCGTGCTCGATGACGAAGCGCGGGTCTTTGACATCCTTCTTGCCGCCCTCACCGCTCATGCGCTCCAGGTCGCTCTTCCAGCTTTTGCCATAGGGCGGATTCGCCAGCATGAAGTCGAAGCTACGGGAGCGGAAGGCATCGTTCGACAAGGTGGAGAAGGCCGGGCCGCCGACGATGTTGTCCGCCGCGTCGCCATCGCCTTTGAGCAGGAGGTCGGCTTTGCAGATGGCGTAGGTCTCGGCATTAATCTCCTGCCCGTAAAGGTGGGTGGCCACTTGCTTCCCATGCGCGGTGGCGATCTGCTGGAGCGTCTCCTCCGCCACGGTCAACATGCCGCCGGTGCCGCAGGCACAGTCGTAGAGCAGGTAGGTGCCGCTCTCGATCTGGTCCGCCACGGGCAGGAACATGAGGCTGGCCATGAGCTTCACCGCATCACGCGGCGTCCAATGCTGACCGGCTTCCTCGTTGTTGTCCTCATTGAACATGCGCACGAGGTCCTCGAAGACGGTGCCCATGGCGTGGTTGTCCAGGCCGGGCAACTCGCCCACGGGATCGGGGCTGAGGTTGATGTCCTTGCTGAGGAACTTTTCGATGAGCTGGCCGAGGCCGTCGGACTCCACCAGCTTGCCGATCTGGTTCCGAAACTCGAAGTTCTTGATGATGTCCTGAACATTCGGCGAGAAGCCGTCGAGGTAGGCGATGAAGTCGTCCTTCAGCGTCTGCTGGGTCTTGCGGGATTTGAGGTCGCGCAGGAGGAAGGGCGAGGTGTTGTAGAAGGCCTGACCGGAGGCGGAGCGAAGCGCGTCGTCTTGGTTCACAATGCCTCCAGCATCGAGAGCCGCCTTCATTTCGAGGACGGCAGCTTTGGTCGGCTCCAGCACAGCATCGAGGCGGCGCAGGACGGTCATCGGCAGGATGACATCGCGGTATTTGCCGCGAACAAAAACATCGCGCAGGCAATCGTCGGCGATGTTCCAGATAAAGTTGGTGATCCAGTTGAGTTGGGCTTGGTCCATATTAATAAAAAAATGAAAACAAATGGTGAATTACTGGAGACGACTCATTTCTTCTCCGCCTCGTAGTTCCCGAGCACCTCACCGAGAACAACGGTGTAGTTGAGGTTTCCGTGATCGAGGTCCACATCTGGCAGAAAATCTTCGTCCAGCGAACCGAGTAGGGCAGGCACATCGGATTCCTTCCATCCCGCATCTTTGAGCAGAATCACGGTGCCATTCGCGAGGTAGTGGAGATCAACTGCGGCAACATCCTTGCCCCCGCGCTGCGCGAGAAACCGCTCGGATGAGGCCGTGCGGAGTGTGCGTTTCCAAGTGAGCATAGAAGTTTTCAGAATCGGAGCGAAGTGGAGAAAGACTGCCGAAGTCAGCCCGAAGGGTGAAATTTATTTCATCAATTCAGCTTTCAGGGGTGAGACGGGATTTCCAAATTTCAATCAGCGGTGACCAGTTGGATTGGTCTGCGGCTTCCAAGGCGGCGAAGTATTTTTGCCGCGCTGTCTCGGACTCGGGGGCAAGCTCCAACTCAGGCAGGTCGAGGCGGCGGAGCAACTCAAGAAGCAACAAGCGAATTGTGCGGCCGTTGAAGTCGGCAAACGGGGGAATCGTTAAAAAACGCCCTTCCGCAAAGGCAAGGAACTCCAAGGTGAGGTCGCCTATCTCCGAGCTTGCTTCCAGCCAACGAGTGGCAAGATCAGCTCCATAATCACGCATGAGGACTGGAACCATGGGCGGCTTGGGTGGCTCGAGATTTCCCACACGAACATCAATCATCCGCCATTTGCCTGCCCAGTCTGGCACGAGGTCCTCGGAGATGAGTCGGTGGATATCAGCGGGAAGATTCTCATCAAGCGGGTGGCTGGAAAAATCACCGCGATAGATGCGGGATTCCACAACGAGAACTTTCTCAGCAAGAAGTGGCGCTATCTCGGAATAGGAGAGGATGCCACGTGTTGTTTCAATAAATCGGGTGGCTCGATCCGGTCGAGTATCCCTTGAAGGAGGCTCATCTCCACCGGCTCCCGCTCGAAGGCCATGCTCTGCGCCACATCGCGAGGAATCGCCTGCCAGCGGCGAAGAAGTTTCTCCTCGGCTGGTAGCTTTCTCCATCTCTCGATGTTTTCGATCCAAGTCATCGCTCATAGGTTAGGACGCAGGGGCAAAAGGTTCAAGTCACGATAAGCCAGCGGCCAAAGAGGATCGCGGTAGGAACGCCAGCAGCGAGAACGAGGCAACCGGAACCGTAGTTGCGATAGCCGACTCCGGTGCCGGGGATGCTGAAGCTTGAACCAGGCGGCTGGGCGGCCGCTCGGAAGCCTGCTCGAAGAGCAGCCCTAATGGCGAGTCCCGCAGGGCGCGGGCGAGGCAATATTTTTTCCCTCTCGCCGTAGCCCCAAAGCGAAAGCCCCGTCCTCCGACAGAATAGCCCACGCCAGACTTGCTCAGATTCACACGGAACGGGCCGAGGTTAACGGATTTTTGGTAGTAGAAGCCCATCAGAACTAGAGAAAAGCGGGGTAAATGGAAGCGGCGAGCATCGTTTGGATTTCAGCTTCTTTTACGGGTTCGGGCAATGCCTTTCGGGGAAAAACGAGACGACCATATGCGTATAAAACTCAAGCTTGGCGGGGTCATTTTCTTGTGGAGGAGACCTTCGTTTCTCTTTTCGTGATTTTGGCCAACTCCACTTGGAGTTCCTGCTGGCTTGGCACGATGTCGACGAGCAGGCCTTTGACTTTTCTCAAGTCGTCGATTCGGAGGCGAAAGGTGATCGGCACGACGATGCCGGTATCGAATTCAAACCGGGTGGGAGCCTCTTTGTATCTCTGGCCGCGCTGGACGCGGATGAGTTTTTCGAGGGCATCCATGTAGGCGCCGTCGGCTCTTTGAACCATTCCATCCGCCACCAAAAACGCATCGAAACCCGGCACATTCGAGGTGGGAAGCACAACGCCCTCCCACTTTGGCCAAGCCGACTTGGGCGACCAACCGCCAGTCATCCATCCCACAGGAAAGAGAGGACCAATATACCGTGCGTCGGGAGCCCCGGTCCATGGGATGGCCATCGGAGCGAGGATCGGCGAACGCTGGCCGATGAGCTTCACCCCCTCCACTCCGGTCTCGAGCTGAAGCTTGGCGCGGAGAAAAAGCGGCTCGTTGTCGAGACGGGCGCTTTCCGCAAGCAGGGCGCGAAACGCCTCGGAGCCGAGGTGGTAAATGGAAAGCGCCGTGCCGGTGGCGTCCTTGGAGTTTCTCTGGAGGGCGATGCGGTGCGGCGCGGAATGCACATCTGGGACTGGTATGGCATTCTCCCATGGTAGCGGGCCGTAGCGCGGGATTTTTTGCCAGCGCCGCAGCGGGGCGGCTGTGAACTGGCCATCGAACCCGGCAGGAGGGCCTTCGTAAAAGGCGGCCTCGGGTCTTTCACTTTCCATTCGGATATAAAGATCGCCACTGCGCTCGCTGAGCGCTTGCAGGCATTTTGCAATCATAGGCGCGGCTTCGTTGTCCCAAAAATCAAGGTCGGGCGTGATGAGGGCTGCCCAGGTGGCGTAGACGGTGGAGTCCTTAGCCTGCTCCAGCAAGGGAAGAGGGTTGGCATTAACACCGACCTCGGCACCGCTTTGGAGGTCGATGAGAGTGACCTTGTAAAGTTTGGGGCTGATGCCCATGACAAGGCTTCTCAGCATCTGCACCGCTTGTTCACGCCCACGAGCGGCGGTGCTGAGCCTGGCCCACTCGTCCTTGAGTTCGACTTGTCGCTTGACTCTCTGGACTCCGAGAAAGTCGGCGACGATTCCGCGCCTTACCCGGGCGCGGATGACTATACGGGTCACGCCGTTGTGCGACTGGCTCAAAAGTTCTTCATAGGACTCGATGCAGCCATTGGTGAGGACGCGCAAGAGATCATCCGTGAGTTCGTAGTTTTTGACTGTGGTCTGGCTGTGCACGACAACGCCGATCGTGGTCTGGAGGGCCTTCACGAAAGCCGCCTGGAGAGCGCTCTCCGCATCAGTTCCCTCCCCTACGACTTCGACTTCGTGGATTTCCCCGGCCTCAGCAGCTAGGCAGCCAGCAGTGGATGTCAGCAGGGCGATCATGCCCGCCATCGTGGTTCGAAAGAAGTTCTTCATCGGTAAGAAAGCCTCATATCGAAGAGGAGGCGCTCAGGGATTTCAGCTCCCTTGGGGAAGTCCTTAGTTTGGGAGTAACAGCCCGCAGTCGATGGCAGGGCCTTAAAGACATGTTGAAACATTTTCCCATAAGCGAACTTCCGTCCCGCCTCGCCGGGCACGCGAATCCGGCAGGGCGTAATTCCCATAAAGGCATCGTTGAACTCGATCTTCGCGCCGGGCGGGATTGATTCGACCAGGATCATGTAGTGGGGCTGCGGATCATCGGCCGGACTGTATCTGGGCGGCGGCGGCGAGTAGGAGGCAGTCTCTGGCAAAGGCGGAGGCTGCGGGGACGAGCAACCAAAAGCGAGGGCTGCAAATGAAATCACCGTGCTTTTCTGAAGGCCTTGCTGAATGAACGAGAAATCAAGGTTTTTCATAAGATCAAAGGAGGCGGCCCATCAGTCGAAGCGGACGGTGGGGTTCATGTCGCGTGGCGAATACCAAGTGATATCAAACTTCTCCCTGAGGATTTGCTTCTTGCGGCGCCAGAATACATGACAGCTCCCCATTTTGTATGGCTTCCCAATTTCCTCCTCGGCCATTTGGTCGGCCTCTTTGATCGCCCAGGCATAAACGGGATCATCGTTGATCGGGTCGTAGAGCATGGGGATTCTTGGGTCTTTTGGCTTGTTCGTGCGTCTCGCGATTTCACGACGACGCTCAAGCTCTGGATCAATGAGAGGCGGAGGCGTTTTTTTCTCCAGTGACCTCTTTTTTTGAAGGGCGAGTTGTTCCTTCCGATCGCGCCAGGCTTGCCACAACAAGAATGGCGAAAGCAGAATTCCTAGCGGGAGCAAAACGGGGCTTAGCAGAACCAGAACCGAAAACTTTACCCAATCACGCTTCTTGCGGGATTGGAGCATTGGAATCGGAGCACTCCTGCGAGGACGAGGACTATTGAGGTAGCTCGGGTATTCCATTGCTTAGAAAGAAAATTCACTTTGGCTGCAACACAACTGCTCGGAGTGCTTCTGCCAGACAAGGCACCGAATGAAACGGTGGAGGCGGAGGAAGAATTTAGTGATCATTTCGCCCGGCATCCTAAAACCACTGGTAGGACATCCGCGGGGAGACCAAAACTTTTCTGAAAAAATCCTCCGCAGGCATTTTCAAGGCTGGGTTCCCGCGATATTTTGGCTGAATCACAGCCATGATCGTAGGAAATCCCATCCCCTTCGAAGCGCGCTCAAAACCCATTTCACTTTCACCGGAGGCTGGAGGAGGGGTTGAGCGCGATCCTGCATCGGGCGCTTAATTCGGTGTCATGGACTTTTGAGTCAACGGGCCGGGGACGCCAGGCTTGCATCGACAGGAAGGTATTTTTTTGGTGCGTGCGGAGGCGGGGTTCTGGTTAGAGTCGTCGGCTTACATGGAACAAAAGGAACAAAAAATTCTTACGATTGGATTGCCCTCGGGCAGCCTGATGGAGCCGACGATTGCGCTTTTTGCGAAAGCCGGCTACGCGATCTCCGGCTCCAGCCGATCCTACAGGCCATCGGTGGACGACCCCGAGTTGCGCATCCGCCTCCTGCGAGCCCAGGAAATCAGCCGTTATATCGAGCACGGCTATCTGGATTGCGGCATCACCGGTCACGATTGGGTGCAGGAAAACGCATCTGACATCCACGAGGTGGTGAAACTCGCCTACAGCAAAGCCAGCTCGAATCCCACCCGTTGGGTGCTTGTGGTGCCGGAGGATTCGCCAATCAAATCCACGCGTGATCTTGCCGGGAAACGCGTCGCCACCGAGGCCGTTGGAATCACAAAACGTTTTTTTGAAAACGCCGGTATTGATGCCGAGGTCGAATTTTCTTGGGGCGCCACGGAGGTTAAGGTTCCCGATCTTGTCGATGCCATTGTGGACATCACCGAGACAGGATCCTCGCTCCGGGCAAACAAGCTGCGCATCGTGGACACGCTCATGGAATCTTATCCCGCACTCTATGCGAATCGCACTGCGTGGGAAAATTCATGGAAGCGGGAGAAGATGGATAAACTCTCACTGCTCCTCAAAGGAGCACTGGCCGCCCGTGATTTGGTGGGGCTAAAAATGAATCTCCCTGAAGCGAGTTTGAAAAAATTGCTTGAGGCATTGCCTGCATTAAGAAATCCTACCGTTTCGCAACTGGCCCAACCCGGATGGGTAGCCATCGAAACGGTGATCGAAGAGAAAATCGTCCGCGAGATAATCCCGAGCCTTAAAAACATGGGCGCCGAAGGGATCATCGAGTATCCGCTCAACAAAGTAGTCTATTAATTTGCCAAGCAGTCCCGAAATCACATGGGTTCATTAAAGAAGAAGAGAAAAGCTAAAATCGCGAAACACAAACGCCGCAAGCGCATGAAGGAGAATCGCCACAAAAAGCGTTTGCGCTACAAATCGTAGGCGGGCGTTCCGCCTCGCGTCTAAAAGCTGCCGTCCAGCATGGGTTTTACCAGCTGGAGGCAGCAGAAGACCTAACAATGCCAATTTCGCTCACGAGCAAATCAGACTTGGGCTTTGTGAGGAATTTCATAATACACGCACGCGGCATGTTATCCCATGCCGCGCTCGTTTTGTTTTTGGTTGCGTCTTTAAGCTCCTGCACGACCAAACCGCTCCATTCCGAGAGCAAACCACTCACGGCCTCCCAGATTGGGACAACCAAGGGAATCTCTCGAACACCGACACAACCCACACCTGTAGTGGCAACCCCGGTTCCGCCACAAGCAAGCTCCCCCACCCTACCCTTTTCTGTTCACAGAGAAATACCGCTGGCGGATCAAGTGACCGCCAAGCTGCAACCATCTTTTTTGGTTTCCACACCGAGTCCGAGTTTCATCACGGTGCATCGGGCATCTTCCCAGAAACCCGTATCGAGATCGCTGTTTGAGGAAGCAATCATTTTAGGGAAAATTCGTAGTGCTGTAAAAGCCCCCACCCTTCAATCGCGCGACTCTCAATCTTCGCCAACCCCGATGGCCACTTTCAAAAACGGCGTCGCCTTCGTGCGATTCGGCTCCAGGATCAGTGCCGACTCCGCTGCCGCAGCGATCAAGAAGATAATGGATATCGACAGCGTGGATCACGTGCGCGCCGACTTCTCTGCTGCCGCTGGAAAACCTTAAGTATTTCAAGAGGACAGGCGAAACAGCGGGCCAAATCGGCACCTCTTTTGCATCGCTGCAATCAAAAGATTGCAGCTCATGCGTGCTGACGTCTATAAATCCCCCCCTCTCAACCCGCCTGATGAACATTCACGAATACCAAGCAAAAGAACTCCTCGATCAATTCGGCGTCGCCAATAGCCCTGGCGGTGTCGCTTCAACCCCGGCAGAAGCCGAGAAAATCGCCCGCTCACTCGGCACAAACAATCTGGTCGTCAAAGCCCAGATCCATGCTGGCGGACGCGGTAAGGGAACATTCACCAATGGATTCAAAGGCGGTGTCCAGCTTTGCAAGACGGCCAGTCAGGCACGTGACATTGCTGAGAAAATGCTCGGCCAGACGCTCGTCACCCATCAGACCGGCACCGAGGGGCGCGTCGTCCGCAAGGTTCTCATATCCGAATCCGTGGAGATTTCCCGCGAGCTTTACTTTGCCATTCTTATCGACCGGGCGATCTCAGCCCCGATGATTGTCGCCAGCACCGAAGGCGGCGTGGATATCGAGTCCGTCGCCGAGCATTCACCCGAAAAAATCATTCGCATGCCGATCGATCCCATCCTCGGCCTGCAGCCCTACCAGACCCGCAAGCTTTCGAAGATGCTGAACCTCGGCTCCGGCGAAATGCGTCAAGCCTGCAAACTTTTTGCGAATCTATACCGGCTCTTTATCGCCTGTGATTGTTCGATGGTTGAGGTCAACCCGCTTGTCGTGACAAAAGGCGGCGAGGTGCTGGCTCTCGATGCGAAATTCAATTTCGACGACAACGCACTCTTCCGCCATCCGGAGATCCAAGCCTATCGCGACATCGAAGAGGAGGATCCCCGCGAGGTCGCTGCCTCCCAATTCAATCTCAGCTACATCGGGCTCGATGGAAACATCGCCTGTCTTGTGAATGGCGCTGGCCTTGCCATGGCGACAATGGACATCATCAAACACCACGGTGGCGAACCAGCAAACTTTCTTGATGTGGGCGGCGGTGCCACCGAGCAGCAGGTCACTGAAGCGTTCAAGATTCTCGTTGCCGACAGCCGCGTGAAGGCGATCCTCGTGAATATTTTTGGAGGCATCATGAAATGCGATGTCATCGCCCAAGGCATCATCAATGCCGTGAAGGCGGTCAATCTCCCTGTGCCACTCGTTGTTCGTCTCGAGGGCACCAACGTTGAAGCAGGCCGCAAGCTTCTCTCCGAGTCCGGCCTCAAACTCACCCCGGCGACCGACATCGCCGATGCCGCCCAGAAAGTCGTCGCAGCAGCAGCTTAAGAATCTCCTCACCATGTCTATCCTCGTTGATAAAAACACACGCCTGCTCGTGCAGGGTATCACTGGCAAATCGGGCGCTTTTCATGCCAAGTCCTGCATGGAATACGGCACCAACGTCGTCGCTGGAGTCACCCCAGCCCGCGGCGGGGAAACTTTTGAATCCAAGGTTCCCATTTTCGATACCGTTCACGAAGCACGCCGCGAGACCGGCTGCAACGCCTCGATGATCTTCGTGCCCGCTGAATTCGCAGCCGACTCGATCCTCGAAGCGGTGGATGCCGGCGTGGAGCTGGTCATCTGCATCACAGAGGGCATCCCCGTTCTCGACATGATGAAGGTAAAGGCCGCCATGGCAAACAGCTCCAGCCGCCTTATTGGCCCAAACTGCCCGGGCATCATCACCCCCGGCCAGTGCAAGATCGGCATCATGCCGGGCTACATCCACAAACCCGGCAAGGTGGGCGTTGTCTCCCGCTCCGGCACCCTCACCTACGAAGCGGTCTGGCAACTCTCGAGCCGAGGCCATGGCCAGTCCACCTGCGTCGGAATCGGTGGCGATCCGATCAACGGGACATCGCATCTCGACGTGGTAAAAATGTTCAACGACGATCCCGGCACCGAGGCGATCATCATGATTGGTGAAATCGGTGGCACCGCCGAGGAGGAGGCCGCTGAGTGGATTGGCAAGAATTGCAAGAAGCCGGTGGCCGCATTCATCGCTGGAGCCACAGCCCCTCCCGGCCGCCGCATGGGCCATGCCGGGGCGATTGTGAGCGGTGGCAAAGGAACCGCCCAAGGCAAGATCGAGGCCATTCAGGCTGCCGGCATCGAAGTCGCAGCCACGCCTGCCGATATGGCCGACGCACTCCTCCGCCGCATGGCGCGGGGTTAGTCCAAGATAGGGATGAAGGAGGTGTTGGACAGCTCCCAACACCTCCGCCCTCACGAGTGATGAGACTTGTTTTTTTGCTGACGCTACCGCTCTACCTGCTCGACCAGGTGACGAAGTGGCTGGTGGTTCGCTTTATTTCCACCGACGAGTTCATTCCTGTAATCCCGGGCTTTTTCAACCTCGTGCAGGTTCACAATACCGGAGCGGCATTTGGAATGTTCAAGAACAACAATCTTTTCTTTATGGTGTTGTCCTGCGCGGCCCTTGTTGCTCTCACGGTTCTAGCCCGCCGTGGCTGCTTCATGGATGCCCCGACGCGTCTGGGTGCGGCGCTGCTTGCCTCGGGAGTGTTGGGAAATCTCACCGATCGCATCCTGCACGGGTATGTCATCGATTTTCTCGACGTGATCCTGCCATGGTATGGCCATTGGCCGGCTTTCAACATTGCAGACTCCGCCATCTGCATTGCTGCTGCTCTCTTTTTAATCTCGGGCTTTTTCGGCAGCGGTGAATCCAAACAGCAGTCCGCTTGATCGAAGCTCGCAACAAGGAGTGATTAAAGTCGGGATAATTGCGCGGACGCGATTTCCCCATTTCCGCCCGTTGGCGAATCATGTAGTCTCCGCGATTGATGAATGTTGAGCCACAAATGCCTCCCAGCTCTCCCCGCATGAGAGGAATGGAAGCCGCCGGGTGGATGCTGGTTATTGGCATCACACTGGTGATCGTTCGAGAGGGAAAGGATCTATTCATCCCCCTCGTGATCGCCCTCATTGCGGTGTATCTCATCAAGGTGCTTCAGCGCTGGTTCAGCAGCGTGAAAATTGGCGGCTGGGGTCTGCCATCGGCGGCAACTTTAGTTCTGGCATTTTTAACCGTTATTGGCTTCAGCTACCTGCTCTTCTCGATCATTGCCGACAATGCCATGCAGGTGGCAGAAAATGCGGCACGCTACCAAAGCCGGTTGCTGAAAATACAAGCGGATATCTTTCTCACGTTTGGCACAGAACAACCTCCTGCAATTCAAGAGTTCTTGCGCGACGTGAATATCCCCGGCGTTGTTGCCCTTGTCGCAACCAACCTTGCCGGAGTGCTTAAAAACACCGTGCTTATTCTCGTCTTTGCCGTGTTTTTTCTGCTCGAGACACGGTTTATCCCTTCCAAAATCGAAGCGCTTTTCCCAGCGCTCGATCGACGCGTGCGAATTGAACAAATGATTCGCCGGATCGACATGGATATCCAGACCTACTTTGGGGTGAAGACGTTGGTCAGCCTCATAACCTCTATTTTGAGCTATGTGGTGATGCGTCTCGTCGGCCTCGACTTCGCTGCATTCTGGGCGCTGCTGGTTTTCATTTTCAATTTTATCCCGACGATTGGCTCCATTGTAGCCACGGTCTTGCCTGGACTGCTGGCACTGGTTCAATTTGAGAACTGGACACCCGTGCTGGTGCTGGTGGTGGGCATCACAGTGATCCAGCAGGTGCTTGGAAATTTCATCGAGCCGAACCTGATGGGAATGACACTCAATCTCAGCCCTCTTGTGGTGGTCATGTCTCTTATTCTCTGGGGAATGTTGTGGGGAATTGTCGGCATGTTTCTCTGCGTGCCGATCACAGTGATTATCGTGATCATCCTGGGGAATTTCCCATCCACACGCTGGGTTGCGGTGTTGCTTTCCAAGGAAGGTAAAACTCGGATTTAGGTCGCGCCGCCGCGCATGGCCCCCTGCTGATTTCACAGTTGTTTCCATCCACTGGATACATTAGCGTTTTCCTTGGCATGCCCCTCAAAGCCATAGTCCTCCTGCTTGGCACGGCGATATTTATCACCTTGGCCTATTTCTTCTCCCTCTTCGCGATTCACGGATTCAGTCCTGATTTTTTGGAGATCAATAAATGCATCGAGTCAGGCGGACGCTGGAACTACGATCTGCGCACGTGCGAGAAATTGCCCGGCATCTACACGCCACCAGACCCCAACGCGCCTCAGGAATAAGTCAGAGCGGTGTTGATGCCTTGTCTCGAATGGCTTTAAATGTGCCGAAATGTCTCCAACGCTCCTGATTGTCGATGACGAAAAGAATACCCGCGACGGCTTGAGAAACGCGTTGCAGGAGGAGTTCGAGGTCTATGTGGCACCGGATCTGGATGGAGCGCTGGCAACACTGGATAGCGTGGCCGTGGATGTCGTGCTCACCGACCTGCGACTGGGTGCCGATGACGGCATGGTGCTCATCGAGAAAATAGTGAAGCGGCCCAACCCGCCAATCTGCATCATGATGACGGCTTACGGGTCTGTGGATACAGCGGTCGAGGCCATGAAGCGAGGCGCCTACGACTTCGTCACCAAGCCGGTCAACATTGACAGACTTGAAATTCTTATCAAACGCGCGATCCGCGAGCGCAATACGAGCCGTGAAAACAAGGTGCTCAGAAACAAGGTTCAGAGCCAGTTCACGATCGATGGCATGATCGGCCGCTCTCCGGTGATGGTGGAGATTTTTGAAACAATCAAGCAAGTCGCTCCATCACGCGCCACAGTTCTCATCCAAGGGGAGAGCGGCACGGGCAAAGAACTCGCCGCACATGCGATCCATCACCTGAGCACACGCGCGAAGGAAAAGTTCATCGCCGTGCACTGTGCGGCGCTCACCCCGGAGTTGCTGGCGAGCGAGCTTTTCGGTCATGAGAAGGGTGCTTTCACAGGAGCATTCGAGCGACGCATCGGTCGATTCGAGCAAGCCAAGGGCGGCACACTTTTCCTCGATGAGATTGGCGAGATCGACCTCACCACGCAGGTAAAAATACTCCGCGTTCTCGGAGAGCGCACGTTTGAACGTGTCGGCGGAGGCGAGACGCTGACATCAGACGTGCGCCTGATCGCGGCCACAAACAAAGATCTCTCAAAACTGGTCGCGGAGGGAAAATTCCGGGAAGACCTGTTTTTCCGACTCCATGTCGTTCCGATTACGATGCCGCCACTTCGCGACCGAAAGGTGGATATTCCACTTTTGGTGGAAACATTCCTCAAGGATTGCGCGGTTGAAAACGGCAAACCCCATCGTGAACTTTCGATCGATGCCATGCACCGCATCCTAGACTACGACTGGCCAGGGAACGTGCGCGAGCTGCGCACCGCAATCGAACACGGGGTCGTGATGGCTACCGGGCCCCAGATCACTCTGCGAGACCTCCCTGCGGTTCTCCGCAACACCTCCACCCGCCCGGCGTCCCGAGAACCTGAGCCCGGTCTCCATGAATTGAATTTACGCGAAAGCGAAACATCCCTGATCCTGCGCGCCCTCGAGGAGTGCCGGGGTAATAGAAGCGATGCCGCGAAAAAATTAGGCATCAGCCGACGAACCCTCCATCGCCGCCTCAAGGAGCTAAACCTCTACAAAAGAACGAACCGCTAACGCGCCATGGCGAACGTCACAATTGCCGTAAAAGGCATTCAGCAACTTTGGGATCGCCTCACTTCCTCCAAGAAATATCCCGTCCTCCACGTGGGGCTTTGCGCCGTGCTGTTTGCTACCCTCGCGCTGGTATATCTTTTCGTGCAATTCCGTGGATTTTCCAGCGCCACGGCGATGGACCAAGCCCAAATCGCCCGACAGATTGCGGAAGGAAAAGGATTTTCCACAAAATACATTCGCCCATTTGCCATCTGGCAACTTGAGCAGGCAGGGAAGGAGGTCCCGGCCGAGAATTTCCCCGAGATTTTCCAGTCGCCTCTCAATCCGTTCCTCAACGCCCTTCCGCTTGGAATGGTTAGAAATCACTGGAAGCTCACCCCGATTGATCTCGTCTACATCGGCGATCGAATGATCGCCGCCATGGCGATTCTGTTTTTTCTCGTGGCGATGGTCTTCTGGTATCTCGTCGGGCGCAGTTTGTTTAATGAAAGCATCGCTCTGATCGGCTGCGTTGCCATCTTGGTTACCGATTTGCTCTGGCAGTTTTCGCTCTCAGGGCTGCCGCAGATGCTGATGCTCATGCTGTTCTCCGCAGCCGTATGGCTCACGCTCCAGGCGATGAAGAAAAATGGAGAGCGGTTGCCGATGGCGGCGAGGCTTTTTGGAGCCGGGGTTCTCTTCGGCCTGATGGCACTCGCCCATGGGGCGGCCATCGGGATTTTTTTCGGTTGGTTCTTCTTTGTGTTTTTCTACTTCCAACCCAGAGGGATCGCATGCCTCTCGGCCCTCGCCGCCGTGGTGCTGTTGGTATCGCCTTGGCTGCTGCGAAACCATTCTGTGAGCGGCAATATGCTTGGCATCGCAGGATACGAAATGCTGGCCCCCGTGGGATCGGGAGAATCGGGATACTTACGCTCGTTCTCGGGGGCCCCTGCGCTCTCCGGCATGCAATTGTTCCATCGCCTGCGCTTCGCCACGATTACCCACGCGGAGAATGGTTTTGCCTTCCTGGGAATGAACATCGCGGCGGCAGCGTTTTTCCTATCTTTCCTCCACCGCTTTAGTGTCCAGACGACATCCCGGTTCCGATGGGGCATATTGCTTATGTGGGCGGGGGCGTGGCTTGGCATGGCCCTTTGTGGCGTGGAGGGAGTTGTTTCCGCCAACCAGTTGCATGTGCTTTTCATTCCGCTCTTCGTATTTTACGGCGTCGCTTTCCTGCTGGAATTATGGGCTCGGCTGGAGCTGCGCAGCCCCTACCTCCGCGCCTCATTTCCGGCTTTGATTTGCATTCTGTGCGGGATGCCGATGCTCTCCACGCTGCTGGCCCCTCCCCAACCCCCTGTGCAGTGGCCCCCTTACGTGCCACCGTTTATTGCTATCCTCGGAGAATGGTATGGCGAAAAAGAAGTCATCGCCTCCGACATGCCCTGGGCTGTTGCATGGTATGCACAGCGCAACAGCGTTCTCCTGCCCAAGACGATCAAGGATTTCAACAAAATCAGCGACTATCGGGTTTTGGGCCAGTCCATCAACGGTCTTTACCTGACTCCGATAACTGGCAATCGCAGGCTTTTTTCGGACATTTACAAAGGGGACTTCACGGAATGGGTCTTCATGATCACCCGTCCACCAAACGTGCAGGACTTTCCACTGCCCGTCTTCACTCCTCTCCCCATTGATGGCGAGTGCATCCTTTTCGCCGACCGGGATCGCTGGTCGCGCAGGGAATAGCGCACGCCTCCCCGCAATGCGGAGGGGGCTTTGGAATTTTTACGCGTTGCGCGACGTTCACACCATGCTTTGATCTGGGTGTGGATGCGCTCGCACTGACTAAGACCGATTGGGAGTCCCGCCTTGTGGCCATGGGACAGCCTGCCTACCGCTCCTCCCAGGTGCTGGAATGGCTCTTTAAGCGTCGGGTGCGCGATTGGGATGAAATGACTAATCTACCGGCCCCTCTCCGCGATTCGCTCAAGGCGGAGTTCCCCACTAGAAGACTTGAAAAAGTCCGTGAGACCGGATCCCGCGACACGACGCGCAAATTCCTTTTCCGATTGGCCGATGGACAACTCATCGAGACGGTTTTAATCCCGGCATCGCCTGCACTCTATGGCGAGGCATCGGACCGCCGGACGATCTGTGTCTCCAGCCAAGTCGGATGCGCTTATGGGTGCAAATTCTGCGCGAGTGGTCTGGACGGCTGGAAACGCAACCTTAGTGCGGCTGAGATCGTTGATCAGTTCCTGCAGGTGGAGGCCGAGAGCGGCGAGAAGATAAATAATATCGTTTTCATGGGCATGGGGGAACCAATGGCCAACTACGAAAATCTGATTCGTGCAATCGGCATCCTCAATGCCCCCTGGGGCGTTGGCGTGGGGGCAAGGCACATGACGGTGTCCACATCTGGCCTCGTTCCTCAAATCCGGCAACTGGCCACGCAACCCCTGCAAGTGAGGCTGGCGATCTCTTTCCATGGCGCAACCGATGAGGTCCGAAACAAGATCATGCCGGTGAATAAAAAATACCCTGTGGAGGAACTCATCGCCGCCTGTGAGGACTACGTTCGCTTGAAAAAGCAGCGCATCACCTTTGAATATATTTTGATCGAGGAGATAAATGATTCGCTTGAGCAGGCCCAAAACCTCGCCCGCCAGTCGCAACGCGTCGGTGCCAAAGTGAATCTCATCCCCTACAATACCGTTGAAGGGCTCTCATGGACCCGCCCCTCGGAAAGCCGTCAGGAGCAATTTCTAAAAGTCCTCCAGCGCGCCGGAGTGGACGCCACACTTCGCCGTGAGAAAGGCCATGACATCGCCGCAGCTTGCGGACAACTCCGTCTCCAGGCGGAAAAATTCTTTGCACCGAAGCCTGTATTGAATTAGCGGTTTTCCAATGTCCGACGACAACGATTTTGAACCTGAGGAAGTATGGGACGAATACGTCTGGGAACGCTTCCTCCAGGAACAGGATCGCAATACGGATAAATACTTCCAGCTCTTGGAAAAATATATGGATGATCCGAACCGCGACGAGATCATTGCCGAAGAGATGGGTTGGAGCGTCTTCGCCGAGGCTTATGACAACCAAGAGGAGGTGGAAGAGTTTCTTAACGAGGCATCGGATCTTTTATCCGAAAATTTCGAGAACACGGATGATGGTGATGACGAGTTTGAGGAATTCACCGAATCACCTGTCTATGAAGACACTTTAAAGCTTCACCGTTGGATCAACAATCTGTTCGAAAAGCGTGAAGATCTTCGGGAATACCCCGAGGCGCTGCGCTTCGCCACCCGATCGGCAATTTGTGGAGCCAAACTGGCGGCGGCCCTGTGCGGCCAGGATTCCACCGAGCTGGGAATGACGATCGCCTACCTCAAGCGGGCCCTCAAAGCAGCCAACGACGCACTGGACGCCGCTCAAAAAATGGGCGACTCAGGACACCTCGACCGTCGGCGCGCCAACCATGCGCGCAAACTCGTATTTCGCATCCGGGACCGCATCGTCGACCACATGCAGGAATACCGCATGAAGTGGCGGGAGCGCTACGGACGTTGATTCCAATTCCGTCTAGCCGCTCTCTTCATCCTCCGGCTCCGGAGAGGGCTTGCTGGGGTTCCTGCGCCGAAGCCATTCGGTCCAGAGATACACTACTTTGATTGCTCCCATCAACACGTAGCCCTTGAGGCTTTGAGGAAAGACGATGAGATCCCAGAGGCTCGATTGGTGTGTGGACATCTGGCGTTTGAACTCCTGGTCGTTCTGCATGAAGTCATAGACATTGCGCCTTTCCTCGATGCATTTCTCGACCACACGCAGCATGAGCAGACGACCGGGTGAGTAAGCCTTGAACTCGTGGTTGTAGGCCATGCTGTGCATGCAATAGGAATCGCTGCCGAGAACGCCGATCTCATAGGCAGCCAGCCGGCCTCCCACGGTTAAAAGACTCAGGCGAAACCTCCCGCGTTCAGCGAGATTTTGCATGAGGAGTTTGTAGAAAGCCCGGTAATCCGCACGTTGGAAAATCCCAACACCCTTTCGTCCTTTCCAGCAGGTGCGCTCCATGGTCATCACCTCATCCATCCAAGGAGTGATCTCCTCCGGCGTCTGTAGCGACAAAACGGCAACCTCCCCCTCTTCTCCCAGCCGCCTGATCTTGCGTCGCAAGTTTTGACGGGTCTTGGGACCAAAGATCGTCTCCAAGTAAGAATTGAAATCCTTGAATCTATCGAGACCGATCAAGATTCTCGGTGCGCGTTTGCGCAACAAGCCGGGCACGCGTTTTTCCAACAGATAAGGCTGCAACACACGCCGCGTGAAATCCATCGATACAAGCGGCAGCCAAGCAAAGGAAAATTCCTTCACTGCACCGCACAATGCCTGCAGCAAAGGCTCTTGGGCGAGTTCCTCGGCGATGGGATCGAACAAGTCGCCGGCATGGGCGGCGGCCGGCATGAGCGCCGTTCCCAGCACGCGCAGCGGGCACTCGAAAAACGGCCACACTCCGATCAAGCGTCCACCCAACCGGCATGTGATGAAATACACCTCATACTTCCGCCCAAGGCTGAGCAGCCATGTATACACCCACTCCGGTGAGAGATAGGCATTGGGGTGGGACAATGATTCATATAGGCGCGAATACTCCCCCTCGATCGCGAAGGATTCCTTGCGCGTTCGCAAAAATTCAATAGTGAGCTCTTCACTTTGGGGCATTTTTTGTGGGAAAAGAGATTCGTTATTTAACAGAACCGCCGGGAGGTTAATGAAATCCACATGAGGCACACGATAAAAGTTTTCCCAGCACCACCAGATCAATGAACTATCGAGGACGGATCGCTCCTACACCGACTGGATACCTGCATCTCGGCCACGCATCCACTTTTGCAACTGCCCACCGACGCGCCCGTGACACAGGCGGGCAAATTTATCTTAGGATCGAGGATCTCGACCCCCATCGCTGCAAGCCCGATTTCACCAAGGCGGCGATGGAGGATTTAAACTGGCTGGGGCTGGACTGGGATGGGGAGGCTGTGCTGCAAAGCCAACGTCGCAGTCTCTATCTCCAAGCATGGCGGCAGCTGCGCGATAGCGGGCTTATTTATCCCTGCAGGCATACGCGCAAGGAACTCGCCTCCCTCGCACCGCACGAGGAGGAGGCCATTTTTCCAACTGAGTGGCGCGGAGATCCAGAGGAGGGTCGGAACTTTGAAAATCCGGCGAGATTCAACTGGAGGTTCAGGGTGCCTGACGGTGAGACGCTTTGTTTTGACGATGGATCGCTCGGGAGCGTCGAGAGAACCGCCTTGCGAGACTTTGGAGACTTTCTGGTCTGGAACCGCGACGACATCCCCGCCTACGAGTTGGCTGTTGTGGTGGATGATATTGCCATGGGAATTACAGAGGTGGTGCGAGGTGCCGATCTGCTCACCT
Organism: Terrimicrobiaceae bacterium; assembly: GCA_044352905.1. Lineage (GTDB taxonomy): Bacteria > Verrucomicrobiota > Verrucomicrobiia > Chthoniobacterales > Terrimicrobiaceae > UBA967. Next base: position 81,313 of record JBILCY010000001.1, on the reverse strand, counting down.
CCACCGCCAGACAGATACTGATCTATCGCGCACTTGGGTCAAAGCCTCCGGCGTGGTTTCACTGCCCGCTTGTTTGCGATGCCGCCGGGAAGCGCTTGGCAAAACGCACAGCAGGATTGAGCCTGCGTGAATTGCGCAAGGCGGGCAAAAACCGGGAAGAGGTCATGCAACTGGCCCAGGCCGGTATTCAATCCTCGCCCTGCAATGAAAAACGGGTTCTCTAGCGCGATGCGTCTCTCACAATGCGAAATCCGGTGAAGTCCGTGCGGCGGTCGGGATAATTGAAATCCCTCCCCACCACCGTGCAATAATAGGTCTCGGAGTTTGCCGAGCCGCCACGGTAGCGGCGGTAGCTCTTGTAGGCATCCCAGCACCATTCCTGCACATTGCCACTCATGTCATGAATACCAAGCTCGTTGGCCGCCTTGGTTCCCACCGGCTTGGTTCCTTCGGGCGAATTGTTGCCAGCATGCCATGCAACGCGATCCACATCGTCCGAGCCCGCGTAAATACTGCCTTTTGACGAGGCCCCGCCGCGTGCCGCCCACTCCCATTCGGCTTCGGTCGGCAGACGATAGCCATTGGCACCGGCGACTATCTCGGGAATCGCCTGGCCGGATTTAAAGGGAGCGCCAGCGACTTGATATACGGGTGTGAGCCCGTCGAGTTCGCTCTTGAGGTTGCACCACTTGAGGGCATCGAACCAATTGACCTTGTGAACGGGATGCGAATCAGCGCTACCGGTGCCCACATCGGATATGTCGTAACCACGGGAAGCCGCCTGCTCGCTAACCTTCTTCCATTCCCCCCAAGTCACTTCATTGCGTCCGATAAAGAACGAACCCGCCTCTATGTTTCCCAACGGAGAGTTGCCGGGAAGTTTACCGCCTTGCACCAAGATCATCCCCTCCGGCGTGGCTTGGTTCGGCGTGGCTTGGACTGCTGCGGGCTGAGCTTGCGGGGCAGTTGGCGCAGCTGGCACGATCGAGGGGGGCTCTTCCTTTTTAATCGGATTGTCGACAACGGCTGGAGCTTTCGCAGCTGCGATCTTGATCGAAAAGTCGAATGTCGCAGACTGCGAGTTGCCATCGACCACCTTGATCGGAACCAATACGTCACCGGCGGTGCCGTTACGCACACTGCCGGCAAGAACCCCTCCCCTGTAATTTAAATAGAGACCGGCAGGCAGTGGCGACATTGTTGTCCATGCGTAAGGCGGCTTCCCTCCTTCGACGCCAAACTCGAAACGTAGTTTCTCACCTTCCCGCACGCTGCCTTCCTTGGGCCCTGTGATTTTCATGCCATATTCAGCAACCGTTAGTGACAGGGCCTGCTCAACGGTGGATCCTGTTGCATCTTTTGCTTCGACGACAAAAGCAAATGTGCCTGCCACCTTGGGAATACCGGCAATTTTTCCAGACCCAAGAACAAGACCCGCCGGAAGTTCGTTGCCCTCTTTGAGCTTGAGAGTGATCGGCAATACGCCGCCGCTCGTCTCGATCGGTTGACTGTAGGGTTCGCCCTGTTTGGCCGCACCAACATTGTCGGTCGTGATTTTCAGCGGATCAGATGAAATGACGATCTTGCTCTCGCGGGTAGAGGATACGCGGTTTGCGTCCGTAACCTTGAGCGCAATCGGGAATTCCCCAACCACCATGGGCGTGCCGCTGAGGACACCTGTTTTGTAATCCAACCTCAACCCTCTTGGCATCGCTCCCGAGGAGGTCCACGAGTAAGGCGCCATTCCACCAGTGGCCACAAACGGGATATTGAGAGCCACGTTGTATTTAACCGCCAGGTTGTCGGCAGGCGTCTCGGTGATTGCCAGATTGTAGGGTTCAACCGTGAAAGACACGGTGATTTCGGCGGTATCTTTTTTGGCGTCGGTGGCTTCCAGCTTGATCTCGAAGCTACCCTCCTCGCTTGGTTTGCCGTAAATACGACCCTCACCTTGGTTGAGGCTGATCCAGAGACCTCGTGGAAGATTCGATGTCCCGCCAAGTTTGAGCGTGTAGGGAGGAATCCCACCCTTGATTTCGATCGGCCAAGAATAAGGAACAGAAATCATCGCCGTGGGCGGTTTATCCGGCTGGGGCTTGATTTCCAGCGGATCAACCCCGATCTCGATCGCGGCCTCTTTTCTTACCGATTGCCGGCTTGCATCTGTCACCACCAGTTGAATCGGGAAGGTTCCGGCACTCGACGGCGTGCCTGCCAGCACGCCGCTGGAGTATCCCAGAGAGACTCCGCGAGGGAGGCTGCCATCCACGGTCCAACGATAGGGAGGCTTGCCACCTGTCGCGGATACCTCCACGCGCAAGGGCTGGGCGTATTTCCCCGCCAGGGCATCAGACGGGATTGAGCCGATTGCCAAATCATACGGCTCCACGGTGAGTTCGACCTTGGCATCAGTATGCCGTGATCGGGAATCACTCAGCTCAAGAGCGAGGGGAAATTTTCCATCGCCCGCAGGCTTTCCAGTGATTCGTCCGGTCGATCCATAGAAACTCAAAGTGAGACCATCCGGTAAGGCGGACTCGCCGACAGGCTTCACCTTATACGGAGGCTCACCACCCCGAACCTTGAAGCCCCATGTGAAATCCAGCCCCGCAACCGCCGAAGGCGGCGTTGCTGAATCAAACTCGATTTCAAGCGGCTCAACTCGAATCGTAACGGGAAGGATGCGCATAGCGGAGAGCCCCTTGGCATCCACCACGCGAAGGGTGATCGTGAAATTTCCAGATCCCGTCGGCTTACCTGTGAGCGTGCCACTGGCGGCATTGAAATAAAGCCCACTCGGCAGCTTGCCGACGACCGACCAACGATACGGTGCAGTGCCTCCGTTCGCCCGGAGGGAGTGTTTCATCGGTTGATTAAAATTACCCGTGATGCCTTCACCGTCGGATTCAATCTCCAATCCATACGGAGCCACTTGCAGTATGAACTGCTGCTTTGCGGTGTGCCGGGTGGGCAGGGCGGAGTCCGTTGCAACAATGGTGAAGGCATGTCGCCCCGCGACAAGTGGCGTTCCCTTCAACTCGCCATTGTTGAGGGTTAATCCCGAAGGAAGCACATCGCCGGGTTGCAACGCGATGGAGTGAGGGGCGATGCCGCCCTGCATCTGGATGAGGGCCGCGTAAGAAAGTCCCACTTGCGCGGCCGGCAGGGAGGATGGAGAGGCGAAGGCCAACGGCAGTGCTTGCGCAATAGGAGCAGCCCCGGGAGCGCCGGACTCGAAATTCCTTGCGGGGCGTAAGCCTACATAATCATGCCCGCTCCCTGGCTCTGAAAAAGAACGGCTGTCCACAGCGCAGTCTGCGGATGCTCCAAACCAACCGCCTCCGCGTATCCGTCGCGCTTCGTCGACGGCATCGTCCCAAGTCCACTCCCAAACGTTGCCGCTCATATCATAAAGACCGAGTTCGTTGGGCTTCCTTGTTCCAACCGCTGCCGTGCCCCGGCCATCCGCAAGATTTTCTCCGGTGCCGATGGCATTGTCCCAATTCCAGGCGACTTCATTGAGATCGTTGCCGCCGCTGAATTTGAAACCTTTTGCGGAAACGCCCCCACGCGCAGCCCATTCCCATTCGGCCTCCGTTGGCAAGCGATAGCCATTGGCGTCAGGGCGAATATCGGGAACGGCTTCACCTTTTTGGTAAACCTTGCCATTGACCGTATAGACGGGCTCAATTCCTTCCTTTTCACTTTTTGCATTGCACCATTTGAGAGCCTCAAACCAGGTCATTCCGCGGGCCGGGTGGGTTGCCCCGCTGCCTTTGGCGGAGTTTTTAAGGTCATAGCCATTGCTTGCGGCGTAATCGCTCACAGCCTGCCATTCCCCCCATGTCACTTCGTGTGCATTGAGGTAAAATTTTTCCACGACTTTTGAAGCCACGTTGGAGGTGTCCGGCAATACGCCACCTTGTATAGTCACCATTCCAAGCGGGGCCGGCTTTGGCGACATCCCTGACCCGCTGATGGAAACAGTCGTCGCGCCGTTGCCCGAGGTTAATGCAATGACGAGTTCACCCTTCACGACGCCGTCGACTTCAGGTGAAAAAACAACCTCCACCTCGCGGGCTTCACCAGGCTGAATCCCCCCGTTCCATTCGGCACGGAAGGCCTCTGGCACGCGGATACCATCGACCTCCAAGGCTCCGGCACCGACATTTTTCATCACGAGCGTGCGCGTATTTTTTTCGCCGACCACGACCTCCCCAAACGCGAGGTCGCCAGATATTTCCAGCTTTCCGATCGGTTTTGGTGCCACCACCTCCACCACAGGCTCAGCGCTTGGTTTTACCGCATCCACATTTTCCTTATCAGAAACCACTGGCTGCTCCTGAACCTTCTCCGGCGGCGGAACATTTTGTTTTTTGGAATCACAGCCCGAAAAAATCAAAAGCCCAAAAAGGAGAAGGGGTTGAATCGTTAAACGCATCCAGCGTGGTTACCGTTCCGCACCGCGACGCTCAAGAGCAAAACCTGAGCGCCCCGCCTGCATCGAGCGGTTTCGCCATAATTTCAACCAGAGCCACTTCGCCACTTGGCGCAAAGGCCCGGCCAGTGCTACTGTAATCGACTCAATGCAAAAGCCGCCCGTTACCAAATACCGGCCCTTCCCCCAGGTGGATCTGTCAGATCGCCAGTGGCCCACTCGATCGCTCACCAAAGCCCCAAAATGGTGCAGTGTGGACCTCCGAGATGGCAACCAAGCATTGGCCCAGCCAATGAGCGTGGAGGAAAAACTCGAGTATTTTGAAATGCTCGTGCGCATCGGCTTCAAAGAAATCGAAATCGGGTTCCCTTCGGCTTCGCAAATCGAGTTCGACTTTTGCCGACGTCTAATCGAGGAGAATTTGATCCCAGAGGATGTCTCCATCCAGATCCTCTGCCAATGCCGCGAGGACCTCATTACCCGTTCCCTGGAGGCCTTGCGCGGGGCACACAACATCATCTTCCACCTCTACAATTCGACATCACCGAAGCAGCGCGATTATGTTTTTAACGCCTCTCGTGAGCAGATCATTGGCATCGCCACCCACGCTGTTGGATTCCTGAAGGAAAAAATGCAGCCCCTCGTGGCGGACGGCTCGAAAATCCGCCTCGAGTATTCCCCAGAAAGCTTCACCAGCACGGAACTCGATTTCGCGCTCCAGATTTGCGAGGCCGTCACGGATGCCTGGCAACCCACGCCCGATAGCAAGATCATCATCAATCTCCCTGCTACGGTCGAGTATGCCATGCCCAATGTCCATGCCGACCAGATCGAGTGGATGTCCCGCCACCTCACCCGCCGTGATTTGACCACCCTGTCGCTCCACACCCACAACGACCGTGGCACCGGCACCGCCGCCACCGAGCTTGGCCTCCTCGCCGGGGCGGACCGTGTGGAGGGAACGCTCTTTGGCGTCGGTGAGCGCACGGGCAACCTCGACATCGTTACGGTTGCGCTGAATCTCTACACGCACGGCATCCATCCCAACCTGGATTTGAGCCGGTTGAATGCCATTCGCGAGGTGTATGAACGCTGCACGCGCATGGAGGTGCATCCCCGACATCCATACGCCGGCGACCTTGCATTCACGGCATTCAGCGGCTCGCATCAGGATGCGATCAAAAAATCCTGGGACCGCCAGACCCAGGGCAACCCATGGGATGTGCTCTATATTCCCATCGACCCGGCGGATATCGGCCGCAGCTACAAGGCGATCATTCGAATCAATTCCCAATCCGGCAAAGGCGGCGTGGCCTATGTGTTGGAAAAGGAATACGGCTATCAGCTGCCCAAACTCCTCCAAAAGGAACTCGGACGCATCGTCAACAGCGTTTCCGACGAAAAAGGAACGGAACTCACCCCCGAGGAAATTCTCGAGCTTTTTCAGAAAACCTACGTCGTCCGTTCCGGTGCCGTCGAACTCAGCGAATTCCGCGCCATCGAGCGCACCGAGCAAGTCACCATCGAGGCCGACTTGGTTGTGAACGCCACGCCTGTCACGGTTCGTGGCTCCGGCAACGGCCCCATCGCCGCCTTTGTGAACGCCCTCTCGAGCACGAAGCTGCCCACCTTCGAGATCCTCAACTACTCCGAGCACTCACTGGGTGCTGGCGCGGATGCCCGTGCCGTAAGCTATATCGAAATCAAAACGTCTGGCTCCCGCTGCTTCTATGGCGTCGGCAGCGATACAAATATCGAACTTGCGTCGATTCACGCGATCATCAGCGCGATCAACCGCGCCGCCTGACCCCTCGTATGACAATCATCGTCGGAGCGGGACTCTCCGGACTTGCCTGTGCACTCACTCTCCATCGTGCCGGGAAGCCATTTCTCCTCCTCGAGGCGGCACCTGTTGTCGGCGGACGACAACGAACCACACACCGTGAGGGGTTCACGCTCGACCATGGGTTTCAAGTCGTCCTCAGCTCCTATCCTTCCGTCGCCCATCTTACCAGTGTAGGAGCACTGCAACCGCGTTGGTTCGAGTCCGGCGCTCTGCTGCACAATAACGGCCGCCTCTCGCATCTGGCGAGTCCGCTGGAGAATCCCATTGCCGCCGTGACCTCCCCGGCATTGCGCTTCGCCGACAAGCTGCGCTTGGCATTTCTGGGAGCCGAATTGCTGCTTCAAAGGGACAAGAAACTCCTGTGGCGTTGTGGCTCCGCCAGCGACACCGGCACACGCACATTTCTTGAACAGCGCGGGTTCAGTCCTGCATTTCAAAGCAGTTTTGCACAGCCTTTCTTCGGAGGCGTGTTGCTCGACAACGACCTTTCCACCAGCTCCGGTCTTTTCCTCTACTACTTAAAAAAATTCATCACGGGCCGCGCATGGGTTCCCGCCGGAGGCATTGCCGCCCTGCCCGCATCGATCGCGGCTCAACTTCCACCACAATCGATTCGCGTCAATGCACGTGTTGCGGAGATTTCGCCGGGCGATACCGGCGTCATCCTCGAGAGCGGAGAGCAAATTCATGCCACACAACTCGTGCTGGCGCTTGATCAGCCATCTCTCCACCGCCTGCTCAAGCTGCCGCCTACCTCCCCTGCCCGAGGTGTTGCCGTTGTTTATTTCAAAACTCGGACGTCGCTTTACAGCAACCGCTGCCTTGTGCTGCCGCAAGGGCATGCACGCCGTGTCCGGCATTTCGTGCAGATCACCAATATCGCGCCGGAATTTGCCCCACACGGCTGGCATCTTATCTCCGCCACCGTCTTGAATTATTCGGACCTCCCCGGCGGGCAACTTGTCACCGAGGCCGCCCGCGAGATTACAGAAATCTTCCCACATGCCGCCGGCAACCTTGATCACCTGGAGACCATCACAGTCCCCTATGCCGTGCCATCCCAACCACCCGGGTTTTCCACAGATTCCCTGATTCCCCATCTGCCTCAGGGGGTCCATGCAATCGGAGATTGGAAGGGGGGCGCATGCATCCAAACAGCCTTGGACTCGGGGATTAGTGCCGCAAAAAAGCTCGTTTCGCTTTGACCCACAGGCATTACCCACGGGGTGATTACCGCGTTTGACTTGATAGGAGGGCGAATTACACTGCCGCCATCTCATGAGCCGGAAGCAGCCACGCCACGTTTTGTTTATTTGCACCGGGAACGTTTGCCGCAGCCCGATGGCAGAAGCTCTCTTTCGCAAACTCGCGAATGGCGTGGAGGGCGTCTCGGTGGAATCGGCCGGATTGAGCGCCGGCAAGGGCCAGCCGGCAAGCCGCGACGCGGTCGATGTGCTTGCCGCCCAGGGCATCGATCTTAGAAAATTTCGCAGTCAGCCTGTTACCGAAGAGCTGCTCTCCAAGGCAACCCACATCTTCGTAATGACTGCGGATCATCGACGACTTGTCGATTTGTTCTTCCCCGAGTTCATGAACAAAGTGCGCCTTCTGCGCTTTGAGGAAAAAGGCACACCGGATGTGCCGGACCCCATCGGCCAAGGCCGCTCCGTCTACGAACAATGCAAAAAAACTATTGAGAGAGCCCTGCCTTCCGTAATGAAATTTATCAATCAAAACACCATGACGACCACCGCAGAGAACCAATCCGCACTTTCCGCCCTCGCCGAAACCGATCCCGAAATCGCCGCCGCCATCGAGAAGGAATATCAACGCCAGTTTGAGCACATCGAGCTAATTGCCTCCGAGAATTTCACGAGCCGCGCCGTGATGGAGGCCCAGGGATCCTGCCTCACTAACAAATACGCCGAAGGCTATCCCGGCCGCCGCTGGTATGGTGGTTGCGAGTATGTGGACATCGTGGAAACGCTGGCCATCGAACGTGCCAAGAAGCTCTTCGGCGCAGAGCACGCCAATGTCCAGCCACACAGTGGCAGTCAGGCGAATATGGCCGTCTATTTCAGCGTTCTCCAGCCCGGGGACAAAATCCTGACCATGGATCTCGCCCACGGTGGTCACCTCACCCACGGGCACAAAGCGAATTTCTCAGGCAAGCTTTACGAGGTTCATCACTACGGTGTCAGCCCCGAGACCGAGACGATCGACTACGAGGCCCTTGCTCGCCAAGCCGCCGAGGTTCGCCCCAAAATGATTACCGCTGGCGCATCCGCCTACCCTCGCATGATCGATTTCAAGAAAATGCGGGAGATCGCCGATTCCGTCGGCGCGTATCTTTTTGTCGATATGGCCCACATCTCAGGACTCGTTGCAGCGGGCGTTCATCCCTCGCCGTTTCCGCACGCCGATTTCGTAACCACGACCACCCACAAGAGCCTGCGCGGGCCACGCGCCGGTCTGGTAATGTGCAAGGAGCAATTTGCCAAGAAGATCGACGCGCAGACGTTCCCCGGCGTCCAAGGCGGACCGCTCATGCACGTCATCGCCGCCAAGGCAGTCTGTTTCCACGAGGCACTGCAACCCGATTTCCGTGATTACGCACAGCAAGTGGTGAACAACGCAAAGGCACTGGCCGCGCGCCTTTCCATGCTGGGATACCGCATCGTCTCCGGCGGCACCGACAACCACGTCATGCTTGTCGACCTGCGTCCCGCCGGCATCACCGGCGCCGAGGCATCCGAGATTCTCGATAAAGCCGCCATCACCGTGAACAAAAATGCGATCCCATTTGATACCGAGTCGATCATGAAAACCGGAGGCATCCGCATCGGCACCCCCGCCATGACGACCCGCGGACTGCGTGAAGAGGACATGATGCAGGTTGCCGACTTCATCGACACAGCACTCAAATCCCGCAATGACGTCGCCGCACTTGCCGCGCTTCGCCACCAGGTGACAGCCTTCACCTCCCGTTTTCCACTACCCTAAAAAACGCGGAGAGCCGCCGGCTCCTCCACCTATAAGCCTCGAACGAACTGCACGATTTCCGTGGATATCATCTGTGCGGAGTAAAAAAGCTCCGCACCGAATTCCGCCCATCCCACGACCGGAGACAGCGTGACCAGCAGCGCGGAGATGATCGAGAGATTGAACAGGTAGATCACCACGATCGAAAAAAATATTCCCCCATATTCCAAGTCGGGCTGGCCTTTTAAAACCATCGATATCGTGTAGGCCATGTGGAACGCCCAAGTGGCACCAATGCCTGCCTGCAAAAGCTCCGGATGATTAGGTAATCCGAAAAAGAGAATCGCCGAGGCGTAAGCCAACATCCATAGCGCCGTGTAGAAAGGAAAAAAATACGGAGCCAGCACAATGAGCGTGTTGGTCTTGTCGGTGACGATGTGCCCGCCATCCCTCGCCACGTGGAAATCATGCACATTCCCACCGTGAAGCCATACCCAGAGCGCATGCGTAAGCTCGTGACCGATCACGTAGAGCCACACAAGCGGCTTCACGAAAAAAAATCCCGCTATCCCGAGCAGACTCCCCCCCGCGAAATACAAAAACTCGCCCCCCTGCCAAAACCGGCTTTGTTGCGCGGACTCCACCACCGCCGAAAAAAAGGCAGCCGTCAGAATCCAGCACGGCAGCAAAAGGAAAATTCCAGCGACGAATTTCACCCACTTCTTTGGAACATGCCCCGGCTCCACACCCGTGATGGTGGAGTAGAGAGGTCGCTTCGATACCTTGGATGAACGCGTTCGCTGGGAACCCATGTAGAATCACATCGAAATCAAACAACCTCGATGCGGCAAAAGAAAAAACGGCGAACCTTTCAATAAAGGCACTCGCCGTTTCTCGGAATTGGAAAGCCCGACGCGCTTACTTCGCGGCCTTGCCTACGAGGGCTTTGTTGAGACGGCCCTTGCGGCGGTTGGCCACGTTGCGGTGGATGATTCCGCGCTTGGCAGCCTTGTCGAGAGCGGATGCGAGCTTGTCGAACTCCGCTTTGGCAACCGTGGCGTCACCACCCGAAATAACAGTGCGAAGCTTTTTTTGTTGGGATTTGAGGGAGCTGATCACGCTTGCATTGCGATCACGACGACGAACGCTCTTGCGGGCGCTCTTGGCTGCGGATTTGGAATTGGCCATATAGGATTGTGTTGGTGCCAGGGGGGAGAATTGAACTCCCGACCAAGGGCTTATGAGTCCCCTGCTCTACCTCTGAGCTACCCTGGCAAATTGGGTAAGGTATCAGTGTTTTTCCCGCCGCATCCACCAGTGAACCGGATCCTGAAACGGCAGAGCGGTCAATGTATCCAACCGCCTTCCTGCGGCAATATAAAAAACAGCTTTTTTCAATCATCACCCGCCATTTCAACCTCGGTTTCAAAAACCACCGAGGGCTTTCACAGAAAAATGAAAGTTGGCGACCCTAACGGGATTCGAACCCGTGTTACCGCCGTGAAAGGGCGGTGTCCTAACCGCTGGACGATAGGGTCTGCGGAAGGTGAGGGAATGTGGGTGCGGGGAGGTAGATTTGCAAGACTTAATTCCCGCGATTTTTTAACGGAGGTGAAGCGGAGAGGCTTTTGCCATGGCTAGTTCGGCCGCTAGACGGATCGCCGCACGCATGCTGTCGGAGCGGGCTTTTCCTCTACCGGCAAGGTCGAAAGCCGTTCCGTGGTCGGGACTGGTGCGGATGAATGGGAGACCGAGGGTAACATTTACGCCTTCGTGAAATGCATGGAGCTTGAGCGGAATGAGACCTTGGTCGTGATACATGCAAAGAACGGCATGGAATTCCCCACCGACGGCACGGTGAAAAACGGTGTCTGGCGAGAGCGGGCCTGAAAAGTCACCAGCTTGCCGAAGCTGCTCGACCGCCGGGGTGATTATCTCGATCTCATCGCGGCCAAGATCGCCGGATTCTCCCGCATGGGGATTGAGGCCTGCGACGGCGATACGTGGCGAGGCGATCCCACGCAGGCGGAGAAAGGAATGCAGGAGTCTCCCGACGCGAACAATTTCGGCGGTGTTTAATGAATCTGCGACATGGGAGAGCGGGAGGTGCGCAGTGACGAGGGCCACGGTGAGTGCGCCACCGGTGAGGCACATGGCGAAATTTTCAACACCTGCCCTGGCGGCGAAAAACTCGGTCTGGCCGGGAAAATGAAAGCCCACCGCGTGCATCGCATGTTTGCACACAGGACCGGTGACGACGGCATGGAGGCTTCCTGCAAGGAGCTTGTCGGCAGCCTCGTTGAGGTAGGCAAATGCAGCTTGGGCAGATGCAGGAGTTGGTTTTCCTGCCTGATGACCTGTTGTGTCACCGATGACTTTGATCTCGCATCCGGGTGGTAGTTCCAGGCCTTTCAATGCAGCATCAACAACCTCGGGACCGATGCCTGCGGGGTCGCCGAGCGTGACACCGATGCGGATGGCGATTGGTTGTGAGCGTGAGGGCATGCCACGATAATTTCCACATCACCGCCGGCCGGCGAGGCAAAATCTGCTTCCCATGGAAAAAGGCGCGGCTAGATTTGCGCCCCTTATGGAAACAACGCTGATTTTATTGAAACCCGACTGCATTACCGGACACCGTGCCGGCGAGGTCCTGAAACGCTTTGAGGACGCGGGATTCCAAATCCGCGGGTGCAAGATGTTCCGTGCCGATGCGAGCCTGTTGCGCGAGCACTATGCTCACATCGCCTCGAAACCTTTCTTCCCCGAGGTGGAGGGCTTCATGAGCTCCACGCCGATCATCGCTCTTGCCTTGAGCGGCGAGAACGCCGTCGAGCGCGTGCGTGATTTGCTAGGGCCCACCGATTCGACAAAGGCTGCCAAGGGAACGATCCGTGGGGACTTGGGCGTGAGTGTGATGAGGAACATCGCCCATGCCTCCGACAGCTTGGAAAACGCAGCCATCGAGTTGAAGCGCTTTTTCAAGCCTGAGGAGATCTTCGAGTATTCGATGAGTCTGGCCTGATCGAGTTGGCTTGATCAATCGCGAGGCATCGCCCGCTCGATAATCGAGAACTGCTGCTCGTATTTTGCGATGTGGCAGGAGGGCAGATGTCCGCGCCATTGGCTGCCGGGGTAAATGACGCTCTGGCGGCCAACGAGCGATCCCGGGCTAAGAACGCTGTTGCAGCCAATCTCCGCCTGATCCCCAATGATCGCACCGAATTTTCGGAGTCCGGTGGGCGTGCGTCCACTCTCGCCATGAACAGTGATGAAACCCTTGTCCAAGCGCACATTCGATAGGATGACTCCCGCACCGAGGTGCGCCTCGAAACCGAGGATCGAATCTCCGACGTAGTTGAAATGGGGGATCTGTGCCCTGTCGAAAACAAGGCAGTTTTTAAATTCGCAGGAATTTCCTGCCACGACACCGTCGCCGAGGATCACGTTTTCACGGATGTAGCAGCCGTTGCGTATTTCGCAATTTTCACCGATCCAAGCAGGGCCTTTGATCATGGCACCCTGCTCGATGATGGTGTTTTTTCCGATGAACACGGCACCGCTGACAAAAGGTTTACCAATCAATCGCCCATGCACTCCAGGCTTAAGACGAAATTTCAAATAGGGCGCAATTTTAGGTAACACATCCCAGACGTTTTGAGCGTTCTCGAAAAGAGCGCGATGCTCGCAATGGCTGAGGTCGAAAAATTCTTCTACTGGATACATGGCAGATTCAATGGGGTGAGCTTGGCGCAGGCGTTAGCTTTTGACCATCCTTCGTATCTTTTACGATCCATCCCAGCGCAAAAATCTCGTCGCGGAGGACGTCGCTGAGTTTCCAATCCCTCGCGGTGCGGGCCTCTGCACGGCGTGCCAATAACGACTCGACCGCATGCGGGATTACTTCCGCTTCGGGCTCGAGGGCCAGCACGGAATTTACCGAGGCCAGCCACTTTAAAAGACCACGCGCTTCGGCTTGCGAGAGCGTGCCCTCATCCATGCGGCGGTTCGTGAGGCGCACGGTCTCGAAGACGGCGGCCAAGGCGGCAGAGATATTGAGATCGTCGTCCAGTGCATTGCCGAAAGCATCGAGTCCATCGATCGTCTGCTCGTTATCTTGAGCGGCGGCAAGCGCCTCGAGTCGAGAGGTCCATTCGTCAAGGCGGAGCAGAGCGGCTCGAGCAGCGGCAAGGCCGTCGAATGTGAAGTTCAACGGCTCACGGTATTTGACGGATATCAAGGCATAGCGCACCTCGCGACCGGTCCAGCCTTTTTGCATTAGATCACGCAAGGTGAAAAAGTTCCCGGCGCTTTTGGCCATCTTCGAGCCCTCCACCTGCAAATGACGGCAGTGCATCCAGAGACGCACAAATCGATGTCCCGTCACGCATTCACTTTGAGCGATCTCGGCCTCGTGGTGGGGAAAAATATTATCTTCTCCACCGCAGTGGATATCCAACTCCGGCCCGAGAATCCCAGTCGCCATGGCACTGCATTCGATATGCCACCCCGGTCGTCCCCTCCCCCATGGGCTGTCCCAGCCAACGTCGCCGTCCTCAGCGTTCCAGGCTTTCCAGAGCGCGAAGTCTCCCACGTTTTCCTTTTCGTATTCGTCATTGCTCACCCTCACGCCATCGCGAAGCTCATCGAGATTGAAGTGGGCGAGCTGGCCATAACGCGGAAATGACCGGATCCTGAAGTAGACAGAGCCATCCTCTGCGGGATAGGCGTGGCCCTTTTCCACAAGCGCGGAAATCATATCGATCATTCGCTGGATGTGAACCGGCTCGGTTGCCGCAGGAAAATGATTGGCCCGTTTGATGCGCAGCGCATCGAGGTCGTCGAAGAAGGCTTGCTTGAACGGGGCTGTGAAATCCGCCAATGGAACCCCGGCCGCACGGCAGCCGCGGATCGTTTTGTCATCCACATCGGTGAGGTTCATCACGCGATCCACCCGGTAGCCGCGAAATTCCAGATGCCGCTGCAATAGGTCCTCGAAAACATAGGCCCTGAAATTTCCAATGTGGGCAAAATTATAAACCGTAGGACCGCATGTATAAAGGCGCACGAGCCCCGGATCGCGGGAAGCAAATTCCTCCTCCCGTCTGGTGAGCGTGTTGAAAAATAGAATCGGCATGAGTCGCCAGTAAATCCCCGTCGCCCTTGAAAATCAATCACGGGGGCGGGTTGCCTTGTTGCGACTTGGTTTCCATTCGATGCAGGAGAACCAAGTTCCGGGTGGGGACGCCCTACCTGTGCGATGCGTTCAGTATTTCAGGATTTTATCCAAAAATCTGCGGGTGATGGCCTGTTGGGGATTTGAAAACAGGCCCTCGGCGGAACCCGACTCGACAATTCCACCCTCGGCGATAAAGGCCACCAGATCCGCAGACCGTCTGGCAAAGCCCATCTCGTGGGTTACGAGAATGAGAGGCCGCCCCGAATCGCGAAGTTCCGCGATGACATCCAGGACTTCGGCAGTCATCTCCGGATCCAAGGCAGAGGTCGGCTCGTCCAGCAGCAGAAACTCGGGATTTATCGCCAAGGCGCGGGCGATTGCCACCCGCTGACGTTGTCCACCGCTCAGCTGCGCGGGTTGCTTGTCGGCATGGGCCTCGAGTTGAAAACGACCGAGCATTTCCATCGCACGGCGGTGGGCATCTGCAGGTGATTGGCGGTGGACTTGCACGAGTGGCAGAACGACATTTTGCAGCGCGGAGAGATGGGGAAAAAGGTTGAAGGCTTGGAAGACGATGCCTGTCTTGCGGCGATGCTCTCGCAGCGCGTTTTCTCCACGCGGAAGGGAGCGTTCATTGATGAGGATTTCGCCCGCATCGGGGGTATCCAGGCCGGCTATGAGCCGGAGCAGCGTGGACTTGCCACCGCCGGAGGGGCCGATGAGCGCGAGGGCGTGATCGAATTCAAAATCGCAGGTCGCGTCATCGATGACGCGTTGTTGCCCGAAGGATTTTGACACCCCGCGCAGCGAAATCTTCATCGTTTTTTTCGCAGTGTGACCGGTAACTCGTCGGGAACGGCATCAAAGTCCGGCAGCGGAACTTCCACGATCTCCTCCACAATAATAGGATCGAAAGGAACGCCGGGTGCCTCCGGTGGGGCGGGGCGCAGATCTGTCCATGCGATGTAGCCGGTGCGATTGTCCGCGAGCTTCACAAAAGCGAATCCCGAATCTTTTTTCAGCACGCTCACATAGGTATCTTTCTCAAGCTTGATCGGCGGTGATACCTGGGCAGGCCCGCGTGTGTAGAGATCGGCCTCCCGTGCGACGAGATATTCGGGAGGGTCTTGTTGATTGAACATCTCCACAGACGCGCACCCTCCCAATAAAAGCGCGGCCAGAAATGGATAGGGGTTAAGTTTCATAGCGCGCTTTGCCTTCAAGATATTTCGACCAAAGGGACACCGGCAATGTAAGGACAAGATAGCATATGCCAAGCGGGAGGAAACTTTCAAAGGTGCTGTAGGTAGCAGAATTCACTTGGTTGGCGGCAAAAGTCAGTTCCGGTATTCCGATGATGTAGAGCAGCGAGGAATCCTTGATCAACGACGAAAACTGTCCCGCCAGTGGGGGCAGAATCTGTCGCATCACCTGCGGAAAAACCACAAACCGGTATGTCTGTGCGCTCGTGAGGCCGATCGCCTTTGCAGAATCCCATTGCGAGCGCCCGACGCTCTCGATGCCGGCACGGATCATCTCCGCGATGTAGGCTCCACTGAAGAGCGAGAGGATCACAATCCCCACGGAAATCCGGTCCTCCCAACCAACCGCATTTGCCACGCCGTAGAAGCCGAAAAGGACCAGAACGACGAGGGGCAGCCCGCGCACCGTTTCCACATAGGCGATCGCCGAGTAACGCAGAGGCAGAAAAGCGGAACGGCGCGCCAGCGCAGTCAACCCTCCGATACAAAGGCTGAGCATCAACGCCGCGGCGGAGATGCCCACCGTGCGCAACCAGCCTTGCAAAAAGGTCTCACGGTAGGCCCACACCTTTTCCCAATTTTTAACGGATTCTGAGAAAGCGAGCCAGCAGACCAGCGAATAAAGAAGCAGCAAAAATACAATCGAGATCGCCTTTGCCGACATGCCCGCCGGCTTTTCAGGACGATCACTGAGGAAATCCATCGTCATATCGGATCAGCAAGGCCTCGCCTCAAGAGAGATCAGCTCTCCGCCGGAAAAACGCAGGCTCAGCTGAATCGGATGGCAGCAAACCGAGCAGTCCTCGATCATTTCAAGTGAGGGAAAGGAGGTATCGACGAGAATGCCGAAGACCTCACCGCAATAAGGGCACTCGATCTCGACATCCTCGACGCGGTCCATGGCAAATCACAAATCCATCTCGACCCGCTTAGCGTCGTTCCACAGCCCCTCGAGATCATAGACAGCACGCTTGCTCTCGAGAAAGAGATGGCAAATCACATCGCCATAATCGATGACGATCCATTGGCTCACAGGAAAGCCGTCCGAGGCATTGGGCCGCTCGTTGAGTTCCTCGCGGGATTTTTCACGGATCGAAGAGGCTATCGCTTTGAGTTGAGGCTCCGAGGTCGCCGAGCAAATAAGAAAAAAATCGGTAAAGTCCGAGATTCCCCTCATATCCAGTAAAACGATGTCCTCGGCTTTTTTGTCGGATGCGGCAACCGCGCAAAGGCGGGCTAGTTTTTCGGAGTCACTCATTCCGATAGAGTCTGTGTCGCTGGATGATTTTGCATGTCTTATGAGGCAGCAGATACTGCACGGAACGCCCCTGGGCAATGCGATTCCTGATGTCTGTGGATGAAATATCGATCGTGCGAGCGATCACCGGGAAGCCATCCGCACATTTGTAGCCCCCCCGGGCCATCACAACAAAGGTCACCAACTTGCGCAACTCCCCTATATCCTTCCACGTATGCAGAGCGGCGACATTGTCTTGGCCGATAAAGAAAAAAAACTCCGCAGCCGGATGCCTGCCACGCATGAGCCGGACGGTATCGATGGCAAATGAGGCGCCGTCCCGCGCAGCGTCACAGGTATCGATGGCAAATCCCGGCTCACCGCAGATGGCCGCCTCGACCATCTCGCATCGAATCGACGCCGAGACAGGAGGGCGGACGAGTTTGTGAGGAGACACATTGGCCGGGATGAAAATCACGCGATCGAGCTCAAGCGTTTCCATGGCATCGCGGGCCATGATGAGGTGGCCGTGGTGAATAGGGTCGAAGCTACCGCCGTAGAGTCCGATTTTTTGTGGTGAAATCATTTCGACACCGCGCATGAAATCTGGTTTTCCCCGTGTGATGCCATCACAAAATCCCGGTCAGCTCATTCTTGTCGGTGTTCCCGGTGCGGAACTCGACGCCGCCTCCGCCAAACTCTTCCGTGAAATCCAGCCCGGGGGATTCATTCTTTTCGGCCGGAATATCCAGACGCCGCAACAGCTCCGCAAGCTCATCGACGACCTGCGCGACCTCAGCGAGGTGGAACCAATCATCACGATCGATCAAGAGGGCGGACGCGTGTCACGACTCAAGCTCATTGGTAACGAACCTCCAAACGCCCAACAACTCCGCGACAAGGGCGACCTTGATTTAATCAAACGCCATGGCGACATCACTGGGCGGATCCTCCGGATCTTTGGCTTCAATCTCGACCTGTGTCCGGTGCTCGACATCTCCTTCGATGACGAAGCGGACAACTCGTTGCGTGGACGCTGCTACGGGCGCACCGTGGCGGAGGTCAACGAAAAGGCAGCCGCATTCAATGACGCCCTCCGTGCCACGGGCGTGCTCAGCTGCGGCAAACACTTCCCCGGCTACGCCTCTGCCGGACTGGATCCCCACCACGAACTCCCCCGCATCGAGCGTTCCCGCGAACTCATGGAAGCGCACGAACTCGCCGTCTTCCGGCATTTTGCCCATTCCGTCGACAGCATGATGATCGGCCACATCGCAGTCTCCGGACTCGACGCAGTGAACCGTCCCGCATCGCTCTCTCCAGCAATCATCCGCGACCTGCTACGCAAGGATATGGGCTTTGAGGGTCTAGTAATGACTGATGATCTCGACATGGGCGCCATTCTCAACCACTACGGATTTGATGAAACAATGCGCCTGGGCATCGAGGCTGGCAACGATCTGCTCATGATCTGCCACCGGGTGGAAATGGCGGCCGCCGCCAAAAAAGCCATCGAACCGCTTGGCAAGAAGCTGGATGAAGCCCTTGCCTCTGTCGCCCGCTGCAAAGCAAAGCTCCCGCCCCCCACCCCGTTTTCCGTGGGGGCTTTTCAGGCGATCGATGCGGAGATCATGGATCTCCGCATCGCTGTTCTCGGGCCGGAACGCGCTGCCGAGCGCAGTCCCGAGGACGGCAAACGATCCCCCGTGGAGCTTTACTAGGAGGACCAAGCAGGGCTGGCTGCACTCAAAGCAGCAATTGCCCTGAAAAACAAAACCCCTCCCGCTTTTTTCGGGCGGGAGGGGTTTTAATTGTGCAAACGTCTGTCTTATTTGACGTGGCCGGAAACGAGCTTGGTCATTTCAAACATCGTAACTTGGGACTTGCCGCCGAAAACGGCTTTAAGAGCGGCATCGGCGTTGATGAGGGTCTTTTTCTTCTCATCCTGGAGCTTGTGCTTCTTGATGTAGTCCCAGACTTTTTTGGTGAGTTCACCACGGGAAACGGGTGTCGATCCAACGACAGCGGCAAGGATGGCGTCAGGTTGAACGGGTTTCAGGAGTGCGGGGTTAGCTTTGCGTTTTGGTTTGGCTGCAGTAGGCATATTGAATTAGTTTTTTTAAAGGCTGATACCCACCTTCATCCAGGAGGGGTCAACCATGTTCCAAGGGTTGAGGGTTTCGGTTGAAGTGCGCTTAATAGCAAGGGCGGCGTATTGCGTCCACCTTTTCTTTTGGACAAATGAAGGAGTTGGAACATGTGCCGGAAAATTATATGTCCCGGCAGCGGCGGGCTTGTATAAGAGATTCGAAAATGAAAGTTCGTCTCACCAAAGATTTCATCCTCGAAGCGGCGCAGAGCCTGCCGAAGGTCCCAGCAGGTCACAAGTGCGGTCAAATGCATGGCCACACCTTCACAATCCAGATCTCTGTCGAGGGCGAGGTCGATCCCGAGACGGGCTGGCTGTATGACCACGCACGCATCAGCGCCGCCATGAAGCCGATTATCCAGCAACTCGACCACACGGTGCTCAATGACACCCCGGGATTGGAAAATCCCACCATCGAGCTCATGTGCGCCTGGCTATGGAAGAAGCTCACCCCGCAATTGCCGGGACTGGCCGAGATCGTGATCAACGAGACCCCTTTTGCCCGCTGTTCCTACCGGGGGGAGTGACTCAGGCCACGGGAGCGAATTTGATCCAAAGGAAATAGAGAGCAGACGCTCCCTGCAGGGCAATCGCCAGCAAACTCCATGCCGACATCACTCGACCGGGCTGGCTTGCCTTTGGCACTTCCGGCCCATGAACCGCCCGGTGATTAAAAAATGAAAGCACCGGCGCGGTAAGAAACGATAGCGTGGTAGCCAAGTCCACAAGAGCCGTGAAGCTCGACATCCCCCACGTGAGAATTGCGAGCGCTCCCGCTGACAGGACGGTGAATGCCATGCGATAAACCCGGCGATCTCCCTCCAATGGAATCGAAGGGTCCTGCACCTTGTTTGTTGAGCGGAAAGCCAATTTCAACTGCACGACCAGTGCGGCAATCACACGCGGAAACGCATCGATCACGGTTACCGAGGTCGAGAGCATCACCAGAAAAGCTGCCCCACCAATGAGCGGTCCGCTCCATCCGCCAAGCGTCCCCTTGTAAAGATCGATGACCTGCATCGAGAATTTCACTGCGTTGTTGTCGAAGGAAATCCCCTGCCCATACATTAAGCCGGTGCCAAGCAAGACGAAAGCAAGGGCAAGGAGCAATGTGACCCCATAGCCGATATCAAAATCCAACAAGGCACCGCGAGACGTCGGCCGTGCTCCCTGATGCTTTGCCCGTGCCACTGTCCAAAGCGAACTCCACACCGAAATATCGATTGCCGACGGCATCCAGCCGATCAGCGCCACGCAAAACGCGATACCTGCCGCGTCGAAGACAATTCGCGATGGAAGAAACGCCTCCCACGACCACGTGATGCGATCCAGCGCCAACACCATCGCCGTAAGGGTGCAAACCGTAAGCACAGGCATCACCAGTTTGATAAAGCGATCCAGCCATACGTATCCGCCGCCCGCGAGTAGGATTGCCGACAAGGCAATGAGAGCGGCTGATACCGCCAATGGACCATTCGCTGCCCCCACGCTGGCATCAAGCAGCGGCTGGAGTCCGAAAACGGCAATACCCACGCCGGCAGTGACTAGTGTCACCACGGCTGTAATGGTGAACATTGTTGCCAAAGTGAGGAGGGTAAAAACAAGAAGTGTCCACCGCCCTTGGCGTCGGTAGCCATCTAGTAGCGAGTGCCCGGTTGCGGCCGCATATTGGGGACCGAAACGGAATGCGGGGTATTTCACCGCATTGGCCAGCACGACCACTAGGAGCATTCCCAACCCAAAACTAGCACCGGCACGGGTGGATTGGACTAGATGGGAAACCCCCACGGCCGCGCCGGCAAATATGAGACCCGGCCCAAAGGCAGACCAGAAGGAGCGCGATGGACGCGGCGATGTGTTGTTGTGAGTCATACCAAGAAGAGAATGCGGTAATAATCGAACAACTCCGGCTTTCCACGACAAAAACTCATTCAGGTGGGTTGTCGTGAGAGCGGTTTTCATGAAAGATGTCCTTGCCATGCTTGCATACAAGACCGCTGCTTTTTTTGGGTTTCTCGGAGTTGCACTCGGAGCTTTCGGGGCTCACGGACTCAAGGAAATCCTTACGGCCAACAACACCGCGGCCATTTGGGAAACCGCCGTACTCTACCACCTCGTTCATGCCGTCGCCGCGCTCTGGGCCTCGGAAAAACGTGTCGCTACCGCATGGACATGGATGGCGGGCATTTCGATTTTTTCTGGCACACTTTACCTGCTTGCGATCACAAACATTCGTTGGCTTGGTGCCATCACTCCCCTGGGGGGGCTACTGCTGCTTGCCGGTTGGGTGCTCCTGATGCTGCCCAAGCGGGATTGAACATTTTGTGCCAGTCCTTTGTCTCTCTTTGGCTAAATGAGGAACATTTCGATCACCTTACTGCTCGCCGGATCTCTTTCGCTTTCCCAGGCCGGACACTCTCAAACGACGCCCATCCTCTCATCGACACTGGATGTATCGGAGGATCCCGGTGCCTACACAGTGCGCCTGGGTGTTGGTGAAAAAAACGACATCAAGATGCGGCTCGCTGGAACAACGCTTGTTCTGGATACCAGCGCGGGTGCCAGCCGCCATGAGCAGCAAATCTCGCTGCCGGCCGCATTACCGGACTCGGCCCTTGGGATCAAGCGCGACAGGGATCAACTCGTGATCACTGTTCAGAAAGGCAATGCTGCTTTTCAACCCCCTGCGGCCCCCTCCCCCATGCAGTCCGGTGCCAGCGGAAACGATCCATTTGATTCCCTGCGCGACCAAATGCTCTCACAAGCAGCGGCGATGATCGGCCAAGTGAACCAAATGGTGAAAAATCAATCGCCTGGCAGCCAGGACCTACTCGGGACGCTGCTCAACCAAAGCGGCCTGCTTGGCGCTCTCGGCACAGGTTCTCAATCTGGTTTTGAAATTGTTGAGGAACCCGACAAATACATCCTCCGTGCTGAAATCCCCGAAGCTCAGGCAAAAAACATCAACGTGAAGGTGGACAACGATCGGTTCATCACCATCACCTCGCGGCAAGATCAAAACTCAAGCGCGGCAGGCATGACGGCATACAGCGCCTCCAGTTCCTCTCAATCTCTCACCCTCCCCGGGCCGGTGCGGGGCGATGCCATCGAGATGGATTATAAAGAGGGGCGACTTGAGGTGAAGCTGCCTAAAAGGTGATCAGGATTTGAATCGAACCCTCGATTCCAGCCTTTCACCCATTTTGCTCTTCAACCGAATTTATGAACCCGCTTTGGGGATGAGTCGAAGGACGACCGTCCTGTTCTTGCCGGAGCCTTTCTTGGCATCGGGAAACGGGGCGCTCACTCCACCCGCAGAACTTGCAAGCAGGCGGTCGGCAGGAAATTGGGCCTCATTACGCATGATCTCTGTGGCGGCAACGGCTCGGCGCAGGCCAAGAGTGTAGTTGTCGCGGAATGGAGACTGCGGGCGCACCGGGGTGCCATCGGTCTGGCCCTCGATGATTACCCAGAAGTCCGAAGCATTTGTGTTGAGAAACTCTGCCACGCGGGTGAGTTGAGCCTTGCCTTTGCTTTCAACACTGATTCCGGAGGAAAAGATGCCCTCTTCGAAAGCGATCCGGATTTCGTTATTGTTGCTTGTGATGGTGCAACCGGAGAGATCAAAGAGCGCCGGAAGAAGGCGGTTGATTGACTCAAGGTTGCGGTTCGGTGCAGGTGCTGTCGCGATGGGTGTCGTGGGTTGCTGCACGCCTTCTTGGAGAGGAGCAGGAGGCACTGCGGCGGTGACGGGGGCGACAGGAGCACCGGGAGCGCCCGCGGGTTGTTCCATGCCGGGAACGATCACCCGATCAACGGTCTCGGTCGTTTGCTGGTCCACTGGAGCAGGCTGCTTGGGCGGCGGCGGAGTAGGAATCTGTAGATTGTCGCGGCCGATTTCATCCGAGTCGTTGTGTTTATATACAACCTGAAATTCGGGAAGCGTCGGGACTTGCGGAGTCGCCTTGCTGGATGTCGCTGCAAGCAGCGCGGAATCCGAGGCCACAGGAACCAACAAGCTTTTTACGCCGAGACCAGCCAGAACGAGCACGCCCAGAACGGCAACCCAGTAGATGGCTTTGCGAAACACACCGGAACCACCACCGTCGCCACGACGCTTGGGATGCTGGGGAGGTTGCGGAGCTTTTGCTGCTTCACGATTGTAGGGGCGAGAAATTTCCACCGCCTCCGCTGCTTGGCTGGCAAGGCTCGAGGAGGTATCATCAACTGTCTCATCAAACTGCTCGCGGATATTAGCGGCTGCCGCAGCAGCAGTGCTGGAGCGAGTGCGAGCAGGGGAAGAGGTTGACGTGGTTTTCGTTCGGGACGTGCGCCCGGCAGTCTTACGGGCCGGTGTCTTCTCGGAAATTTGCGCCATCAGCTCCAGAGCGGACTCGGATCGAGCGGAGGAACTTCTTTTGCGTGTATTTTTTACTGGCTGATCGTCTTCCGAAGACACCGTCACAACTTCCTCGATCGCCTCTTCCTGCTGCACCTCGGCTTGAGGATCTACGAGAGTTTTGGGAGTTTTCGAGGTTTTGCGGGGGCGCGTAGTGGCACCTGGAGCTTCTTCTATTTCCTTGGCCTCGCCAACCCCCTCATCGAGATCATCCAAAATTCGCACTTCGCCCGTGGTCTCAAAATCATAGCTCACGACAGCGCTCGAGACTTCTTCGACAACAGGTTTAATTTCCTTTTCGATACGGGTCTCCGCCTGACGAAGGTTTTGAGAAAAATCAAGGGGCACAGGCTCGCTGACGCCCTCGGATTCGTCGGAAATATCGACCGCTTCACCGGCTTTTTCGTTTTTCCATTTTTCGAGGGCATCTCGGTGGAATCGCCATTGACGACCAACCTTCACGCCCGGCAGTTGCCCTTCGCTGCAAAGTTTTAGGAGAGTGGATTTGGGCATTTTGAGGAAGACGGCAGCCTCGTCTCCGTTCATTACCTCATTCGTTTGGGTGTCTTGCTCGTCTTGGTCGTTGTCCATGCCAGATTTTTGGAGGGGAAAAACTGCAATAAAAACCTCGCTCTTGCAACATCTGCTTTTAGCATCCCGAGCGCTCGACGATGCATCCAGCAATCGAAAGAAAGTTTCTAGTAACCGGTAAGTTGCCTCCTCAAGCGGTGAAAAATCGAGCGATGACACTCGAATTGGGATTCCTTACCGCACAGGGACATCGCGACGTATGCCTGCGAAAATCGAAAAATAATGGTTTTTTGATGGTCGGGAAGGGACGCGGTCGCCTCCGCCACGAGACTCAACGTCCGCTCGCTGATCGAGATTTCAAAGTCCTATGGCAGCTTACCGAGGATTCGCGGATCACCAAAACCCGCTCATCCATTCGTGCCGGAGGATGTATTTTTGTGCTGGAGGTGATCAAATCTCATGGGACAACCGTGCAGATCGCCACCGTGAGTTTTGCATCTCCAGCCGAGAGCAAGGCCTTTCAAAAGCCCGGGATTTTTGGTGAGGAGATTACTGGCATGGAAGACTATTCGGATGCTCACCTCGCCGTGCATGGACCGCCGCCGGTGAGGAACATACTTAACCAAGCCGGCGCGGTGCCCTTTCTTTTTAAAAACGGCGTCCTGCACATCGTGCTGGTAACCAGTTCCTCTGGCACGCGATGGTTGGTTCCCAAGGGGAGCTTGGAAGCGGGCATGACGCGACAGGAAGTTGCGTTGATGGAGGCCGCTGAGGAAGCGGGCGCGATTGGCACGATCGAGCAAGGGGTGAGCACCCTCTGTCGCCTTGATGACAACCGCACTGTCCATCTCTATCCCCTCCGAGTGGCCACAATGCTACGGCATTGGCCAGAACGCGCTTTGCGGCGACGTGTGGTGCTGCCTGTCTATCGCGCTCTGCTGCGAATCCAAGATCTCGGCCTCGCACGATCGATCCGCGAACTCTCCCGCCAACTCGAACCCTAGCTCGCCCCCGAAGTCTGCTCCTAAATCGCCGAAGACATTGCCCCCTCATCTCAATCTCATCGAATCACCGGTCGCCGAAGGAAATCCCTACAGAGCGGGCGGCTGAAACAGTTTCTCCAAGTGGATCGACGGTTTTGAGGGTTCCGACCGCCTTGGCAATAGGCACACCGCCGACATGGTATTTCAAGTAGCTGACCATGTAACCAAAGCGGCGTTGTTCGATGAGGCGCACGGCTCCCACGCCGAAGCGGGTGGCGAGGATGCGGTCGAGGGCACTCGGGGTGCCACCGCGTTGGAGGTGACCGAGTGAAACGGAGCGAGCTTCCTGGCCGGTTGCGGCCTCGAGTTCCACAGCGAGGCGTTCACCCAAGCCGCCAAGCCGAACCTCGCCTTTGGCGCGAAGCTTTGCCTGTTTCGTGCTGGCGGCTTTTCCGACCTCCTTGGCTCCCTCGGCTACGACGACCATGGTGCTGTCGAAGCCATCGTTGATGCGGTTTTTCACGAACTGCACCAATTTGTCCATGTGGTAAGGAATTTCGGGAATCAAAACAACATCAGCGCCACCGCCAAGCCCCCCGTGGAGGGCGATCCAGCCAGCGTGCCGTCCCATGACCTCCACGACCATGAGACGCTTGTGGCTTTTCGCGGTGGTATGCAGGCGATCGAGCGCGTCAACCACCACCGCTACGGCGGAGTCGAATCCAAAGGTGGTGGCGGTGGCGTTGAGATCGTTGTCGATTGTCTTGGGCACACCCACAACGGGCATTCCCGCCTTTTGCAGCTGAAGCGCGGTGCTCAGTGATCCATCACCACCGATGCAGACCAATGCATGAAGACCAAGCCCCTCGAAGGTCTCCCGCGCCTCGGAGAGAATGGCCTTGGGAATTACGGCTTTCTTGCCCTCGCCGACCTTGGCCACAAAGCGCCCGCGGTTGGTGGTTCCAAGAATAGTGCCGCCCATTGACATGATGCTGTCGATGCCATTGGGGGCGAGTCTGCGATAGCGCACCGGGGCGAGCATGCCCTCGTAGCCGTCGGCGAACCCTATGGTTTCCCACCCCCGCTCGGCGGCGGCACGGACGACGCCGCGAATGACTGCGTTGAGTCCTGGGCAATCGCCTCCGCTTGTGAGGACGCCGATTCTTTTGCTGTCGTTGTTTTTCATCGGAGGCACTAGAGCAAAATAAATGCCAACCATGAGCTGATGCAGGTCCCAAGTGTTGGTTTCATCATTGACCATCGGGAATGGCGGCATGGGTGCGCACGGCGGAATCGGCGCTTGTGAGCAGGATGCATCTGGTCCAGATTGCCAACCAAATGGGGAAACGCATTTTGATTCTCTCCGCCTCGGTTGGCTCGGGACACGTGAAGGCAGCTGACGCCATTGCCAAAGTGATGCGAGGAAGGCCCGATGTGGAGGAGGTGCTGTCGGACGACTCGCTCGATCACACCAACGTCCTGCACAAGCAATTTTACTCCACGCTTTATAAGAAGCTCTCCGCGATGCTGCCGGAGTTTCTTGGTTGGTGGTATGAGACCAGCGACGACCCGTGGGTCGCGGACAAGAGCCGCCTTGCGATCGACCTCCCTCAGGCGCTTCCGCTCATGAGCCTCGTGAAGGATTTTCGACCGGATGTGATCATTTGCACACACTTCATGCCGGCCGGTGTGATCTCATGGCTTATTTCCAATGGAAAACTCGACGCACGCCTTGGCGTGGTGGTGACTGATTTTCATTTCCATGCCTTTTGGATTACGCGGGCATTCAACTGGTATTTCGTCGCGCAGGAGGAAGATAAAATCCACATGGAGGCCCTCGGCCTGCCTGGAGACCGCATCGAGGTCACCGGCATTCCAGTGGAACCGGAATTTGCACAACCGGTAGATGCCGCGAGTGTGCTAATCCGCCATGGCTTGCAGCCAAACCGCCCGACCTTTCTCGTCGTTGGAGGCGCTTTGGGCCTGAGTCCAGCAACGGCGGTCGTCCGTCAGTTGTTGCAACTGGATCGGGATTTTCAGGCGATCATCGTATGCGGCCACAACAAGGAAATGCAGGATGATATCGTCGAGTTGGTAAAGCACCGCCCCGGCGACTTCCGCGTGCTCGGGTTCACAAAGGAAATACCCGACCTGATGGCCGCCTCGTCTGTCATCCTAAGCAAACCCGGAGGGATGACGACCGCAGAAGCTCTCGCACGGGGACTGCCCATGCTGATCCTCGACCCCATTGGAGGCCAGGAGGAGCGTAATTCCGATGTCCTCCTTGAAGCCGGCGCGGCGGTGAAGTGCAGTGAGGTCACGCTCGTCGCCCACAAGCTGCGATGCCTGCTCGATGACCCGGAGAGATTGTCCCGGATGCGAGAATGCGCTCGCCGTCTGGGTCGTCCGCACGCCGCCGAGGACATCGCCCGAATCGTGCTGGAGGAGCCTGAAAAGCGCCCGATTATTATTTCCAAACTGCGAGAGAAAGCCCTGCGCAAACGCATCGCAGCAGCGGGTTAATTGCTTGTAGCCATGATGGAAGAAAACACCTCCCCATTTCTAATCGGAGTCGCGACTTCCGGCTATCAAAGCGAAGGCGGCTACAACGGACCCTCTGAGCCAAAAAACAATTGGGGAGCCTGCGAGGCATCGGGTCGGGTCGTCCGCACCGGACGTGCCGTGGATTTCTGGAACCGCTACCAGAGCGACTTTGAGCTGGCCCGGGGACTGGGTCTCAATGCCTTTCGCATGAGCATCGAGTGGGCTCGCGTGCAACCGGGGACCTCCAATGATCCCGGTCCCGCACCGGCATTTGACCTCGCCGCAATCAACGCTTATGCCGATCGCATTGCCGCATGTCGCAAAGCCGGGCTCGAGCCGGTGATCACGCTGCATCATTTCACCCATCCCGCCTGGCTTGGGGTTGATGCCTGGCTGGACGATACGACGCCTGCCGCATTTGAGAATTTTGTAAAATCGACGATCCAGAGGGTCAACGACCGCCTATGCGACACGCACGGACAGCCTCCGCTGCGATGGTATGTCACGATCAACGAGCCAAACATGCTCGTTCTCAATACCTATCTGAACCGCCATTTTCCCGGCGGGCCGGAAGCGGGATTTTCAGTTGGTTTGCGGGCCTACAACCGCCTGCTTGCCGCGCATGTTCGCGCCTACAACGCAATCCATGACATCCATGCCGCACGCGGTTGGGAGCGTCCGTTCATTTCGATGAATACCTTTTGCAGTGATGTGTATTGGTCGGAAAACATGCTGCTCGATTTGCTATGCTTGAGACAACACGGCATCAAACCCTCCGAGACCGGTGAGTATTTCAAGGCTAGGGCACACGCGCTTTCGCAATATTTCACAGGGATTGCCCTTCATCGGCGCACCGATCTTGCGGCTATAGCAGGCGCGGGACTGCATCGTCTGGCAAATTTTTTCGCATCGCGGACAGCCACCGAGGATGGCTGCGGTTTTTTCTTCAACGAGATGGAGCGGGCGACCAGAGATACCTCCTTGGATTATCTGGGGCTCGACTACTACGACCCTTTTGTAAGCCACGTATTGCGGCTTCCGGATTTTTCGGATCTGGAATTCAAGGCTCGCAGCATTTCCTCTCACATTCTTGATGTCCTCTCCTGCAAATGGTGGGACTGGCATTTCCTCCCCGAGGGAATGACTGCTTTCTGCCGGTATTATTCAAAAGCCTTTCCCGGCCTGGGAATCCTCATCGCTGAAAATGGCATGGCCCAGCGCTGTAGCATGGATAATTCCTTATCAGCGCCCCGCTCGGATCGACTTACCCGGAGCGACTATCTCGAAGCCCACCTACGCGAGGTCCGTCGCATGCTCGACGAAGGCGTGCCTCTACTTGGCTACCTCCACTGGTCTCTCACGGACAACTATGAATGGGGCTCCTTCACCCCGCGATTCGGGCTTTTCCGGGTCGACTATCGACACGACCTCCAGCGACTCATCGTCGACCATCTCGGTGACACGCCTTCTCAAACCTATTCCCGACTCGTGCGTGACAGTAAGCTTAACACTCTGAACATCAGGATTCCGGGTGCCCTATGATGGGACGCAGCCAACTTATTCCTCCCATCCTTCTTCCAGTTTGGCATTCAACCTGCTTCTTTAGTTTCGCCGCATGGGAAACTGTGAAAAAACAAACAAAAAGCACCAATGGGCGGCTTTCAAGTGCTCAAAAAACTACACCTAAATAAAAATGGCTAAATACAAACTCGAATACATCTGGCTCGACGGTTACGAGCCCGTTGCAAACCTCCGCAGCAAAACCCAGATCAAGGAATTCGCCAGCTTTCCCAAGCTCGAAGAGCTTCCCATGTGGGGTTTCGACGGTAGCTCCACCCGGCAAGCCGAAGGCAAGAGTTCGGACTGCCTGTTGAAGCCAGTTGCTGTTTTCCCCGACTCCACCCGTAAAAATGGTGTGCTTGTGATGTGCGAAGTCTTGTTGCCGGATGGCACTCCGCATCCCTCCAACTCCCGCGCGACCATTCTTGACGATCCGGATGCCTGGTTTGGATTTGAGCAGGAGTATTTCCTCTATCAAAATGGCCGTCCGCTCGGATTCCCATCGGAAGGCTTCCCTGCACCACAGGGGCTTTACTACACCGGCGTGGGCTATGATTCCGTGGGCGACATCGCACGCGAGATCGTGGAGCAGCACCTCGACATCTGCCTCGATGCCGGCATCAACCACGAAGGCATCAATGCCGAGGTGGCCAAAGGCCAGTGGGAATTCCAAATCTTCGGCAAAGGGTCCAAGCGTGCCGCCGACGAGGTATGGGTCGCCCGATACATCCTCCAGCGCCTCTGCGAGCAATACGGCGTAGATGTGAACTACCATTGCAAACCGCTCGGCAAGGACTTCGACTGGAACGGCTCCGGCATGCACTCGAATTTCTCGACCAAGTTCATGCGTGAAGTCGGCGGCAAGGAATACTTCGAATCCCTCATGGCGGCCTTCGACAAATACAAAAACGAGCACATCGCCGTGTATGGACCAGACAACCACCTCCGCCTCACTGGTCTCCACGAGACCCAGTCGATCGACAAATTCAACTACGGCGTGGCAAATCGCGGCGCCTCGATCCGCGTTCCGCACAGCTTCGCGAACAACGACTACAAAGGCTACCTCGAGGACCGTCGCCCGAATTCCCAAGGCGACCCCTACAAGATCGCCAGCCGCATCCTGCAGACGATTGCCACGGTTCCGATCAAGTAATCGTCCCTGCTCGGATCTAAAACAAAACGCCGCTTGGTTAACCGCGCGGCGTTTTTGTTTTTAAAAAAATTCTACGCTCCTTGTCGCGGATGCAATCCGAAAGGGTTCATCAGACTCGGCTCGCTGGACCCGACTTTTTAGCCAACTGTCCCACGTGCGTCATGTTGACTGTATTCTACGCCGAAAGTTGGCGACTGAGTGTGATTTTCCCCCTCGCCACCGGGCGTGCTGTGGAGAGCACCTCAAACTCGAATTGAGCAAGAGACCCCAGCTCTCGAACGAGCGTGATAAAAGCCGAGAGCGTTTCTCCGGGGTGCGCGGCAGACTGTATCCGCATCGCGTCGATCGATGCGACGAAAAGAGGTGTCCCCTCGCCTGCTGGAGTCGCTCTCATCCAGAAGGCCCCAGCCGTTTGTGCCGCAAACTCCATCAACAGCGCCGCCGGCACGAGAGGGTTGCCGGGAAAGTGATCCTTGAAAAAAAAGAGCCCTGAATCGAGATGCCAGGTGCCAATACCTCGATCCGGCTCCGCTTGGAATTCATCAAGAAACCGGAATCCGGGACCATGTGGCGTGTGGGGTGTCATCATTTTTGAAGTCGGGAATAGTGGTGCCACTGCTCCGGATCGCGCACAAACATGGGGACAAGATGGCGAGTGGCAAGGAGTCGGGTGTAGTGAGCGAGTGTGGCTTCGCGCCCCTCAGGCAGCCATTCTGGAACAACCGGGGGATCGGCTTGGATACGAAATTTCCCATCACTCTGCCGCGTAATCGCCACGGCAACGATCGGAGCGCCGGATAGCAGCGAGAGCAGCACGGGTGCCGTAGAGAAGGGAATGCGCCCATGCGGTAAATCAACCATCACCACATTGTCATCAAACGGCCGGTCGCAAAGCAGCGCCACCATTGATCCACCCCGCAAGGAGCGGGTAATTTCAACAGCAGAGAAGGCATCACCTCCCACCACCACGGTTTCCACACCCCAGCGTCGGCGGAAATCCGCACGCCATTGCGTGAGGTCAGAAGTGGGTTCAGGCAGGGTCAGCGCCGTGATGGGGTAGCCCATGCGCGACATCACCAGTCCGCCCAGCTCAAAAAAACCGAGGTGGCCGGTCACAAAAAGACATCCCTTGCCCATAGCCCTAGCGGTTTCAATATGCTCGATGCCGGATTTTTCACCCAGCATGTCGAGCACGACATCTGGCGCGCTTGCTGCAAGCTCCGTGTATTCACGAAAGTTGAGAGCCTGGTGGATGCAAAGCCTTATCGCATTTGCCAGTGTTGCTCGGGAGGGATCCAGTAGCGCGATATTCGAACGAATTTCCCGCAGCACCCGCAAGTGTGTGAGGGCGTAGCCGAGACCAAGAAATGTCGCACCAACGTGGCTGCAACGCCGCCCGAATCTCCGCCGCGCCCATATTCCCAGCTCAAAGCCTCCAGGACGGTAAAATGTCTGGTAAAATCGCGCCTTCCGGTAATCGCGTGCACCACCCTTGCGCAGAAAAAAAATCGCCGCCGCAACAGCGGCGAGTAGTGCAAAGAGGACGCGGAGATTCATTCGTGAATGCGAAAAATCCTAGCGCAACGAGGGAATCGGCGGCGCGATGGTAACTCTGCGTTGAACGGCGCAGATCAATTGAAACATAAAAATGCGCAACCGATGGGACACGGGCAGATCCATTTTCCCGCCGACAAGAAAACCAATACTCCGAGGGATTCCCAGCAGGGGCATTGGGTTCATGAAAATCTCAAAACCCGCCCGGTCGTAGAAGGAACGAATGATCCTGCTGTAGGTCTTCATCCAACCGGCAATGTTGCGCGTGTAAGCGCGGCACTCGTATACGGTGAGCGGACGCCCGAGCGCATCGGATCGGGCGATTGTCTCTGCAGCGAGCTTGCCTGATTTCATGGCCAGCATCACACCAGAGGAAAAAATAGGATCCACGAAACCGGCAGCATCACCGGTCAGGAGCACACGGCCCTCCGCAAAGGACCGGTGACGCCAACTGTAATCCGCCGTGACGCGGAGGGGCACGAGAGTTTCAGCATTTCGCATGCGGTTGGACACATCGGGATTCGCTGCCACACAGGTCTCGAATGCCATCTTCAGATCGCCACCGTGCTTCCGCAGCAACTCAGGCGGTATTACCACGCCCAACGAGGTCGTGCCATTTGCGAGCGGGATGAGCCAGAACCAGCCTTCCTTGAATCGAATAATCACCGTGTGCCCGGACGCCTCCCCGCCGTTGCGATGAACCCCGCTGAAGTGACCGTAAATGGCCACCATCTTGCGATCCCGCGTGGGAAGCTTTGGCATTTTCAGAGAAGCGCCCGCCACAGCAGCACGACCGCTCGCATCCACCAACCAGCGCGCCGTAATCTTGCAGGGGCCCTCCGGGCTTTCGTAGTTCAATACAACATGATCACCCTTGCATCCGTTGCCTTGATCGACCTGCGTGACTTTCGCCTCCTCGACGACCTCGCACCCTTCGCGACGAGCCGTATTGAGCAGGATTTCATCAAAGCTGGCACGATCCACCTGGAAAGTATGCTCATGGCCGACACCAAGCGCATTGCGAAACCAATAGCGATTGAACCGCTCGCGGCTACCCGTTGAGAAATCGGCTCCATATTTTTTAACAAAACCGCCGTTCTCGAGTTCCGGCCAAACGCCGAGTTCCTTCAAAATTTCGTTGCCGTGGGGCAATAGCGACTCTCCCACTGTGAAGCGCGGAAAGCGTTCCTTTTCCAGAAGGAGGACACGAAAACCCTTTCGAGCAAGATAGGCCCCCGCCACCGATCCGGCAGGGCCGCCGCCGATTACCACCACATCGCGCATTTCAGATTCAAATGCTGGGGTTGGCATGGGATTGGGCGAGGGTTGAAAAAATCAAGTTTGGCCGGCGAGTCGCTGGTTGATCCAATCGCGTAACACGCCGAGGCTTTGCAAAGCATCCCTCGCTGTCGTGGCATCTCCGATCGAGATGCCATATTTTTTTTCCACGGCAATGATGATTTGGAGAGCATCGAGCGAATCGAGCCCCAGCCCCTCAGCGCCGAAGAGCGGAGTGTCCTCGCCGATCGTAGAGGCGTCGATCTTGAGCATCACATTTTCCGCAAGCATGGAGCGGAGAGTTTCCAGCGAAACGTCGTCTTTAGATTCCATGACGGGATGACGCCGAGGCTCTATCAGAGCGGCTCGGGAGGCTAGACGGTAAAGGAAAATCCATTGCGTTTCAACGTAGCCAGAAGCTCTTGCAGTGTGCAAGCCCTCTCTCCCCGGCGCATTCCACGCAGGTGGCTTTCGTGCAAGAGGAGGATGTCGCCTGGCGTGGAGGCTCTTGCGATTTTGGCAACGACATAGGAGGGATCGTGCCGCAGGCCATCGTGCGCGCTCACCGACCATCCGCACATTTCCAACCCGAGCCGCTGCGCTGCGAGATGCACAAAGGGATTGGCCATCCCCACCGGGGCACGGAATTGCTGCGGAGCCAGCCCGGTGATTTCTTGAATCACGGCAGAGCACTGTGAAATCTCACGCATGGCACGCGGAAATCCTGCCGCCCAGAAGCTCGCCGAGGGGTGCGTGAATGTATGGTTTTGGACTCGGTGACCTTCCTCGTGCATCCGCCTGCACAAATCCGGATGGGAAGCCGCTTTTTTCCCAACCACAAAAAAGTCTGCTTTCACCCCCTCCCTCGCGAGCACATCCAGCACTTGGGGAGTCTGCAGGGGCTCCGGGCCATCATCGATCGTCAGTCGCAACTCCCGCCCGCTCGGAGCGAATCTTTTTTGGACTGGAGCAAACCATTCACAATTACGCACCACCCCTGGCAGGACAGCCATCCATCCGAGCAGGGCTTTGAAATAGTCCATTCTGCTCATTGACCGACCTCGCTCCGTGTCTTTTCAATTTTATCCCCGTCTCGACGGAGGCTGGCCCGGAAATAATCCTCCAACTCGCGCGTGAATGCGCGGGGATCGTCATCGCAAGCGGGATGGAAGACCTTACCCGGTGAAAGCCGGAAGATGACAGGCCATGGCGCGCACTGGAAAAACGAATATCTCTGGCTGAGAAACAACGTATTGCACTCGATGAGGATCGTTCGCACCGGCGCCTCGGCCTTGATTGCCGCCAGAGCCGGGCCATCATGGAAGGGATTGATCGCCCCGTCGGAGGTTCTCGTTCCCTCGGGAAAAACGATGATATTTTCACCATGGGCGAGCCGAGAGCGGCACTCCCTCACCATTCGCAACGCGGGATTGCGTGGAATGAAGTCTCCCATCCTGGCCAGGGTTGAGAGAAGTGGATTGCGAAGCGGATTGCTTCCAACCACACAACCGGCCTTGGGAATTTTAGCAAACAGACTTATTGCATCCAAAATCGAGGGGTGGTTGGGGCAGATCAACGAGCCCCTCCAGGATTCGACATCCTCGAATCCTTCGTATTCAAAAAAACCAATTCCTCTTCGCGACAAATCCTCGATGTAACGCAAACTCAGCTCTTGGAAACGCCGCCGAACAGCTGCAGTGTCTGCGACAGTTTCACGTTTGCGAAACATCAGCGCCGCGACGAGTCTGATGCTCCTCCAATAGAAAGCGGCAAATGCCCATTGGGGTCCAAATAAGCCCCCCTTCCCCTGCGCTCCTGCCTGTTCCCGGAATACTACAGATTTTCCGGGATCAGGGAGTCGCTTTGTTGTCATTTACCGTTCATTTGAACAACATACCGGAATCTTAACCAGAAGAACCTCTGCCCTGTTTTGGAAAATAACGCCTCCTCTCCGATCAAGCCCGAATACGATGTGATCATCGCCGGAGCCAATCCTGCGGGCTTGTCGGCAGCGATTGCCTGTGCGCGCTCCGGACTCGAAACCCTGCTCTTCGACTGCGGCGATACCCCCGGCGGCATCCCCTCCGACGTGTTGGTTCATGGGGTTTGTGGTCTCTATCTCACCAGCCCGGACATGATCCCCCGACAGGCGAATGGAGGGTTTGCGCTTGAGTTTTGCGAGAGGCTCATGAAGTCGGGCGGCGCATGCGGTCCGTTGCGAGCGGGACCGTATGACATCATGTTGCAGGAGCCTTTGCTCTACTCACGCTTTTGGGAGCAGCTTTGTGCACGGGAAAAAAAACTCACCATTGCCTGGAATACCCGGCTTGATGAGATCATCGCCGATGACTCGTTGCTCCATGCGGTGCGCTTCGAAGGGCGTCCTGAGCGAGTGCTTTCACGTGTTTTTGTGGATACGACACCGGATGCCTCGCTGGCTTTTCTATCGGGAGCGTCCTGCCATGAGAACGACTCCGCTTCTGCGCAGCAGCAGGCTTTTGTCTTTTCGATCGAAGATTTCGACATGGATGCCATGGACGAGGAGGGACGCATGAATTTCTCGCAGAATGTCGTGAGCGGCATCAGGGACGGGTTGATCAGCCCTCAGATCGGATTGGTGGCGATGCGGTTTGTATCCTATGCTCAAATGCCTCCTCCTTTCCTCGGGCTTTATGCCGAGGGTGACCACTTCAGCGCCGTGAATCCCGAGGCCATGATGCGTTTTCAGATCCTTGGCCAGAACCTTGCCACGGAACTCCAAAACCATATCCGAACCGGGGTTCCTGGTTTTGAAAAATGCAGGATCGAAATCACCTCGTCTTTCCCTGGATTTCGAGACAACAGGCGGATTGTGGGACGCTACACACTCACTGATGAGGATGTGAATGCCGCTCGGGATTTTGAGGATGCAGTGTGTTATTCCGCATGGCCGAATCCTGCAAATCCGGCGTTGCCAATCGCTCAGGACCCGACTGCTCCCATAGGCAGGGCTTGCGGCATTCCGCTTCGCACGCTTATTTCAAATGACTTTAGAAATCTTTTTATGGCAGGACGCCCCATTTCATCCACAGACCCCGTGCCGGCCACGCTTCGAGTGATCGGCAGTTGCCTTGCCATCGGACAAGCGGCGGGACTTGCCGCTGCCGCAGCGGCGCATTCACCGGAGAGGACGATCACACACGATTCAGAACCCCAGGCTGCTCGACTCATTCGGGATGCTGTAATGAAGGGAATTTAAAAAATGGCTAAAAACGACACACTGGCGAGCGTTTCGAGGGCGTATGGACGGTCCCGCTGGCTCCGTGGCTACGTTGCCGGGAAACTTACCTGGGATCCGGTATTCCAGACAGCGCGGCGGATGATTGTGCTGCGCGACAGACCCGTAGTCGACCTGGGTTGCGGACTGGGCATCCTTGGATTGTCGATGCGTGCGGCAGGAATCCCGCTTCGATATCGGGGTTCAGACCTCTCCGCCTGGAAAGTGAACAAGGCGAAAGAAGCCGTGCGATACTTTGGATTTGAAGACATCGGTTTTGAGGTAAATGACGTGCTCGCGACTTCCATTCCGGAGGGCTCGTCCGTTTGCATGTTTGATGTGCTCCATTACCTGCCCTCATCTGGTCAGCAAGTCATTCTGGAACGGATGGCCGATGCCGCGCAAAACGGTTCTCTTGTCTTGATCCGCACCGGCCTGAAAAGCTCGGGATGGCGATACATGGCGACATTGGCGGAGGAATTCTGGACCCGGGCCACAGGCTGGATTCGCGGTGGAGAAATCAATTTTCCCCAGCGCGAGCAACTGTTGCACCCCTTTACCGAGCGAGGATTGAAAGCCTCTATCACCCCGCTCTGGGGGAGGACTCCTTTTGCAAGCTACCTCGTCACCGTGGAACCGGTGGAGGCGTCATCGACTTTGGGTAAGCGCCGTGCGGCGTGATAGCTCGAAAAACGGTGCCGCCATCAAGGTCGTTACGATCGCCATAATGACCATGAGGGAAAAAAGCCTCGGGGAAATGATGCCCGCTTGCAGACCGATATTAAGCATTATCAGCTCCATAAGACCACGGGCATTCATGAGCGATGCAACCGCCAGCGCATCGCTCCGGCTTTCACTGCAAAGTCTCGCTGCGACGTAGCAGGCCCCCATTTTTCCGCCCACTGCTGCGATCACCACAAGCCCGGCGATCAACCAATCGTTCATGGAGTCGAGGAGTTGTATTTGGGTATTCAATCCCGAGTAGGTGAAAAAAACCGGCAGCAACAACATTGTCGTGAGCGGGCTCGTTTTCGAAATGGCGTAGTCGGCAAGCTTCCCGCGAGGAATACAAGCTCCGAGGATAAACGCTCCGAAAACCGCATAGAGACGAATCTGATCGGTAAACCACGCGCCGATCACCAGAAATACGAGTAGCATCCCCATTTGCTGCAACAAGGCATCCTCGGAATCTGGCTGTTTTTTAAATAAACGGGGCATCGCCACCTTGCAAAAAACGACATAGGCAACGGCTCCTGCCACCGTCCATACGACGAGGGTGTGATCGCCCTGCACCCCCGCCACGACACCTGCGAGCAAAATCCAGGCAGCCGCATCGTCGATACTTCCGCAAGTCAACGCCAGGGTGCCTGCGGGCGTGCCTGCCAAGCCACGTTCTTTGATGATCCGGGCGAGCATTGGAAATGCCGTTACACACATCGCCGCCCCGGTGAAAACCGCCGCCATCCAATGCGAGATGCCGATACCATAGAACCCATCCTCCTTCATGATGAGGATGGAGAGCCCCGCTCCAAAAACAAATGGAGCGATCATTCCTGCGGAGGATACGGCAATGGCGGAGCGCAGGCGTGCACGCAGCAAATCGGTGCGGAATTCAAGCCCGACGGTTAACATGTAAAGAGCCAGCCCCAGCTGCGCGACATCGTGCAGGATCGGTTTTGAATTTGCCGGGAATAGCCACCCGGAGACATCCGGCAAGACCAACCCAAGGAGCGACGGTCCAAGCAGCACCCCGGCAATCATCTCTCCGACAGTCGAAGGCTGCCCAATCCGTCTCATCACAAACGAACAGAGCTTGCAGGCGATGAGAATCACTCCGATCTGCAAAAAAAGGTGACCAAGCGGCAGGGCGTTCATATTTGAAAACCCCTCGAAAATGCCCGGATCGTGCACCAATGGCAACCTTGCCGCCCAAATTGCCTGGCCGTGTCTTTCACCCTTTGAAAAAACCAGATTCGCCGTGTAGCTTTATTTGAGATGCCGTTTCGAATTTCCATTTCGTTCCTCCCCCTCGTCCTCTTGTTCGTTATCGCCGTTCCGACATCCCATGCGCGGATGGAATCGCTTACGCCGGAGCAAATGCGGTCAGCAGTCTTTGTGGA
Source organism: Terrimicrobiaceae bacterium (assembly GCA_044352905.1). Taxonomy (GTDB): domain Bacteria; phylum Verrucomicrobiota; class Verrucomicrobiia; order Chthoniobacterales; family Terrimicrobiaceae; genus UBA967. The sequence goes on along the minus strand of JBILCY010000001.1, from coordinate 42,842 downwards.
GACCATTTACCTTCCCACGCCGGGTGAGTTTTTCACCGCGCTCGACAAGCGATGCCAGCCAAACTGGACACAACTCGTCAAAGCCTCCGTGCCAGTAAATACCTCCCGTCGGGAACATCTCGCGCTTCAGCTCGGGGTCTTGATGGCGGATGGCTTCATCGCCATCGAAGCCCACGACGGCCAATCGGTAAAAAACACCAGCCGCGATATTTTCAATCTCTCGAAGAAGCTGAACGTCTCCCAAAATGTTCTGCCCCGCGTCCAGAGCATCAACAACTTCGCCGATGAAAGCCGCTGGAGCACTCTGCGCGAGGAACTCGATGCCGCGCACAATGACATCCGCCTATCCATGCTAGAGCAAAAAGACCACGATCTCGTGGTTTTCATGAGCCTCGGCTCGTGGGTGCGACAGATGCAACTCGCCTCCGGGCTCATTGCTCAACGATACGACCAAGCAGCCTCCGCTCTCCTTGTGCAACCCGCCGTTGTCGGGCATCTCATCGACCGGTTGAATGCCATGCCCGAAAAAACCCGTGATACAACTTTGGTAAAACAACTTGTGGCCTCGATGGAATCCGTCCGCTCAAAAATGTCCAAAGAACCAGTAGCGTCGCTGACAGAGCCGGAGGTGACGGAATTGGCAGGCTTTATGTCCACCATGCTGCATGCCACTGCCGAGCCCCCTCCGAAATCATGAATACCCTATTGCCCTTGGCTTCCATTTTTTTGTTTGTCGCCGTGGCTCCACTTCTGGCCACCGAAACCAAGTCGAAGCCTTCACCGCTCAATTGGAATCAAACGGATCAAAGTTCCCGGAGTCGGGCCATTGCGCTTGCGGGCGATTTTTCCGGCCAGGGCTATCATGTGCGCGATGGCTACTGGTCCGGAACGGTCGAGAAAGGGAAGCCCGTGGTGATTGCGATCAATCTTTTTTGCGGCAACGACTATTGGTTCTCCGCCGCCAGCCCGAATCCTTCTGCGCGCTTGAAAGTCTCGATTTTCGACTGCCAAGGACGGCCTGCCGTCTCCGAAACCTATCAGGAGGAATCCCGAGCCGCAGCAAGCATCACGGCGGCACGCACGGGCAGGTATTTCGTTGCCCTCGACATGACCGAGGGTGACAAATCGGATGCTTGCATGGTATACTCCTATAAATAACGCGCCCATGAAATCCGCGACCGCAGAGAAATTAAACACCCCGCAGGTGCGCCAGTTTTCGGTTTTCCTTCAAAACAAAGTCGGAGCCCTGCTTGAACTCGTCCGCCTACTGGATGAGAGCAACATCATCGTCCTGGCGCTGAGCATTGCAGAGTCCTCCGAGAGCGCGATTAGCCGCATGATCGTGAGCGACCCCGATCGCACAGCGGAAATCTTCCGCGAACATGACATCCCGCACAGTGAATGCGAGTTGATGGTGGTGGAGCTACAGGAGGGTCCGAGCGACTTGTCAGGCGTGCTTGCCGCGTTGCTGATGGCGGAGGTGAATGTCCACTTCAGCTATCCGCTGCTGGTGCGTCCCCGTGGGAGGGCCGTTCTGGCACTGCACCTCGATGACATCGAGTGCGCCTCCTCGGTTTTGATCGGCGAGGGTTTCAAACTCCTTAACCAGGGCGATCTCTCCCGCTAAAGGATGTCGTCCGGCGAGGCATCCCGGTCCCAAGCCGCGCACATCCTCACTGGTCTGGCAGTCGGTCTCCTCTTGGGACTCGCTGCTGGTGCGTTTCTTCCCGAAAGCGCTCAACCCACTCTCGCTTGGTGGATCGATGAGGTTATCCAACCTGTCGGCCGCATTTTCCTGCGGATAATCTTCATGGTGGTCATCCCACTTATTTTATCGGCGATTGTCATTGGCACGATGGAGATGGGAGACATCCGCACGCTCGGGCGCATCGGATCTCGATCGCTCCTCGTGACATTTGCTCTTTCGGGCGTGAGCGTCTGCATCGCTCTCGGGCTGGTGAATAGCCTCCAGCCCGGCAAATCACTTTCCGATGAGAAGCGCGAAGCCCTTGTCGCCGCCTACTCCGGCAGTGCGCAAAAAAGCATCGAGCGTGGGAGCCAGTCGCAATCCCTCACCACCACAATCCTTAATTTCATTCCCGAAAATCCACTCGCCGAGGCGGCGAATGCGTTTAATCCCGAGAACAAAGGGGGAGGCCTGCTCGCGGTGATGGTCTTTAGTCTTTTTATCGGCGTGGCTCTCACTGTCTCGAAGCCGGAGAAGACAGCCGTATTGCGGGGATTTTTTGAAGGCATGTTTGAGGTGTCAATGGCGATCATCGGCTTCGCCCTCAAGCTCGCGCCGATTGGCGTGGCCTGTCTTGGGTTTGCAGTGGCGGCACGTCTCGGGCTCGACCTTTTTCGAACGCTGGGGGCCTATGTCGGCGTGGTGCTGTTGGGTCTCGCGTTGCAGCAATTTGTTGTCTACCCGCTGGCGCTTCGTTTTTTCGCAGGCAGAAGGCCGATCCAGTTTCTTCGAGAAGCTAGGGAAGCGATTGTCACCGCATTCAGCACATCCTCCAGCAACGCAACCCTGCCCGTGGCACTGCGCGTTGCGGAACACGAGCTTCGCATCCCTCCGCGGATTGCGCGATTTGTTCTCACCGTGGGAGCCAGTGCCAACCAAAATGGCACGGCACTCTATGAAGGGGTCACCGTTCTTTTTCTTGCCCAAGTTTTCGGCGTGGAGCTTGATTTCACCCAGCAGCTTGTCGTCGCGCTGATGTGCATCATGGCAGGGATCGGCACAGCCGGCGTGCCCGGAGGTTCGCTGCCTTTGGTCGTGGGGGTGCTTCTCTCGATAAATGTCCCGCCAGATGCCATTGCCATCATTCTGGGAATCGACCGCTTCCTCGATATGTGCCGCACCACACTCAATGTCACCGGCGATCTTGTGGTAGCCGCGATTGTTTCAAAAACATCCCCCGCCACATGAGTCGTATTTTGCTCATCGATATCAGCAACAGCTTTACAAAGGCCGCTATAACCAATGGCGACCGGATCGGGCGCATCCACCGATTCCCAACCACGACTTTGAAAGCCGGCCAGCTGAATGCAATCAAGGGCAGAAAAAAACTGGATGGCGTCATCCTCTCGTCTGTTGTTCCAGCAAAAACCAGCGGGATTCTTGCAACCTTCCCCGATGCGCTTGTTGTTGTTCCTGAGCTGAATCTTGGTGTGGGTATCGACTACCCAAACCCCAGCTCGATTGGTGCCGACCGCCTCGCCAATGCCGCTGGCTGCGCGGCGCACTATGGGTTCCCTGCCATCGTCGTGGATTTTGGAACGGCCGTGACATTCGATGTGCTCTCCACCGATGGAGATTACATCGGCGGAGTGATTGCCCCCGGCTTGAGCGCCATGACTCACTACCTCCACGAAAAAACCGCCCTCCTGCCGCTTATCAAATTGCGCGAGCCTTCCGCGACCGTCGGAAAATCCACCCACGCCGCAATGCTCTCGGGCGCAGTCCATGGCTATCGCGGCCTGATCCGGGAGATCATTCAAAAAATAACCGCAGAGGCCTTCTCCCGGAAAAAACCTCGTATCATCGCTACCGGTGGCGATGCCGCACTGATTGCCGGCAGTGTTGGCATTTTCGACGAGGTGGATCCTTTGCTGACGCTACGAGGCTTACTGGTCATCGCAAAAAAAAACCTCCCCCCCGCAGCGGGCTGATACTACTGTTACCGCAATGTCCCCCGCATTAGCCGAATTTATTGGAACGGCGCTTCTCATCATTTTGGGCAATGGCGTCGTCGCAAACGTTGTTCTAAACCGCAGTAAAGGCCAAGGAGGAGGCTGGATCGTGATTACCGCAGGCTGGGCCATGGCGGTATTCGTCGCGGTTTTTTCGGTGGCAAGGGTGAGCGGTGCCCACCTAAATCCCGCTGTCTCGCTGGCAATGGCCCTGGCGGGACATTTCGCATGGGGTAACGTGCCAATTTACATCGCCGCACAATTGCTCGGAGCAATGGCTGGCGCGGCGATCGTTTGGCTCGCGTTTCTGCCTCACTGGAAAATCTCAGAGGATGCCGACCTCAAGCGGGCCGCTTTTTGCACGGCACCGGCGATTCGCTGCAAGCCCGCAAACCTGCTGTGCGAAATCATCGGCGCGTTCGTTTTGCTTTTTGGAATTTTTTGCATGAAGGAGGCCACTGGCGCACCGGCCAGCCCGAATGTCTTCCCCATCGATCTGGGGGCCCTTGGCGCCTTGCCTGTGGGACTGCTGGTATTTGCCATCGGACTTTCCCTAGGAGGCCCCACGGGATATGCGATCAATCCCGCCCGCGACCTTGGTCCCCGCCTGACCCATGCGATTTTACCGATTGCTGGAAAAGGCGGCAGCGACTGGGGGTATGCCTGGATCCCGGTTCTCGGCCCGTTGATCGGGGCATCCCTCGCAGCCATCGCCTACAAGGCTCTCGGGGAGTTTTGATTTTATGAAATACATTCTCGCCCTCGATCAGGGAACGACGAGTTCCCGTGCCATCATTTACGACGAACACCTCCATCCACTCGCTTCGAGCCAGCAGGAATTCAAACAGCATTTTCCAAAGCCTGGATGGGTCGAGCACGACGCCTCGGAGATTTGGGAGACCATCGTATCCACAGCCCGGGCGACCCTTGCAAAGTGCTCCATCGATCCCAAGGAGATCGCCGCCGTAGGCATCACCAACCAACGTGAAACCGTTGTCGTATGGGACCGCGCTACCGGCACCCCTCTCCACAATGCGATTGTATGGCAGGATCGCCGCACCAGCGACAGTATGGACGCCCTGCGCGACGCAGGCAAAGAGCCCCTCATCCAACAGCGCACGGGGTTGTTGCTCGACCCCTATTTCTCGGCCAGCAAACTGCACTGGCTCCTGAGGGAAATTCCCAACGGCCAGGCCCGCGCCCGCAATGGGGAGCTTGCCGCAGGCACAATCGATAGCTGGTTGATCTACAAACTCACCGGCGGGCGCTCCCATGTCACCGACGTGAGCAATGCCTCTCGGACGATGCTGATGAATATCCACACCGGCGATTGGGATCCAGAGCTGCTCGCCATTTTCGATATTCCCAAGTCCCTTCTCCCTCGCATTGTTTCCTCCAGTGGCAGACTCGGCGATACGGATTCCGATTTCATCGGGGCATCCATCCCCATTTGCAGTGCCATCGGCGATCAGCAGTCCGCCCTTTTTGGTCAACTCTGCACGAAACCCGGGATGGTGAAATGCACCTACGGAACGGGGTGTTTTCTGCTGGTTTTCACGGGTCCGGATGCCATCCACAGTTCAAATCGCCTGCTCACGACCGTTGCCTGGCGTCTCGGCGACGAGCCCATGGAATATGCGCTTGAGGGCAGTGTCTTCATGGGTGGTGCATCGATTCAGTGGCTACGTGATGGGTTGGGAATCATCCGCACGGCACCCGAAGTCAACGACCTAGCCGCCCGCGTGCCCGACACCGGCGGGGTGGTCATGGTTCCAGCCTTTACAGGCCTCGGCGCGCCCTATTGGGACTCGAACGCCAGAGGAACGCTGCTTGGCATGACGCGGGGAACGACCGCCGCACACATCGCACGCGCTACGTTGGAAGGCATCGCCTTTCAGGTCGCGGATTTGGTCACCGCGATGGAGCGGGATTCCGCAAAGAAAATCATGACAATCCGGGTGGATGGCGGGGCTTGCGCCAGTGATCTGCTCATGCAAACCCAAGCGAACCTTCTAGGGATCGGCGTGGAGCGTCCGACAAATATCGAAAGCACCGCTCTCGGAGCCGCAATGTTGGCAGGCCTGGGCGCAGGCATCTGGCCAAGCATCGATGCTCTTAATAAAATCCATGCCCTGGAGCGGCGCTTCGAGCCGGAGATCAAGGCCGCCGAAAGAAAATCGAAGATAAAAACATGGAAGCGTGCGGTGAAACGCGCCCAAAAGTGGAATATTAAATCATGAACCGTTCAAAACTGATCAAGAAAGTCCAAGAAACCTCCCTCTGGGATGTCATCATCATTGGCGGAGGAGCGACCGGCCTTGGAGTTGCGGTGGATGCCGCCACACGCGGCTTCCGCACATTGCTTCTAGAGGCCTCCGATTTTGCCAAAGGCACCTCGAGTCGCAGCACCAAGCTCGTCCATGGTGGCGTGCGCTATCTCGAACAAGGCGACATCCCGCTTGTGCTCGAGGCGCTGCGCGAGCGTGGTCTCATGCACCAGAACGCTCCGCATCTCGTGCATCACCTCTCGTTCATCGTGCCGCGCTATCAGTGGTGGGAGGGACCGTTTTTCGGTATCGGGCTCAAGGTCTACGATGCCCTGGCAGGCAAGCTGAACCTTGCTCCATCGCACCTGCTTTCACGCGAGGAGACGATCAAGCAAATACCGAATATTGAAACCGAACATCTGCTCGGTGGCGTGGAATATTTCGACGGACAGTTCGATGATTCCCGACTGGCGGTCACACTAGCCCGAACCGCAGTGCATCATGGGGCCTGCGTGCTCAACCACGCCCGCGTTTCAGGCCTCGTAAAAGCCAACGGCCTCGTCAGCGGAGTCCGTTTTACGGATTCGCAGACCGGGCACACCTACACCGTGGAGGGTGCCGTGGTGATCAATGCGACGGGCATTTTTTGCGATGACATAAGGATGATGGATGACGCCAACTCCGTCCCGACGGTGAAGCCCAGCCAGGGAGTGCATCTGGTTTTTGATCGATCTTTTCTCCAGGGAGATTCGGCAATCATGGTGCCGCACACAGACGATGGAAGGGTTCTCTTCGTGATCCCGTGGCACGGCAAGGTCTTGGTAGGAACGACCGATACCCCAATGGAGACTCCAGACGTCGAGCCTCGTGCGATGAAGGAGGAAATTGGATTCATCCTGCGAAATGCAGCGCGCTACCTTGCCCGTGACCCCAAGGAAAGCGACATCCTTGCCGTGTTTGCGGGACAACGGCCATTGGTTCGCCCACCTGGAAAAGATGGCTCTGCCACCAAATCGATATCCCGCAACCACGAGGTTTTTGTTTCCGACTCAGGTCTCGTGAGCATCGTCGGGGGCAAATGGACCACCTATCGCAAAATGGCGGAAGACACACTGGATAAAGCAATCACTCTTGCCGGATTGGATGATCGCCCCTGCGTCACCGAAAAACTGCAGCTGTTGGGCTGGCGCAGCCCGAATGCCGATCCGCTACCTGACTGGCTCTCGGTGTATGGCAGCGAGGCGGCGGATGTGAAGGCGCTCATCCTCGAGGATGCCGCCCTCGGGGAATCGATGCACCCGCGACTCCCCTACCCGCTGGCTACGGTGGCATGGGCGGCGCGTCACGAACAGGCACTCACGCTGGAGGATCTGCTATCCCGCCGCACGCGGGCATTGATCCTGGATGCACGCGCCGCCATCGAGGCAGCACCGGCTGTTGCGGGCATACTTGCGAGAGAACTTGGACGAGACAAGGCATGGATGGAGGCGCAAGTGAGAGAGTTCACCGAACTCGCCAAAGGCTACCTGCATCCCGCCGAGTAATCACACAGGGCATATGACCGCCCCCGGCATTTTTAGTTTCACGCGCAGAGGCTTTGCTGGTTTTTTAGAGTTCTCTTGCCAAGGCAACGCTTCAGAGTTCACGCACCCAGCACCTCGTGGATCTGCTCCCAGATCGGCGCGAGGGAGCATTATGCCATTCCTAGGGTGCTTCATCGCTCTGGGCGACTCGAGGCATTGTTCACCGATTACTGGTCGGCTGGAATCTGGAGCCCCTTGGCACGTCTGTTGCGCGCCCACCGTCTCGCCAGCCGCACGCACGAGGAATTGAGCGATGCGGAGGTTTATTCCTTCAATGCCACGGCGCTGTTGGAAGGAATCCGCCAACGCATCCAGGGCCGCTCCAACCCTTACAGTGGCTTTCTACGGATCGGCAGCACTTTCGGCCGAGGAGTGCGGAAGAGCCTAACGCGACGCAGGGATCAAAATTGGAAAAACACGATTTTTTTTGGCTACGACACCGGATTTCTGGAAGCCGCTGCGTGGGCGAAGGAGCAGGGCGCTGCTACGGTTGTCTGCCAAATGGATCCATCGCAGGTGGAGGTGGAAATGGTGCGCGCCGAGGAAACCAAATGGCCGGGATGGGCAAAAACACCGCTCCTCGTGCCAGAGGAATATTTTGCATGGAGAAAAGCCGAGTGGGCACTGGCCGACCTCGTGATGGTGAATTCCAAATGGACCCGCGATGCGCTGGTGAAGCAGGGCGTATCTGAAAAAAAAATCATCATTGTTCCATTGGCCTATGAGGCGGAGGCGGAGTTGGATGTGGCTGATAAACCCCGCCGCGCGGATGATGCCCCGCTGCGCGTGCTCTATCTCGGGCAGGTGAACCTGCGCAAAGGGATCCAATATCTCGTTGCTGCCGCCAGGCTATTGGAGAGCGTGAAGGATGTGCCGATAAAAATTGACGTGGTGGGACCATTGGCAATTTCCGAGCACGCCATCGTCACTGCTCCGGCCAATGTGCGTTTCCATGGGGCGGTATCCCGCGATCGGGTGAAGGATTTTTACCGCGAAGCGGATGTCTTTGTGCTGCCTACAATCTCCGATGGCTTCGCGCTCACACAACTGGAGGCGATGTCGTATGGGCTGCCCGTTCTCACCACGCCCAATTGCGGCGATGTGGTGAATGATGGAGTGGATGGATTCATCACGCCCGCCAGGGATGCCGCCGCGCTCGCCAAGGCGTTGCAAACGCTCGCCGACGATCCCGAGAGGCTTCAAGCCATGAGCGATGCTGCTCGTGAAAACGTCCGCCGATTCAGCCTCGACGCGTTGGATACAAACCTACGGGCTGTGGAGCAAAGGTTGCGTCCTTCCGAGGCTCCCGACCTATTCACGCTGTGATGCGCGCTTGTTGAGCTGCTCTTCGCTCCACTTAATAAAAGTCTGGCGGACGGCACGGTATTCGTAGCGGAGCGTGAGGGCTTGCCTGCGGAAGAGATCGGCTTGGACGGTGTCCCCCTTATCCTCCATCTCTTTGATCTGGGACTCGATTTTGGCGAATGATTTATCGAGCAACTCCAGCGTGACCATGTTTGGGTGTTTCTTGAAAAGATCCAGATTGCTCCGAATTTCGCGTATCGTTCCGCCCGGCGAGTCGCATCCGGCGAGTCCCATGCCCAGCAGAAGACACAGCAGAAAAAAACCACCGCGCAGCGGCTTGAAGATGGAAGGATTTGTCATTGGAAGACTCAACGCAGTAAATTGAGCAAAAGATGGCATCCGCGCACCTCGAAAAATACATTCCTCCGGCAGGTCACCTGTGCCGAACGGAATCTGAAACCAAAGAAACCGCCCGCAGGATCGCCGCAGATCTACAGGGAGGCGAGGTGCTGAGCCTGGAAGGTCCGCTGGGCGCCGGAAAGACATGCTTTGTGAAAGGACTCGCCGAGGGACTTGGAGTGGGAACCTCCGGCGTCTCAAGCCCCACCTTCACGCTGGTGCATGAATATGAAGGTGGACGTCTCCCACTTATCCATATGGATCTCTACCGCCTTGATTCGGGGGAGGAATTGGCAGCGCTGGGTATCGATGATCTCATCACCCGCGATGCGGTCGCCGCTATCGAATGGGGAGACAAGTTTCCCGAGTCCCTCCCGACAGGGACAGTGCGTCTTGTTTTTTCCATTGAGGGCGATAGCCGAAAAATCGCAATCGCCCAGTGAAGATCCTCTCCATCGAATGTTCCAGCTCGCGAGGCAGCATTGCCGCCACCACAGGTGACCACCTGCATTTTTCGTTGGCATTTGAAAACCCGCGAGGGCGCGGCACCGCTTTTTTTGAAGCCCTCCAAAATGCTGTCGCCCAAGCCGGAGAGTTCAACCTTGTGGTCGTTGGCACCGGGCCTGGCAGCTATAATAGTTTGCGGGCATCGATTGCTGCGGCATGGGGCTTGGCAAAAGCCAGAAACATCCCGTTACAGGGCATCTGCTCGCTGTTCGGCTACGACGCGCCTGAATACTTTGTGATCGGCGACGCCCGCGCAGGGCAGTGGTTCATGGGCCATATCGTGAATGGCAAATTGATGCGCCCGGTGGAGCTGTTTTCGCCATCGGAGGTTCTGTTACGCCTTGCGCCTGGAGTTCCTGTTTTTTCAACCAGCCCGTTGATGGCCAGCGCCCGGATCGAACATCCGCAAGCACGCTTTTTCCAAAGACATCTCGACCAAGCCGGCCCCGCCGAGCCTATTTACCTCAAGCCTCCACACATCACCAAAGCCGCCGTATGACGTCACTACTCTCACCCACCGCGATCCAAAAAATAGGCACAGAACTGGCGATTGCCTGGAGCGATGGAAGCGAAACCTATCTGCCGCTGGAGCTGATGCGTCGGCACTGTCCTTGCGCGGCCTGCGGAGGTGAACCCGATGTGCTAGGAAATGTGGTTCGTCCCACCGTAACCTACAACGAACGGAGCTTCGATCTTGCGAGTTGGCAGACAATCGGCGGCTATGCCATCCAGCCCAAGTGGACCGATGGACACTCCACAGGGATTTACTCCTATAAATACCTCCGCCGCCTCGCCGAGGTGGCTCCTTGATTTTTAAAACATGAAACCAAACTTGAACCTGCAAGATCTCCGCGTGGATTATGGCCGCGAGCCGCTCAAGGAATCCGATTTGCATTCTGATCCGCTTGAGCAATTTCGCGTATGGTTTGATGAAGCCGCCGCCAGTGGCATTCCCGAGCCGAATGCCATGTCGCTCGCCACAGCCGATGCGGATGGTCGCCCAGCCTGTCGAACCGTTTTGTTAAAAGGCTTCGACGAACGCGGATTCATTTTCTTCACTAACCACACCAGCCGCAAAGGTCGCCATCTTGCCGCCAATGCCCACGCCGCCCTTCTCTTCCCTTGGATCGCTCTGGAGCGCCAGGTCGAGATCACAGGAAATGTCGAAAAACTCCCCGAGCCCGAATCCATCGCCTATTTTGAAAGCCGCCCGAGAGGCAGCCGGATCGGTGCATGGGTATCGGAACAAAGCACCGAAATTCCGTCCCGTGAATTTCTCCTGGAAAGAAATCTGGAATTTCAAAAACGCTTCGCCGAGGGGCCGATTCCCAAGCCCGACTTTTGGGGAGGCTATCTCCTGCGCCCGGAGACGATTGAATTTTGGCAAGGCGGACATGACCGGCTCCACGACCGCTTTCGCTATGCAAAAAAAAACCGCACGTGGCATCACGTGCGGCTGTCGCCTTAAAAAACTCGCTGTTTGACTAGCCTCGCAGTATTTGTTTAAAATTCATCATGATCGGTAACGAGGAACCGGAAATCCCCGGGATCAAAAATCTATTTGCTAATACATTGCAATCATCTGCGAATCCATCTCGATGGTCTCATTCAGATACGCCGTGAATTCCCCCGATACTCTCCGATGTGTGGAAGCTTTTCGATTAAGCCTCCCTCCCGCTTTATGATCTGGAAAACTTCCAGAACCTCTGACCTTGGCGCAGCACTTCTTTGTGCATTGGTCGTCTGTCCGCCCCTTTTTGCCGAAAAAAATCTCCCCTCTTTGCCAAGTGTCGAGGCCGTCATGGGAAATTCTCTGGAGGAAGCTCCCCAGTTGCCAATGACTGTCGAAGCAGCCATAGCACGCGCGCGATCAGTAAGCCCGGAACTCGCCGCTGCGAAACTCGAGGTAGATCGCATGATGGCCCGCCTTTTTGGAGTCCAGGTAAAGTATTACCCCGAGTTTGAAGTCCAACTCCAAGCCCCCCGAATTTTCGACTATGATGCCCGCGAGGAAGGTTTGGACCAGCCGAAATTCCAATACCGCACCACTGAACCGGGAGTGGAGGCTTCCCTGAAGCAAAAGCTGCCCACAAACACCGATTTCTCAGCCGTGTATGATCATGATATTTCACGGGCGGGACTCCTTAGCGACAGGCTGGGTCTGGTTTTTTCGCAGGAATTCGTTCGCAAGGATCCCCTCTGGCTCCAAGGATCGCTCATAGAAAAGCAAATTTGGCTCAAAAAATCCGCACAGGCTTCGGTGAGCAGGGAATTCGACTTCCGCGTGAAAATTGCTTTTTATTCGGTCATGGAGGCGGAACTCATCGCCTACAGCGCCGAGCGCCGCTTCGAGCAGGACTCCAAGTTCGCCACCGAGAGTGAGGAAAAATTTCGCTCCGGAGTGATTGCGGAGTATTCCTTGCTGGATTACCAGCGCGATCTGAAGGTCTCTCAGAGCCGACTGGTGACCCGCAAGGCCTCGTTGGACCGCGCCAGAAGCGAATTGGCGAGCCTCCTCCAAATCCCCTACGAAGAGCCTTTGACCCTTGAGGAACCCAAGACTCCCGAGCTCGACGCAAAACTCTGCGACCCTCGTCGCATGGTTGAGTCTGGAATGAGGAATGAACTCCGCATCGCGCAGGTGCGCTACAATATGTTCGCAAACGCGGAAAACGCAGACTTCATCCGCAACTCTCTCCTCCCATCAGTGCGTTTTGAAGCACGCGGGGACATCTATCGCACAATCGGTGACGGGGTTTTCAACACCTCCCAACCCGTCGAGGGCCGCGACCTCAGTGCAGCTCTCTTGGTCACCGTTCCCCTGTTTGGATCGACCTTTGAAAAATGGAACAACATCCGCCTGGAGGAAATCGACCGCTCGATCAACGAGAAGCAGATCGACGCCCTTTTCCGACAGGAAGTTCGCGAGGTTCGAAACTCTCTGATCTCCTTGGCTGAAATACGCGCCCGCTATGAAATCGCCCAGGAGATCGAAAAAATTGCCGCTCGGGAGTTTGAAATTTCCCGCCTTCGTTTCGAACTCGGCAGCGTCGGGTCTTTTGACATGATCCGCACGAAAAACGAATACTTCAACGCTCTGGATGAACTCACTTCGCTCCTCTACGCGCTCCTGCGTCGGCTTGCTGAAATCGAACGTGACTATCCCCTCGAAAACTCCAATTCCGGCCTCGCTTCGCTGAAATGACCACCCTTGTGTCGCTCCACGACATCAACAAATCCTATCATCTTCCGGGTCTGGAGGTGCCTGTCCTCCGAGGAATAGATTTGGATTTTCAACAGGGCGAATTCACCGCCTTGGTCGGTGCCTCCGGGTCGGGCAAATCCACCCTTATGAACATCCTTGGCTTCCTCGATCGCCCAAGCTCGGGCCGCCATCACTTCAAAGGTAGCGACGTGTCACAGCTATCTGATGACGACGAATCCCGTATCCGGAACCGCGAAATCGGATTCGTCTACCAGAGTTTCAATCTCCTTCCGCGCTGCACCGCCGTAGAAAACGTGGCCCTCCCACTTTTTTACCGCGATGATATCGCCGACCCCCAAACTCGTGTGAAGGAGGCCCTCGCCCGCGTCGGCCTCTCGGAGCGCATGGCTCATCGCCCGAATGAACTCTCCGGCGGTCAACGCCAGCGAGTCGCTATCGCCCGAGCCCTCGTTGGGGGTCCCTCCCTTATCCTTGCTGACGAGCCCACTGGCGCCTTGGACAGTCAGACTGGAGTGGAAATTTTGAACCTTTTCCGGGAAATCCACCGTCAAGGAGCCACGATCCTCATTGTGACTCACGATCTCGATATCGCTGCCCAATGTGACAGGGCCATTGAAATGCGCGACGGACGCATCATTTCCGACTCTCGCCAATGAAAAATCGTTTCTCGCTTCTTCTGGGGGTTTTACTGCTCCTTCTTGCTGCAGGCGTATGGCTGGTGTGGAAGCCAGGCTCCAGCGGCCCGGCGCTCGAACTCCTGATCACCAGCCCGAGAACGGCAGATATCGATATCGAGCTCGTCGAAAATGGCACCCTCGAAGCGGAATCTGCAACACACATCGCGGCCCCTGGATCGAATGTGGATCGCAAGCTCATCGAGGTCGTCGAGGAGGGAACCCTCGTCTCCAAAGGGAACTTACTCGCAAAGTTCGACACCGCGCGGCTCGAGGAATCGCTCGCCGCGCTCCGGGAATCCGGTTTAGAGGCGCGACGCACGGATGCTGAACTCGAGGCCCGTATCCGCCTTGCCGACTTGGAAGTAGCCCGCCAAACATCGATCGAAAATGCCCGTTTGGCCGAGTTGACCTACCGCTCGATGACGTATAACGCGAAACTCGAGCGGGATGCGGCCGAAACCCGCCTGAACAATGCCAAAAATGAAATCAAAGTGGCTTCCAACCGCGTGGCACAGGAAGAAAACCGCCGCGATGTGCAGCTCCGCCAGATCGACCAGCTCATTGCGGACAATAATCGGAAAATCGAGCAAACGCTGGCTGACATCGAATCCTTCACCATCCATGCGCCGCAGGAAGGCATCGTAGTCTATCCACCGATCCGAATCAGCGGACTCACGCGCAAGGTTCAAGTGGGTGACCAACTTTTCAAGGGGCAGGTTTTTCTCATCATTCCGAATCTTTATAAAATGACTGTTGTTCTTGATGTGCCTGAGGAGGACATCCGCCGCATTAAACCGGGCCTCCCCACACGTGTTGTTCCCGATGCCTTTCCCGACAGCACTTTCAGTGGCGAGGTGGCCTCCATCGCACCCCTCGCCCACGTGCGGGATAACAATCCATTTATCAAGGCATTTCGCCTCGTCGTCCGTATCCACGATTGCGACTTGGAGCGTCTTCGCCCTGGAATGAATGCCCGCGTGACCATTCTGCTCTCCTACCATAAGGCGGCTCATATTGTTCCTGTGCCGTTTCTCCAGCATCGCGATGGAGCAGATTTTGTGTGGGTCGAAAAGAATGGAAAAATCGAATCCCAGACTCTCCAAGTCCTCAATGCGGGACGCAGGGATGCCATTGTCGATACTGCCTTGGAGGGCCGTATCGTGCTTCCAGACGCCGCTCTTCGTGACTATCTCTCTCGCCCCTCAAGCTCTGTGCGCTGGAAGGAATGGAGTCCCCCATGACGCGCTTTCTTCGCTATCTGGGCCTCGCACGCCGCACCTTAGTGGAGCACAAGCTCCGCTCATTTCTCACCATGCTCGGTATTATCTTTGGCGTTGCTGCAGTAATTGCCATGACAGGCATTGGTGAAGGAGGCAAACAATCCGCTCTACGCGAGATTTCGATCCTTGGCATCAGAAATATCTATATTCAAGATCTACCTTCGGTTCGAAAAACCTCGGCTGAAAAAGGCACTTCGGTCGGCGAGGGGTTGTCGATGCAGGATTTCGAGTATCTCAACAAGGCTCTACCTGGCATCTCGGAACGATCGGTTCTCGTGAACCGGGAACTTTTCATTCAAGCCCCTGGTGCGCAGATTAGCTCGAATGTTACTGGCGTAGATCCCGCACTCTTCCGCGTGCTCGAGTTTCCACTCCGGGAGGGACGCCTTCTTGCTGATTGGGACATGAAGAATAGCAACCGCGTTTGTGTGATAGGACGAGATGCAGCAGCCCAATTCTTCCCACTGACCAGTCCGGTTGGAAAAAGCCTGCGAATCAATGGATCGCTATTTGAAGTTGTGGGTGTCTTGGAAATGGTTCCAAATCATGACAACTCGATTCTCATTCCACGCAACCAGCCGGTGCTTTTTCAAAAAATCGAGGGTTTTGAGGCGCCTATTTCAAAGATTATCCTTCAAGCTGAACACGAAAATCTCGTCGCCCCGCTTGCCGCCATGGCGGAGCGAATCCTGCTCCGTCGTCACAATGGCGAACGCGACTTTGGGCTGACGATTCCTGAATCACTGATCCGCCAGCAGGCGCGCACGCGTGACCTTTTCAATAGCATCATGCTTTTGATTACCGGCATTTCCCTGCTGGTTGGCGGCATCGGCATTATGAATATCATGCTTGCCTCGGTGCTGGAACGAACCAAGGAGATCGGAATTCGGCGCGGCGCGGGGGCGACCAAAAGCGATATCCGCCTCCAGTTTCTTGCCGAAGCGGTTCTCCTCACCGCAACCGGCGGAGTCGCAGGAGTGGCACTCGGTATCGGCCTTTCGATCGCAATCTCCTCCTCTACCGGTTGGGAAATGCACATCCCCCCGCTCGCGGTGGCGGTAGCATTTTGCTTCTCTGTCCTCATGGGGCTGATTTTCGGCTACTACCCGGCCAAGAGTGCTAGCGAAATGAATCCGATCGACGCCTTGCGTCATGAATAACGTCATTTTTTTCAGCGTCTTCGCAATGGCTTTCATGGGATCGCCCAACCGCTTTCCGCCTCCACTTCTGGATGTTCCAAAAGCTCGATTCGATCAAATTCTTGAGGCCCCGGGAGTGATCGATGCCACAGGGGGATCCCTGCTTGCGGCTCCGCAGTCTTCTCTTCCAAAGCAAATTCTTAAACTCAAGCCCGAGGGCGATTTTGTCCGAACTGGGGAGGCTGTGGCAGAGTTCGATTCCACCCCGCTGGAGAACCGTATCGAGGAGTTACGGAACCGCTTCCAAGAAATGAAACTCTCGTTGGGCGAACTCACGGCCCTTCAACAAGCCCGCCATCTTGACGGCAAATTGCGAATGGATGGCACACGAGGCACAGCGGCTTTGGCCGAAATCGATCGCAAGCGACTGGCCCATGAAAGTCGGCTGCGCATTTCCCAAAGCGATGCAGATGTCGCAACCGCCAGACGCCGGATCGACTCTGCCGGCAATCAACTCGCCCTCGTCACACTCCTAGGCGACAAGTCACTCTCCGAAGCCTCCCGCCGAGCAGATGCCATTCTCCAAGAGATTGATGACCTTACACAGGATATTCAACGCTTCACGCTGGTTGCAGAAAATGACGGCTTCGTCGTCTATCAGCCGATTCCACTAGCCGGCCAAGTGCGCAAGCCCCAACCAGGAGATTTTCTGGAATCAGCCCAAGTCTTCGGGCGCATACCGGGAGCAGATGCCTTTGTGGCTCGAATCCACCTCGACGAACGCCAAGCAGTCCTCGCAAAAAGCGGCATGCCTGTAGAGGTCCGCCTTCGATCACATCCTGACGAAATAGTGCCCGGAACTCTGCTGCAAATCCTCCCAACGCCCGCAACCCTACCTGGCAGGGGGAACCGACCATTCCAAGAAGCTCTCGTAAAGCTCCCGAAGCAACTCGACTTGAAAATCGGCGAATCCGTCATGGCACGAATTCCCCTGAAAAACCTCAAAAATGTTTATGCTGTGCCGAGGGATTACCTGGAAGGGTCCACCCTCTGGATCAAGCGCGCAGATGGCCTTGCGGCGGTCACCCCCAAATCCGTGTTTGAATCCGACGACTTCGTGGCTTTCGAAACCATACCAAGTGTTAACGATGGATCACCCCTTCGAATTGCTATGCCGCCCTTCCCAAACGATCGCCCATGAATCCCAGGTGCGCCTTCGCTGCGTGGATTTTACTCGTAGCCCTTGCTGTCCAATCCCCAGCGAGTGAGCCGCTTATTCTCCATCTTACTGCGGCGCCATTTCAAGAAACCATCACGCGCGAAGCCACCTTGGAAAGTGCCTCCTCGCGAGTGGTCCGAGCACCTGGATTTGCGGGAGACCGTATTCTCATCTGGCTCGCGGAGGAAGGCACACAGGTTAAAAAAGGCGATGTCGTAGCGCGTTTCGATCCTACCCCTGTTCAACTGGGCCTCGATCGCGCCATGGTTAAAAAACAGGGGGCCACGGACCGAGTGGAGGCTTTGGAGGCTGATTGGGGGATTCGTCTCGAGTCCGAGAAGATTCGTTCTAAACAGCTCGATTCGACGCTAGCTGAGGCCAAACGCCAGCAAACTGCCTCCCGATTTCTTCCTGAGATTCCAAAATCGATCGCTTCCGTTAAGCGAGATCTTGCCTCAGGGCAATCCGAGGGTGCGGAAAAGAAACTCTCCTTGCTCAAAGACTCCTCCATCCGCCAACGAAACGCCGCTGTGGACTCGGCACAAAGGTTAGACCATGACCTCCAATCCACCTTGGGGGCTCTCGATGAAACTGTTCTCCTCGCCAAAGCGTCGGGATTTATCTCGTTGCTGCCAGTTACCTTATCAGGACTTCCTCCACGCAAGGTTCAAACCGGAGACTTCTTGGAGAGGCGGCAACCTTTCCTGAAAATCCATCCCTCCGTAGGCAACTTGCTACAGATCGCCGTCTCTGCGCGCGAACTCACGCTTGTTAAAGTAGGTCAACACGTCGAGTTCAAGCTGCGAGCCGTCGCGGATCAAAATTTTTATGCCACCATTTCCGACATTCCTGGCTTCGCTCTTGCCTCGCCCAAAGGCCGGGCACCCTTTTTCGCGGTGCTGGCCACTATCCCCTCACAACCCGGCCTGGAGGGTCTTCACTCTGGAATGACAGCAACCGCCCACATCCGTATTGCTAACGTAGAAAGTTGCCTCGCTGTCCCGAGCGATTGGGTCTTTCAAGACGGGAAAAAACGCCTTCTTTGCCAAGCTCCCAACGGGACTTGGGAGGCACTCGCTCTGCCAGATAACCCCACACGCGCCGGGGATTTTTTCCTTTTGCCCGACACATTCGCTCAAGCCAATACCACAGGCGGTTTACGCATTAAGTCGCCACCCCTCGATCTTTCCCCCTCTGCCCCAATCCAATCACAATGACTGCCCTCCACTACTTGATAGTCTTAACGATGGGTTGTTTCTAACGAGGAAAGATATTTCGAGCCATCACAACCACTGATGCAGGGGCCTCCAAAAAAAGTGGGCTTGTAAAACTCCTCATAACAACTCCTCGTAAAGCCCCCTCATCTGTGCGGCGACTTTCGGCCAGGTGAATTTCTTCTCCACCAACCGGCGTCCTCGCAGCCCCATCTCTATACGATCGGCATCCGTCATCTCAATCAAAGTCCTCAACCCCTTCCATTTCGCATTCCCCATTTCCCCATTTCGAATTTGAAGCGCCGCGTGACAAGCGAAGCCCTCGGGTAAATTGCACTCCGGCGTCATCACCACCGGCAAGCCGTAAGCCCAAGCCTCCAGCACCGACATCGGCAACCCCTCGCTTAAACTCGGCAGCACAAATGCCTCCGCACTTCGAAGCAGCGCCTCTTTCTCCTCCCCAAATGCAGGCCCCCAAAAAACAACATCGGCGGCCTCCGACTCCGGCGGGGGAGTTTTAACTTTGTAAGAATTAAGTCTTAAGTCCGCAGCATCCAAACCGCTGAAAACTCGAAGCCCCAACTCCCCGCACAAGGCTTTCAGCTCCCCCTCATGCCCTCCTTGGTCCCAGCCTGCGATAACCAATTGCCACTGGCTGGAATTTTGGATTTTGGATTTTGGATTTTGGATTTCTGCCCAAGCGCGAAGCAAGCCAATCAAACCCTTCTTTGGATGAATCCTCCCCAAAAACAAAAGCCGTTTCTTCCCCTCTGCGCTCTCTGTGTTCTCTGTGGTCAATCCCTCCGGCAATTCCACCCCATTCGGCACCACCTCGATTCGCTGCTTCAGACCATAAGCCCGAATCGCATCCGCCTCGGACTCACAGAGGGCGCGAAAACATGTCGCCCGCCGCAACTGCTCGTCTTTGAACAACCAAGCGGCGATGCGTTTCTTGCATCGGGAATTTTTTAGCGCCCAAGCATCAAGCGACCCGTGCGGTGCCAGCACCAGAGGCTTCCCAGTTTTTTTTTGCCAGTCCAGCAATGCCCAGGACGGATATTTCCAAAGTGCGGCACAGTAAGCCAAGTCCGCTTCGCCTGCCATCAAGCGCCTCAAGCCCGGAGCAAACCCGAACCCTCTCGGCCCGATCAGGCCAGCCACGCGAGGCTTGATGGGCAGCCACTTGTCGGCATCCAGATCGGTAAACTCATCCTTCAACGCCACCACATTCACCGAGCATCCTTGGGACAAAACCAATTCACGCTGCAAGGCGCACTCGGCCTCGAATATTCCGCCATCCGCGCGGGAAACAGACTCCAAGACGGAAAGCACTTTCATTTTAGAAGCAGAAGAGCTTTCAGACCTTCACCAAATGCCCGCTTGGGAGCCTTCCGTTCGAGCATGGACTGAGCGGCTAAGCCCATTTCCCGCCGATGCGCCTCCGGCATATCGGCCATTCGCAGCAGCGCTGCCGCCATCTCCTTAACATTCATCGGGTCGAATAAAAATCCCGTTTCTCCCTCCACAACCAATTCCTCGGCAGCCCCAACATTGCGGCTGGAGAGTATTGGCAACCCGCTCGCCATGGCTTCGTTGATAACGAGTCCCCACGGCTCTTCAAGCGCCGGGTGGACAAAAGCACCTGCCGCGGAATAAAATGCAGGCAATTCCTCGATCTGGCGAAAACCAGCGAAGAAAACCAGCCCGTCTTCGGAAGGAGTTTTAAGTTTGTAAGAATTAAGTTTTAAGTCTCCCGAGGCGATGATCAGTTCCAACTTCTGCGCCAATCTCTCCAGCCCCCCGCGCAACTCCCCATCGCCCAATAGAAACAACGGCCAAATGTCGGATTTGCTCGAAGCCACATATTCAGAATAGGCCTGAATCAACCTCGCCAAATTCTTTCTCTCTACAAACCGGTTCGATGCCAAAAAATACGGCCCTTCGGGAAAAGCAGCAGCTGTTGGTTGGTGGCGAGTGGCGAGTTTAGTGCGATCACCCGCCTCTGGCTCCTCGATGCTCGACGCTCGACTGCATTTCTCATTCGCGAAGTAAGAGTTATCGACAACATTGTAGCCAAAAGCGATCCGCTCCGGAGGTATACCCAACTGCACCAGATACCGTTTATGGGACTCCCCTCCGCAAAGTGCCCCATCGAATTTCCTAACAACCCGGGATTTCAACCATTCCTTCCACCAAATCCTCTTACCATCCGCCGCTCGCGTTTCGCTCATCACAAATGCAGGAATTCTACGTTGTTTGCACCATGAGAGACAGGCCCTTGCATCCACCGTTCCCCAACCGGCGATCGCCATAGCATCGGGTTGCAATTCCCCCAAGGCTATGGAAATTCCCCTCCTTAACTCCCCATCTGGAATCTCTTCAAAAATCCGATCTGGAAATACAGTTTTTCTGGCAAAACCCGCCCCATGGGAACTCGCTTTTTCCCATTCATAGGTTGCATCCGTTCCTGCTATCTCAAAAGCGACAACCTCCCAGCCAACAGACACTAAAACCTCTGCCGCTGACTCCAGCCGCGCCAAATGGTAAGGCCCCAGCCGCGCAAAATGGATAGCAATGCGCTTCACTTCAACCCAGCTTTTGTAAAATCGTTCCCATTTGCTTCATGAAGCTCTCCATGAGGAAGGCGGAGAGATTTCACAGCATCGTCCCGTTTGATAACAGGGATTTTCCCGAGAGTGGCGAGATGCAAGACCAGCGTGAAATGACTATTATTCCCCAAAACACTCACCTTTCTCCATGCGTTCTTGCCCAGAACGAGAGCATCACATAACCAAAGATAAATGGATATAACGTGATCAAAGTAATGTCCCTGCCAAGATTGAATGTGAGAACGCACCCGATGAAAAAGAGCAGCATACGGCCCATTTTTATACCCATCAGATCCTGTCTTGCCAAGATGGCTACCCAGTAGGCCATCAGCAACGCCGCCGCCAAAACCCCGAAAAAGGTGCCGAAATTTACCACCCCTTGGCCGATCATCCCTGTTGAAATCGTTGCGCCGACGCCAGCGGCATCCTCTGAGGCACCACTATACAATTGCCCGCGGGCAATTGCGTAGTCGATACCGATCATTGGTTTGTTAGGCCAGATAAACCGTGGAACCGGATTCACCAATTCCGCAAAATATCTTGCACCGTTATTAACAGCATAGGTTCCCTTATCGATGAACGAATTCACCCATGCCAATTCCTCAAACATATTCAGCCCCTGATGCTTGACATCCGTTGATTCAACCTGTTCCACGACGCCTCCGATACCAAGTTGGCTGAACATCCTGGAAATATCAGAGCCACTTCGGGTTTGAATAATAAATTTCATCCATCCCTCCGTTACCAGAAATGCCCCAGCCAAGATGGCTACTTTGAGAAAAATACCACCGCGAAAACGCACAAAGACCCAAGCTATCAATCCCGGCAGAGCCACCGCAAGCATCGTGTTGCGAGTTCGATCCAAGAGAAACCATGGGATCGATAGTAGGGTGATCACGATCCCGATCATGCGTGTGCGAGGATTTTTCGCCACAGCGGCGACAATGCCAAAGGCAGCAGCAAGCATGATCTGCAAGTAGTTGGCAAAAGAAATAAAAGCATCAAACCCTGTGCCTACCCTGCCTCTTCCCCAAGGGTTTGCCTTACCGCTAATATAGGGAGCAAATAGACCCAGCACATCAAAGTCGGTGCGAATGAGTGCTATGGACATCAATACAAGCCATACTCCCAAGATCAGTCGTGTCGCAATATCCAACCTCCTCTGGAACTCAGGGTTATCCATACCCCCTTGTTGCATCAAAACCCAAAATTCACTTCGCTCGCCCAGCACCTTGCGATTCACTGCGCGGTGCACCATGGGCACAAAAACGATAAAAGCCCCCAAAAAGAGGGCCACTTGCCACCACGCCGCCTCGAGATACTCCGGGCCTATCTCAATCGCATACATCTGATAATCATTATACAACGCATCTCCAAAATACCAGATTGCCACCGTTCCTAGAACTGCCGCCATTGGAATTCCCACCCCAGACATTCGCGCCTTCCATGCGTAAAAAAACGAAAAGCAAAGCAATAACAATGAAATATAAAAGGGAATTGGGAAAGCGCCGGAAGTGTCCATTGTAGAAAATCGGAAGGAGGGAAGTGGAAACTACTGAAAAGCGAAAGGTGCAAATTGGAAACGGATTCTGCCTATCAACTTGCAACGATTTCGTCGGGAAACAACTCTACAAGGTTACAATTTTCAAGCGCATTCGTAATTTTAGACAAACCTCTATCTCAAAAAATCACGAGAAATCACAATTTAAGATTAAATGTGAAATCAGGAAGCCTCAATTCCATTTTTCAGGTTTTTTCTCCAGATGCCAAGCCCGACGAAGTGTCGGAAACATTTTCCCAAGAGTTTGCCCAGCCCATGGCTTCTTCGATCCGCTTCGCCTCCTCATCCGTGAGAGGCTTTAACGATTGGAACGCTTTTTCCATATCAGCAGCACCCTTCACTGTTCACATAGCGTCTTCAGCACTCTTCGGGCATTCTCCTCCCAAGAATTCTCTTTTTCATAGCGTTCCCAGGCGGGAGATAGGGTTGCGATGGACTGGTAACGAGTGGCGGGTTGTTCTGTAGCGGAATTTGGAACAAATTTCGAAGCCCCCTTCATTATTTCCTCAAGATCATCCGGCTTCACAAAAACGCCGAGATGGTATTTTTCAACAACGCTCTTCAATGGCCCGGCCCCAGCGGAAGCCAGCACCGGCTTGCGGGCGGAAACCGCTGCATTCAGCACGCCGCTAGCCGAGCGGAATTTCGCACTATAAGTCACGAGCACCACATCGCAGGCGGCAAAGATATCCCCCACTTCCTCATCCGGAATTCTCCGGATATCCCACCGACACCGATCCCCCACCCCCAATTCTTCTGCGAGCTTCTGATAAAATTCCGGCTGCCTCGAAGACCCCGAATCCCCCTTTCCAGCCACAAGCAACTTCACATTCTCAGGCAACCGCGTCATCGCACGCAAAAATAAATCGAGATTCTTCCCGTCGCGAATCTGACCAAAGGCCAGGAAGACGATGTCCGGCGAAGCCGGAGTGGAGGGTGTTGCATCGCAGAGCGATGCTGTGGCGGGTAGCGACTGGCTAGTATCGGATGAAGAATCGGGGCCAACTGCGGAACTGGTGGGCGATGTGATTTCAGAATTTCGTGCAAACTCGCTTGAGGAGGGATTTGAAAACACAGCGCTATCTTGGCGTGCCGGAGAACAGCCCTGCTTCTGAACAAGCTGGTCCTCAGTGCTCTTTGACTCGAGCGCTCCCGCTCTCTCGCCCTTCGGGCCAACCTGTGGTTGCTCTTTCTCACATCTGCCCCGATGCTCGATTGTGAACTCTGTGGTTAAACCAGAATCGAACCCCAACCGCCACCGCATCGCCTCTCGACCGATCTTGGGCTTTGCCACCTCATACGGCCCATGCGGAATTTGGTGCACTCGTATCCCCGCCGGCTGCCTACCAGCGAAATCCACCGGCGTGCCATCATGCACAAAAACATCCCGCACGAACGAATACCCCAACCGCACCGACCACCGGTGCCACCAGACCGGCCCCACCACAAAATCCCTCACCGGATCATGGGCAATCGTCCCAATCACAATTCCCTTCTTCGCCAATCGCTGCAACGACCATACCCAAAACGGTGCAAAGTATTCCTTGTAGCAGGCGAAGAGAACGGCGACCTCGGCTTTACCGAGGTTGTGGCGGGTTACGAGTAGCGGGTGGCGTGTAGCTGCTGCTTTTGAGTCGAGTGGCGAGCGTCTAGCGTCGAGAGAAAAAGCAGGACCGCTCGCGGAGCGATTGAGCGATTTAGAAACAGGCAACCCGGCAAGCTCGCTTGCCAGAGAGTCTGATTCTGAAACTCCAGCATGGCTTGCCCAAGCGCCGCCCTGCTTCTGAACACACCTGTTCTCCGTGCTCTCGGTGTCCTCGGTGGTTAATTGTGATTTTGGACTTGAAGCAAGTTCCTCTGCCAGTCCCGCAACTTGTCTCGCCTCACTACGCAAATCAGCAACCATTCGCCATGCGCGGAATATCTTCCCTAAAGGCCCTCGCCCCTCGCCCCTCGACTCTCGACTCTTCCCAAACTCCGAAGCCCTTATCCCCTCCCCCAACCGCTCCTTGGGAAATGTAGTTTTGCACAGAAAATACACCTCCACCCCAGCCTCTGTCAGTGCCGCGCTCTGCCGGATCGCATACTCCATGATTCCACCGGAATCCGCCTCGCAAATATAGAAAAGCTTTTTCATCAAAGTTTGTTCTCAGTTGCTGGCCTTCGCTCAGCTTTCGAAAAACTTTTCATTTTTTCGCCCAAAGGTTCCATCATGAGCAGCCAACTTTTCAGATAAAACTCCGGCACCCGCCTCGACGGGAAATTCCCAACCCAGTGGTTGTATCCATAAGCCAAAACCGCTCCCGCAAAAATTTTGGCGTTCATTACAGATCAATAAACTTAGCAATGAAGCCTTTTGAATATCAGGAGGAAAGATGTAGGAAGTCGATACCAGCAAATCGATTGAAATCCTCATCGAAGGATACAATGCGGCAGCTTTTGACACTCGCCAATGCCGTGAGGTAGCAATCCGTCCAAAGGTGGTGCGGGAAGTCCTCCCGAGTCGTTATTTCCATAAAGGCTTGATCCACGGTCGGGGAATCCTGAACGAAACCCACATCAGCCTCGCGGCGGTAGCGCTGGTAGATCTCCCAGGCCTCGGCAGGCGACAAGGTTCTACTGAGCACCTTCGGATGGGTGGACAAACGAAGAAAAGCCAGCATCGTTACCCGGCAAAATACGATTTCGGCAGCGGATTGCTCTTGCCAATAATGAATGGCTTTTTCGTGGTGCGCATGGTTCTCGTCCACCAAAGCAAGCCATACATTCACATCCGGAAGATCAATCATGTCTTATGACCGTTGCTGAATCTCTTGGAATCCTCTTCATCCAAAAGAGCATGGAGTTGGCGGTTCGTAAGCGCTGGTGTGGGCGACTGACCGGGAGTTCTGCAAATGGCCACAGGCGGTGGCATGCGGCGCTTGGAGGCTTGAGCCTGTGATTCCAAGCCTGAAACAATGAATTGGGTCAACAACTGCTTGAGTGTTGTTCCTTGCTGAGCCGCAAAAGTTTTTACCTCGCGAAAGAGTTCATCGGAAAGATCAATAGTAGTTCTCATAGACACACAAAATCATAATTATGTTTTTATGTCAAACAATGCCCTCTC
Source organism: Terrimicrobiaceae bacterium (assembly GCA_044352905.1). Classification (GTDB taxonomy): domain Bacteria; phylum Verrucomicrobiota; class Verrucomicrobiia; order Chthoniobacterales; family Terrimicrobiaceae; genus UBA967. The sequence continues at coordinate 17,051 of JBILCY010000001.1, read as the reverse complement.
CTCCCGAGCAATTCCCGGAAATGCCCCATCGAAAAACTCTCTGCCGCAGCAGAAATTTTGGGTAATCTCGAACATTTCTTGGTTTTGTTACTTGATTCTCTCTAAAAACTCGCGAGGCGACAGAATCTCGACGCCGCCCCGCAACTCCTCCGGATAGTGTCGAGCATTCCCCGTGACCAATGCCACGCGTGCCTCAAGGGCCACCTCTAAAAAGCAGGCATCCTTTGCATCTGGCAGCCCATCCGCTATCGTGGTGCAAACTTGCCATTCGGAGTCCGCCCGAATGAAATCCATGATCAAATCCTTTTCAAAAAGCGAAAAATATTTACGTAATTTTGGCCGTGAAAGGACACCATCATATTCGGCAATAATCCGTTCATCCACTTGGAGTTAAATTTTACCAGCCCTTAAGAAATCCAGAATCCGCTACTTTTTACCATTTCAGAATTTTCGCTTTTCAGAGTTTCCACTTTCAGCATTTTCATTTGGCCCGCCCCATACCCATCAATCCTCGGCGGCCTCGCCAGAAACACAAAGAGCCCGATATCTACCCAGAGTCTCAAAATGCTTGTCTTTTGCAATCACATGCACACCATGAATAAAAGCACACGCCACAATGAGCAGATCGGTTCCAGGAACCGGGGTGCCTTTCGCCCGACATATGCGGGCAAGACGAAAAGAACACTTCCAAACATCATCAGTCATTGGCAAACACCGCAATACGGCAGCCAATTCGGCCAACTCAGCTTGGTCTTTTTTCGACCCGGCTCCCATCCACAACTCCGCAAGAACCACCGGGCATAAAACAGCCACTCCATCCAAAAGCAAACCACGAACCTTCGTCTTCGTTTCTGCGTCTCCATCACGGCGAAGATAATGAATCCAACAGGATGTATCGACCAGTATCATTCCGGTTTCTCCTGGATGCGAAGGGATTCCAAATCGCTAGGGGACATGAATGTATCAGAATCTCCCAACCTCATGGCCAATTCGCGCATCCGACCGCGCTTGGAAAAATCATCCAAAGCAGCCAAAACGGCTGCTCGCTTCGTCTTTGCTCCAGCGAGTCTCATGGCTTCGCTCAACAGCGCACTTGGAATATCCAATGTCGTTTTCATATATAAAAAAATTGCCGGGATTAAGTAAAAATCAAGATTTTTTTATAGTCTTTCCCCGCTTGTGGAGTGGGAAACCTACTCCATCGGGGGCAGTTTTCTCGCCCCGTGGAGTCGTTCTGGCCACTCCACTTGAGCCAACTATCCGCCATCGACCTCTCCATCACCTGCAAAAGCGGAAAGAGAACCCAGCAATTCAGTGGCGGGTTGTTCCGCCGCGGAACATGGAACATATTTCGAAAATCCCCAGACATCTCAACCGTAGCGGAATTTGGAACAAATTTCGACGCCCCCTTCATTATTTCCTCAACATTATCCGGCTCCCCAAAAACTCCAAGCTGGTATTTTTCAAAAACCGTCTTAACCCATTATTGTCGAAACAATTCTATATTTCCTTGCGGAGCTTGCCAATTGTTTACAGGGATTCCGGGAGTTTGTAGGTGAGAATTTTGAACCTTCCAAAGATTTTAAAATCTTTTTCGTTATTGGTGATGATCGTTGAGATTCCTTGGGTGCAAGCTGATGCCGCCAGCATCGTATCCAGCAGCCGCTTGCGCCCGAGCCGATGATCGCGCAACCATTCGATCCAGGTGGACACTGCGTCTCCCTCGGGATAAATGCGAACCACCTCCCGCGCTTGCCACCAGTATTCAGCTCTGGACAAGGCCTCCTCCATCGAGAGCGGCTCCAGCAATCGTTTGGAATCCGTCACCACATGGACAAATTCCGCCAGTGTTTGCGGCGCAACAGCCAATTTGCGCCCTTCGTCCAGTAGACGACCCAGCAAGGCATCTGCAGGCTTGTGAAAGAGGTGGTCGCGAATCTCCACCGCCACAAGGAAATCGGTATCAATCGCAATGGTCATCGAGCATATCCCCCAGTAAGTCCTCTTCCCGAGCGATCGGCTGCAAGGGACCGCCCACACTGGCCGGTCTGCGGTGGCGCAGCGTTGTTTTCCTCAAAATGAAGCGCTGGTGGTAATCCTCCATCGCCCGCCGAATCAACTCCGAGGCACTATTGCCCATTTGCTTGGCATAAACAGTAAAATCGCGATAAATCGGATCGGATACATTGACTGTTATGGTTTTCATATATGGGAGAATATATTTGTGACTTGAAGTGTCAACCGAAAATTTAACCAGTCTTTTATCTCCTTGTCGCGTGAAGGCGATGCTACTTCACCGGACCGCCATCACAGACCGATCCACCACACATTCTTCAAAGGGCAACGCCGCAAGTGCGATGTCAATACCCACCCCAGATGAGTTCTTGATTAGCAAAACCCGATTTTGCAGGGCGAAACCTCTCGCATCTGGCAGACGTCCCGCGTAGTGCCGCAACAACTCATCAACAAAAGCTTCCTCTTCGCCAAAACCCGTCAGCAGAGAAAGATCGACATCCATCGTCATCCTCGGCTCTCCCCAATGCTGCACGGCAAATCCCCCGATCACACAAGATCGCCAATCCCGATGTTTGCAGAAATCACCCAACTCCGTAGCGATCAGTGACAGCTCATTCATAGTGTTCGCAACTTTCGAAAGTGCCGCTGCTGCTCCACCAGACCCGACCATAGCTGGGGTGGATGCTTGGGCAAGGCGGCTAGCACCGCACCGCTAAAAAACTTCATGGCCCTCGCAGTATCAGCAAGCCGAATGTCATTGTCCCGCAGCTCTTGCAACATGGATTCTGCTTTGCTCCACTGAAGCACTCTCGATTTTATTAACTCTTTGTCTCGATGATTCATGAATCAACTATTTTCTAAAAAATAAGACATAAAGAAGCGCTTTCACATTAACCATGGCCGATAATCCAACTCGTAATCCAAGCTATGACCCTCGCCACTCGACTCGCACCCCGCGACTTTCCTTTCACCGATTTTCCTCGCCGGATTTCCCGCCACGATCGCATAAGGCTCTACATTCTTAGTCACAACCGACCCCGCCCCCACCACAGCCCCTTTCCAATCTCAACCCCAGGCAAAACAATTGCCCGATAGCCGATCCATACCCGATCCCCAATCACCACATCTCCACCTCGATCCTCAAATGTTGACGACCTCGGATCATGGCCTAGCGTCAAAATCGTTGCCTCTGGCCCGATCGAGAAATTGCTCCCCGTGCGAATATGGAATTTTCTTCCATCAAAAAAGCAACCGAAATTGATCACATCCGCTCCCCCAAAAAAACCTTCCGCCCATTCAAAAACCGACACCCCATCTGCACTCCGGATTTCGACCCCAAGCCCCGACCAACCAAGTCGTTAGATGAATTCCCCTAACACGCCGCGAAGGAAAATTCCCAACCCAGTGGTTGTAACCATAAGCCAACAACCCCCCAGCAAAAATTCTGGCATTCATGATTTTAGCAAGTCAAGAACATCTGACACCTCACACAGCGGAACGGCTCGGATGCGATCACTTATCGGATAGGTCCTTTTTCCCGGATAGACGATCAGCAATTCCTCGAGTTTAAGATCTTCAATTACGATTTGCATCGACCTTGTCAGACGAGGAGCATCCTGTCTTTTGATCTCAAAACCAATCCGACGATTTGGCAGATAGATATCCAACTCGGACCCTCCGTGAACTGAATAAAAATAGGCATCGTCCGTGAGAAGTGTGGATAGAATTTGCTCTACTGCAAATCTTTCCCAAGACGCACCGACCTTCGGATGAGTCATCAGCGCAACTTCAGAATCGATTCCCTGCAGCGTATGGAAGAGGCCACTATCACGGAAATAGATCTTGGGACTCTTGACCAAGCGTTTCCCGACATTTACATACCAAGGCAGCAAGCGTCGCACCATAAAAGTTTGCTCCAGAGCATCCAAGTAGTTTCGTGATGTCTGATGCGATACTCCCATGGAAGCCGCAATCTCGCTGGCATTCCAAATCTGTCCGTGGTAGTGCGAGACCATCGTCCAAAATCGCCCCATCACCTGCGGCGACATTCGAAAGCCCATTTGAGAAAGATCCCGCTCCAGAAAAGTGCGAATAAATTGCTTTCTCCACTCGACACTATCCCCCTCTGTTTGTGCCAAAAAAGACCTTGGAAACCCTCCCCGAAGCCAGAGCTGCTGATGAGCATCACGGCCTACTTCCCACAAGTGGAATCCACTCATTTCAATGATTTCAACCCTGCCCGCCAAGGACTCAGACGCCTGTCGCGTCAATTCTGGTGAAGCACTCCCCAGAATTAGAAAACGAGCTGTGCTCCGATCTCGATCTGCAAGCACTCTCAAGACCGGAAAAATCCCAGGGCACCTCTGGGCCTCGTCAATAACCACCAACCCACTCAAAGAAGAGAGGGTGGTCATGGGACTTTCGAACGCCGAAGCAACCACGGGGTCCTCCAAATCAAAATACTGCAGCGATTCTGAACCCAAAAACTGACGCGCCAATGTCGTTTTGCCACACTGCCGTGGACCAATCAAAGCCACTATCGGGCTCCGTGCGACACCGGCACGAACACGCTCATGATAGTCAATTCGAGAAATCATACATGAAATATGCTAATGTGATTTGCAATTTTCATGTTTTATACGGAATTTCGAGCGAGTGGACAAGCGAAGAAAAAGCCAGCATCGTTACCGAGCAAAATACAATTTCGTCAGCGGATTCCTCTTGCCAATAATGCATGGCTTTTTCGTGGCTTCGCACTCCTAAGTAACAAAAGTTATTCTGTTTGAAATGAATGGTTTGTTTTCCACAGATTTCCGCAGATTGATCTCGCAGGAAAGTTACTTCCCGTCTAACCGTGCCACGCCCGTTCTTTGCTAATTACTTGATTTTCTGTAAAAACTCGCGAGGCGACAGAATCTCGACGCCGCCCCGCAACTCCTCCGGATAGTGTCGAGCATTGCCCGTGACCAATGCCACGCGTGCCTCGAGGGCTACCTCTAAAAAGCAGGCATCCTTTGCATCTGGCAGCCCATCCGCTATCGTGGTGCAAACCTGCCATTCGGAGTCCGCCCGAATGAAATCCATGATCAAATCCTTTTCAAAATGCGAAAAATATTTGCGGAATTTTGGCCGTGAAAGGACACCATCATACTCGGCAATAATCCGTTCATCAACTTGGAGTTGAATTTTACCAGCCCTTAAGAAATCCAGAATCCGACCGGGGGGATTTTCCGCACTCAACATCCCCGAAACCAAAACATTTGTGTCCAACACCAACCTCACGCCCGCTTTGCCCGATAGTCCGCAATTTCCGTCTCGATCTCCGCTTCACTCAAAGCAGCGCCCTTGGAACGGATTCGTGCCACAACATCCGAAAACCGCGCCCGCCTAATGGATCGAACCGTTGATTCCAATGTCTCCGGGGTCACTGCCAAAATGACCGCTCCTGGCTTTCCCTCCTTGGTAAGAACGAGTTCGCCTTCGGAATCCAGCATTTCCCACATTCGCTTGGTTTGCTTGAGTTCAGATACCCCAATGTAGTTCATATAAATTTCTTTTTAAACAGAGTTAAACATCCAGATTGAATAAATCAAGGTCAAATTGTTTTTGATTTGTCGCTGAGCCTTAAGCCCATCATCCGCTACTTTTCACCATGACAGAATTTCAGCTTTCCAGAGTTTCAGCGTTTTAGAGCGTTTTTGGAAATGTCGTAGCCGTCTTTTGTAGCCGCAACACTCTTTGCCGCTTTGTGTAAACTGATTTTCAGCACAGATGCCTGCGGCTAAAGAAAATGTTGAAACGCTATAAACTTCCCCCCGCGCCCGTATCCGCCTCGTAGACCCAGAAGTTTTTTATGACTCAAACCGCACTTACTATCATCTTGACGGAGGCTTACGCGTCATCCATGCAATCCCAAATCCGGAGTTCTCCTCCAACTTTGTAATTTCAAAACCAATATGTTGCGCAGCAATCTTCAGATCAGAGATCGCCTTGCCACCAACCAAATGATACTCCATGCGAATCTCCGCCACCTTCTGGAAAGGCTCAGCATCTTGAAAAATATCCCACTCAGCACCCTCGCAATCGAGTTTCAACAGGTCGATTTCTGCATTCTCCGCCAAAATCAAATCCCTAAAACTTTTAACCGAAATTTGAACTCCACCATTCGTTGAGGAGGTGGAAACACAATTGGATCGTGACTCATTCAAAGAGGAAATGTAGGCATCTCCATTTTGTGAACCAACCGCAAGATTGAAACTTTCAAAAGTAAACTCATTGCTGTTAGCCGCTAGAAATCTGAAAGTCTCGGGATGCGGTTCAAAGCTTTTAATTTTGGCGGATGGAAAATTAACTCGGCACCAGATGGAAAAAAGCCCGACATTCCCGCCGACATCATAAATCAGTCGAGGCTTGGTTTTAATGGATTCCAATCCATACTCATCATCAAAGAATAAATTGATAAAATCCCAATGAATTCCCAATTGTTTTGATGGAATAGCGAGTTTTTTCTTCTGGCCATTAATATGCAGGCGCGGTGGGACGCGAAAACTTGTCGTCCCTCCAAAAAATACTCCCAGCTTTTTCGCTGCAACCCATCTTTTGATGAATATATGAAAACGCTTGAGCATATTATTTCCTAATCGCATGCAGCCAAGCCTTGACCAAATCCAATTCCTTATCAGGAAAAATTTGTTTTGAAACCAAGGCCTCGTAACACCGGAGCAAATTTTCCGAAACTGCCGCCTCACCTTTTTTTAAATCTACACCGGACAAAATCTCGCAGATTTCCCGATTTTTGTCATAGCCGGGGATTTCGTCGCGGAAGTCCCGCATGAGGTCATGCACATTCCGATCTTGATATACTTCCGGCGCGTGGAACACGATTCCCTTGTCCAGTTCCCACAAGCACCGTTGGGCCACGAAACTCTTCCAAATATCGCACATACGGAACGAGCAATAGCTCGGAATGTAGAGCAGCGGATAAACCACCGGCCACCACCAAGTCGTTTGGGTATTGAAGGGACACCAATTTCCCTGCTCCAAATACACGCTCGCCCCAGGCTCGAAAAAGAACTCACGATCCATCACAAGTCGCCAAATCGCATCGACATCCGCAGAGCCATTGACGAGTCCTTGTTGAATCGGCGCCCTTTTGGCGGAAGAATCCATAGCAGCTTCGGGAACCTCATTTCGAATTTCATCGAGCGGCAAGCCCCGCGGCCAGATATTTTCCTTCGAAAAATACCTGTAAACATTCACCCAACGATTCGCGTTGGCTTCCACCACCCGGCAGTTGGAAACCTCCTCCTGCCTGACCATCCAGTGTTCGATTGGCGCATTGTCATCATCCGTCTCATAAATGCAAGTCGCACCCTGCTGGATCGCCGCCAAGTAGGCCAAATTCTTCCGCGCATAGTGACCAACCGGCAATAACCTCGCCAACTCAAACGGCATTGCCAACTGATCCTCCAAACTCAAAAACCCCACAGGCCAAGGGTTGGGTGATGATGAATTTTGAATGTTGGATTTTGAATGTTGGGACTCGCCACCAGTTACTCGCCACTCGCCACTCGGTGCTTCATAGCTCGCCGGCCCCTTCTTATCCCCGGCGACAATCAACTTGCCGCCGACTTCATTGAGTTTTTCCACCAAGCCGAGCACAGAGGCCGTTGGTTTTTGAATTGTAGTGATTATTGAATAAAGCATATGATATTTCGCATCTCTATTTAAACCAAATGACTCCAAGGAAGAGCATAGATTCCTCCACCCAGAGATCTCAAATCCGTTCCCCCATACAAAACGACCCCACGAATAAATGGACGCCCTTGGGGCACTGCCTCAGACAATGCGCGAAGCCCTATGCAATCCGATGGCGTTACTGACTGCGAAGTTTTGATTTCCAGCCCCACGATACCCTCTGGCGTCTCCAGAATAAAATCCACATCCCTCTTTCCGCCATCCCGCCAATGGGTAATCCGTCTCGAGGTGGAATCCATAGCACGCCAGGCCTGCAGAGTTTGAAACACCGCCTGCTCCAGCCAAAAACCCTCGTCCGGGCGCTTGGATACATCGTCCGCACAGCGAATCCCTGCCAACCAAGCAGCCAACCCAGAATCTTGCCACATGAGTTTTTTGGCTTTGCGCATCCCACTCGAAGCATTCGCATGAAATGCCTCCAAGCGAGAAATCAGGCACCCCACCTCAAGCCATTGCATATGCCGATGGCATGACGGTTGCGAAATTCCAGCATCCCTCGCCAGATCGGATTCATTGAGCAATCGAGCTGTTCTCCCCGCTGCCAAGCGCATGAGCGTTTGAAAATCCCCGAGATTGCCCACATTGCTCAGCTGCCGCAAATCCCTCTCGAGATAGGTTTGCACATACCCGCCAAACCACATCCCTCGCGCAGCATCATCCTCGATTTCCAATGCCGGGGGAAATCCCCCTCGACACAACATCTGGCGCCAATCCACTCGAGGCCCCTCCCAGGCATCGATATCCAGCTTTTCACGGAAAAGCCCATCGATCAGATCGAGACTTTTCCTGCTTCCCTCCCACTCACCTTTGCAAAACGGCGAAAGCTCCAGATACACCGCCCGGCCCGCTAAGGAATCCGCCACAGAACGCAACAAGGAAAAGTTCGCCGAACCCGTGAGCAAAATTCCACCAGCAACCCTTCCTCGATCCACTGCCCTCTTCACTGCAAGCAACAACTCCGGCGCGCGTTGCACCTCATCCAAGGTCACCGGCAAATCCTCCAGCAGGGAATCTGGACTTTCCTTCGCCTGCGAAAGAACATCTAGCGAATCCAGCGTGAAATACCGCCGCTTCGGCCCCGGGTATAAATCCCTCACCAGCGTCGTCTTTCCCACCTGCCTGGCCCCGGCCACAACTACCACAGGAAAAACAGAAAGGGCCTTCGCCAACAAAGGCTCAAGCCATCTCGAATTATTTTTATTCACGGCATGAATAATTATTCACTCTGCCATAGATGTCAAGCTTTAGAATCCATGCTTTGCCATGCATTCACCATGGCGCATTTCAAATTTTACTGCGGCCAACCACTCGCCACTCGGAACTCGCTTAGTCCGAATTCTCACAGACGCCGCACTTGGTCATGATTCATAACATCAAAGAGAACAATTTCTTCTTCAGTGACTTTAAAAATTAAGCGCCATCGCAAATCCATACGAGCCTCATAAAATTGAGTCCCGTGAAGTTGGCAAAGTCCATACCCTGTATGAAGATGAGGATCGAATCGCAAATCCGGCAAAGCAATCAAAATCTCTCCGATTCTTTGCTTTTGAGAGCCGGAAAGACTCCCCCAGGTTTTTATAAACCGCCGTGTCGCCCATATTGGAATATGCTTAGGCATTAGGCATGGTTGAGAGCATCCACCACTTGCGATCCAGTATCACCCAGAAAAACCAAAGCTCCTTCTGCCTGTTCCTTATCAATTTCAGAATCAAATGCCTCTAACGCCTTGGCGGAAATTTCCGGATGGAAGTGCAGATCGGCTTCGGTCACCTTCAGCAATGTCACAGCCGGACGCGAACCACGCAGGATCAACACCTCCTCGCCCTGCTCCGCTGCTTCAATGAGAGAACTCAAGTGGGTCTTCGCCTGTGAAATATTGACCAGTTTCATAGTCCAAGTATGAGGTTTGATTTTAAAAAGTCAATGGCCCGCCACTCGCCACTCGTTACTCGGCAGATTAAAATCCGCAGGCCCCTTCTTATCGCCGGCGACGATTAGCTTACCGCCGACTTCATTAAGTTTTTCCACCAAACCAAGCACTGAAGCAGTTGGTTTTTGGATTGTTGTGATTATCGAGTAGAGCATTTTTAATTTTTCCGATCTCAGCCAAGCCACGGACGGTAATCTAATTCGTAGGTAAAATCTGTGAACTTAGTTTCAAAGTCGGCATAATTTACCAACTTCCTCTCCCCAATCTTCCTCGCCGGATTTCCCGCTACGATCGCGTAGGGTTCAACATTCTTGGTAACCACAGCTCCGGCACCGACCACCGCACTTTCGCCGATGGTAACCCCCGGCAAAACAATTGCCCGATATCCGATCCACACCCGATCTCCGATCACCACATCCCCACCCCGATCCGCAAAAACCGGCGACCGTGGTTCATGGCCCAGCGTTAAAATCGTCGCTTCCGGCCCAATCGAAACATTGCTCCCCGTGCGAATATGAAATTTCCTTCCATCCAAAAGACATCCGAAATTGATTACATTTCGATCACCCAAAAAAACCTTCCGCCCATTCAAAAACCGACACCCCATCTGCACGCCTGTCTTTATCCCGATCCCACCAAGCCAGCCTTTTAAATAAAAATCCCTCACCCGACGGGAAGGAATTTTCCCCACCCAATTGTTGTAGGCATAGCCGAAAATAGACCCAGCAAAATTTCGAGGATTCATGGTTAAGCTGCTTTCAAATTCAAAAATCAACAAAAGGGGCATTCCATACCCTTGGTAATTGCGATTTTTTTTCGAAAGCCTTCATTTGTCTATACCCTAGCTTGTTGGCAAATCGTTTTAGCCAGGATTTGGGAGGTTCATATTTTTCCAAAGCGAATTTTTGGACAATATTGGTGAGGTTTGCGGCCATGAAACGGATCACTTTTTTAATATGTTTGTCAGCGCAATCATCAAACAAAAGAATCCCGCCATCATTGAGAATTTTTAGCGAATAATACATGTCAACAAAGACATTCTCAAATAAATGATATCCATCTATGTAAATGAGGTCGAATCTCTCACCTCTTTCAGCGAGTTTGGGCAGGATCAGATCACTGGGTCCTTCCTGAAAATGAAAGTTTTTTTCAAAGCCAATTCTTTTTACAATTTCGACGCCCGCGTAATCAAAACCTTCCTGGCCAGGATCAATTGCAGAGTGCTCAAAATTGCCATCCAGAATGCCGTCAGCTAAACTCCTTAGAATCGTTACTGCGGAACCACCATAAGCCAGACCAACCTCAAGTGTTTTTGTCGGCTTCTTGTCTAAAATAATATTTCGAATTGTTAAAAGATTGTTAATTGAAGAAAGCCCTGTTGCATCGATTTTTTTCCCGCTCCTTCCTTCACTTTTTCCGGAATTATAGAGTTCGGCGAGTTCTTGTTGAAATAAAAGGTCAATTTTATTCATATTTAGTTAGATTTTATACGCGAGCGACACTCACGACATTTTTTTGAGCCATTTATATAACCAAATGCATAACCATACAGCCCAGCCCACTTTGAGAAATACTCAAAAGCTAAGATTTTCATTAATACATTATTCTCCCCCAAAGCAGTGAGTCGCTTTGTTGCATGGCGCAATTTGCAGACTCGTAATAGAATTAACAAAACTGAAAATGATAGTAGAATAATTCCAATAAGTAGAAGCCCCATGAGCAAGGCAATCAATCCTGATAATGCAAAAAGTATCTCCACCAGGAATCGCAGACCAACCAACGCAAAATCCTTTAGCCATAGCCCAGCTTCTCCTGCACCAAGGAAATTGCGTTTTGCCTCTTTGGTATAGCTTTTCAGTGAAGTGTGGCGCTCCCATTTTACTCGCGGGATGGTTGCAGCCGCAGTTTTCTGAGTATTCTTGTGCAGCAAGATAGCATAAACCATATCATCGGCCGCCAAAGTCAGATCCTCCGGGTATCCCCCAATGCGGGACCACAGGTCTCGCGTGTAGGCGATCGAGCGGGAGGAAGCGTGCGCCTGGGGAGTCGCGATGAATTGCGTTGAGTTGAGCCAAGCGGCTTCCACAAGCCCCCAATCCTTCAGGGTAGCTACATCGATTTCCCAACTTCCCATCACGGCCTCGATCGAGGTGTCTTTAAGCATTGGATCAATCAACTCCTCCAACCATTCTTTTTCCCATTCGCAACCGATATCCGTTGAGACAATCAGATCATGAGAAGCCCGAATGATTGCGAGATTACGACCTCGGGCAACATTGCAGCCATTTTCTTGAAAAACCAACCACTTGAGTTCTTGATCGCTACCCGAGAATTCCTGCAGGATTTCCCATGTCCCATCGCTGGATCCCCCATCCACGATTACGATTTCGTCAGGCTTAGTCGTTTGGGCCAGCATTTGCACCCGGAAAGCAACGCAACCCGCGCGATCATTTAGAACCGTCGATACCAGAGATATTTTCCGATTACCCTGAGCCTTCATGATTGAACAGCCTCAACCCATGATTTTGCCAAAAGCATTTCCTTCTCTGGAAAAATTCCATTTGATACCAACTCCTGGTAACATTTGAGTAGGTTATCCGATACTACACCTTCTCCACGCTCCAGTTTTATGTTCGCAAGAATTTCGCAGATTTCCCGATTTTTCTCATAGCCGGGAATTTCATCACGGAAGTCCCTGATGAGATCATGCACATTTCGATCCTGATACACTTCCGGCGCGTGGAAAACAATTCCCATGTCCAGTTCCCACAGACACCTCTGCGCCACAAAGCTTTTCCAAATATCGCACATTCGAAAGGAGCAGTAGCTTGGGATATAGAGCAAAGGATACGCCACCGTCCACCACCAAGTCGTTTGGGTATTGAAGGGACACCAGTTTCCAGGCTCCAAGTAGACGCTTGCCCCGGGCTCGAAGAAAAACTCCCGATCCATCACGAGGCGCCAAATCGCATCCACATCCGCCGAGCCATTCACCAACCCCTGCTGGATCGGCGCCCTTTTGGCAGAAGAATCGAGAACAGCTTCAGGAATATCCCTGCGAATTTCATCAAGCGGCAAGCCCCGCGGCCAGATATTTTCCTTCGAAAAATACCTGTAAACATTCACCCAACGATTCGCGTCGGCTTCCACCACTCGGCAGTTCGCAATCTCTTCCTGCCTGACCTTCCAGTGTTCGTTTGGTGCATTGTCATCATCTGTTTCATAGATGCACGAAGCTCCTTGCTGGATTGCCGCGAGATAGGCGAGATTCTTTCGCGCATAGTGCCCCACCGGCAACAACCGAGCCAACTCGAACGACATCGCCAACTGATCCTCCAAGCTCAAAAATTCCACCGGCCAAGCGCTGCGCGATGTTGAATTGTGAATACTGGGTTTTGAATGATCAGACTCGCCTTCAGTTACAATCGTCACGCCGGAGTCGCGAAGCGCAAAGGCGGATCGCCACCCGTTACTCGGCGGATTAAAATCCGCCGGCCCCTTCTTATCGCCGGCCACGATCAGCTTGCCACCGACCTCTCGCAGTTTGCCCACCAGGCTAAGCACCGAGTCCGTGGGTTGTTGAATTGTTGTAATGACAGAATGGATCATATTTGTGTGTTGGCCGTGTAAATCGCTTGGAAATAATCATCCGTATTCTTCCCGTCACTCCAAATGATTGATTCCTTGTAGCCCAGCCCGCCGAGAAATTGCCTGAATTCCGAGACACTGGAACCAAACTTCGGGAGCGCAAAGCCATGGACCTCAATGATCAGCTTCGGCATGCAGCGTTTTAGCATTTCCTCCGCACCGCGCAAAACCTCCAACTCAGCGCCCTCCACATCAATTTTGATCAATCCAATCTTGGCAGACTCGGGGCCAAACATGTTGTCCAACCGCACATTGGACACTGAGATTGTTCCAGCCTTCGTCTCGTTGGAGAGACAGGCTGCTACAGCAACTGGATCATCCATGCCAGCCATCCTTAAGAATGGCTCGGAAGAGTTGGAAGCAACCTTGGATACAATTTCCACGCGATGAGATAAATGGTTGATCCTGATATTCCTGTGGAGTAAGTCGAGATTTTTCGGCAATGGCTCGAATGCCCAGACCTTTCCAGAATCCCCCACAAGGTGAGCGAGGTAGAGCGTATGCATTCCAAAATTTGCTCCTACATCAATGCAATGATCTCCAAGGGAAAGGATTTGATCAAAGGCTTCCTGCATCGCATGCTCACTCGCGAAATTCCATCGCCGCAAGGATTCATCAATCCGAAAAGCCACCCCATTCATTTCGATTGGGAATCCCGCGAAACCATAGCGCAGCTTAAAAAGAAAAGTTTTTATTTTATCCAGCATTTGAAGTGGTTTTTCTTTTGATCACGCTCAGTGCATAAACTCCAAACAATCCGCCAATGAGCATGGGAAGCTTTGTGATCCTCCCGGCGCGAAGTGACTCAAGCATCCAAAATCGGGATTTTTGGGCTGCAATGGAGGATGTGCTTTTATCTTTTGCTTGCACAGCCAATTCATAGATTCCTAAATACAACAGGGCGACCTGTTCCTTTTGAATCGCACTTGGATTTTTGCCCCGGCTTTTCAAAAATTTTAGATTTTCTTCGACCGCAGCATTCAATCCCTCAAACCACTTGCCGGGTGCCATATTTGTTCTACATCCAGGTGATAAAAAGCGATATCTCGCACCAGTGCAATCGCTGTAAGAAACCCTATGCTCATTGATGAGCTTGAACCAAAAGGGCGTGTCCTCGGCAAGCAACCTATCCATGTGTTCAGGCCACAAAAAGTCTTCATGCAATATCGAGCGACGAACGATCGCCGCATTTGGTGCCCAAGGGGTAAAGGCAATTGCAGAGTCCAAGAGGGTTTGATTCACGCGTGGGTAGCCCGGCGGGTATTTCACCTCTTCCTCACCTGTTCCGTCTCGGAATTGAATCCATGGTCCTACAATAATATCAGCTTGTGGATTTTTCTCTGCATATCCGAGTTGGCTTAGCAAATAATCAGCTTCGATCAAGTCATCGGCATCCAAAAATAGAACCCACTTACCTCTGGCATGAGATATTCCGAAATTTCGCGCAACTCCTGGCCCACAGCGAGGAGACACAACAAATTTGATCCTTTCATCTTGATAGGAGTTTACCAAGTCTGGTCCGCCATCAGTGGATCCATTCTCAACAACAATAAGCTCCCAATCGCCCCTCTTCTGATTTAGGACAGACTCAATAGTTGCACCGATGAAGTCTTTTTTATTATGGAGAGGGCAAATAATGCTAATACTCAGAGAGCTGCTCATTGATTATTTTTCGTATAAATTTTAGAATAGAGTAATATAGCGATTTTTCAATAATGTTAGGATATGCGTTGAAGAACCATAAATAAAGCGGCGGTTTTGAAGTTTGAGATCAGTTTAATTTTTCTGATTTGCAAAAAGGTAGCTGTTTACAGCAACCTCCCAAGAATGCTGAAGAGTCAGCATTAGCCCATTCTTTCCCATTTTCTGAGCATGCCCGCTATTTCCGAGTAAATAGGACACTGCGTTTGCAATCTCCTCCGGGCTACCCTCTACCAGGAACCCCGCTTCATTCATACCAATGGTCTCGCGCAGTGCTGGCAAATTCAAACCCACCACTGGTTTTTGATAGGCAAAAGCCTCGAAATACACCATCCCAAAAGACTCCCCCCTCGATGGCACACACAAAACATCGCAAGCCGCGAGAGCATCCTGCTTCTCCTCTTCCGTCACATCATCCAAATTCAAAATACGCGAAAGCGCCGCTGGCGCTGTAACTGGTAACGAGTAACTAGTGGCGAGTGATGAAGCAGGGCCACTCGCGGAGCGAGTGAGCGATTCAGAAACAGGCGATTCGGCAAGCTTGCTTGCAAGGGAGCCTGATTCGGAAGCGCCAAACCGGGAACCCGGGCACGGCCACGCTTCTACCTTTGACTCAGTCGCTCCCGCTCCCTCGCCCTTCGGGCCAACCTTCGGTTGCTCCATCTCACACCTGCCCCGGTGTTCGGTTGTGCTTTCTGTGTCCTCCGTGGTTAAATCCCCATTCCCATTTTCGTGTCGATTCGTGTGATTCGTGGTTACAACCTCGTCTCCGATCTTCGATCTCCTTGGCCCGTGGGGGGCAAAGCCTGCTTCACTGGGCCGATCTTCTGGCGCTACGCCGCCATCCGCCATCCGCCATTCGCCATCTGCCATCAGCCGCAAGGCATCATTCTTCGGCCCCGCAATCACAAGCATCGCCTCCGGAAATTTCTCCGCCACGATCGGCCACGCCTTTAGCAAGAGCTCCAAACCTTTTTCCTTCGTCTTCCTTCCCAGAAAAAGCACCATTGCCCCGGTAATCCCATAATTGTCACGGAACCGCTCACCATCCCCCGAATCACAAACATCCACACCATGCACAATCGTCTGGATTTTCGCAGCGGGAATCCCCATCCGCTCCAGCACGCCTGCCTCGTGCCGTGAATGCGCCAGTAATAAGTCCGCTCGCTTGTAGAGCAAGGCATCGAACCACTTGTCTCCCCACTGCCCCTCATGCAAGGCCGGCTCGATAACAAATTTGGCCCCAACTTGGCGTGCCGCAGCCTCGGCCGCAAATCCCAACATCTCCAGCCCGTTCCCCAAAAAATGAACCACATCCGCCCCCCTGCAGGTCTTGGCAATCTTCTCCTTCAAAGCCGCCACATACAGCCACTTTGCAATTGGAAAAGTCCATTTGCGACAGATAAGCTTAAAAACAGGTTTAAGCAAAAAACGCGCGCATGAATCAAACGAAATTATACGAACCGTTATACCCTGAAATTCAAAGGAACACTCCTCTTCCGATTCGCTAAAATAACCGGCCAGCGAATGTCGTTCCTTCGAAAACCTCCCCAGAATTTCGACCTCGTGGCCAGCATGCTGAAAATTCTGCGCCAGCCGCAAGCACACCTTTTCCAAACCACCAACCAACGGCGGGGTATTTGTTATGACAAAGAAAATGTTCAAAATCTAAATAGGTTGTGTCCCATTGATTCACGCCGTGAAATCAATTTTATTACTCCACAATGATCTGCATTCACGCGCCGTTGGTCCAGCAAGGTTGAGCTTACGAAATATACGCGCCAATCAAAGTTTTTTGAGAAACAAGTATCAGGTAACGGACGTTACTTACGAAAATAGTCGAACCTTAAAAACACATCAACCTGTTTTTGAGCAACGTAATAGGCATGATTTATGCTGTGTTGGATTGCAGGTAAAAGTTGCCTCAACGCTGAAAAACCCTGCAATCCGATTCCATGAAACCACACCGCGCCAATACCGCTCAAGGTTCCTTTCTTCT
>JBILCY010000037.1:0-4546 GCA_044352905.1 Terrimicrobiaceae bacterium | reverse complement strand
TAAATAATTTAAACGGATTAAAAGGTGTTATTGAACCTGCTGGATGTTCGGGTGAAGTTTTTTCTCAGGAAAATCATATAGTGGAAACATTTGATGGTTTAGTAAATCCTAAAAATTTTGTTTTCAGAACTGAAGGGAATGTCCCTTCTACATATGGGTCTTTTTTTAGGGATGACAAAATAACTTTACCCAAAGGTGATATTCGAGGTTCAGGAGCGAATGATCTTTCTGTTTCAAGAAATTTATGTTCTCAGGTTGCATCGGGTAGTAATTCATCGATTCTTGGTGGTAAGAATAATACAGCCAGTGGTTCCAACAGTGTTGTTGTGGGTGGAACGGATAATCTTGTTTCTGGAACACATTCGATTGTTTTTGGATCAAACCAGACATTAACTGGATTTAATAGTGTCGCCCTTTCCGGAAATAATTTAAATAATGCCATGAATGACGGAGTTGTATTTTCTGGAAAAGGTAATACTGCTGGAGGAAGTTTGAATATCTTGATCAATCCAGAAAATTCTACGTTGAATACCAATAGTTCTCGTTCTGCAATTATTACAGGTTCTAATCAAAGTATAGCTTCTAAATCAAATTCAACTAATAGTTGGATAGGAACTGGAAGCGACAATGTATTAAATAGAAATAATTCTGCTATTATTTCAGGAAAAACAAATGAGGTTGGTCCAAATAACAATAATATTATTTTTACAGGTATAGGAAATACTGCTTCACAAGATAATACTAGTGTTATCACTGGAATTGGTAATATAATTCTCACAAAAGTAACCACACCAAGTGAAATTGTTATTGTTTCTGGAAAAAATAATAGTATATTAGGATACAGTAATAAGTCAATACTTACCGGCTCAAATAATTTAATTGATAGTAATTCTGTAAATTCAGCAATTATTACTGGTGATTCAAATACTATTCTAGCAACAGCATCTAATTCATGGATTGGAACTGGTATACAAAATTATAATAGGGAAATTCAAAATACTATTCTAACAGGAAGTAATAATGGTTCTATAACAAGTGGTATGAGGCGTTCTACAATTATAACTGGTATAGGAAACAATTACGGATCTACTAATTTCAATAATATTTTTTTGGGAACAGGTAGTAATAACTCGAATAATATTGCTATAAATTCCTGTTTGGTTACTGGAAGTAATTTTACTTTTACAGGAAATAGTGGGAATTTTAACAATTGTGTTTTAACAAATAAAACAACACAAAGTAAACCATTTGTTGGTTCGAATTCAGGCGTTTTAACCGGTGAAAATATTGAGTTTGCATCCATTCCAAGAAATTCATCCATATTATCTGGTATTAATACTTCGTTTACTGCTGGTAATTCAAATCAAATTATGGCAGGTATTAATAATTCTATTATTAATTCATTAAATTCGGGATTTTTTGCAAATCAAGATATTTTTGTCTCCAATTCTGGTAATTCTAATATGATTGTTGGTGCTACTTCAAATCCAATTGCTGGTAGAATAATCACAGGGAAATCGAATGCTGTTTTTTCAAGTTCAAATTTATCTGTAACCACATCATCAAGATATGCTTATATTGCAACATCTACAAGTGGTAATGGGACTTCTGTAAATGATTATTTAATCGTAGGTGGAAATACAAATTCAAATAATAGCACACTTAGCTGTATTACTTCAGGCTCAAATAATACTATTAGAAGTTCATTAAGTTCGGTTTATATAGCATCCGGTGCTTCAAATATTATTCAATCCTCTTTTAATTCATTTATGAGTGGTTTTGGAGGATTTTTGGATACAACAACCAATCAAAATGGATCTGCAGTATTTGGAAGTTACAATCTACAAGGGAATATTGGAACACCAGCATCCACAAGATTTTTTATGGTTGGAAGAGGAACATTGGCCACAAGAGGAAATGCTTTTAGTGTAACGACTACTGGAAGAGTAAGTGCTCGACTTGTTTTTGCAACGGGAGGAGCAGACTTTGGTGAATATTTTGAAAGTTATGACCAAACAAAACTACCAGTAGGTGAGACAGTTTGTATAATTGATGAAACATTTATAGGGAAAAAGATAATCAATGGTTCATTTGTTGATTTAGAAGAAGGAGAAGGCGATGGTTTTACAAATAATGATATTGGAAAAATTATGTTATCTTCTCAAGTCCCATTTTCCGTTGAACCAATCGGTGTTTTGGTTTCGAATTCTGGTTTTGTTGGAAATAGTTATGATGAAGAATGGCACGGGAAATATGAATTAGATGAGAATGGATGTTATATTTGGGAGGAAATACAAGAAGATTATTTTGAAGATGTATATGATATTTCTACAAATTCGATTCAAGAAGTAATTCAAGAGATGAAAATGAATGAACAAAACCAAATTTATTTTCAACAAAATATCATTCAAAAAACAATAGAAAATAATTTACCTATTATGGAAACATATCCTATTTATAATAACAATCTGGAACTAATTGGAACAAAAGATGTTCCAAAAAAGATAAAAAAATCAAACAAACAAATAATTAAAAAATTATCTAGTTTATATGATCCTACTAAAATATACATTCCAAGATCTCAAAGACCTGAATGGAATTTAGTTGCTTTGCGAGGACAAGTAAAAATCAAGGAGGGACAAAGATTATCTTCTTCCTATGAGAAAATCAAAGATAATTATTATTTAATTTAAAATATCATTGGATTTAAAAAATAAATCCTATGTCTTCAGATTGTAAACCTTTTGGATATATTTTGGAACAAAAAAATATTTGTGATCTTGAACCTTGTTTGATTCAGCCATTAACTGAGAATTACAACACTCAATATATCACCAACAATTTCATTCAAATTTCTGGATTGGTTGGGTTTGATGGTGGAATTGAACCAGCGGGATGTTCAGGGGAAATTTCAACTCAAGAAAATCACATTTTAGCAGCAACAGGAGGTTCAGTAACTCCAAAAAATATTGTAATTCGGACAGACGGACAAGCACCTTCTACATTTGGTTCTTACTTCAGAGATGACACATTGACTCAAATAAAGGGAAATGTTCGTGGTTCTGGTGCTAACGATTTTTCGGTTTCCAGAACGAGTTGTTCTCAAGTTGCATCCGGTTCTTTTTCATCTATACTTGGAGGAATAAATAACACGGCTAGTGGAGAACTATCTGTTGTAGTTGGAGGATCTAACAATATAGCATCGGGTGTAAATAGTTCTGTGTTGGGTGGAAATAATCAAACAAATTCAGGGAAAAATAGTTGGATTGGAGGCGGGAACTTGAATGTGATTCAATCCGGTGGAACAGGATTCCATTTGATTGGAGCAGGTCAAAAAAATACTATTCAAGGTGGTGATTACCAAGTGATTGTTTCTGGATCCAATAATACTCTTCAAAATGGAACATCATCGTTTAATTCAATTATATCAGGATCAGATCAAATCATTGGTACCAATACTAAATATTCATTTATTGCTTCTGGATCTAATAATTTAGTTAATGATGATTATTCGGCAATTTTATCAGGAACAAATAACCAAATTTTAAACAAAGGTCAAGGATACAATGTTATTTCAGGTGGCGAAGTTAATAGCATCAATACTGGAAATTATAACACAATAGTGACAGGTTCCAATCAAAATATCAATACAAATAACTCATTTGGTGTATTATTGTCTGGAAATAATAATACTTTACTTTCAGATTCGGGGTTTTGTTTGGTTGGGACAGGGAATAATAATCAAGTTCAAGGCGATAGTTCAGTTATCATATCAGGAAATGGCAATACTGTAGGTTCATTATACTCATTTGTGGGTTCTGGTCAAAACAATATTGTCAATGGACTCTCCAGTGTCATTCTTTCAGGATCAAATAATATTATTCAAACACCAAATACATCCTACAATGTTATATTATCTGGATCAAATAATTTTATCGATTTAGAAGCATCTGCATCTTTAATTGGAACAGGAAGTAATAATAAAATGTTAGCAAATTTTAGTGCAATACTAAGTGGAGTGGGTAATACTGCTTCTGCGGGTGGAATTTTTAATGTCATAGGCGGTGGTGCAAGTAATATAATTACTGGACAGTATAATTCAATTTTATGTGGTTCTAATAATAGAATTTTGACCAATAATGGATTCAATTCTATTTCTTCAGGTTCAAATAATTTGATTTCAACAGATTCTATTTCATCTTATATTGGTTCAGGTTCAAATAATACAGTAATTGGGGGTAATAATGTGATTATTGCAGGTCAAGGAAATACTGCTTCTGGTTCAAATAATTTTATTGGAAGTGGGTCATTTAATATTCTAAGCGGTAGTTTTAATTCTATTGGTGCTGGAGAATCAAACAATATTCAAACCAATACATCCTATAATTCTATTTTAGCAGGTTCAAATAATTCAATTCAAACAGGAGTCTCCAACTCATTTATTGGTGCAGGTGTAAATAATATTGTATCAGGAACCAATTCAACTATTCTTGCTGGGCAAGGAAATAATGTTTCTGGAACCAATTCAACTATAGGGGGAGGTGTA
>JBILCY010000015.1:0-14980 GCA_044352905.1 Terrimicrobiaceae bacterium | reverse complement strand
TGTCATTTCCACAGGAACCCCAGCAGGCGTCGGCCTTGGATTCACTCCCCCTCAATATCTCCGTGCAGGAGATGTGATCGAATTGGGAATCGACGGCCTGGGCACCCAAAAACAAACCGCCAGTTAACCCTTCTTAGAGACTGCATCCAAAAATGAACCTTCCTGAATACAAGCCAATTTTGCCTGCCAACCCGCGCCCGATCTGCATCCTAGGGGCTGGCAGCATTGTGCGGGATGCCCATCTGCCTGCCTACAAAATGGCGGGATTCCCGGTCCACAGCCTCACTGATCTTAAGCAGGAAGTGGCAGCGACGGTGGCTGGCGACTGGAATATTCCCCATGCCTGCGAATCTCTTGAGGTGATGCTTGCCACCGCTCCCGAAAACGCGGTTTTCGATCTTGCCCTGCCGCCCGAGGCTTTCACATCCGTGCTACCTCGTTTGCCGGAAGGCTCCGCAGTTCTTCTCCAGAAGCCGATGGGCTCAACCATGAAACAGGCAAGAGAAATACTTGCGATCTGCCGTGAACGCAGACTCTTGGCCGCCTTGAATCTTCAGCTCCGCTTTGCGCCATTTGTGATGGCCGCCGCGAGTTTGATCAAAAGTGGCGCGATCGGCGAGCTGCGGAACATGGAGATTCGGGTGACCGTCGAGACTCCGTGGGATCACTTTCCCTTTCTCAAGACAGTTCCCCGACTAGAACTGCTTTATCATTGCGTTCACTACATCGACTGTATGCGTCATTTTCTCGGGAATCCTGCGCGCATCCAAGCTAAAACCCTGCGCCACCCGGAACTCGACATGCCTGCAAGCCGCTCGGCACTAATTCTTGATTATGGCGACACTGTCCAAGCCACCATACAAACGAACCATTTTCACCGTTTCGGCACGCGACACCAAGAGAGCTTTATCAAATGGGAGGGCACAAATGGAGCGATCTTCGCCAAGATGGGGCTTCTGATGAACTATCCGAAGGGCGTGCCCGATGAATTCGAAGTCTGCACCTTCCAAAACGGCATGCCGATTTGGGAGGCAGTGCCACTCGAGGGCAGTTGGTTCCCCCATGCCTTTATCGGATCGATGGCCCAGTTGATGCGCGCAGCAGATGGGGAGGCGAATGCACTCGTCACTCCTGTCGAAGATACAATTTACACCATGGCATGCCTGGAGGCCGCTTACGCTACGAGCGATACAGGAGGGAGCGACCCTGCGAAATTTATCAATCCATGAAAGAAACCTACTTCGAGGAATACCAAGAGGGCCCGGGAAAAACCACAACCGGGCGAACCATCACCGAGGCGGACATCGTCCTCCACGCAGGGCAGACGGGGGATTTTTACCTACACCACATGGATGCTGAATGGTGCGCCACGCAACCTTTCAAGAAACGTATTGCGCACGGGACGCTGGTCTTTTCCATGGCTGTAGGAATGACGGCAGCCGACATCAATCCCAGAGCGATGTCGTATGGCTACGACAAACTCCGATTCATCAAGCCTGTCTTCATCGGCGACACGATCGTGTCGCGAACACACATCACCGAGAAGCGCACCCACAAGCGCCCCACCCACGGAATCGTCGTGGAAAAACTCGAAGTAACCAATCAGCACGGCGAAGCGGTTCTTGTGTGCGAGCACCTCCTCGTCGTCGAACGCAAAACATCCACCATATGATCCATCTCAAAGGCATCGCCTGGAACCACACCCGCGGATTCGTTTCCGTCGTCGCCACCGCCCAACGCTTCGAGGAATTGCACCCCGGCATTTCCATTTCTTGGGAAAAACGCTCCCTGCAGGCCTTCGCAGACGCATCGATGGAGGTATTGGCGTCCCAATTCGATTTGATCGTGATGGACCATCCCCACACGGCTCTTGCCGCCACTGAGAAACTTCTGTTGCCATATGAGGACTGGCTGCCGCAGGAATTTTTGCGGGATCAGGCAACGAATTCCGTTGGCCCCTCGCACGAAAGCTACCGCTTTCAAAACAGGCAATGGACACTCGCGACCGATGCGGCCACCCCGATTTCCACCTGGCGCCCCGATCTTTTGCAGAAACACGGACTCGAAATACCCAAGACCTGGCCGGAGGTTTTGGAGATGGCCAAGGCCGGATTTGTTACCGTCTCGGCCTTTCCGATCGATATCCTCATGCACTCTTACATGTTTTGCGAGGCGCTTGGACACACGCCCTTCGGCTCGGATGGAAAAATCGCTCCGGAGGAACTCCTCGCTGCCGCCCTTGAGGAACTGCGTCGTCTAGTGGTCCTCTGCGATCCGGCCTGCTTGGAAAAAAATCCCATTCGCATCGCGGAGTGGATGTCTTCTGTGGAGGAAGATCCGCGCGCTACCTATTGTCCGTTCGCTTACGGATACTCGAATTACTCGCGTCCCGGCTACTGCCGGTATTTGCTGAAAGCAGGCGGTCTAGTCACATTCGGCGCCAAGCGGCTTCGTTCCACCCTCGGTGGAGCAGGCATGGCTGTTTCCTCGAAAAGCAAGCACCCCCGCGAGGCCATGGATTACGCACGATTTACAGCGTCTCCCGAGATTCAAAGAGGTGTCTACTTGCAATCCGGCGGCCAACCAGGCCATCGCAGCGCTTGGACCGACAAGGCCGTGAACTTCGCTTGCGGTGGATTTTTCGAGGACACGCTCCAAACTCTCGACGAGTCGCTCTGCCGTCCAAAAGTTCCCGGCTACATGGCCTTTCAGGATGCGGCCACTCCCGTCGCTCACGATGCCGTGGCGGGGAGAAAATCCGTTTCCGAAGCCGCCCGTGAAATCGCCAACTTGTGGGAGGCCTTGAAATGAAGCCTCTATCCGGTCTTGTTGTTCTCGATTTTTCGCAATTCCTCGCCGGCCCGGCGGCCGCCATGCGGCTGGCTGATCTGGGTGCACGAGTCATTAAAATCGAACGTCCACGGGGTGGCGACATCTGCCGCCAGCTCTACATTTCAAATCTGGGAGTGGAGGGCGACAGCACGCTTTTTCATTCAATCAACAGAAACAAAGAGGGCTATGCTGCAGATCTGAAAAACCCAGAAGATCTTGCTCGCGTGCGACAACTTATCGCGCGTGCCGATGTGCTGATCGAAAACTTTCGCCCCGGAGTCATGGAGAAACTCGGCCTGGGCTTTGAATCCGTCAGCAGTCTCAACCCGCGCTTGGTTTACGGTTCCGTCACCGGCTACGGCACAAAAGGCCCGTGGATAGGAAAGCCGGGCCAAGACTTGCTTGCCCAGTCCATGTCTGGACTCACTTGGCTTTCGGGTAACGAGGAAGATTCTCCAGTCCCCATGGGGATTGCTGTAGCCGACCTAACGACAAGTGCGCACCTGGTAGAGGGTATCCTTGCCTGCCTGGTGCGGCGCGGCGTCACCGGAGTCGGCGGACGCGTGGAAGTCAGCCTCATGGAATCGATCTTGGATTTGCAATTCGAAGTAATTACAACACACCTTAATGATGGTGGCCATCCACCCCGCCGTAGCGCAGTCAACAATGGTCACGCCTATCTTGGTGCTCCCTATGGAATCTACGCCACTACCGATGGTTATTTGGCATTGGCCATGGGAGAAGTTCCAGTGCTTGGGGAACTTCTTAGCTGCCCCGCGCTTTTGAGGTTTGTGGACAAACAAACATGGTTTACACAGCGAGACGAAATCAAAGGCATTCTGCGCGATCATTTGAAAACTCAATCAACCCGCCACTGGCTTGAGATCTTGGAGCCAGCGGATATTTGGTGCGCAGAAGTTCTTTCCTGGAAGGAATTGCGCAAAACGGATGGGTATTTGGCACTCGATATGGAACAAGCCATTGAATGTCCCCAAGGAACACGGATGCTCACGTTGCGCTGCCCGATTCGCGTGGACGGCGAAATTTACAAATCAGCAAAAGGCGCTCCGTCCATCGGGCAGCACAATCACCAAATCGCTCTGGATTTCGGTTTGTAAAACTCTCTACATTGAGGGCACTAGGCTTGTAATGCGGAACAACTTGTGACTCGCGTGATAAAGCCTGCGGGAATCTCGTAATAACGATACTTGTTATATCAGGGTGGACTTCTCGCCTGTGCAATTAAATAATTCTATGGTAATTAGATAGATCAGTAATCGATGCGCCTTCTCGGGCGGGCTCGCAAGTAGTAATTTCTGCCTGCATCAAATTTGAGCGATTAGGAAAAATTCCAGAGAACCTACAGCATCGTCCACTCCTGCGCAGTAAGCATATCATGTTGCAGAGACACTTGTCTTTTTTGGGAATTTGCTCCCTGCGTTTGCTGGCTCCCTTTTTCCAAGCAATTAGTGCAAAAATAAAGTCATTCTGTGCATTGGAATCTCCAGATCGCAGGCGTATGGAGTTCATTGGCATGTTTCCCCGCATTTCCTCTCCCCTTGCTGCAGCGCTCGCGCTCAGTGTGTATCTTTCATTTTCGCCATTGGTCCAAGCGCAAACTTGGGATGGCGGAGGAACCGATAATTACTGGAACACGGCCAACAATTGGAATCCTGATGGGGTGCCTGCAACAGGAGCCAATCTCGTATTCAGCGGTGGCGCAAGAATGACCAATATCAACGATCTGGTGGACTTTACTGCTGGCAGCGGAAGTAACGCATTGGGTTTTAATAACGCAAACCCATATCATTTGAGCGGAAATGCGCTCAAACTGAACGGAAATATTTATTTCGGCGCTGCGGTGCTGACGTCGAGCGTCACCCACGAGATCGCACTTGATCTTGCTCTGCAAAGAGCTGTAACCATCAGCACCTCAACGACAGGTTTCGGCAACCTCAAGATCAGCGGGGCGATCACTGGCAACTTTACGATCCAAAAAAGTGTCGTGGGAGATCTGGAATTAACCGGAACCAACTCTTTTGGGAACCTTACCATCTCCGGTGGCAGGGTCTTGATAAGCACGATCGCAAATGGAGGATCAAACTCTGCTTTGGGGGCGGGATCGCTGGTTCAAATTGGTGCCAGCACTACCAACGGCACACTTGTCTACACTGGGGCAACAGCATCGACAGACAGGCAGATTCAAATCGGCCAAGCCTCCGCCACGGTTACTGTCACAGGAGCGGGATCGGTGCTGAACGAAGGCACCGGGGAATTGACGTTTACCAATGCCGCATTCAACAGAAGCGTTACCCAAAATACCACAATCTCGCGCACACTAACCATTGGCGGCACGGGTAATGTTACAATCCAAGGCCAGATTGCAAATAACTCGGCCGGTGCTGCGATCAACATCGAAAAGAGTGGTAGCGGTCGCTTGACGCTTTCTGGCAGCAACACCTACACGGGCACGACGTCAATCAGCGCAGGCATCATTCGCGTCAGCTCCGCTACTGCTCTGGGCACTACCGCCGGGGGGGTGAGCGTGGCCAGCGGGTCTGCGCTGGAACTCACCGGAGGCATCACCATAGGAGCAGAAAGCCTTGGACTCTCCGGCTCAGGAATTTCCTCCGGCGGCGCCCTGCGTAATATTTCTGGTTCAAATACCTATCAAGGCGCCATTACTCTCAATTCCGACTCCCGAATTAACTCGGATGCCGACACCCTCACCCTCAGTGCTAACATTACCGGCGTTCACAACCTCACCATTGGCGGTGCGGGAAACTCCACTGCAAGCGGCGTCATTGGCACTTCCACTGGCATGCTTACCAAGGATGGAACTGGCACACTTATCCTCTCGGGTGGCAACACCTATTCCGGCGGCACGGTATTCAACGCCGGCACGATTCAGGTGGGCAATGCCAACGCTCTTAACTCTTCCGGCAACCTGACCTTCGGCGGCGGTGCACTCCGCTATGGCACCGGCATCACCGAGGATTTCTCCTCGCGCATCAAAAACAGCGGCTCGGCAATCATCATCGACACCAATGGCGAGAACATCACCTTCGGCAGTGTGGTGGACTCCTCCAACACCGGAGGCCTGACAAAGAATGGCACGGGCGATCTGACGCTCTCAGGAGCAAATGCCTTCACCGGGAATGTCACGCTGAATACTGGCCGATTGATCCTCGGCAACGACTCGGCAATGGGGGGAGCGACGGGAAGTATCGTCATCTACAGTGGCACGCTGGATGTCACCGCCGCACGCACACTCAGTGGTAACAAGGCTCAAAACTGGAATGGTAACTTCACCTTTGGCGGCTCAAACACATTAAACATGGGAAGCGGCGCGGTCACGCTGGGTGCGAATTCCACCGTGACAGTTTCTGCAAGCACGCTCACGGTAGGTGGCGACGTTTCCGGAACGGGCTTCGGTCTCGCCAAATCCGGCGCAGGCAGCCTGGTCCTCTCGGGTAGTAATTCCTACACTGGCGCGACGACGATCAATTCCGGCACGGTGGTTTTCGACGGGGCCAATGCACTGTCCGCCAGCACCTCGCTCTTGAATGCCGGCACCGCGACTCTGAGCTTCCTGGATGGTGCCACCAACAACATCACAACCTCTGGGGGACTCACGCTGAATAACAGCACCTTTATCTTCGATCTCAGTGGGGCATCGGCAGACCGATTAAACTTCGGGGGATCGGCCACCTTGAGCGGAACAAATACCATCAATATCAATTTTCTGAGCGCGGCATCGGCTGGAAACTTCACTCTCTTTACTGCCGCAGGGGGCCTGAATTCCTCGTGGAGTCTCGATCCGAGCGTGATCCAGTCCGGCTTTACCTTCACCCTGGACCAATCCTCCGCGACACAGTTGGTGCTTGTCGTTGCTTCAAGTTCCAGCGGCCGCTACTGGACTGGCGAAGCCAGCAACAACTGGTCGGGTGTGAATTTCAGCACGACCTCCGGAGGATCCGCCACGCTCTCGGGCGCGGATTTGGATGGGGACTCCGACTTGATCTTCGCAGGGGACGCACCGAGCAACCTCGCGACTGTCATTTCCTCGAACTACACGGTTGGCTCGCTTGCCGTCAGCACGCCAGGGGTCTCGATTAACGGCTCCTACACCATCACGGCGAATAAGACCGGCGATGCCACCTACAGTGTGACAGTGGCCAGCGGCACCACAAACATCGGCGCCAGCCTTGCTGGAGCCGGAGCAGGCCTCACCATGGCGGGTGGAGGAACCTTGGCACTCAATGCCTCGAATACCTACGGAGGCAACACCACCATTACCTCGGGCACCCTCGCGATCAACAATGCAAATGCCATTTCCAACGGAACACTGATTATCGCCGGCGGTTCACTGAATAACACCAGTGGTGGTGCGATCACTCTGGCGACAAACAATGCGCAAAGCTGGAATGGTGACTTCACTTTTGTCGGGACAAACGATCTGAACCTCGGCACAGGCGGTGTGACGCTCGGAGCCACGCGCTCGGTCAGCATCACCGCCGGAAACCTCACTGTGGGAGGCAATATCGGTGCAACGGCTTTTGGCCTCACCAAGGAGGGTGCCGGGACGCTTGTCCTCAGCGGCTCCAATGCCTACACAGGCACGACCACCATTAATGCCGGCACACTTCGCATATCGGGAGGTAATGCCATCAGTGATTCCGGGGCTGTGATCCTTGCGAATGCCGCAGGAGTGGGCTTCCAAGTCAACAGCAGCGAAACAATCGCCTCCTTACAGGGTGGGGGATCAACCGGCGGGACAGTCACCGTGGCCTCCGGGCAAACGCTGACCGTTGCTGAAAGTGGCTCCCAAACATTTTCGGGGGTGATCGGCGGTGCTGGTGGCTTGACGAAGAGTGGAAGTGGCACAATCACCCTCGACGGAGCAAGCACCTACTCTGGCGGCACGACCATCACTGCGGGAACATTGTCAATCGGTGCGGGAGGCACCACCGGTTCGCTATCCACCTCAAGCACGATCGTCAACAATGGAGCCTTGGCCTTCAACCGGTCCAATACCCTGACGCAAGGCACCGACTTTACTGCCTCGGCGATTACTGGAACCGGCGCGCTCATTCAAAATGGCAGCGGGACGACGATTCTTACGGCTAACCAAGGCTATACAGGGGCGACCATCATCAATGCTGGAACGCTGCAGATTGGCAATGGCGGCACATCTGGTTCGCTTTCCTCATCCAGTGCCATCACAAACAATGGCACTTTGGCATTCAACCGTTCCGACGACATCACCCAAGGCACCCACTTCAGTGCCAACATCACCGGCACTGGTGCCCTTGTGAAAAACGGCTCGGGCAATCTCACGATCGGCGTGGCGAACAGTTACACCGGCGGCACCGTGATCAATTCCGGAACGCTCCAAATCCGCAACGCCAGCGCCCTGGGAACATCTGGAACCATCTCTTTCGGCGGTGGCACATTGCAGTGGGGGAATGTGACCACCGACCTCTCCTCCCGCTTCAGCACTGCCGGTGGGCAGGATTTCAAGTTAGATGTTCTTTCGGGTAACGTCGTTATCAACAGTGCGATCAACAATGCCGGAGGCACCCTAACCAAGAGCGGCTCCGGATCTCTTCGATTGGCCACCAATTTATCTGGCTCAAATACACTTGCATCGATTGTGGTGAACAGCGGCACGCTGAGTGGTGCCAACAATGCCAATACCTTTGGAGGCGCGGGTGCGAATATTACAATGAACGGGGGTTCATTGAGCTTTTTCACGAACTCAGAGGCAACCGGCAATTACAGTAACAACGATCTATTTATCCAAGGCGGTGCCTCGATTGTAAATTCAGACGCGGCTGGCTCCACAGCCACCTATTACAAATTCGGCAATCTGACGATTGGAACCAACACGCTTACCATTGCACCAACGAATGCTGGAGGAGTATCAGACGCTAAAATAACAATCACCAAAGCCACAACGTTGACCGGAAACGCCACTTTCAATATCACCGATCGTGCAAATAACATTCTCGCCCTCAATGGAATTGCCCAAAGCGGCGGCACCCGCAACTTGATCAAGGAGGGCGCTGGAAAATTGCAAATCACCGGCAGTAGTTCCTTCACCGGCACCACAACGATCAATGGTGGCGTGGTCGAAGCTGCAGCCTCAAACGCTCTGGCATCGACTTCTGAAGTCATCGTGAACACTGGTGGCTCGCTGCTGGTAACAGTCGATGGCGCGTTGGGTGCAAATGGCATCACGCTCAATAGCACCTCAACGACGGTGGCTGGATTGGCCTTCAACGGAACCTACAATGGATCGCTCGGTATCCTGACACTAAGTCAGGACTCAATCATCGATCTGGGATCGGGAAGCGTAACAGCGATCTTCAGTCAGATCGCCGGCCTGAATACTCACACACTCAGCATTTATAACTGGACTGGCACCACACTTTGGAATGGTGGTGATGGCAACAACACCGACCAGATCTACTTTGCATCGGGAGCAAGTGCCCATTTGGATCGCATCAGTTTTTACAGCGATTTCGGAAACAGTTTCCTTGGCACGGGCTACCAATTTAGCAGTGGAAGTTTCGCCAACGAGGTCATCCCCGTGCCCGAGCCGGAAGCCTACGCAACCGCTGTGCTACTGCTGCTAGGCTGCGGCTGGCTGTATTTACGCAGGAAGCAGCGCGGTCACATCCAAGAAATTTATTAACCCAATCGTAGAAGCGGGAGCCTCAGAGATAGAGCAGCGCCAGTAGGCCCGAATGGCGAGCGAGCGAGTCAAAGGTCACAAAATGTCACAGAGAGGCTGGGAATCAAAGACGGCATCTAAGGGAGCGATTTGTCGACGAAGAGATAGCGTAGACGATAAATATTGAACGTTAACTATTTATTATCAAAATGCAACGCATGCCTTTACTTTGTTTTCTGTGTGTCGATCCGCGCTAGGCTGTCCGGGCATAAGAAAATACGGTTTACTTTTGAGTATCCCCCACCACGATGCGGTTTTGTTTTTGGCTTGTGCGTAATGGTGGCTTGTCACAAATTGACATTTCAAAATTACCACCCACATGGCAATAGCAAAACAAAAGGGGACCCGCGATCCGAATCCAGAAAAAATTACCCAGAAATGGATCGCTGAGTCACTGGACATTTCCCCTTCGATTGTGTCTCTCGTTGTAAACGATCCCGAGACTAACCGGGCCTCGGCGGAAACTAAAGAGCGGATTTTTCAACAGATGCGCATCGCGACTGGTTCTGGCAAGCATCCCCGGGCTGGTGACACATTGTTGTTCATCAATGACCCTGGCGACTCGAAGTATAATTTCCAAAATGAACTCATTTGTGGCGCTCAGTCCATGGCCATTGAGGCCAATCTCAAAATTCAAATCGCCGCTCCCACCCAGGATTTGCGGCCCTATGTTCTGGGAGTGCCGCTGAGGGGCATGTTGTTGATCAGTCCTGAAAACCTCAGCGAAGCCGTCTGCAACCTGGCCAAGCTTGTTCCAATGGTGACGGTCAATCCAACTGAACACGCCGATTTTCTTGGGAATGCTGTGGTTCCTGATTACCATGCAGGAATGATCCGGGCCGTCAGTCACCTTAGAGCCTGGGGCCACAGGAGGATCGGCTACATCGGCCACCAGCCGCCCTCCTCGCCATGCCCGAGTTCTCGCCAACGGGAGCGGTTGGGTGAATTCAAGGATGCCTGCGATTCCCTGGGCATCCCGATTTCCAGTGACGACATCCACCTTTTTCAGGCTGGGGAAAACGAAGAGATCCAGGAGTATCAGACGTGTGTCGAAATCATGTCCCATTGGCAAAAACAGTCGGATCGACCAAGTGCTTTTGTAGTCTACAACGACCATCTGGCTGTCAGATTCTACCAAGCGGCGATGGCAGCGGGGATTTCCATTCCCGGGGATATCAGTGTCGTGAGCTTCGATAATGAGCCGGTCTGTGAACAGTTGACTCCAAGGTTGACCAGTGTGGCGCCGGATTTTTATAATGTTGGTCGCCTCGCGGTCAGTTTGTTGCTCACGCCAAATGCCGGGATCCCGCTTGACCAACCCGGCTTCAAGATCGTTTCACCAATCCGCTTGGTTGAACGGGGGAGTGTCGCCCGCCGCCCTTAGCGGTTCTCCTACTTGGCCGGTCGTGAGTAAAGGCTGCCATTCTCCTGCGTCAGGAGAGCGCGAAAAGAGGCGTCGTCGAGTGTGCTTGCCGAGTGTCGTGGCGTCTTGGAGCGCACGAATTCAATAACTCGACTCGGGTCGCTCTGTCCTCTGGGTCGGCATGGAATCGCGCTATTTTTTTGCCTGAGTCGTATTAGTGCGGCTTCACTTCCATGGGCGTTTTGTTGAACAAAACGTGCGGCGAGATACGGCCCAAAAGGCTCGAGGAAGCCCGTTTCAAGCGCGTTGGAGCATCGTGCTGCTTGACTCGCTCGCTCGCAAGAGCCCTTGAACAGGGTGCCAACCTCTCCAGCCCAGAATTAAAAAAGCCAGCCCCAAATCAAAATAAATAAACTCCCGCCAGCAATTTTTTTCTTGCAAGGCTCGGGCATTATTTTAGTAAATCATTTAATCAATTATTGACTTAAAGGCCCCCATTGACATCCCCCTCATGACCCATGAATTTTTCCGTTGGCTTCTTTTCATTTCCAGAGCGGTTGCGACTGTGCAACCGAGTCATTTGCGGCATGCAATCAACTTTCCGGAAGAGAAAGCGCACAGGCCATTGGCAGAGATTTTTGCCAACCCTGACATTTTCGCTGCGGAATTTGCTCCAGTAACAACCTGCTGGGGTTCATCGATAGTTCGGTAAATTTAATAAAAAATATGAGTTCACTAATAATTAAAGATAATACAGTTCAAGCCGTTCGTATGGGGTTGGTTTATGCCAGTCCAGAGGCGCTGATTGACGCCACCCATCCCGATGCACATGACAACCACTACGGGCTGGAGGGCGGTCTTTGTGTCGAGCAGGCCGGACAACGCTGGCTCTTTGTGGCTGAGGTTTTCGGCGAGCCAAAGGTCGTGCGCACTCGACTGGCGCTTTGGAGGGCTTCCTCGACGGCGCCGGATAGCTGGACGCGTGTGGCCACCTTGAAGGAGGGGTCCGGGGATTATACTGGCAATGATCCGCTGGCCAGTATTTGGGCTCCGATCCCTGTTTATGATCCTGCGTTGGACAGGTGGGCACTGTTTTTTGTCGCTTACCGTGCGGCACCGGATACGGAGACGCTCGCCCGCCGCAATTTCCACGGAAGGATTCATCGGATGCTCTCGGAGGTTCCGGGGCGAGCGGGGATTGCCGGCCCCTACACCGACCAGGGGGTTGTGATGGAACCAGGGGCGGACAGCGACTGGTGGGAAGGTGTTCAAGGGGTGGACAGCTTTTATCCTTGGCCGCACGGCGACACGTGGCTGGCCTTTTACGGCAGCAACAGCCATCATTTTCCATGGGAAGGCAAGGCTTGTCCGACGACCCGCTGGTATGGGTGCGGATTGGCTTCGGCGAAGAGCCTGGCCGGGCCGTGGCAGAGGTTGAGCGAGTGGAACCCGGTGCTGTTGAATCATCGCTTTATCGAAAACCCGCTGGTATTTCGCCTTCGTGAGGATGTGTGGGTCGTCCTCTACGATTCCAGCAACCAGCAACTGAGTTATGCGTGGAGCGTGGATGGGTTGCACTGGTCGAAAGAAATCACGGTGGATTGGGACGGGAAACGGCCGGACTGGCTCGGGTGGTTGCGCACCCCGCTCAGCCTGTTTCTCGAAGCGGATGGCACATGGACGATCTATGTAACCGCCTTCAACGCCCATCGCCTACAGCCAAATTTGGATCCGGAATACCACTATGGATTCGGATCGTTGGGCCGCCTCTCCGTGAAGATCGACATCGATGAAGCGGCTGTGGCTGCCGCCAAAAACTACTTCGGAGCCGCCCGACGGGATCAAGAATAAGGCCGCCTCTATGGACTCAGAACTCATCCGGCCGCTCGCAATCTGGGATTATGGGATTATCCTGTTTTTCCTGCTTTTTACGGCCTCGGTGGGCCTGATTTGCAAGCACCTGAATCGGAACGCGAGCGATTATTTCCGGGGAGGTGGCAACATGGTGTGGTGGCTCGGCGGGATGAGCGCCATGATGTATAACTTCAGCATCTGGGTTTTTACCGGTGCCGCGGCCAAAGTCTATCAGGACGGGTTTATTCTCCCGTTCACCTGGTGGGTGAATGCGATCCCGGTGGCGATCGCGATTTATTTTCTGGCTCCACGGTTCCGGCGCCTGCGTGTGATCACATCCATGGAAGCTGTTTTTCGCCGGTATGGCTTTGGAACTGAGCAGTTTTTCACATGGATCACCCTGCCGCTTTACATCTTTATCGGTGCGGTGAGCCTGAATGCCTTGGCAGTTTTCATGAGCGTGGCATTCAACCTCAGCGTCCCCGTGACGATTGTTGGGATTGGATTTATTGTGATCGTGCTCGCCTGCATCGGGGGGCAATGGGGGGTGGCTTTCGCGTCCTTCGTTCAAGGGTTGGTCATGTTTGCGATTGTCTTCACCGTGATTATTTATTCGCTGAACCTTCCCGAGATCGGCGGGTTGAGTGGGTTTTTCAACGGTCTGCCGGAGCGGCATTACAAATTCGATTCCGATGTAAGCACTCTGTTGGTATATATTTGGATCGGTTGGAATATCCTGACTAACGTGATGTATCAGTCGATGGATATGCGTGCCGGCATCAAATTTGTGCGTGCCAAAAACGATTCCCACGCCCGCCGGGCAGCATTGCTGTATGCGGTGCCAAATTTGTTGCTGCTTTGCGTCATCCTCCAAATTCCGGCCATGTGTGCGGCTATCGTCTTTCCTAATCTCGAGGCGATTTTTCCAAGTATGGCCCATCCCGAAGAGGGTGCCTTCCTCGCGATGTGCTTCAAGGTTCTGCCTCAGGGGCTACTTGGCCTGGTGGTAGTGGCCATGTTCACCAGCACGATGGATACCCTGAACGATGCGCTGAACATGAATTCCGGGTTTTTTGTGCGGAATGTCTACTTGAAATACATTCACCGGAATCCCAGCGAGGTGTTGCAGGTGCTTGTGGGGAAATCGGCTACGATCGTTCTCGGGCTCCTGATGATTACGCTTGGGCTGGCCATCAACTCGATGCGCACCGAGAATCTTTTTGAATTTTTCCAGTTATTCAACGCCATGGTCCTTCCACCCATGATGGTTCCGATGGTGCTGGGCATTTTCATTAAGCGCACACCGGCATGGTCTGGCTGGTCCACCGTGTTGGCGGGAATCGGTGCGGCTTCTTTCGCCAAGCTTATTTATTCCAACGAGCTGGGTCAGTTTTTGCTTATGGCCGACTCGCCTCTCAGCAAGCGGGAATTCCTCGACAGCCAGTTTGTGTTTGTCGGCTTCATCACGATGGCCATTTCCCTGGCTTGGTATTTGGGAACCATGCTTTTGTATGGAAAAAGCAGTGAGGAGCATCACGAGCGTGTTGAGAGCCTCTTCCGGGACCTGCGGACGCCGATCGATCGCATTGTCGAAGGCGGTGAGGATCAAGATGCCATGCAGTATCTGATCACCGGCCAGCTCAGCCTTATTGCTGGTGGATTTTTGCTGCTATGCGCTTTGATTCCCAACCCAATGCATGGCTGGCTGGCTTTTCTCTGCATCGGCGGCGGCATGACGCTCTTCGGACTCTGGATGCACTCGATCGGAAAGCGCAAGCAGCGAGAGAGCATCTCTCAAAACAAGGCTGGGCAAGCAGCTCAAACGCCGGTGCAACCCAATGAGAATTCTAAAGACCCAACCGATGCACGTTAGAAAAAATAATCCAATGAAAGTGCATGAAATAAACAAGGTTTATCCGATGATTGGTAGCTGCAGGGTGGCTATGGCTGCCGTGGTCAGCGTGATGTTTGCCGGTGGAGCACTGGCGGAAACACCGCGTATCTTCTGGGCCTCGGATCCGGTGGGGCCGGACGAGACGGTGCTGGTGCAGGGGTCGGAATTCGCCGGGGCCAAAGTGGAGTTGTCGAAGCTGGCCGATAGCGGCCAGCCTGCGGCGGGTCCGCAAAAGATGGAGGTTCTGCAAGGCTCGGAGAGTTCGTTGAAATTCATCGTCCCGGCGGATTGGAAGCAG
>JBILCY010000006.1:0-156114 GCA_044352905.1 Terrimicrobiaceae bacterium | reverse complement strand
GAATCGGATTGCAGGGTTTTTCAGCGTGGAGGTAACTTTTACCTGCAATCCAACACAGTAAGAATCATGCCTATTGCGTTAACCATAAACGGGATGAATCGTTTTTAAGGGGTGACTATTTATAATTCACTGTAAAGAGCCCGGACGAGGGAGAGGCAACGCTCGCATGGCAGCACGCCAAGTTCCATCTGGTTCATTACATAGGCGAAGCCGATTTTATGCTCGGGATCTGCGAAGCCAAGGCTTCCCCCGGCACCGGCATGGCCAAAGGCGGATGAGGCAGGCCCCAGTAGATGGCGGATTTTTTTTCCTGAGGCATCAATCGGATCCATCATGAATCCTGCGGCAAATGCCATATCGCGCTGCAGGACGTGATCGAATCCCTGCACGAGCCGCGTTGACATCCAAGCGAGTGTCTCATCACAAAAAAAACGATGCCCCAGCCATTGCCCACCGCCAGCCAACATCGCGTAGAACTTTGCAAGAGCGGATGCGGAGCCGATACCACCCATGCCCGGGAGTGAGGCAGAGCGGGCCTGTGGCGAGTTCATTGCGGAGATGGTTGCGCGGCCCGGGGGACTTGAGAAAGCACGGCGCGTGAGCGATTGGGGATCGGCGAAGGCTCGACTGAATAAATCATCCTCGGATGAGGAGGTGGAGACTTTGGGCGGCAGCGTTGTGGCCACGCGGTGATGGAGGTCCTCCGGCAATCCGATCCAAAAATCGAGCGCGAGCGGTTCCGCGAAAACCCTGCGCCAGTAGTGCCCAAGCGTCTCGCCATCGGTTAGCCGACGCACCATCTCATCGAGCACAAAGCTAAAAACACGCGGCGAATAAGCCGACCCGGCTTCGGGCGGCAGCAGTGGCGGTTGATGCTCCACCGCACGCAGCACGCTCTCGTGATCCATGAGGGTCGCCTGGGAATCATCGACCGCACAGAGGCCAGCGCGATGGGACAGCGCCTGCCCGAAGGTAATGGCATGTTTGCCAGCTTGTCCAAACCCGGGCCAGAAATCGGCAACGGGCGTCTCAAGCGTGGCTCCCACCTGTTCCATCGCATGGAGCACGCACGCGCTGGCAGGCCCCTTCGTAGCCGACCACACGAGCACCAGCGTCGATGAATCCCAAGCAACAGTCCGGGCTGCATCGCAAAAGCCACCGTGCAGCGAAACAATTTCCTGCCCATCGCGAAAGACGCTCAAGGCCGCACCGACTTCCCTGCCAGCATCGAAATTCGACCGAAACGCTGCTTCGACCGGGGTCACAAATCTTTCTTAATGGGACTCAAGTCCGGATCCAGCTTCGCAATCTCCTTGAATTTGGAATCCATCGCGAAGCTCGTTTGCACATAATCGCGGGCGGCATCGAAATCTCCGAGCACCGCGCTGTAGCAGCCAAGATTGTAGAAATAAGTCGCCTCCTCCTCGAGGCTCGGCGGCCCGCTAAGCAGGAGATCGCGAGCCTCGGCCGTGCGCCCCTCCTCATGGAGACAAAAGGCACCATGGATGTAACCAGCCGCACCCTCGGGGAAAATTTCGCGAAGCCTGTTGCACAAAACCAGCGCCTCGTCCCAAGCCTGGGTTTTCATAAGAATGAAGAGACGCATCTGTAGCGCCGCCTCGTTCTCACAATCCTCCGAGCTCAAAGCATCAAGTTCCGCGAGTGCCTCGACCGGCATATCAAGTTCAATGTAACCCTGCGCTGCGAGGAGCGACCTATCCAGTGACATCGCTGCAAAATACCGCCCGCAGATTCTTTTTCAACAGCCTTATTTTCTACTGTGTCGCGGGGATGCGATCTGTTAAGAGGCAACGCACAAAAAAGTGAACGTCTCCGATCTGCGTGAAATCCTCCAGTATGTGCCTCTCTTTCGGGAGCGTATCTTTGTGGTTGCCGTCGATGGCGAGGTGGCGGGATCGGAAAATTTCGCCAATCTCCTGCTCGACTTGGCCGTTCTTCGCTCGCTGAGCATGAAGGTCGTGCTCGTCCACGGGGCCAGCCACCAGATCCAAGAACTCGCCGCCTCGCGGGGAGTCGCGATCACGAATTCCGACGGCATCGGCCTCACCGATGAACCCACGCTGCAAGTGAGCATCGATGCAGCCATACGGCTCACCCATGAGATCATGGAAGGCCTGTCCTCTGTGGATTTGCGGGCAGCCTACATCAACGCCATTATCGCCCATCCATCGGGCATCCTCGGCGGGGTTGACCAGCAATACACCGGCAAGGTCGAGCGCGTGGATGTGAAGGCGCTCAAACTCCTGCTCGACGAAGGCATCATTCCGGTGGTTCCGCCGTTGGGTTTTGACGGCGAAGGCCGGACCTATCGGGTGAACTCCGACAGCACCGCTCTGGAGGTGGCTGTGGAGCTGAATGCCGCGAAAATCCTCTACCTTGCTCCCGGACGCACCTTCAACTCATCGCCCGCCCTCCCCCGCCAGCTCTCGATCGCAGAGACCGAGGAGTTGGTAAAAAAACGTAAGAACGATCTTGCCCCGGGCCTGCTCTCGAAGCTCGAAAACAGCGCCAAAGCCTGCCGCCAAGGAGTCACCCGCGCCCATGTGCTCAATGGCGCGATGAACGAAGCGCTGCTGAGCGAGATTTTCAGTCACGAGGGCATCGGCACGATGGTTTACTCCAACGAATACCAGCAAATCCGGAGGATCTTTAAAAAGGATGTCCGCGCCGTGATCTCCCTCATCCGCCAGTCTGTGCAAAACGAGGAACTCGTCAGGCGCTCGCGTGCCGAAATCCTCGAGCACCTGAGCGACTATTGGTTGTTGGAAATCGACCGCACGCCGGTGGCTTGCGTGGCCATGCATTTGTATCCCGAGCAGTGCGCCGCAGAGCTGGCCTGCCTCCATGTGAGCAAATCCCATGAGAACCAAGGCTACGGCAAAAAGCTCATGGCGTTTGTGGAGAATATCGCCCGGGAGAAGGGCGTGAAATCCCTCTTTGCGCTTTCCACCCAAGCCTACAACTACCTGCAACAAAAAGGTGGCTTCGCCCCGGCCGGACCAGCAAACCTGCCGCCCGATCGGCTCGAAAAATACGAGGCCAGCGGACGAAACTCCGTCGTTTTGGTAAAGACCCTGAGCCCATAAAAAATGGAAGGCGTCTCCACCCACTTCCTGTGGATTGATTGGGCTGTCCTCTTCGTATACCTCGCGCTGACGACCTGGATCGGGCACCGACTGCGCGGTTCACAGGCTACGATGAAGGATTTCTTCATGGCAGGACGTTCTCTGCCATGGCCTGCGGTGACGGGATCGATCGTGGCAACAGAGATCAGCGCCATTACCTTTGTAGGCGTGCCAGGCATGGTCTTCGCAGCGAATGGCAACTTCACCTACCTCCAGTGGGGAATCGGCTCGATCTTGGCCCGCGTGATTGTCGGCATCTGGTTCGTAAAGGT
This sequence comes from Terrimicrobiaceae bacterium, assembly GCA_044352905.1. Lineage (GTDB taxonomy): Bacteria > Verrucomicrobiota > Verrucomicrobiia > Chthoniobacterales > Terrimicrobiaceae > UBA967. The sequence goes on along the minus strand of JBILCY010000006.1, from coordinate 152,696 downwards.
CTTTTATGCACGCGGCATTTTCAGCCCCTACGACTACATGCAACAACGCCTTGGGAGCGGCGCACGCATGCTCACCACGTGGTTGTTTTTCATAAGCTCCATCCTGGGCCAGGCGGTGCGCCTGCTTGTGACGGCCCTGATTTTATGGACTGTCACCGGCCTGCCATTTGAGTGGTGCATCGCGATCATTGGCGTCTTTGCGATTTTGTGGACATTGATGGGCGGGATGACGACGGTCATCTGGACCGATGTGATCCAGTTTTTTGTCTTCATCGGCAGTGGCCTGCTGGCGCTGGGAGTGATGATCTACAAAACCGATGGCGGCTTCGCCGAAATCATCACGGCAGCAGGTGCGGCGGGAAAGTTGCGCTTGCTGGATCTGAGCACCAATCCCGATGTGCAATTCACGCTATGGGTCGGGTTGCTTGCGATGCCTTTTCAGAACCTTGCGGCTTTCGGCACCGACCAACTCAACGCGCAGAGGATGTTCTGTTGCCGCTCCGCATCGGATGCGTCAAAGGCCATCATCGCCAGCAGCATTTCTTTGTTGATCACAGTGCTCATGCTCCTCGTCGGGGCTGCCCTTTTTGTTTATTACGCACAGCACCCGCCCACCCCTGCGGAAGCGGCCCAATTTGCAAAAGATCCGGACTCTGTTTTTCCTGTGTGGATCACCACCGTGCTGCCTCCTGGCTTGTCGGGATTGATTCTCGCTGGTGCTTTTGCGGCCGCGATTTCAAGTCTTGATTCCGCCTTGGCAGCGCTTTCACAGACATCGCTGGCATTGATCCACTCGAAGAAAGGCATCGAGGATTCCAACCAGGAAAAACTCGTGCGCCACTCCCGCATCGCCGTGGTGGCATGGGGCCTCATCCTCATCGCTGTGGCCATCGGCCTTCAAGCAGTGCGTGGCGAGATCAATCTCCTGAGTCTCGCCTTTGGCATGGTCTCCTACACTTATGGACCGCTCCTCGGCGCATTCCTGCTTGCCCTCAGCCCGATCCGAAGGGACATCCGGGGCATCATCATTGGTGCCGCCGTGTCGATCGCCTTTGTGCTGTGGGTGCGGCCGGACCTCTACAATATTCTTGCCGCACTGGAATTCATCACACCCGAGCAGGCGCTCGCCTTTCGACCGAAATTCAACTTTGCGTGGCTGTATCCGATAACGTGCCTCGTCACTTTGGGATGCGGGATTCTGCTAGGCAGGAAGCGGATCGCCGAGTAGCCCACGGCAACACGTCCAACACCCCCTCCCCTGAAGGTCCGGGCACAAAAAAGTGGCACTCCGCAGAAGCGAAGTGCCACTTTCGAGAGACAGGTCGGCAGCTTGCCCGACTTGAGTAGATAATGCTTAGGCGATAGTCACCTCTTTAGCGAGGTAGACATCCTGAATGGCGTGGAGGAGCTTTGCCCCTTCGTCCATCGGACGCTGAAAGGCCTTGCGACCGGAAATCAGGCCCGTGCCACCGGCTCGTTTGTTGACGACCGCCGTGTAGACGGCTTCGTTGAAATCGTTTTTGCCACTTGCGCCACCGCTATTGATGAGGCCGGCACGGCCCATGTAGCAATTCACAACTTGGTAGCGGCAGAGATCGATCGGGTGATCGCTGGTGAGTTCCGAGTAAATGCGCTCGTCAAGTTTGCCGTAGCTGGAGGCGCCGCTGTTGAGGGCCTTGAAGCCACCGTTGTTCTCCGGGAGCTTTTGTTTGATGATGTCCGCCTCGATCGTGCAGCCGAGGTGGTTGGCTTGGCCGGTGAGGTCGGCAGAGAGATGATAATCCTTGTCGCCTTTGACGTTGAATGCCGGGTTGCGCAGGTAGCACCACAACACAGTAGCCATACCCAGTTCATGAGCCAAAGCGAAGGCCTCGGCAACCTCCACGATCTCGCGGTGGGCATCGTCGGAACCAAAATAGATGGTCGCTCCGATCGCAGCAGCACCCATATCGTGGGCGGTTTTCACCTTGCCGAAGAGAATTTCTTTGAAGGCATTGGGATAGGTGAGCAGCTCGTTGTGGTTGATTTTGACGAGGAATGGAATCTTGTGGGCGTATTTGCGCGAAACCATGCCCAGAACGCCAAAGGTCGAGCATACGGCGTTGCAACCGCCTTCAATGGCGAGCTTGACGATATTCTCGGGATCGAAATAGGCGGGGTTTTTGGCGAAGCTGGCGCCGGCTGAGTGCTCGATGCCCTGATCCACAGGCAGGATGGAGACGTAGCCTGTGCCTGCGAGACGGCCGGTATTGTAGATCCACTGGAGATTGTTGAGCACGCGCTGATTGCGGTCGCTGGGAGCAAAAATCCGGTCAACAAAATCAGGCCCCGGCAGGTGGAGCATGTCCTTGGAGACAGTCTTGGGAGTGTGGTTGAGAAGATATTCGGCCTTGTCGCCGAGCGCGGAAACGATGGAGTCGATCATGTTTTTAATTTCAGTTGAAGTTATGGGTTCTAGGGAACGCACGAGCGTTTGTCCAGCGCACAAGGAATAAGGAAAAAGGCTTGATTGTCATTGACCGGGGGCCTGCGATTTGGGATTAACGCGCGCTCGCTATGCTATCTTTTTCGGCTTTTTCGATCGTTTGTGCCGCTCTGTTTGGTTGTGTCTGGTGGACTATCCGGGATGACAAGAATGTCTCCTGATAGCCTCTCCCAGTCTAGGGCAAGTGGGGAGCCTCGCATGAAATATTGGACCTGTTTTGAATGGAATGTCTCGGCACTTGCCGACCTGAATATATCCACTTCGCCTGTAGTGATCCGCAATGCCAAGCAGGGCGACGAGGAAGTCGTCCTGAAGGTTTTGCTTGATGCGTTTTCCATGGACTCCACCTGGGGCGACATCAATCGCAAGATCGATGAGAGCATGGTGAAATTCACGGCTGCGGCATTTGATAAAAGCAATCCTACGCCCACCTGTGTGGTCGCCCAGCATGGACAGAGGATCATTGGCGCGTCAGTGCTCGCCGGCTCGCCGGATGCCGCGAACCATCTTCTCAGCGGCCCGATGATCCTGCACGAATATCGCAACCGTGGCCTCGGCACGGCTCTACTAGCCGCCTCGCTGGAATTTCTGAGAGAGCGCGGCTTCGAAAAAGTGCGGGGCATCACCCGCGACAAATCGACTGCGGCTCAATTCATTTACCGGAAGTTTGGCGGCGGCCAGGTTCCCTGCTCGCAGAATCCGCTCTAGCTTCCGGACGCAAGTTTTAGCTTCCCCAGCTGCTGCGTTTGGTTAAGAACTATTGGCCGGATGCAGGGGCTTTTCGATCAATACGAAACAGAGGGTTTTTTCGACGAGATGTTCGGTGCGGACGGCAAGGTGCGTCCACATTATGAGAATCTGCTCAAGCGCTTTTCCGAGATGGACAGGGCGGACTTCGAGAAGAGGCGAGCCTTGGCGGAAATCGCCTACATCAACCAAGGCATCACTTTCACCGTCTATCGCGGGGACGAAGGCACGGAGCGCATCATGCCATTCGACCTCGTGCCAAGAATCATACCCGGCGACGAGTGGAGAGTCATCGAAAAGGGCCTCGAGCAACGTCTCCGCGCACTCAATCTTTTCCTTCACGACATCTACCACGACCAACGCATCGTGAAGGAAGGGGTGATCCCCCTGGATATCATCCGCACCGCGAAGCACTACCGCCCCGAGCTTATCGGCCTCGATGTGCCCCACGATATTTACATTCACATCTGCGGCACCGATCTCATCCGTGGAGCGGATGGGCGCTACATGGTGCTGGAGGACAACGGTCGCTGCCCTTCGGGCGTTTCCTACCTGTTGGAAAACCGCCAAGCGATGAAGCGGGTCTTCCCGAAACTCTTCAGCAGCTACGGCGTGAGGCCGGTGGATCGCTACGCGCAGGAATTGCTTGCCGCGCTACGCTACGTCGCACCAGGTCAAAACCCGGATCCCACCGTGGTCGTGCTCACCCCGGGCATCTACAACTCAGCCTACTTCGAGCATTCATTTCTCGCCCGCGCCATGGGCATCGAAATCGTGGTAAGCCAGGATCTCGTGGTGCAGGACTCCCGGGTCTACATGAAGACCACAAAAGGCCTCAAGCAAGTCGATGTGATCTATCGCCGTGTGGATGACGATTTTCTCGACCCCACGGTTTTCCGGAAAGATTCCGTGCTCGGCGTGCCAGGCATCGTCAATGCCTACCGCGAGGGAAATGTGAACCTCGCCAACGCACTTGGGACCGGGGTTGCCGACGACAAGGTGACCTACTACTACGTGCCGGCGATGATCAAATTCTACCTCGGCGAGGAACCGATCCTGCCGAACGTCGAGACTTACCTCTCCGCCGTGGATTCAGACCGGAAATACATTTTGGAAAATCTGGAAAAGCTTGTGGTAAAGGCCGCGAACGAGAGCGGCGGATACGGCATGATGATTGGCCCGCATGCTTCAAAAGAAGAGGTTCAAAAATTTCGCGAGGCCATCCTCGCCGATCCCCGGGGCTACATTGCACAACCGGTAATCAGCCTTTCCCGCTCGCCTTGCTACATCGAGGGCGTGGAAAAGTTCGAAGGCCGCCACATCGATCTTCGCCCCTACATTCTCATGGGAGAGAAAACCACGATCATTCCGGGCGGGCTCACCCGCGTCGCCATGCGCAAGGGTTCGCTTGTTGTGAATTCTTCCCAAGGTGGCGGCAGCAAAGACACGTGGGTATTGGACGAGGGGGAGCAGCCATGCTGAGCCGTGTCGCCGATTCCTGCTTCTGGCTGAGCCGCTACATCGAGCGGGCCGAGACCAGTGCGCGCATCCTCGATGTGAATATGCAGCTCGTCCTGGATTTTGAGGATCAAAACGGTGCCGGCGGTGCCAACCAGCAATGGCAGACCATCCTCGCCACGCTTGAAGACCAGGAGATCTTCAACCAGATCCATCCCGGAATCACCGGCGACATGGTGATGGATTTTATCACCTTTGAGAAAGGGAACCCCAACTCGATTGCCTCCGCGATCACCATGGCCCGGGAAAACGCCCGCACCGTCCGCGAGCAGATTTCCAGCGAGATGTGGGAGCACATCAACCGGCTTTACCTTTACCTCCAAAGCGATAAGGCGCGCGCCTCCTACCGCGAGAGCCCGATTGGTTTTTTCCGAACGCTCGTGGACGAGCTGCACTCGTTCCAAGGAATCACCGATGCCACGATGACGCATGGCGAGGGCTGGCAGTTTCTGCAGGCAGGCAAATACATCGAGCGCGCCGACTCGACCTCGCGCGTGTTGGATTTGAAATATCACGTTTTGCTCCCAAGCGGCGAGCAAGTTGGCGGCAACGTGGATATCACACAATGGATGGCGGTGCTCCGCTCCTGCAGCGCGATGGAAGCCTACTTCAAGATTTCCCATGGCCGGGTGACCAGCTGGGAGGTTGCGGAGTTTCTGATCCTTCACGATTCATTCCCCCGCTCGATCCGCTTTTGTGTGGACTCTCTCGACCAGGCGCTTCACAGCATCTCGGGCACCGGGCTCGGCCATTTCGGCAACGAAGCCGAGCGTCTCTCCGGCATGCTGCGCTCGAGCTTGGACTTCACCACCGTGAGCAGCATTTTCGAAATCGGCCTGCACCAATACCTCAACGAGACTCAACTTCGCCTCAACGAGGTATCAAATGCCCTGGCTAACACCTACTGCCGGTGGCTGTGAATCGCCCGACCCCCAAACTCCCCACGCTCTCGCACACCGCCCTCGATACGGTGGCATTTGAGCGTCTCTTGAAGCGGATGGCGCGGTCGTTTGCGCTCTCGCTTCGCATCCTCCCGCCCGATATCCGCCCCACCCTCTCGCTGGCCTACATGCTCGCCCGGGCGTCTGATACGATTGCCGACGCTTCCACTGCCCCCGATTTCCAGCGGCTTGCGCTGCTGCGGTCTTTGCCGGGCTCGTATCCCGAAAAAAGCCCCGAGCTGGGTTTGGAGGAAAATGAAAAGGAACTCCTCGATCTGCTGCCGGAGCTTATGGGTATTCTGGCAATGTTGCCCGATGCGCCTGAGATCAAGGACGCGTGGCAGATCATTCTCCAAGGCCAGATTTACGATCTGGAGCGCTTCCAGGGGGCATCGGCCCAAGCTCCTGCCCCCTCCTTCACCCCTGAGGAACTCAACGAATACACCTACCTCGTTGCGGGCAGTGTGGGGGAATTCTGGACGCGCATTTGCTGTAAACACATCCCCGACTATTCATCGCGCACACTTGATGAATTACTGCCTGTAGCCCGGCGCTATGGCCAGGCCCTGCAGATGGTCAACATCCTACGAGACAGGCGTCGCGATGCACTGATCGGCCGGATTTACATCCCGGATGATCGCTTCTATCCGGAAATGCAGCATGCCTTTGAAATGCTAGCCGCCGGCAAGGAATACATCGCAGCCGTGAATCCCCGCTCTTTGCGGGCGGCGTGTGCGCTACCACTGGATCTCGCCCATCAAACGCTTGCGCTCGTTGCGGAGCATCCCCTGGGTGAAAGGGTGAAGGTGCCCCGCCACAAGGTGTGGATCGCTTTTGCGAAGGCTTTCTGGAGCTGATCTAAAAAATCAAGCGGCCACCTGCGTGCCGACACTGTGGAATGTCGCATCGCGCGGCAGTATCACACGGTCGCAGAAATCGCCGAAGCCCTCGCCGTCATTTCTCTCCAATGCGTAACGCTTGATGATGGGACGGAGCATTTCGATGGCGTTTTCGAGAGAGGTGGATGGCGAGAAAAGCCTGTTCAGCCGCGTGCCGTCGTAGCGGGCCCCGAGGTAAAGAGCGTATTTGTTCGGCGCCTTGCCGACAAAACCGATTTCACCGAGGTAAGGACGGGCGCAACCGTTCGGACAGCCAGTAATGCGAACACTGATCGCATCGTGGCGCAGGCCGTTTTCATCAAGCACTACTTCAAACTGCTCCAACAAGCCGGGCAGGGCACGCTCGCTCTCGGCAAGGGCCAGACCGCATGTGGGCAGGGCAACGCAGGAGAGCGCATTGAGGCGCATGCCGGAACGCTCGTTTTCGTTGTCCAAACCATACTTGGCCAGAATCGCTTCGATGGCCGGCTTGGCCTCGGCGGTAACACCCGAGATGCTGAGGTTCTGGGAAGGGGTAAGCCGGAAGTCGCCGGTGTGGATCTCCGCAATCTCACGGAGGGCGGTTTTCATCATCCAGCCCTCCTTATCCACAATGCGACCGCTGAGGATGTGAAGGCCATAAAACCATGTCCCATCCGCGCACTGCTGCCAGCCGAAGGGGTCCTGGATCGTTGTGAAATGAACCGGCCGGGCTGGCTGGAACGTGACGCCCGAGCGTTTTTCAACCTCGCCCTTGAACCACTCCACACCGCGATCCTGAATCGTGTATTTCAAGCGGGCGTGTTTACGGTTTGTGCGGTCACCAAAATCGCGCTGGGTGGTAAGAACGGCTTCCCCAACCTTGTTCACCAAGTCCGGCGAAATGAAGCCGAGGCAGTCGGCCAACCGGGGGAAGGTCTCCGCGTTGCCGTGGCTCATGCCCAAGCCACCGCCAACGGTAACATTGTAGCCCACCAATTTGCCGCCTTCCACGATCGCGATAAAGCCGAGATCCTGCGAGTAGATGTCCACATCGTTGGAGGGAGGCAGCACGAAGCCGGTCTTGAATTTGCGCGGCAGGTAAGTGTCGCCATACATCGGCTCGATTTCCGGTTCACCTCCGGCAACGAGTTTTTCATCGAGATAGATTTCGTGATAGGCACGGGTTTTTGGCAGGGCAAACTCGCTCCACGATTTGGCGGCATCGTAGACCTCCTGGGCCGCCTCGCTGCGTTCGGGATTTGGAGGCGCCATGACGTTGCGGTTCACATCGCCGCAAGCCGCAATCGAGTCGAGCAGCACCTGGTGCATGCCTTTGATGAGGGCTTTGACGTTGCCCTTGAGCACACCGTGGAATTGAAAAGTCTGGCGGGTGGTGAGACGCAGCGACGGCGAGGCAACATCATGGGCCAATTTATCCAGAACGAGCCATTGCTTGGGAGTCGCTTTACCACCGGGGAGACGCACGCGCAGCATGAACGAGAAGGCTTTTTCCTTGCCTGCCTTTTTGAGAGCGGTTCGCAGATCACGGTCGTCCTGCAAATAGAGACCATGGAACTTGGTGAGCTGACCGGTCTCCTCGGCGACGGCCCCTGTTGAGGTATCCGCGAGTTCCTCGGCGATGTGGCCGCGGAGATGATGCGATGCGGCCTTGAGAACTTCGTTTGCGCTAAGTGGCTTTGCTTCTTGTGTGGCTGTGCTCATGAAATGGAAGAGGCGTAATGTTTTTGAAAACACGCCAATCGGCAATGCCTTTCTTACCAAGCGGTGGGGATGTTTGATGAAAAAATGAAAAACCGCCGCCGGCATTCATTCCGGCGGCGGTGGTTATTAAGCGAATTTGTTGGTAGCCGTTATTTCTTTGGCTTCACGGTCTCGGCGGCTTTTTCACCGGTTTCAACAACGGCGGAGCCTGCCGTCTTTGCTGCTTCACCAGTGGTTTTTGCAGTGCCTTTTACTGCACCTATACCAGTAGCGGCAGTATCTGCGGTTGCTCCAAGAGCGGTTTCTGTAGCGTCGGCAGCGGTTTTCAGTGTGCCACCCACAGCGGTTCCAGCGGTTTTAACAGTGCCTTCGGCAGCAGTCTCGACAGCTTTTGCGGCGCCTTTAATCGGGTTTTTGTTGATCGCGGCTTTGCCTGTATCGACAACAGTTTGACCCGCTGTCTTGGCTGTTTTGGCAACAGTGCCAACCGCATCGGAGGCGGTGACGGCGGTTCCAGCAGCAGCGTTGATGGCGGTATTTTCGACATTTCTGGCGGTGCCCTTCGCCGTGCTGGCGGCTTCCTGACCTGTTCTCTTGGCATCGGCGGCGGTTTTACCAGCCGCTTTCTTGGCAGGGGCCGGTGACACAGCTGGGGAGGGCGCAGCCTCGTTCTTTGATTTTGTGGTGCCGGCGTGAACCGACAGCGGGAGGAGAAATGCAGAAGCTGTGAGGCAATAAACGAGTTTTTTCATCGAGTTGTTGTTGGGAGTGGAGTCTTGATGTGACAAAATGCGCCCGTGCGTGTCAACGTGGATTCTAAATCAATCGGTCGGGTAAAATGGGACTCTCGTCATTTGGCCTCAACAGAGTCAACAAACGACATCTGCCGCACGATGCCACCCTGGAGCGCCGTCCGGGCGGACGTGCAAACAAAGGGCCGGGGACGTTTCGGACGGTCGTTTGCATCGGGGCCCGGCGGGCTGTGGTTGTCGGCCGTGATGCCGACTGAGGGCCCCTCGGAACAGTGGGCGGGCTTTTCGCTGCGGGCGGGAGCTTCGCTGCTCGCTTATCTCAAACAAAACCTCGGCCTCGCAGAGGCTCGTCTTCGCTGGCCAAACGACCTGATGTGCGGCACTCGCAAGCTTGCCGGTCTCTTGATCGAGCAACCCGCCTCCGGGATGCTGATTGTGGGATTCGGGATGAACGTCACCAACCAGCCGTGGCTTGAGGATCCCGCACTGGAGCACACAGCCACCCGACTGGCCGATTGGATCACACCGCCCGACCTCTTTTCGCTCACCGAAGGCATCCTGGATACGCTTGCCGACGCCCATCGGGAAATGCTGCGCGGAGGCATGCAAGCGGCCATCGAAGAACTCAACACCGGATGGCAGGAGCCCATGCCTGTGGAAATCATCTTATCAAACGGAAAAACCACCTCCGGCGCATTTCTGGGACTTGATTCAAGCGGCAATCTCCTGCTCCTGGACGCCGCAGGCACCGTCTCGGAGATCCCTCATCCCCATGTGGAGCGACTTCGCGAGCTGGGACAGTGAGCAGATCAAACTCTTGGACAAATCCGCCTCGAACTCCTACCAATATCCGCGCATGAGCAGTCCCAATCTTGATGTCCGCGACGTGGCCCGACTGGCCCGCATCGAACTCACCGACAATGAAGTTTCCACCTTCCAATCCCAACTCGCCAGCGTGTTGGAATATGTCGAGCAACTGAAAACCCTCGATGTTTCGTCAGTGGAGCCGACGGCCCATGCAAACCCGGTCTTCAATGTCCTGCGTGAAGATGAGGCAAAGCCCGGACTCTCCCGCGAGGCCGCGCTGGCAAATGCCCCTCACTCGGCAAACAACCTCGTCGTCGTGACTAAAGTGATCGAATAAAATGAGCGACCTCACCGATCTTTCCATTTCCGAACTCCAATCTGGCTACCGCAAAGGAGACTTTACGCCCGCCGATGCCGTGAAAGCCCTCGAAGCGCGCATCACCAAAGTGGATCCCACTGTTGGCGCCTACCTCTCCCGAGATTTCCAGACCGCCCTTGCCGCTGCCGAGCGAGCGGATATCAGCCTGCCGTTGGGAGGCGTGCCAATCGGCATCAAGGACGCCATCAACGTGCTTGGCGAATCCTGCACCTGCGCTTCGAAAATGCTGGAAGGATTCCGCTCTCCCTACGATGCGACCGTTATCTCCAAGCTCCGTGCCGCCGGGGCGATTCCTTTCGGCAGATTGAATATGGACGAATTCGCGATGGGGTCGTCCACAGAAAATTCCGCCTATCAGGTAACGCGTAATCCTTGGGACACGTCGCGCATACCTGGCGGCTCCAGCGGCGGCTCCGCAGCGGCTGTAGCAGCCCGGGAAGCCTTTGCCACACTGGGCAGCGACACCGGCGGCTCGATCCGCCAACCCGCTTCCCTTTGCGGTGTTGTAGGCCTTAAACCAAGTTATGGCCGCGTCTCTCGCTACGGCCTCGTGGCCTTCGCCTCGTCCCTTGACCAAATCGGCCCCCTTGCGAGGAGCACACGGGATTGCGCCAGCATCTTGAATGTCATCGCCGGCAAGGACGCACACGATTCCACCTCCCTTGACCTTCCCGCCGAGGATTTCACCGCGCAGCTAGGTAAAGACCTCAAAGGGGTGAAAATCGGCATCCCGCGCGAATACTTCATTGACGGCATGGATTCACGCATCCGTGCGAAGGTCGAGTCGGCGATCAAACTTTGCGAGCAGCTCGGCGCCGAGATCGTTGAAATTTCACTCCCGCACACCTCCTACGCGGTCGGCGTCTACTACATCATTGCAACCGCCGAAGCCTCCGCCAACCTTGCGCGCTACGACGGTGTTCGCTACGGCCACCGCGCAAAGAACCCCCGCGACCTTCTCGACCACTACATGCGCTCCCGTGAGGAAGGTCTGGGCAGCGAGGTGAAACGCCGCATCATCCTCGGCACCTATGTTCTCTCGAGCGGTTACTACGACGCCTATTACCTGCGCGCCCAGAAAGTCCGCACCCTCATCCGCAAGGACTTCACCTCCGCTTTTGAAAAAGTGGATGCCATTATCTGCCCGACCTCACCTGATCTCGCTTTCAAGATCGGCGAGCGCGTGGACGATCCGCTGCGAATGTATCTCGCCGATATTTTTACCATCGCAACAAATCTCGCTGGCATCTGCGGCATCAGCGTCCCCTGCGGACTCATTGAGGAAGAGGGTAAAAAACTCCCTGTCGGTCTCCAATTTCTGGGCAAACCGATGGATGAAGCCCGCCTACTGGGTATCGCCGATGCCTTTGAGCGTGCAGGTGCACAGGAAGTGCTCGGAGCCAATCCGCTCGCCTGATTTCCGTTCAACCGCCTGCGATCATGAAAACTCCATTCGACCCCATCCCGGCGGTGATCGCCGACATTCGTCGTGGCCGCATGGTCATCGTTACTGACGATGCGGATCGTGAAAACGAAGGCGACCTGGTGATGGCAGGTTCGAAGGTCACCCCTACGGCGATCAACTTCATGGCAAAATTCGGTCGCGGTCTCATTTGCGCCCCCATTACCTCCGAACGCGCCTCCCGACTTGGTTTGCAAAGGATGGTCGCGCAGAACCGCGAGCTTTTTAAAACCGACTTCACCGTCTCGGTCGATGCCACCACCGGCACGACGACCGGCATCAGCGTGAAAGACCGCGCCGCCACCATTCGCGTGCTGTCAAACCCGGATTCGAAGCCGTCCGATCTCGTTCAACCCGGCCACGTCTTCCCTCTCCAAGCCAAGGACGGAGGGGTGCTCCGCCGTGCCGGCCACACCGAAGCGGCGATCGACCTCGCCAGCCTCGCCGGACTCGACCCATCGGGTGTGATTTGCGAGATCATGAAGGAAGACGGCTCGATGGCACGGCTGCCGGATTTGGTAAAATTCAAGCGCAAGCACGGCCTGAAGATGTGCTCGATCCAAGACCTCATCGCACACCGGAGAAAAAGTGAGAAGCTCGTTGAGCGAGAGGAGACAATCCTCATGCCAACCGACTTCGGTGAATTCGACCTCCACCTATACCGCTCTCTGGTGGATGGAGTGCACCACCTGGCCCTCGTGAAAGGGAAAATCTCAGGCGACAAGCCCATGCTCGTCCGCGTGCACAGCGAGTGCCTCACTGGCGACGTCTTTGGTTCCCGCCGCTGCGATTGCGGTCCGCAACTCCACCAGGCGATGGAACGCATCGAAAAAGAAGGCAATGGCATCCTCCTCTACATGCGCCAAGAGGGCCGGGGCATCGGTCTGGGCCCAAAAATTCGTGCCTACAAACTGCAGGAACAAGGCCTCGATACCGTCGAAGCCAATGAACGCCTCGGCTTCCCCATGGATCTTCGCGACTATGGCCTCGGCGCCCAGATCCTGGCCGACCTCGGGGTTCACAAAATCCGGCTTCTCACCAACAATCCCCGCAAGGTTGTCGGACTCGAAGCCTACGACATCCACATCGTCGAGCAGTTACCGATCCGCTCCAAGTCAAACCCCCATAACGCCCGCTACCTCGAAACCAAAAAGAAAAAAATGGGCCATTCGTTGTAGCGCTCCGCAGTTCCAGAGCATGGCGGCGGCATTAGCGGCATTAGCGCCCTTGCTGAGAAGCGGAGTTGCAGACACCCGTGGAGGATTCTAATCTTCGATCATGTCCTTGCCCGACGTCAAATCCAGCCACCCCGATCCGATCGACGCCGCTTTTGAGACCTCTCTGCGTCCCCCACTCTTCGAGGAATTCGCGGGTCAGGAAAAAACGGTTGAGCGCCTTCGTGTAATGGTCGATGCAGCGACGCAACGGGGAGATACCCTGCAACACATCCTGCTGAGCGGGCCTCCGGGATTGGGAAAGACCACCCTTGCCTACATCATTGGTAACGCTGTAGGCGCGGAAGTCCGAACGACCAGTGGTCCGATGATTGAAAAAGCGGGCGATCTGGCGGGACTCCTCACCAACATCGAGCGCGGCGGCGTGCTTTTCATCGATGAGATTCACCGCCTCCAACCCGCCATCGAAGAATACCTCTACCCGGCCATGGAGGACTTCAAGCTCGATATCGTGATCGACCAGGGCCCCAGTGCGCGCAGCGTCCGTCTCAATCTCGCTCCATTCACTCTCATAGGAGCGACCACCCGCTCGGGCATGATCAGCGATCCCCTTCGTTCACGCTTTGGCATGAACTGCCGCCTCGACTACTACTCGCCGGAGGTGCTCGCCTCCATCGTCTCGCGAAGCGCGGGGCTTCTGGGAACCTCCATGGAGCCGGGAGCCGATCTGGAAATCGCCCGCCGGGCACGAGGCACCCCCCGAATTGCCAACAACCTCCTGCGCTGGGTGCGTGATTATGCGCTTGTGAGGGCAGGAGGTAAAATCAGCGCTCAAATCGCTACCGACGCCCTCACCATGCTGGACATCGACGCCGACGGCTTTGATGAAATGGACAAGCGCATCCTGGAGGCGATCATCGGCCTTTTCGACGGCGGTCCGGTGGGAGTCAACAGCCTGGCAGTCGCCATCGGCGAGGAACCCGGCACGATCGAGGAGGTCCACGAGCCTTATCTCATCATGCAGGGCTATATCAAACGCACCGCCCAAGGCCGCGTTGCCATGCCCAAAGCCTATCGAAAGATCGGCCTCGAAGTCCCGAAGAGCCACACCCCGGGCCAACCCGAACTATTCCAAGAATAGCGGATTCGCATTTATCCGTTCTGGGATTATTCCACGACTTCGATGACCAGCCCGCTCCGTTTTTTTCATGATGCACACCTCAAAAGGAAAGCCATCGAACATTCGCATCCCTGCAGCTATGCTTCCTCTGTGAAAAAGGTTTCCGGATTGAGATTCAAGACCGTGCTGCAAGTCATCGCTGCGGCTTTTCTTCTAGCGGCCACGCAGCCACTGGAGTCTGCCCCACTGCGGGTTGGCATCCATGAGAAGCCACCTTATGCGATCAAGAACGAGGACGGCACATGGTCAGGTCTTTCCGTCGCTGTTTGGAAAAATGCGGCGTCGGCTGCAGGAGTTAATTTTGTGCTCGTGGAGGTGCCCTACGAGGATTTGATCGAAGGCATCGCAGCCAACCGTATCGATGCCTCCATCGGAGAGACCGAAGTGAATCCGCATGCTCAAAAGATCGTCGATTTCACACAACCATTCCTCCTCTCGTCCATCGGAGTCGCTATCAACAATGTCGGTTGGAGCCATGCCGCACGCATCGCCCTTGGCGAACTTGCCTCACCATCCATCATACTGATCACCGGGGGCATATTTGTGGCCATGTTTGCCGTCAGCATCCTTATCTGGCTCGTTGAGCGGCATCACCATGCGGGGCACTTCCAACGTGGCATCACCGGCCTGGGATCGGCGATTTGGTTCTCGGCGGTAACGATGACCACGGTTGGCTACGGGGATAAAACACCTACGACACCCATCGGTCGCGTGATTGCCATTTTTTGGATGCTCTTTGGTGTATTGCTTGTGTCGGGATTCACCGCCTCCGTCACCGCGAGCATGTCCGCCAGCCGCATCAGCGGCTCCATATCGTCCACCGGGGACATCCATCAACTCACTTGTGGAACCCTTAAGGGATCGCTTTCCGAGGAGCTTTGTCGAAATTTCGGAATCAACACGTTTGGCTACGAAACGGTCGAAGAAGCCCTCGTTGCGCTACATAATAAAAAAGTCGAAGCCGTGGTGGCCGACAAAAACACGCTCCGCTACATGAAGCGCACTCTCGGCCGCAAGGATCCACCCGTCCGCTTCAACATCGCAGACATCACTCTCAGGGATGGATTCCTTGCGATTCCGATGCGAAAGGACCACCCGGACTTCGACAAGATCAACCAAGCCCTTCTCGAGTTCACAAGCAGCCCAGCATGGCAGGCAGTCATCAACCAATGGTTGGGCCCCAGCAACCTCTAATAATTTCCCCACATGATTCGAAATGTGATTCTAGACTGGTCGGGCACCCTTGCTGACGATCTTTCCGCCGTTCTCAAGGCAACCAACCTCATTTTTGCTGAATACGGCCGCGATCCCTTGAGTCTCGAGGAATTCCGCAGTCACTTCCGGCTCCCGTTTTCAGGGTTTTACGATGACATGCTTCCCGAGGCCACAGCCGAGGGTCTCGAGGCTCTTTATGAGCGGTTCTTCCATGGCCTTAACGATTCCATCGACCTTCTTCCGGGCGCGAGGGACTTTCTGGACTTTTGCCGTGCCACTTCCCGGCGGACATTTTTGCTCAGCACAATCAAGACGTCGCACTTTGAAATACAAGCCGCACGCAATGGAGTGCGAGACCACTTTGAGGTCGCCTACACCGAGATCATGGACAAGCGGGAAAAGATACGGGAGATCCTGAGAATCCATGCTCTCGATCCGAGGGAAACAATGTTTGTTGGCGACATGGTGCATGATATCGAAACGGCACGTCACGGCGGCGTGCTCGATGTCGCCGTGCTCACCGGCTTCGACCGCATCGAGAAGCTTCTGCCCGCAAACCCCACCATTATTGCCCGGGACATTGCCAGTGTGCAGCGATTGCTATGAACGAAATCCACATCGCCGGATTGCGGGTGAAGACCCATATCGGCGTTCCCGAAAATGAACGCGCGAACGCCCAGGAAATCGAAATCGATATCCGCATCGTGCCCACGGTCGACTTTAGCAGGATGGAAGATGATTTATCAGCAACAGTGGACTACGCCGCCGTTTGCTTGAGCGTTGAAAAAATCGCAGCAAGTCGACCCAGACAACTTATCGAGACCCTTGCAGACGAGATCGCCGGAGGAATCCTTGCCGACTTTGCGGCGTCAGAAGTCGGGGTTGAGATACGCAAATTCATCCTGCCACAAACCCGGCATGTTGGCGTGCGCTGCACGCGCAAGCGCCCTTAGGGCACGATCGATCGCATCCGGGCCAAGGCATCGGCTGGAGCTACGGCACCAAAATCGCTGTAAAGCTGCAGCAAGCCCTGCTGCTGCCAAGCGGTTCGTATCAGCTTTGGCTCCACGGTTCCAACAAGCCATTGTGATGCCCGACGTAGACGCCCGCTTGCGAAGGGACCGCGAAGCGTGTGCAACAAGCTTCTTGCCTCGTTGAGCGACATCGATGGCAGCAGCGCGTTAATCATGAGATCCGTCACGCGGTCCGAGCCGACCAAGGCGATGTTTTTTTCAAGCGGGTCGGCGGAGAGATTCCAGTGGCGACTCCAATACGGATGCTCAAGATGCTCAAAGATATGCCGGAAGCCTTCCACTCCATTCTCCGACACAGCGGTGCAAAGAACATCGAAGCGCGAGGCGATCACGCCCAGCGCTCCCAGGCGGCGATGGGGATGGTTTGATGGACGAATTCCGGAAAGTTTCCACATCCCCTCCGGCAGCACGCTGCGCGAGAATGAATCTCTCACTGTCCACCACCTATCCCAGAGAGGCTTGAGATAAGTTCGCGTGACATCATCGGCATCGTCAAATGTGCGGGGGTGCAAAAATCCCGCGAGACCGAAAAGCATCGCTTCGCCGTTACGGGTTTTTGCACGGACGAGACCGCAGCGCTGTGCTGCGAGCATGAATGGAATCGTGTTATTTTTGTAACCCAAGCCGGTGGCGATCGAGAAAAACAAGGCGTTCTCGCGTCCATGCAATCTGGCAGCGGCAGCGTGGGAGGCATTTTTGCTTCGCAAGCGGAATTCTGCCGCCTGATCGAGCATTGCCAAGGCGGCAACCATCTCCACCCGCTCGACCGCATCGCTCTCCACAGGCTTGTCTGGTTTATCGATAAGGAGGCGTGCTTGTGGAATCCTTCGATGGATTACATCCCTTGCAAAAACCACTTCATCTCCGGTGTTGATAAAAAAATGCAGGATCACATCGGCAAAGGAAGGATTGATGGCATGCCGGTGCCTTTCCCAATCCCGTATGTCAAAATCCACCTCAATATCACCAGTGAGGCGTCCGCGATCGGCGAACTCGATCACTGCATTTTTGAAGTCCGGTCCCGCCTCCCTGTTCCATTCGCCGAAATGGACGATTTCAAATTCCTCCCCGCACGTCGTGCGCCAGCGGGTTCCATATTCTCCATTAAAAAGCCTGGCCTGAACTTCGATCTCGGACAACCGAGGCGCGACGGCCTCTTTAAGAAAGGCAGACTCGCGGGCCGCTTCGTAAGCCAGGATGGATGGCGTGTTCACAGATCGGGATAAGGCAGGTTCGGAATACCATTTGGCAAGGGGGGCGGTGTCGGAGCGATCTTTCTCAATGGAGAGTCGGGTTCAAGTCCGACCATCGATGCATCAGGCATCTCATGGGCATGCTCAGGAACTGGCGACGGACCGGCAATCAGCTCGTCGGTGACATTTTCCGGGGGCACCCTGCGCAGGGCGCCAGCAATCTCCAAACCAATGCGCTCCCTCACCGGGAGCTGGTTCGCAAGGGCCAGGGCTGCCCGAAATGATTGCACGGCGGCGGCGGGTTGCCCGGAATCGACCTGGGCAGCTCCCAAAGCCTCCAAAAACATGCTGTCACCGGTGGACTGCGCCGCATCATAGAGGGGGATGACAGCGTCGAGGATGCTGGATTTGGCAGCCAGTGTGATGCTGCGAAAACGTCGCCAGTGATTAGGCGGTTGGTTTCTTGGATCAAAAAAACGATTCCATGCCGCGTAAGGGCGGTAAAGTGGATCACCCACCACCACCCCCATCCAAGAGATGGCGCGCTGAGACATCCATCCGGCCTCGGCGAGTGTGAGGCAACTCATCAGACGGTCTTGGAAAAGATCCAGATTCGCCGTGAAGGCAAGATAGGGCTCATAGACATTGCCCAACGTCGCGGCAGCGCCACGGGCAATGAGTGGTCCGCACCAATTATGGTGAATGCTCCGGAGTGTGCTTGCGCTGTAGGAATGGAGATGCACTGCCACCGCTCCTTGCTTGAAAGAGAAGTCTTCTTTGGCGAAGGGGCCACTGATGCTGTGATCATACCAGCCATAATAAACAGCAGCATCTGTGATCGGAAAATCCTCGGGGAACGTTGTGGGAAGATTTTCAAAAATCGTGGGCACACCACGATGTCTCAGCATTTCCACAAGATGGCGCATCCAGTTATCCCCTTCTGTGTAGGCGCCCGTGGTGATATCGCGCCCATCGATATACGCCCATCCCCATAGCCCGTCCCTTTCTGCCGCCAGAGAGTCATCGATCATCCGTTTCACCATCGCGGGAGAAGGGGCGTCGAGCCTCGACGGAAGGAGCAAGCCGGCAGCAATCGACTCCTCCAAAATGGGGGTAAATCGGCCGTAGTAGGGATTGGGAATCATCCCGGCCGGCGTGAAGTCTGTAAGGCCCAACGCCGCCAGTTCGCTGTCCACCGAGGCATCATTGCGACTGGCGATGGCGGATGGCACGCCTTTGGGATGTCTCGCGGACGGGATACCCTTTTCGGGCGCGATTTTGAGGGGCACCCCACGCACAATGGCGAGGAAGCGAATGGAGCTTTTGGCAACGACTTGGCGACCATTGCCATTCGCCTCCATCTTCCACAACCCACTACCGACCAGCTTTTCTCGAAGAGGATCGGCGAGGAGACGGTTAAAATCCGAGCGGCTGATTTCTTCGGTGGACGGAAGATCGAAGCCCAGCACTTGAACCCAAGGAATGCTTCGTTTTGACGCATAGTAAAACGCAAGTTCCCGAGAGTCGGCATCGCTTGAGTTGAAAAGAACCACGGTGGCAGCCGCCTCGTGATCTTGGGCACAAGCCTGATCCGCTAATACCCAAAAGAACGAAATAACAACAACGGCAACCCTAAATATCGATACGCAATCCATCGTAAGTAAGCCGCACGTCAGAAGGGAGAGCGGCCTCGGTAACCGCATGGCCGAGTTCGTGGCACATGTGGATGAAGTAGGTCTGGCGGGCACCAATCCGCCTGGCGGCATGGAGGGCTCCCTCCACAGTGAGATGCGTGGAGTGGGCCTGATGGCGCAAGGCATCGATCACAAGAATGTCGACCCCGCGCGCGGCCTCCTCCGCTGCGGCAGGCACTTCCTGGCAATCCGTGTAATAGGCAAAAAGGCGCTTCCCGTTTTTTTCAAAAACAAACCCGTTGGTGATCATTCGCCCGTGCGGAAGATCGACGGGCACAATATCCAGGCCTCCAAGCGAGAACCTGCCATCGATCACACGGGGATCCGGACGCACGTAGTTCGGGTAGCGTGCGGAGCCGTCGAAAGCGTATTGGAAAACGCGCTTGAGGTTACCGAGGGTCACCTCCGAGGCATGGATCGGGATGCTCTTGCTCTCAAGCTCGCAAAAGCGGCGCAGGTCGTCGAAGCCAAGAATATGATCGACGTGGGAATGGGTGTAGATGACGGCATCCAAGCGGTCTATACCCTCCCGCAAGCACTGGGCGCGGAAGTCCGGCGTCGTGTCCACAGCAAGGGAAATGGAATCCGTCTGGATATGAATAGCCGTGCGAAGACGCTTGTCTCGCGGATCTTCGGATTTACAGACCCCGCATAAACAACCAATCACCGGTATCCCGTGCGATGTGCCCGTTCCCAGAAATGTGATTTGCAGCTCCCGCATCGCTTGGAATTCGCAATAGAGCGTGGCATAGTTGAACGATGTCCGCAACGCTGACATCTCTCCGCATCAAGAATCTTGCACTCGTTGAGGATCTCAACTGGGAGCCGCCCAGCGGTTTTGTGGCGATCACCGGTGAGACTGGTGCAGGGAAATCGATCATTCTGGGAGCGATCAAACTTCTTATCGGCGAACGTGCGGACAAGTCCCTCATTCGTGCCGGTGTGAATGCCTGCACGGTGGAAGGGCTTTTTCAAATCCCCTCCGGATCCCAGGTGCATGACGTGCTCGCGGATGGAGGTGCCGAGGCTTGTGAGGACGGTGCCTTGATCATCAAGCGGACGCTCTCTTTGGAGTCGGGTGGGAAACAGTTTGTGAACGGCTCACCGTGCACGCTGGCCTTGCTGCGAGATCTGGGTGACATACTTGTTGATTTGCATGGTCCGCACGACCACCAGAGCCTATTTTCACGCGACCAGCAGTTGCTCGTTCTGGATTCTTTCGCCGGTGTCGAAAAAATACGCTCCGATTATTCCACCGCACGCCGAGAATGGATGGCTCTGACAGCCGAGAAAAAACGCCTTCAGGAAAATGCAGAGGCAATCGCCCGTGACCTTGATTTGCTCACCCACCAAGTCTCCGAGATCGAAGCCGCCGCGCTGAATACCGATGAAGAGGAGCAACTGATCGCCAAACAGCGCACTGGAGCCAATTCCAACCGGCTTTGTGGAATTTGCTCGGAGCTGGCCATGCTTCTCACTGAATCCGAGGACTCGATGACATCGAGCTGGAGCAACGTGACGCGGCTTACAAGAGAACTCCACAAGCTCGACCCGCAGGCCGAGGCAATTCCAAACGCCGCCTCGATGATCTTTGAGTCGCTGAAGGAGCTGGCAAGGGACATCGATCACTACGCCTCCGGATTGGAAAGTGACCCGCACTCGCTCCAAGCGATCGAGGAGCGGATTGATACAATCCAAGGTTTGAAGCGCAAATATGGAGCAACCGTCGAGGAGGTTATCGCCTTTGGAGAAAACGCGGCCGCCAAGCTCTCCTCGTTGAAAAACCGCGAGGAGCGCGGTGCCGGACTGGATGACGAAATTAAACGCGCCAAAGGAGTCCTTGATTCGCTCTCAAAAGAGTTGAGCAAGGCGAGACGGGAGGCCGCTCCTCGTCTGGAAGCACTCGTAAAGCGGCATCTGGGCGATCTTGGCTTCGTCCGCGCCGGGTTCTCGATCTCTTTTGAGGATCTTGCGGAACCCTCACCGCTTGGCTGCGAGCAGATCGACTTCCTTTTTGCGCCCAACCCCGGCGAACCCGAACGCGCCCTGCGTTCGATCGCCTCAAGCGGTGAGATTTCGCGCGTGATGCTGGCGCTAAAAACCTCGCTCGCGGCTCAGGACAGCGTGCCAATCCTGGTTTTCGATGAAATCGATGCAAACGTGGGAGGGGAAGTCGGGGCCAAGGTGGGCGGTAAAATGAAGGAACTCGCCTCAAGCCACCAAGTCTTTTGCATCACCCACCTCCCTCAAGTGGCCTCTGCGGCGGCGGCACAGTTTGTCGTAACCAAATCAACCTCTAATGAACGCACCCGCACCAATCTTGTCGAGACAACCGGCACGGAACGTGTCGCAGAAATAGCACGAATGCTGGGCGGGAAAGAGGATTCCGCTCTCAAACATGCCAAAACCCTGTTGAAATCAAAATAGCGTCTTTCACAAAACAGTTTTTCTTTGTAACCCTTTTGCAACAACTGCATGCCAAGCCCTGAGAGACCTCATCAGCCGGTAGCGGACGTCTCCGTTCCTAACACAGGAGGAGAGACGGAGGAGGCTTTACGCGCCTTAAAGCAGTGGAAGCTGCGTGCAGAGGGGGTGATCGAAGTCTCCGGACAAATTCTGCGCGAATGGCAAACAGCCACCGATGAATCGCTGTATTACGGCGCGATGGAATCGATTCTCGGCATCTATCCGCACGAACTCTCCGGTTCATTTGAAAAATGGGTATCGCTTATCCACCCCGATGATCGCTCCGAATATCGCACCGAAATTCAGCGCGTGCTTACCCAAGGCGGACCATTTCAAATCGAATACCGCGCACGGAAACAGAACGGCAAATACACGCTGCTTCAGGAGCGCGGCTATTTCATCAGTCCGACACACGGCTCGAGCCCTGTGCTTTCCTCGATTATCTCCGATGTCTCCGAATTAAGGGATCTTGAGTCGAGGCTGCGCCAATCGCAGCGTGTGGAGGCCTTTAGCCAACTGACTGGCGGCGTGGCCCATGATTTTAACAACATGCTCTCGGTGGTGATCGGCTACGCCCAGATTCTTCTCGAGGAAATGGAGCCTGGCACCGAGAATCGCGGTTTTTTGGAGGAGATCGAGAAAGCCGCTTTTCGCGCCTCCTCGCTGACCAACCAGTTACTTGCATTCAGCAAGCCTCCGGCCATGCGCAAGAGCATCTTGCAGTTGAATGAACTCTTGAATGAGGTAGTCAAAATGCTCAAGCGTCTGCTCGGCGAGCAGATCGATTTGAAAATCGCACCCGGCGACTCGATCTGGCCTGTCCAAGCCGACCGCAGCCAGATCGAGCAGGTATTGATCAACCTCGCTGTGGGCGCACGCGAGTTCATGTCGGATGGAGGCAGCCTCAGCATCTCGACCTCCAACGAGGTATTGAATGTGGCAAAATCATTCGGTGAGCGCACCCTGCCCGCTGGCCGATATGTGCAAGTGACACTCTTGCATTCGCCCGAAATACCCAAGGGTGGAGCAAAAAGCCTGGAGAAAAATCGAAGCGTCTCCACCGCGCAAAATGTCATCAATCAAAATGAGGGCATGATTGTTGTGGAGTCTGCGGCAAGGGGCAATATCGAGCTCAAAATCTATTTGCCGAGTGCGCAGGATGTTCCTGTCACAGCAACCACTCCCACACCCGCAAAGGCATCGCAAGCCGCCAGCATTCTACTCGTGGAGGACGACACCGCCATGCGGCAATTCGCCAAGACGGTTCTCTCCCGGTTGGGGCATCGTGTGGCGGAGGCGGCCGATGGAGAAAGCGCGTTGGTCTTTTTTGAAAAAGACAAGACGTTTGCCCCTGATCTATTGATCGCCGACATGGTCATGCCACGCATGGGCGGGATGGAACTTGCTGAAACGATTACCAAAAAGCACCCATCAACCTCGGTGCTACTCATCTCCGGGTATCCCGAGCAACAAATTCTCGCACAGCGATCCGAAGTGCCTTTTGCCTTCCTCAAAAAACCATTCGCGATAGGCGAATTGATCTCCAAGGTCGGCAGCCTGCTGGAGAGGTGAGCCGGTAGCCTTCAGCAATACACCAGCAGCTGGCGAGGCAGCGCGGAACTACTGTTGTAGTTTCGGATTTTCTTAATGGTGTTCTCGTCGAGGTGATAGCCCTCAGCCACGAGAAGGACGCCTGTTGGACTGTAGATTCCGCTGGCTAGCTGCATCCCCACATCCAGTTCATCGACCATCACTTCCCGCACCAATCGCGGAAGCAGCGTGGCTTGCGCACAGCGGAGGAAAAGCCTGGTGGCATCCGGGTCGAATATCGTGCCGGACTGTTCGAGTATCCTGTCCACCGCATGTTCATGGGGGAGACCGCAGGTGACGTAATAGACCACGACTGCAAGGCAGCGGGCGGTCCAGGGAATCATCTCGCCAGCCAGCCCATCGGGAAATCCAGATCCATCGAAGTGCTCGTGGTGGGCACGAATCGTGTCGCCCACGGGCTTAAGAAGATCGACAAAGGAAGCCAGCGTCTGGCCGTGGATCGTGTGGTTGAGAAAAACTGTTTTCAGCTCAGGAGGCATGTCCTCGGCATTGTTTTGCACAGCCATCATATAGCCGGGAGGAACCGTGGTGAGGCCGATGTCGTAAAGCCGGGCACTGACATCCAAGACGTGCTTTTGCTCTTCATCGAAGTAGTGGGTGTCGGCCATGATCTGGCAGATTTTTGCTGCCGCCTTCGCCTGTTCACCAAGGAGAGGATTGAACGTCGACAGGATGCGCTGACAGAGTTCCAAGGAGCGGCTGAAGTTTGTTTTCAGCGCCTCATGGGAATCGTGGATATCTTTTTTGCCGACTTCGAGTTCCCTGAGCTGCCGCTCCAGTTGGGCATTTGCCTCTGAAAGTTTCTGGTTGAGATCCGCTGTGGTTTTTTCAAGGGCGTGGTTGGACTCGATCAGCTCGTAGCGCTGCACGGCATTGTGAAGAGTCGCTATCATCTCCGCCGAAATCCACGGCTTGCTGACAAAGCGGTAAATCTCTCCGCTGTTTACAGCCGCCGTTACGACGTCCAGCGACTTGATGCCCGTGATGAGAATCCGGGAAGTGGTCGGTTGGATGCGGGCAAAGCGGTGGAGCAGATCGGCTCCCAACATGTCCGGCATGTTGTGATCGGCAATGACGACCGCAAATTTCCGCTCGACCGCCAAGTGAAGCGCCTCCTCCGCACTGGAGGTGACCACCGATTTATAGCCAGCACGAACCACCAAATCGTCGAGAACCTTAAGGATGATGGGATCATCGTCGAGCGATAAAATGCTGTGCTGTGCGGCGGGGGTGTCCATGTGGTCAGGAATTGATATTAAAGCTTGGTAGAATGAAAAGAAGATCGGTTCCATTACCTGAGACATCGGGGCAGAACATCAACTCCCCGCCCATATCGGTGATGAGTTTTTCCGCATACTCAAGGGAGATGTCGCCCTGCGTGGCCGAACATAAATACTCATCGATCTCCTCCGAGGAATCGACCGGACAGGGCAACGTGAAGGATACGGCAACGGACTCGCGGGACAGGTTGCGCGAAGAGCGATCGACGACCTCCTGCAACTGGCCGGGCGATAAAATGGAAATGGGGATATCGATTTTCCCTACCGGGAACAATCCCTTCAACCGCGAAGCGATCGTGAGCATTACGACTCGGAACGGCAACTCGGCCACGCGAGCGTGGACGGGCACTGAGGGAGGATTAAGGGATATTTTGGCGGTCTTTGGAAAAACAATCCGCAAGAGATCGAACTGGGCAGCCACTAGAGCCTCGAGATCATGGTAGCTCATTTCACGCTCCGCCACATTGAGGTGTATTTGCGTGGTCCGACCGAGGAGTTCCTTGATTCGTTCGACACCGCAATTGATTTCTTGAACGACATCGGCCAGCGGATGGGTGGCATCGAATGCTTCGCTGCAGCTCTCCAGATTAAAATAAATGCCTGTAAGCACATTGTTGACCTCGTGAATGAGCCCGGGCGTGAGTTCGGAATTCAGCTCATTGGATGCACGGCGAAGAATTTTCGCAGAGTCAGGATTTACTTCGATTGATTCAGGCAAGGTGTGAGTTGAATCCATCGTTGACTTCATAAGCAAAGAAAAGGAGCAAAGGGATCAAGCGGCAAGTTTTATCCAAACGAAATATTGGTAACAAGCGCAGGAAAAAGGCGGTAAAGGCACGGAAGCAGACCATTTAGTGACCATTTATCTACCAGTGGTGGCAACGGGTGGTGGAGGAGCAAGGCTTGCAAAGGCCTCATGCGCCACAAAGTCGGCATACAACCGGGGGCTCTGAAGGATGATCTGGTTGCCGCTGGCTATCTCCCTGGATCGGCCCTTGGGCACGGTTGAACTCACGTAGCGGATCTGCATGGCATCGCTGCCATACTGTGTGGCCAAGTCGGCTACATCAGGCTCACCGGAATCCAAAATGCCATCGGCCATCCAGATCACTGACATATTTCTCAGATCAACAATCTTCGTGCGCACTCCAATGGCAATGGGGCGGTAAGGGCGAAAAACAGTGAAATCCGTGAACAAAACGGCATCCGCAGCATACTTCTCCTTCAAAGCCTGAATCACCTGCGCGGGAATCACGGCCGATGATGAGACAGTCTCCCGGTTGATTATGCCGAGCATTTCGGACCGAGGAACTTGGACGATCTCGTATTTGACAACTTTGGAAAGCTCTCCCCGGAAAATACCGTCCATATCGCGCTGGAGATCATCGATCGGACGGTTTGCATGGATCGGCAGCACAGCCAAGCGGCGCATCCCTTGGGGCCAGGCGATTCCCGACTCGAACGGCGCGGCCTGCTGCTGGGGAACTTTTTTAATGCGTCCCGAGGTCGCCGGGGTCCCGCGTTTATCATGGACGGAACGCGAGTTGGTATAGTTGGAGCATGATATCAGCGCCGCGCAAAGGAGTAGGCAGGACACACGGAAAATCGAAAAAACACTTGATGGCATAAGCGTGTCACAGCAATTCCCGTGCCTTTTGCTTGCATGCCTTGTCGATGTCCTCTTCCGTCAGCGGCAGGAAAAAAACGCTGCGACCCAAGACTGATTTCCCATGCACACGGGAAAAACATTCCACTTGCGGCAACATGATTTCTCTTTAAGTTTTCGAGGGCTCGATCGATAGAGTAATAATGAAGTTGGAAGATTTATCGATTCCCGAAATCCCATACACCCCTCAAAAAATGCGCTCTCCTCATAGATCATTCCATCTGTTTTGCATGCTTTGCGTTTGCGCCATCCTGGCTTCCGGCTTCACTGCATGCTCGAGCAAAGATAAAGCCCCGGCAAAGAAGACGACAGCGCAAGCGCCAGTGATTGGCAACAAGCTCCCCAAGCCAGCGCCCATGCGGGTGGCCCAAGACACCAACAACCGCCGCAAGCCTCCGATGCTGCCAAAAACAATCGATAAAACTCCAGTGACGCCCGATGCATCGGCGCTCGCCAGCGAAGATTTCTCAAGCTCATCGGAAACAAAAACAGTGCAATCCACCACGCCGAAGTTCATCAACAACGAGCAGCCGCAGGATTTCTTCCAAGGCGCGGGTGATGTGCCTGCTGGAAATACAATGTCAGGCACTTTTTTTGATCCCGTTTTTCGACCTGCAAATCCTCCCAGCCAGCCGGTCAGCAGCACCTCCTACACCACTGAATAACATCTTTGTATGACCAGCAGATTTGCGGGCTTGGCCGCCTTTTTTTTAACTCCCTTTATCACACTTGCCCAGATTGCCGCACCGCCGCAACTGGTGGATAAACCCGATGCCGCAACAAGCGATACCCAGCCAACGCCTGCGGCCAAAAGCAGTCCGCTCTCAGAAAAAGCAGCAACCTTCCAGACGATTCCCGCACCCATCGAGTTTGAAAGTCTCGATCTCTCCGTGGAAGACGCCTTGGAGATGAATCCGAACAGGGCCGCTGAGGCCGCGAGCGTGAAATCGATGCAGATCGAGATCGAGCAAGCGCTGGAGACCGGCGACACCGCTCTTGCAGAGAGTCTTTTCACCCAACTCATGCGCCTCGGAGCACCCACTGCCTACAAACGCGATGCCATGCTCCAGATGGCTCGCAATTTTGATGAGAAGCAAAACCAACCGACCAAGGCCGCGATTGTATACGAACAAATCCTCTCCAACTTCCCCAACGACCCGGAGTCGCCAAACATCATGCTCCGCCTCGGTCGAATTTACCGGGACAGCGGAGCGTTCGCAGCCGCATTAAACAAATTTTACAATGTCCTCTACTCCTCGCTGCAGGTCAAAACCGGTGACGAAACCGGCGACTCCTCGTTGCGAGCCAAGATGGAGATCGCCCACACCCACTTTGCAGCCGGGGAATACCAAACGGCCGCACAGCTTTACTCCCGCCTCACGCTGCTGAAAATGTCCCAGCAGGAAGCAAGCGAAGTCGCTTTTCGCATGGCTTATATTTCCTACCTGTCGAAGGAATACGCCAACGCGCTTGCCCAGTCCCGGGATTTTCTTGCCAATTTCCCCGCCAGCCCACTGGCGCCGGAAGCTCAGTATCTTCAAATCCAGGCTCTGAGAGCATTGGGACGGAGCAGCGAAGCCATGCAAGAGACAATCAAGCTACTCCAAGCTGGCCGGGAGTTCGGCAAGAAAAAACCAGCCGTATGGGCTTATTGGCAACGTAAAACCGGAAACGAGATTGCGAATGAACTCTATGAGAGCGGAGATGCCTTGGGTGCCCTGACCATCTACCAGAAGTTAGCTGAATTAAATGATGCCCCAAATTGGCGAGGCCCTGCCGTCTATCAAATTGGTCTCTGCTTTGAGCGCCTGCGCCATATGGATCGCGCCCGCCAAGCCTACAATTATATTCTTAAATCCATCCCCGCTTCGACAGGGCCGGACTTGGATCCCATCAACGGCTCCAACCTCGCCCACCTCCGCGATATGGCCCAGTGGAGGCTTGAGCATCTCGATTGGCTTGAGCAGAGCGAGAAGGATGTATTCCCCCTGTTGGACAAGCCGGCCCCCATCCCCCAAGGGCAGTCCCTTTTTCAGCAGCCGGCAAGCAATCCGCCCGCCAACCAGCCGGCATCCCAAGCCTTGCTTAGCCGTTGAATCGGTGCCTCAAGCCGGTTTGAGGAAAACATGACAGGCTGAATTATGCCCGCCATGGCACGGTAACTGCTAATCCCCTTTTCATGAATCCTCTTCTCGCGGTAACGGCTGCCAAAATGGGCAGCAATCTTCTTTCCAATCTCACCAATGGCGGCAATGCCGGTTCACCCAAAAAAGCGGAGGCTACCGAGGCGAAGAAGGCCGCTTTTGCCCAAATGATCGCCAAGGTCGCATCGGATCCCCAGGTGAAACATTCGCAACTACTCGGAAATGATGGAATATCGAGCCGCGAAGACGCGGAAATGTCGCTCAATCAAATGGCGCAGAAGATCCTGCAATCCCCCGAGGTGAGCAAGGCACTCGACGGCAATTCCGAGGCATTTGAACTGAAATTTCTGCCTGATGGAAATGTTTCTATCAAAACAGCCAATGGCCGCGAGCAAACATTCAAGCTCGAGGGCATACTGGAGGATACCGCGCGCAAGGCAGTGTCCATCATTGAGAGCACAAAGATCGCTTTCCCGCAGTCGGGAGTTTCTGTCAGCAAAGACCCCGGAGGATCACTGAGAATCCTCCCCGGCGCCAAGGCCACGCTTCTGACATAACCGCACGTTTTCTCCACTCCCCCATCATTGTGGCATGGGGGGCAACTTTTGCCCGATCCTTCGCAGGGTCGGGCATCTTCTTCCAAGAGGGATGAATGTTCCCTACTAGGTTTTCTCCTCAGCTTTCTTTAAAGCCCCATGAAATGAGCATTTCCCTGTGCAGAGGAAGTAACTTTCTGAAGCTGGCACAGGTTTTGCTCAGTCAACAAGCATGGAACTGGTAGCCTCTCTTTTCAGCAGCGACAGCTACACGGCTGTGAAGAAAATGATGGACGTCTCCGCCATGCGGCATGCTGCCATCGCTAGCAACATCGCCAACGTCTCCACCCCGGGATACAAGCGCGTCGACCTCAGTAAAAACTTCGAAGCGGAACTCCGCTCCAAAATCCAAGCCCGCGACAACATTAAAATCGCCGGTGCCGAACCTCGCACGGAAGTCGACACGCTCACTCCGACGACCCGTGCGGACGGGAACAACGTCCAAATCGATAGCGAGATGCTGGCCCTCACCACCAACACAATGAATTTCGATGCGCTGACACAGTTTGCCAGCGGCTCTCTAAAACAGCTCCGCATGGCCATCACCGGACGTCCGGTCTAACCCCTCCCTTTTTTAGAATTTTATGAACATTCTTTCCGCAACAGCCATTACCGCCAGCGCGCTCGATGCCGAGAAGATGCGCGTGGACATCACCTCCCAGAACATTGCAAACGCCAATACCACGAAGGGAGTGGATGGCAAAGCCTACCAACGCAGGATCGTGGCCTTTGAGTCCGTGCTCAACGAGCAAATGGGGGCAAACATGCAGGGGGTTCGCATTTCGGAGATTCGCCCCGACCAAACGCCTGGTGAAGTAATAAGCAATCCGAACCACCCCCATGCGGATGACGAGGGAAACGTGCAAATGCCCAATGTGAATGTGGCATTTGAGATGGTCGACATGATCACCGCCACACGTTCTTACGAGGCTAACCTCGCCGTGGTTCGCAATGCCCGCCAGATGGCAAACCAAGCACTCGCCATCGGCCGCTGATTTTCAATCAATTAAAATCCCGTTTTTATGACTCCCATCGCCTCCATTCCCTCAAGCATGACCACCGCTGCTCCGCTCACCATGCGGAACTTCCAACCGGACGTCGAACGCACGAACGCTCTCAAGGAAGCCGGCTTCACGACAGGCGCGCCGCAGGTCGCTGGTCCCGACCCCTTCGGCGAAATGATGAAAAAATTCGTCAACGATGTGGACGGAAAAATGAAGGTTTCCGCCAACGAAAGAACAAAGGTTCTTACCGGTGAAGCCACCAATCTCCACCAAGCCATGATCGCCAGCCAGGAATCGAGCGTTTCTTTCACCCTCATGGTTGAGCTGAGGAACAAGTTGGTGGAAAGCTACCAAGAACTGATGCGTGCCCAGGTCTAAGCTGAGCCTGCAACCTCCCCCGTTGTCTCTACAGGATGAAACAATTCGTTCAGCAAATTACAAAAATCTGGAGTGAGCTAGGTGTCCCGCAGCGTCTCGTGGTGAGCGCTGCTGCTGCTGGTGTGCTATTGGGAATTGGCGCCATGCTTTACTGGGCCCAGCGTCCCGATATGAAACTCCTTTATGGGCGCCTCGGTGAAAAAGAGGCTTCCGAAGTGGTGCAAGCGCTCGAGGAGCAAAACATCAAATTCGAGCTTGGTGGCGGCGGCACATCGATCTACGTGCCGGCAAAGGATGTCTACCGGGTGCGCATGGATCTTGCCGCCAAGGGACTCCCCAACAGCGACGGCGTGGGATTTGAAATCTTCGACCGCAGCAACTTTGGCATCAGCGACTTCGTTCAGCGCACAAACTACACACGCGCCCTGCAAGGTGAACTGAGCCGCACAGTGGCTCAAATGAAGGGCGTAAAGTCCGCGCGCGTCATGGTGGTGCTGCCGGAGAGCCGTTTGCTGGTGCGAACCACGGACTCCCGTCCGACGGCCTCTGTGTTTGTCGATACAGGAAACTCCAAACTGGATACATCAGCTGTGAACTCCATCCGGTCCCTGGTCGCCAATGCGGTGGAAGGTCTCAAGCTTGATGACGTGGCGGTGATTGACAATGCCGGCAACGTCCTGTCCGAAGACCTGAAATCCGATCCGCAGCTGGGCTCGGCGTCGAGTCAGGTGAAATACCGCCAGCAAACCGAGGAATATCTCGCCAGCAAGGTCGAGACCATGCTTGCCAAGGTGCTCGGCCCAGGCAACGCCGTGGTGCGCGTCTCGGCTACCATTAACACCGATGCAGCCACCATGATCGAGGAACGGTTCGATCCAGAAGGTCAGGTTCCCCGGCAGGAGACCACGACGGAAGATACGTCCTCCACCACCGAGCAGGCGGCCGCCCAGGCCGCAGGAGCGGGGGTCGCCGCCAACGTGCCAGGCAATGAGCAGGCCGCCAACAATCAGCAACCCCCCTCGAAATCCACCAACACGCTACGCTCCTCGAAAATACAGAGCTACGAGATCAATAAAACCATCTCGAATGTTGTGAAAAATCCAGGCGCAATCACTCGAATCACCGCCGCCGTTTTTCTGGCCGAGAAATCCTCCGAGACCGGTGAACCGCTCGCACGCACGCCCGAGCAACTCAACGAGCTTCGCTCGATGGTCATCAATGCACTGGGGATCGAGATTCCGAAAAATGAAAATCCGGCGTCTTTTGTTTCGATCAAAGAGGTTGCCTTCCCATCGGCCGTGAACGCACCGGATCCAATCACGGACACCATCGGTGGATATGTGGAGCTTATTCGTCCGATTGCCGCCTTGGGCATTGCCGCCCTGGTCTTCGGCATCTTTTTCTTCATGCTCCGTCGGGCAAAACCCGAGGAGATTTCCTTTGAGCTTGTGGATGAAACACCCGATGCAGAAACAGCACAGGCCGCACTGATGGCCAACTCGGAGGAGGAACCCCCATCCTACCTGCCGGCGGCGAAAAACCTCAAGGTATCGCCGGAACTCCTGAACACGCTGATCCGGCAGAAGCCCGACAATGTCGGTGCCACCTTGCGCGAATGGCTCACAACAAAAAACGAGGGCTGATCCATGGCTTCACTTGACTACGACACCATGAACAAAACGCAGAAGCTTGCTGCGTTTTTTATCATCGTCGGCCCGGAACTCGCTCCCGAGCTGATGAAGCAACTTCGAGATCCGGAAATCGAGGCGGTGGCCCGCGAAATGGCCTCGATGGAGGTGGTGGATTTCAAGCTCCAAGAGAAGATTCTGGAGGAATTCTGCGAACTTATCGGCGAAGGGCTTTCAACCGCCCTTGGCGGCATGTCGTTCGTTCAACGCACGCTTGAAGCCGCCCGCGGGCCACAAGCAGCTTCGGATATCCTTCTCAAAGCCCTCCCCGCAAGTAATTCCATCGATGCCGTGCGCGAGTTGAGCCAGATGGATACGCGCCAAATCTTCAACATCATCAAGCACGAGCAACCACAGACGATAGCGTTCATCCTGTCTTACCTCGATGCCAAGCAGGTTTCGCAAATCATCCCTCTTTTTTCGCCACAGGCCCGAGAGGAGATTGTCGAGCGCCTGGGCTCGATGGATTCGATTTCAAGTGAACTCATCGGCAAGGTTCTCAAGAGCCTCGGCAAACACCTCTCCGCCGGCCAACAGAAATACAGCCTCCACCGCCGTGGGGGAGCCCAGGCTGCGGCACAGCTGCTCAATTCGCTCGATAAAGAACTCAGCAAAAATTTGCTCACCCGCATCGAGGAAAGGAACGCGGAGCTGGGCGAGGCAATTCGCAAACGTCTGTTCCGCTTCGAGGACATCGCACGCCTGAGCCAGCGCGACATCCAACGCTTGCTTCGCGATGTGGAGACCCAGGATTTGGCCGTGGCCATGAAAGCCGCGCCCGAATTGGTCAAAAAAGCGTTTCTCGGCTCGATGTCGAAACGAGCATCCGAGTCTCTCAAGGAAGAAATCGAACTCCAAGGACCCATGCGCATGAAGGATATCGAGGCGGCGCAGGAGCGCATCATCGCCCAGATCATGCAGCTCTCGGAGTCTGGTGAAATTGATATCTCCCAGGAGGACTCCAGTGACCTCATTAGCTAGGGCCATAGATTTCACTGCCCCGCTGACAGGGGTGATGATCGTCGATGGCATTCCCGAGCCGCCACCCGAGCCGCCCGAGGTGACGATATCGCTCGCAGAGCATGAAGCAGCTTGTGATGCGGCTTACAGAAAGGGATTTCAGGAGGCCAATGATGCGCTTGCCAAGCAAATCATCGACCAGCGTGTGGAAGTTGCGCAGCTACAGGATTCCCTTTTTCAATCCATCGGCAAGCAAGCCGAGACTCTTACAAACCAAGTCTCGGAAATCGTGCCCGACTTGGCCATCGAGATCGTCTGTCGTGTGCTTGCCGGTATGAAGCCGGACAAAGAAGTCGTGAAGGGAATCGTCGCCGAAACCCTTGCGGAGATCGCTCCGGGTTCGACCGATGTGGAAATTTTGCTCAGCCCCATGGATCTCGCGCTCGTGGAGGGTCTGGCCAGTGAATTCGACCAAAAATATCCCGGCATCAAGCTCACTGCAGACCCGGAACTGTATCCGGGTGATTGCCGGGCGAAGAGCCGCTTTGGAACGATTGATGCCCGGATTTTCACCAAACTCCAAAACGTCGCTCGATCGCTTAAATGAGACCCGAACCGCCAATTTTGTCGGCATTGATGGAAAACCTGCGTGGGCGCATTGGCGCAACCACGCCGGTTGTTCGCATGGGCGAAGTCATCCAAGTCACCGGGTTGGTTATTGAATCGATCGGCCCGAATGTGTCACTCGGTGACATCTGCGAAATAAGCTCCCCTCGCCTCGCTGGCCTGCAAGCCGAGGTGGTGGGGTTCCGCGACCACCGTGTGCTTTTGATGCCTCTTGGCGAGATGCAGGAAATTCATGCCGGCTGTGAAGTAGCCGCCACTGGCCGAGCTGCTGGCATCACTGTGAGCGAGGGACTTGTCGGTCGGATTATCGATGGACTTGGCCGCCCGATTGACGGAAAGGGCCCCCTTCCTGTCGGCACGTTGCGCCCCCTGCATTGCTCACCGCCCAATCCGTTGACCCGCCAAAGAATTTCAAGGCCTTTCCAAACAGGAGTCAAATCCCTCGATCTCTTCACGCCGGTCGGCTGCGGCCAGCGACTCGGCATTTTTGCAGGTTCGGGTGTGGGAAAATCAACCCTGCTGGGCATGATTGCGCGGGGTGCTGAATCCGAGATCAATGTGATTGCGCTCGTCGGAGAGCGCGGGCGCGAACTCCGCGAGTTTATCGAGAAGGATCTGGGCCCCGAGGGCATGGCGCGTTCGATCATTGTTGTCTCCACCTCGGACCAGCCCGCTCTCATACGCCGCCGTGCAGCCCTCATTGCAACCGCGATCGCCGAACATTTCCGTGATGAAGGGAAAAAAGTCCTCTTTATGATGGATTCGGTGACCCGCTATGCCATGGCTCAGCGCGAAATCGGCCTCGCCGTGGGAGAACCTCCGACCAGCCGCGGCTACACGCCATCGGTTTTCTCCGTTTTGCCGCGGCTGCTGGAACGCACCGGCAATGGCGAGCGGGGATCGATCACGGCGCTCTACACCGTGCTTGTCGATGGCGACGACATGAATGAACCGATCGCAGATGCCGTTCGAGGCATTCTCGATGGCCACGTGGTGCTTAGCCGTGCGCTTGCCACAGCGAACCATTTCCCGGCAGTGGATGTGCTGGAAAGCGTGAGCCGTGTGACACTGGAAATTTGCTCGAAGGATGAAATCGGCACACTTGGAAAAGCGCGTGACATTCTGGCGACCTATCGCAAAAACGAGGACGTGATCACGATTGGCGCCTACTCGAAAGGCAGCAATGCCCAGATCGACCATTCGATCGAAAAGCAACCCTTGATCAAGGAACTCCTCCGTCAACCGATCGAAGATAAGTGGACACGGGAGAAAAGCTTTGCGGAACTCAAGAAAATCGTCGCATGAGTCGCAAAGTTTTCAGCCTACAAACCGTTCTCGACCTCCGAGAAAAAGCCAAAGAGCACGCCGAAGAAGCTCTCGCCATCGCCATTCGTGACCGTGATATTGCGGCGGCGCGCTGCGCCGAGGCCCAATATCGACTCGAAGAGTTGAACCGGATGATCTCGGGCGAGCGTTTTCAGGCTTACGTGCGCGAGCAGGGCTGGAACGCCTTGAATGCACAGCGCGATCTTTTAAGAACCCTCCAATCTCGCCTCATGCAGGAGGAGAAGAAAGTGGCCGAGAAACGCGACATCCTGCTCGCCGCAGACCGGGACCTTCAACTCGTTGCAAAACTGAAAGAGAAATGGACTCGCCAACTCCTGGCCGAGCAGGCTCACCGCGAGGAAAAACAACTTGAGGACTTTGTGACCGCCACCCGCTTTTTAAAAACAGCCTACCAGTAAATGAACGCCCCGAAAGCCACACCCACGCTCAATCCCTTCCAAGACGCCGAACCCCAGCCGCCTTCTCTTTGGGGACCGATCATCATCGCCATCATTCTCGGCATTGCCACCTCGGCTGGCGTGCTGCTCTGGCGCTTGCCAAAGCTTCAAGAGGAAGCAGTGCCGGCTGCCGTGCAAAAAACAAAAATTTCCAGCCAATCCAAGGATTGGGACTTTTACTCCGCCGAGATCGACAATCTTGTGAAAGAACTCCGCACGGAACGCGAGAACTACGACAAGAAAAACAAAGACCTTGCCGCCGTGGAGATGCGCATCGAGACCGAGAAAAAGGAACTCCTCCGCATCCGTGCCGAAATCGAAAGAATGCGCGAGGATCTAAGCCGGATCACCACCGAGCTTCAAAATTCGGAAAAAACCAATATCCGCTCCCTGGCGCGCACTTACTCAAACATGAAACCCTCCGAGGCAGTCGCCATCCTCGCAGAGATGTCGGATACCAACATCGTAAAAATGCTCGCGCTGATGAAAGCCGATGTCGTGGCTAGAATCCTGGGGGAAATGGCAAAGACAAATGATGGCTCGGGAAATGCTACGATGGCAGCCAGAGCCGCGCGGTTGAGTGATCAACTCCGTCTCCTGAAACAGGAACAAGCACCTCAATAATGACCTCCTCCCTTCAGACACCAGCCAAGAGCAACACCGGGACTGCCTCCCTTCCGGATCTAGGCAATTTTTTCCAGCAAGCAACCTCTCGAGGCAAATTGGCCGACGCTCCATCCTTCGACAGCTTGATGCCCAAGAACGATTCTCGCAAAAATCGCGAGGAGGAGATCGAAGAAATCGAGAAGGCCAAGAAGCGAAAACAAAATACGACCGCAGCGGCGGCACTCAATCCCACCTCCCAGCTTCAACACGATCCCCTGACTTTGGATGCGGACATCGCGACGCCAAACGTCCCATGTGTCCCATCACAGCAAGCGACATCCGATGCCGATTCCCGCAACGCACAGCTTTTGCAAAATCACCAGAACGAGAAACAGCAATCGAGGGATGCTGAGGAATCTCCTACTCAAAATGATGCCCTCGCTGAGTCTGGAGCAAATGCCCCGGAAGAAACCCCTGCTGACGCTGAATTGAAAGTCACTGATCACAAATCGCTTGAGAATAAAAGCGAGGATCAGGAACTCGCTCTGATGGAAGACTCGGGAGAGGATCAAAGACACATCCAAAACACCGAGAGCGAACCCTCCGAACCTGCCAGTGGCATGGAAAATGCTGTGGTAGCAGATGACATGATTTCACTGTCAACAGTCGATGCAATGGAAGTAGGTGCCGCCACGATGCGCGAGCCTGCCATCACATCCGTTGCCCGCCTGAATGTTACTTCGAGTGAAAACTCTGGGATACCAGCGCTCTCATCTTCTGGAGGCACCTCCGATGCCTCCCTGGGGCAGATGTCCGGCGGCAACATCCCGTCACCAGCGCATTCTGTAGCCGTTGCCGCAAAAAGCCCCGCCGACCAAGCGAGCGCTCTTTTTAAATCCCTGCCACTGGAGCTTGAAAAGTTCCAGCAAACCAACAAATCACAGATTCAAATCGAGTTACCAGTTGGAGACAACGAATCGGTAAAAATACGCCTGTCTATCCGTGCCGGCGAAATCCGCTCCACGTTCATCACCGAATCTCCAGAGCTTCGCGATGCCCTCCAAAAATCATGGCCGGATTTTGCACAGAACATTCGCGAGCGCGGATTCCGTATGGGGGATCCCGCGTTCCAGCAAGCATTCCAAAACAACAATCCGGAGCTGTCACAAGATCGCGGAAACCAATCGCAACGCGAATCCGAAGAGTTTATTCCCCTGCCACGCCGTAAGGCTCCTGCACCAGCATCTGCGAATTCCGTCAATTCGGCGACTTCACACAGCGCCTCGCAGCGCCCAGCAGCCCTCTGGGCCTAACACACTCAACCCAGACCTCCATCATGAGTATTTCCCCGCTTTCAAGTTCGACCTCTTCTACCGCGTCGACCTCCGATCCCATCACCGGCCTCGCCATGAATAGGAAAACAGGCAACAGGACGCTGGATTCCGATGACTTCATGAAGATTCTGATGACGCAGCTCACGGCACAGGATCCAATGAATCCTATGAAGGACACCGAGTTCATCGCGCAGATGGCAAATTTCTCCTCTCTGGAGCAAATGCGAGGTCTATCCAAGGCTTTCGATTCCTTTGCCAACCAGCAAAAACTCTCGGCCTCTCCAACATACCTTGGATGCGAAGTCACCGTGAAAGATCCCTCGAATGATACTGGTGAAGTAAAAGGCATTGTGGAATCCATCACCTTGAAAGACGGCGCCCCTGCTTTGGTCATCAATGGCAAAAGCTACGATCCGAATCTCATCACCCATATCAGCCTGCCACCCGCTCCGATTGCTCCTGAAGCGAACGCGGCCACCGACATCTCTCAATTGAATCAACCAACCACAGAGTTAGTCCAACTCACCAAACCAGAATAATCGTATGGCTCTCTTAAACTCATTCGGCAGCGGCGTCTCGGCGGTAAAAACATTCAGCAAAAGCCTTGAAGTCATCGGCGACAATATCGCCAACGTGAACACCACAGGGTTCAAGCAATCACGAACCCTCAACAAGGACACTTTCGCGGAAACCCTCCAAAAATCATCGGCTGCAGGCGATGCCGGCGCCACCGGCGCCAACTCCATGCAAGTCGGCTACGGCACCAATGTCGCTAGCATCACACAGCAATTCACCCAAGGCGCCCTCTCTTCGACAGGTGGCCCGGCGGACCTTGGCATCTCCGGCAGGGGTTTCTTCAAAGTTCAAAATCCAGCTGATAATTTGTTTTATTACACACGTGCAGGAGATTTCCGGGTGGATGACACGGGAGCCTTGCTCACTAGCGAGGGTTACAATGTGATGGGCGCTGCTGGTGCAATCGAGATTCTTCCACTAGGACCAATAGGCAATGCCCCGCTGCAGTCATTCAAGGTGGCGAAAGATGGCTCTGTTTCTGCCTACTACTCCGATGGTGAACTGGATAATAATGTCGGTCAAATCCTGCTGACCGCATTTGCCAACCCGAACGCTCTTGAGCGAGTTGGCGGCAATCTCCTTAAAAATCCAGGCGCTGAGGATGGAGCGGATGGAGGTGCCGCCGGAGGCACTCTAGCTGCTGCAGGCAATGCTGCAGAATTCGGCGACATCATCCAAGGCACGCTGGAACTCTCAAACGTGGATCTTACCCAACAGTTCTCCGACCTGATTGTCGCCCAGCGTGCATTCCAAGCGGGATCCCGAGTGATCACCGTCTCCGATTCCGTGATGGAGGAGATTGTAAACCTCAAACGCTAATTGTTAGAAATCGCATTTAAGAAATAAACAACATGGCAGCTAACGAAAAATCCGACGATTCCATCGCCTCCTCCACCCCACTCGTTCCAAAGAAATCCGGCAGCCCTCTGGTTCCGATCATTGCGGTCGTAGTTTTGGTTCCGGCCCTTTGCTACGCAGTGATGGATTTTGTGATTATCCCCAAAATAAAAGGCTCGATGGGAGTCGCCTCAGCACCGAGTGCCCCGGCAGCTAAATCCTCCACGGGCGGGAAAAAAGCCGAAGGAACAGGCGACCACACACATGAATTTGGCACGATGGTGGTTAACATCGCCGGCTCTGGAAATTCGCGTTACCTTCGCACGAACTTTGTGGTTTCGAGTTCCGATCCGAAGATCGCCGACATCATCAAGGAAAACAATTCTGCCCTTCGTGATAGCGCACTTACTGTGCTCTCGACGCTGACGCTTGCTTCTCTGGAAAATGCAAATAGCCGAGATCTCGTGCGCAAGTCTCTCATCAAAAAATTCAACGACATCCTTGGAGCCGAAGAAGTCGATCAGATCTACTTCACGGAATTCGTTATTCAATAAACAACGCTTCGGCACTACCCCCCCTCATTACTTCGACTATGGCTGGAACGCTTAATCAATCCGACATCGATCGCCTTGTGGCCGAGGCCGCCGAGTCATCGGCACCTGTTATTTTTCGTTTTGATGGCGATCGATTCACGAATCCCCAGCAGGTTTCGGCCAAGCTCTTTGATTTCCGCACCCCGATCCACCTAGCCGAGGCGGAACTTCGTCGTCTCCGCACGATCCACACCGGTTTTATATCAACAATTTCAGCGCGTTTTTCCTCGTTGTTGCGTGCGGATATGAGTCTCAAACTCGCCCGCCTGACCACGATGCCCTACATGAAGTTCTCCGAGTCGATGAAGAATCCGACTCACATTTCGCTCTTCAAGGTGGACCAGCTTCCCGGCATCGGAATCCTTGAGATTAATCCTCGGCTGGCCATCAGCATGACAAACCGGATGCTGGGCGGGCGAGGCATGACTTCGGATGAGGAACGCTACCTCACCGAGATCGAGATCGCCCTCTTGGAGGAAATTGTGGACATCATTGTGCAGGAATGGTGCCGCCAGTGGAAAGACGAGCGTCACTATACCGGCCGCCAAATCGGTCACGAGAACAATCCCCGTTTCTTGCAAGCCTGTTCCGCCGATACAATTACGCTCGTTCTTACAATCGAGGCACTTGCCGGCGACAGCGTGGAGCAAATCCAGCTTGGCATCCCCTACAACATGCTTGAGCCGATTGTAAAAAGCATGCATGCGAGCCGCTCTCGCGAGATGCAAGAGCAACCCGAGGTAAAGCCGCAGCATTGGCGTTCGTCCTACAATCAAATCTCTGTGCCTCTGATAGCTGACTGGGAAGTGAAGGGAGCCAGTGTGGCCGATATTTTGCAGCTCCGTGTGGGCGACGTGATCGAGATGCCCAAAGCGACCCTGTCCAATACCCGTGTGCGTGTTGCCAATGCCCCGCGATTCAAGGCTCAAGCCGGCTGCGAAAACGGACACGTCGCAATACAGATCAATTCCGAATTCCAAACCGCCAACACACCATGAGCACTCTCAACGATCCCAAAAACCTGTCCGTAATCTTGGATGTCAAAGTCGATCTTACCGTTCGTATCGGCTCATGCATGCTGCCGATGAGGGATGTTGTGGAGCTGAGTGAAGGCGCTGTGCTCCAACTCGATCAACTCGCCACGGAGCCTGTGGGCCTTTATGTGAACGACAAGCTCATCGCCCGAGGGGAAGTGGTCGTGGTTGAGGAAAATTTCGGCATCAAAATCACCCAGATCGTCGGGGAATCGGCATGAGGCACCTTGCGAGGAGAGCCGCTCTCGTGGCGACTCTCGCCTGCTTCCCCGTCTTGTCATGGAGCGCCGGGGAGCCACATCCTATTGAAGAGACCCCTCCCCCGACGACCGAGTCTTTGGAAGTAAAGGCGATATCACAGCCATCGCCTTCATTGCCTGCACAGGCGACCCCTTCTCCCTCTCCACGGATGAAACCGCCCGCACCCGATCTGGATTCAATGGGCCGGATGCTTGGCTATATCACTCTCCTTGGCGCTCTGGTCGGAGTGGTGATTTACTTTTTGAAATTCGGCCTGCCGATCCGCAAGCGGACGTCCGACCAACGCAAGCTGGAGGTATTGGAGATGCGGCCATTGGGGAACCGCCAATTCCTCCTGGTGGTGGGATACGAAGATACGCGGATGTTGTTGGGAGTAACTCCCGGCAAGATCGACTACTTGTGTCCGCTTGATTCCCCGGCGGCGACACCCTCCCGGGATTTTGCCTCGCTCCTGAACGACCAAGAAAAACCGGAGACCAAGAACTCGTGAGCCTGTCTTACAAACCAAGAGCCACGCTGGCGATCGTGCTTTTCGTTTTATGCATTTTCACCGGCGATTTAGGGGCACAAACCGCTGCACCACAGGCTCCCCAAGCACCGACGGCGCCGTCTGCGCCCCGTGCTCCCACCGTTAATACCGCAGCCCCATTGGTAAATCTTCAAATCGGCAATGGCGATGAACGCCAAAACCTGAGCACCGCGATCCAGATCGTGGTGGTAATGACGCTGCTCACGCTGGCACCGTCACTCATCATGCTGATGACCAGCTTTACGCGCATCGTTATTGTTCTGGGGTTTGTGCGAACGGCCCTGGGTGTGCCAAGCGCACCTGCCAACCAACTATTGATTGGCATTTCGCTCTTCCTCACTTTTTTCATCATGGCTCCGGTGTGGCAGCAAATCCAAGAGCAGGCTCTCACCCCCTACATGAACGAGCAGATCAATTCCAATGAGGCAATGGATCGCGCTGTTGAACCGCTTCGCAATTTCATGCTGCGGCAAACCCGCCCGTCCGAAGTGGATTTCTTCCTCGATATCGCCGGCATGGGACCGACTGAAGTGAGCGACCTGCCGATGCGCGTGGTGTTGCCCGCCTTCGTGGTGAGCGAACTGCGGACGGCGTTTCAGATGGGCTTCCTGATCTTTATCCCGTTTCTCGTGATTGATTTCCTAGTCGCATCAACACTTATGTCGATGGGAATGATGATGATGCCGCCCACCATGGTTGCCCTTCCGCTTAAGCTCTTGCTTTTCGTGCTGGTTGATGGATGGCAACTGGTCGTTCGATCGCTTGTTCAAAGTTTCGCCGCATGAATCAAGAATCCGCCGTGGAGA
The DNA here is from genome assembly GCA_044352905.1 of Terrimicrobiaceae bacterium. Classification (GTDB taxonomy): domain Bacteria; phylum Verrucomicrobiota; class Verrucomicrobiia; order Chthoniobacterales; family Terrimicrobiaceae; genus UBA967. Next base: position 110,752 of record JBILCY010000006.1, on the reverse strand, counting down.
TGCTCCGCTCCCTCATCACTGTCTCATTGTTGGTAATTACTCCCATCATTGCCGCAGCAATTATCGTGGGTGTGATTATCAGTCTGCTCCAAGCCATTACGAGCATCCAAGAGCCGACGCTGAGTTTTGCCCCGAAGTTGCTGGCCGTAGGGGCGGTGATCATCGTGGGGGCGCCATGGATGGTGCGCCAGCTCATGCAGTTCACGATTTTTTTCCTGAATAAGATTCCGGAGATGACGCGATGATCAGCATCCGCATCGAGGATATTTACCCAGGCATGCTGATTTTCCTGCGTGCCTCGGGCATGTTTCTGGTGATGCCTGTATTTTCGGGTTCGATGATACCGCCAATGGTCCGCATCGGGATGGCAGCGACGATCGCCTATTTGCTGGCACCGTCCTTCGGCGACTTTGGCGGCGTGCCCCCCCACTGGTTTCTTTTCGTGGCAGAGGTCATCCACGAGGTTCTTACGGGTCTGTTGATGGGGTTTGCGGTGCGATTCCTGCTATACGCTCTGGAAATGGCAGGAGAAATCATCGCCGTCCAGATCGGGCTCTCGCTTAGCTCCAACATCGATCCCATCACCCGCAACTCGGCAACGCCCCCGAACACGATGTTGTTGTCCTTCGGCACTGTGTTGTTTCTCGTAAGCGGCGCGTATCAATTCTGTCTTGTCGCGTTTGCAAGGAGTTTTGAAATCTTCCCGCCGAATTCAGTCTTTGATCCCCAATCGATCAACACGGTGATAGCCAATAGTGGTCGGGTTTTTCTGGTCGCCACGCAGATTGCTGCGCCGTTGCTGGCGATCAGCTTTCTGGTGAACATGTGCTTCTCGGTGCTCGGCCGTGCCGCACCGAGCTTGAACGTCTTCCTCCTCAGCTTTCCCGTGCAAATCCTGGCCGGTCTCACAGTATTTGCCATGACGCTGGGCCTCACTGTTCAATACATCCTGCGCGACATGCAGCAACTTCCCGAGACAATGCTGCGCTTTCTGCGCTGACCGATTGCCATGGCGGAACACAACGACAACGCAACAGAGAAGCCGACAGATAAAAAAATCTCCGACGCGCACAAGAAGGGGCAATTTGCCCAAGCACAGGAGATCCAGGTCGTCTTCGGTCTCATCGCCGCCTACTTCGTGCTGCTTTTTTCCCTCGAGGGGCAGTCACGCTTCATCACCGAGTTTGTGGCAAGCCTTTTGGGCAACTTGGAGAAATATGAAATCATCGCCTCTGCGCTGCCGGATTGGTTTTTGATGGGTTTTCTCATGCTCTTCGGGCTGTTGATCCCGATGTTTCTTGCGACGACGGTCGCAACCATTCTGGCAGGGGGGCTTCAAACGAGATTCAAGCCCACGCCCGAAGCGGTGGGTGTGAAATTTGAAAAGCTCAACCCCGTATCGGGTTTTCAACGGGTTTTCAGCAAGCAAGGCCTCGTCAAGATGCTTGTCGATCTGGGCAAGTGCCTCATCGTCGCCGCCCTCATTTATACCGGAGTGCACGACATCCTCTCCGATCCCATCTTCTTCACCCCGGTGCCACTTTTCCGCCTCGGGGGCTTCATTTACGACTCGACGCTGATGCTCTTTTTCCGCCTGGCACTTGCCATGAGCGGCCTGGCCATCCTGCACTACCTGTTTCAGATCAAAAAAACCGAGAAGGATATGATGATGACCAAGCAGGAGATCAAGGACGAGAACCGGCAGGCCATGGGCGATCCCAACGTAAAAATGGCTCAGAGGGCGATGGCCCGCCGCCTCCTGCAAAAACAAATGCTCGCCGATGTCACCAAGGCCGACGTGATTGTGACCAACCCCACGCATTACGCCGTCGCTCTCAAATACGAGCGGGGCGTGGACGCGGCCCCCGTCGTGCTGGCAAAGGGGCACAACGTCTTTGCACAGCGCATCAAGGCCATCGGGGCAAAATTCGAAGTGCCCACTGTGGAAAACAAGCCCATCGCCCGTGCGCTTTTCAAGTATGGCGAGGTCGGTCGTCCGATTCCGGCACAGCTTTATCAAGCGATTGCTGAAATTCTTGGTTACGTCTATCGCACACACCGCTATTATTTCCACCAACTGAAAACACGCCGCCTTTCATCCTGACCCTCCCTAAATGGCTACCGCCAGCAACGCATCCGGATCCCGTTTCAAATGGAGTGACCTGCTCAAGCAGTCCGACCTGATATTCACGTTGGGGCTTTTCGGGGTTGTGCTGCTGTTGGTTGTGCCTGTTCCCACGTGGGCGCTGGATTTTTTCCTTTCGATCAATATCGGAATCTCGCTCCTCATTCTTTTGGTGATCATTTATGTAAAGGATCCACCGGAGTTTTCTGCGTTTCCCACGATTCTTCTCGCCGTGACGCTGCTTCGGCTGGCCCTTAATATTGCCTCCACCCGATTGATCTTGCTGGACGGCTATGCGGGACAGGTGATCGAGGCCTTTGGCGAAGTCCTCATCCAAGGAAATTACCTGGTCGGAGCGGTGGTGTTTATTATTCTCGTGATCATTAACTTTGTTGTGATCACGAAGGGTGCCGGCCGCATTGCGGAAGTTGCCGCCCGATTCACCCTCGATGCCATGCCTGGTAAGCAGATGGCGATCGATGCGGAGCTAAACGCCGGCATCATCGATGAACTCACCGCCACCTCGCGCCGTCTCAAGGTGCAGAAAGAAGCGGATTTTTACGGTGCCATGGACGGTGCCAGCAAATTCGTGCGAGGTGATGCCGTTGCGGGAATCCTCATCACCCTCATCAACGTGGTTGGAGGCTTCGGCATCGGCATGCTCCAGAAACAAATGCCGCTCGACCAAGCGCTTGAAAAATACACGCTTCTTTCGATCGGCGATGGCCTTGTCTCACAAGTCCCCGCGTTGGTTATTTCGGTTGCCGCCGGCTTGCTGGTCACCCGCGCCCAAGGCGAGAACAGCCTCGGCTCGCAGATCGGGGCGCAGATCGGAGCCTACCCTCGTGCCGTCGGCATAGCCGCTGGGCTCATTGCTTGCCTTGCCTTTGTTCCCGGAATGCCTGCGATTCCGTTCCTGGTCTTGGGTGGCATCACCGGCTTCATCGCCTACCTGCTCGAGAAACAAAGTGCCGTTGCAGGAAAATCTGGAGCAACCGGAGCATTGGCGCTCCCGGCACCTGGCGGTTCAAAGTCCCTTCTAGGAGGTGGGGCCGGGGCACAGCAAGGTCAAAATCCCGCTGGCGATGGCAAATCGCCGGAGGATTTCCACAAACTCATCGAGACCGAGATTCTCTCGATTGAAGTTGGCTACGGGCTCTTGCGGCTTGCCGACAAGACCCAAGGCGGAGACCTCCTCGACCGCATCACCGGTGTTCGCAAGGGCTTTGCCAAGGACAATGGCATGGTGATCCCGCCGATTGCCATCCGCGACAGCCTGGAACTCGAACCAAACGAATACCGCTTCCTCCTGCGGGGCAAGTCGATCGCCCAGGCATCCGTTATTCCCAACCGCTGGCTGGCCATGAACGTCTCTGGCAGCCTCATCACTCTCAAAGGCGTTCCCACGCGCGAGCCGGTCTTTGGCATCGAGGCCGTCTGGATTTCCGAGGAGGAGAAACGCACCGCCGAGATCAATGGCTACAGTGTTGTGGATGCCGTCTCGGTGCTTATCACGCACCTAGCAGAGACTCTCAAGCAAGTCGCCCACCTCATCATCAGCCGCCAGGAAGTCCAATCTCTCATCGATCGAGTGAAGGAAACCAACCCTTCGCTTGTTGCCGAACTCCTGCCCGACCTCGTCAACCTCGGCATCATCCAGCGCGTGCTTCAAAACCTCCTCCGCGAGGGCGTGCCGATCAAAAACCTGCCGCTCATTCTCGAGGCCATCGCCGATTACGCCACGGTCACAAAAAATCCCGACGAGCTTTCCGAGCAAGTTCGCCGCCGCCTTGGGACCTACTTTATCTCTCAATACGAGGCTGAGCATGGGCTGGTAAAAGCCATCACCTTGGATCCCCGCCTCGAGCAAAACCTGATGACCCGCATCCAGCGCTCACACTTCGAGACCACCCTCGCCCTCGATGCTACTATCGCTCAATACCTGCTGCGTGAACTCACCATCCGCTCCAACTCCATGGCCGAGCAGGGCCTGAGCCCCATTGCCATCGTTAGCGCCGAACTCCGCCTGGCCTTCAAGCGCTTTTTCGAACCTTCTCTGCCAAAACTCGTCGTGATCTCCTACCAGGAACTCCCCTCCCAAACAGAAATCCAGAACCTCGGTATCATTACCCCACCTGTTACCGATCAAAAACAAGCGGTCGCATAAGATTCGGGAAAAAGCTGTTTCCTCTCAAAAACCGCGAAAACCGGCACTTTTTACCTCTAGTCCCAGTGAACGCATGGCCTTAAAGAGGCGACTCGGATCTCTGTAGGGATCGATTTTTTTGACTGTATAAATATGCCAAAATCAGCAAAATCTTGAACTTTAGATTGAAACCCGATGCCCTGTTTGAAAATACCTGCGCTGAAGATCAGAAAAATGATTTTGGCGTAAAAACTGCTGTGTTCCCCAAGCTTTTTTAGAAAAACCCACAACCCACCCATGCAATATTTCACGCTCATAGGAGGATTTATAGGATTCCTCCTCACGCTTGCCGTGAGTATTTTTGCGGAGAAAGACCTGTCCACGTCCGTTTTCAACGCAACGATCGGGTGCATTGTCGTCGCGATTCTTTTTCGTGGTTTACGTTACACCGCTGAGGTTTGCGCCAAGCAGATCGTGGAACAAAAAGCCCGCTTGCGCGATGAAGCGCTTGCCGCCGAGCAAGCCGCCTCGGCAACCGAGAACGAAATATCCCCCGCCGTCACCGACCAAAGGGCAGACCAAGCGCAAACTCCTGCCTAACGCATCATGCCCGATCTCGCAGACAATGATTCCAAGACAGCCTCGCTCGAGACGAAGACAAAAATCTCGGCTGCTTGGCGCGCTTACGGAGAGGTGAAGTCCGAGGAGGACATTCTCAAAAGCCACATGCCACTTGTGCGGAGTGTGGTCGATCGAATGCGTGCCAGCCTGCCTCCCCAGGTCGATGTCGAAGATCTCTACAGCGTCGGGTTGCTGGGCCTGATCAATGCCAATCGTCGATTTGACCCCACCCTCGGCGTGAACTTCTCCAGCTATGCCGCCATGCGCATCCGCGGTGCCGTCCTCGATGAACTGCGCCGCATCGATTGGATGAGCCGCTCGCTGCGCGTGAAGGCAAAAAAACTCACTGATGTGATTTCATCCATCGAGCAAAAGGCGGGACGTCCCGCTACAGAGGCCGAAATCGCCGAGGAGCTTGGAATTTCCGGAGAGGAATATTCCTCACTCCTCGATGAACTGCGCCCGATGAGCTACATCGAGCTGGACTCGCTGGCCAGCAATGATGAGGAATCAAACATGCACGACCTTGTCGCCGACGAGCGACAGCCAACGGCGAGCGAGCAGGCGATGAAAAACGAACTCATTAAGCTTGTCACCGAGCGCCTGCAGAAACTCCCCGATATGCAGAAAAAAATCCTTGCCATGTATTACTTCGAAAATCTCCGTCTTGCCGAAATCGCGAAGGTTTTCGGCGTTACCGAATCTCGTATTTGTCAGATCCACACCCAAGCGATTCTAAGTCTCAAAACCTACATCCGCTCAGCAGCATCACGTTAAAAAAAGAACACCCTTATGATCCTAGTAATCGGTTATATCATCGTCTTGGGAGCCACACTTGGCGGCTTCATGATGGCAGGCGGCAAACTCGGCCTACTCTTTCCCATTTCCGAGTATGTTATCATTGTAGGCATTGCCTTAGGGTTGATGGTCATCGCCAGTCCCGTCAGTCTTCTCAAAAACCTTGTTAAAAAAATCAAGGTTTCGTTCCGCAACCAAGCGGTTCCGGATAGCGACTACACCGACATCTTGAAGCTGTTGTATGAACTCTTCACCAAAGCCCGCCGAGGCGGCCTTATTGCGATCGAAGACGACATCCTCACACCATCACAGAGCCCGATCTTTGCAAAATACCCTTCTTTTTTGAATGACCCGGAGCGTGTCGAATTTCTCTCGAACAGCCTCAAACCAATCATCGACGGTCGCCTCAAGCCTGAGCAACTCTCCCATATGCTTGAGAGCGATTTGGAGGCCAAGGAGGAGGATGCCGTCCAACCCGTGCAGCTTCTCAACCTCGTGGGCGACTCTCTCCCCGGCATCGGCATCGTCGCTGCGGTGATGGGCATCATCAATACCATGGCGGTCATCAGTGTCGGCCCCGAGAAAGTCGGTCAAAAAGTTGCCGCTGCTCTCGTCGGAACATTTCTCGGCGTGCTTGGTGCCTATGGCTTCATCAATCCTCTGGCTGCACGCATCAAGTTGAACAACGTGTATGAGCTGCAGTATTTCGCCGTCATTATGAAAGGCGTTGTCGGCTTCACTGGTGGCATGGCCCCCATCATGGCCTGCGAAGCAGCGCGCCGAGCCATCGACCCCGCCTACCAACCCACTGCCGAAGCCTTGGAAGATATGGTTAAAAACATCTCCTCATCGGGCGGAGAAAAATAATCCATGGGAAAAAAGAAACACGAACACCACGGCGGAGCCTGGAAAGTGGCATACGCCGATTTCGTCACATCGATGATGGCGCTTTTTCTGGTTCTCTGGATCGCCAATTTTCGCCCCGAGGTGCTGGTTTACACCTCCATGTATTTCAAGGATCCCTCCATGAAAACATGGCCGTATCTTGACAAGACGACACCCACCACGGTCGGCATCATGGAGCAGGAGATCAAAGCCACACAGAAAGACTCCACGCATAACGATCAGAGCCACTCCGAGAACCAGAACTTCCTCCGCGCCATCTCCCGCGAGTTCACTCGGCTGCTGAACATCAAGGATGATGAAAAGCAGCCCATCGACATCACCGTCACCTCCGATGGGATCAAGATGAATATCTACAACCGCTCGAAGAAGCCCATATTCAAGAACAACACCACCGAGACCACCGAGTGGGGCACCCAGGTTTTCCAAAACCTCGCTTGGCTCATCGAGCGCTATAAGTTCCAGGTCTACCTAGAAGGCCACACACCACAAGGCCTCGATCTCGGGACGAATAAAAACTACACGCCGTGGGAACTCAGCACCGACCGCGCAAATGCCATCCGCCGTCTCATGGAATACTACGCCATGTCGCCCGATAAAATGAAACGCGTCGCGGGATTCGGCGACACAGAGCCGTTGCCAAACGTGCCGCCCGATTCCGAGGACAATCAGCGCATCACCGTAAGCCTCTCTCTCACCCAAAAAATACCAGAGCCTCCCAAAGCGTCTCCGGAAGAGACCTCCTCCCCTTCATCGCCACCTAGATAAATGAAAGATTTTCTCCAAGGCCGCACCACCGCTCTGCCGACAAGACCCAGCGTCTCTTTCAGCAACCCGCCCTCCAACCTGCCTCCCATTCCGGGCCATTCGGACCAGAGCGTATCCACTGGGGAGATGAATATCGAGAATCCGGATGATCTCCCTGCCGAGAGAGCCGAGACATGCGCGGAGCCAAGCGTGGAAATGGTTCCCGATAGCGAAGGCAGGATCGGCCACATCGTCGTCACATGCCGCTGCGGGGAGCAAATCACGCTCCAATGCAATTACTAAAGTCATGCGACGCGCCATTTGTGCCGCGCTGATTTGCATCTCTTGGTCTGCGCGTTTTGCAGTCGGAGCATCGCCGGATCAAGATCCCCCCACCGTTGTCACGAGGGCGAACGAAACATCGCCTGCTTCCGCGAAAGCCGATCTTGTAAATACGGCCTTGGCTCTCGCCGATGCCGCACGCGATCTCCCCGAGCAACCCCGAAACCAAGTTCTTCGCGCCACCCTCTCGATTCTCCTGCTCAAGAACCATGACCGATTGCTTCCTCCCGGCTTAGGAACGAACGAGCTTGACCTTCTTGGGCAACTTTTTTTGACCACCGAACCCGACACGCAAAAGCAATCTGCTGTGCTGAAAAAGCTCCCTCCCGCAGACTCGCTTGTCTTTGACGGCACCAAGCTCGCTGGCGGAAACTTCCGTAATATTGACTCCCTCATAGGCCTGAGCGGAGACCCCATTGCACTTGATCGCGAACTACCGGCTTGGCTGGTTCCTCTCACCCCCGCTGCCGTTGGAGCCATGGAGCGAAGTCAAAAGGAATTCCAATCAGAGCCCCAGAATGCGGAACTCGCGGATCTCACCAACCGTATTTATCAAGCCCGCATCGGAGACAGACTCGCCGGGGATGGCATTTTTTTACGTCCCTACGCGGGGCGCGTTGATGACCTTTACCACCACCTTGTCCAAGAAGGCGGCCAAGCCAGCCGACTCGATTATTTTGCACTGCTCGACAGCCTCCCGCCACGTCAATACAGCCCCATCTCAGGAACCGCCTCGCGTTTAGCAGTGCCAGCATGCCGGGTGAATCTCAGCGACATCCTTGCGGGTGGCAGTCTTCACGCGATCCAAAAATTTATTGGGGAAAATCCCAAGGCGAATGTGAGAAATCCATTCCGGGGGCTCGCCGTTCGCCTGCTTCCATTTTTGAAAGAGAATCTCCGCCAATCCAAGCCGGGCAGTGAACTCCGTGTCTCACGGGATCTGATGCGCCGCGCCATCAGTGATCCGCGCCGTTTCACCCCTACAAAAGTGCCCCCACTCTTCAACGATCCCAGCCGCTTCCTCGGCCTCTGGAGCGATCCGCGATACATTCAAGTAAGCAAAAAGAAAAAGTCCGCGAGCGCCGACCTCCTCGCCGAAATCCAGAAAATCGATTTTGAAACGCCTCTTCCTGAAATGACATTCGACCCGATTGGCAATGAACTGCTTTCCGCGCGCACGGCTCCTACGGAACCCAACATTGCCGAGACTAATGCCGAGGACATCATGCGCGACCTCGGTCTTCCGGTAAATCAGCCGCCCTCCCAATCCCAAGAGGCACAAGACGCAGAACCGACACCTCAACCTCAAGTTGCGTTTCCTTCAAAACCGGAACCTCCAAAACTGGAGCTTGAACCTGCCGGTGTCTCCACGCTTCCCGTCCTTGAAATCGCTTTAGCAGCGACTCCAACGCCTGCACCAACGCCTGCACCAACGCCTGCACCAACGCCTGCACCAACGCCTGCACCAACGCCTGCACCAACGCCTGCACCGACACCCGCACCGACACCCGCACCGACACCTGCTTCGACGCCAGAGACGGAACTCTCCGAAATTATCGACCTTCCCGCACCACGCTTTACGACACCTAAACCTGTTCAGCCTTCGCCGGAGTTTTCTGCAACGCCGGAGCCGACCCCTGAAATTCTGCCAACTCCAACTCCAACTCCAGAACCGAAATCCGAACCGAAAACCCTCCTAGCAGAAGAGCCTACGGCGACTCCAATGCCCGTGGCCAAAGCCATTCCTGTTGATCGTCAAAGCGTGCAACCGAGCGCGGTGGATTTTCTCTCCGAGGCTCCGGAGCAATCTCCGGGACAAACCAGCAACTACCAAGTTGCAGTGCTCACGCCAACAGCCGCGCAAGCCATCGAATACCTCAAAGCAATTGCCGCCAGCGACACCGCCTTGGCTGACAACATTGCCCAAGCAAACCGCGACGAGTGCTACATCCGATGGATCGCTGATGCCGTAAAACCGTTTGACTCCATCTTGAGCAAAGACCCCAACTCTCCCGAATCGAAGGAGCTTGAGAAAATCATCCGCAACGCTCGTGATGAAGTCGTTGCTCTGCTCAAAGAGCGCGACGAACTCAAGACCGCCCGCCTCGATGAACTCAAAAAACGTGACTCCGCGCGCAAGGCAATCGAACGCGAAATCCAGACCACGCGGCGTGACCAGCTTGCACGACTCACCGGCCTGGGCGCGTGAGTCTTTTTAATTCAGCGAATAGCTTGTATAGATTCCCTCGATGAGTTCAGTCGCCGAAAACCTTTCTATCATCCGCCATCGCATTGTCGAAGCTGCCCGGCGGCATGGCCGCGACGCCGCGACCATCAAGCTTGTCGCCGTTTCAAAGACCCACCCGACATCCGTCATCCGCGCCGCCATCGATGCCGGCCAACTCGTCTTCGGGGAGAACCGGGTGCAGGAGGCTCTGCCTAAGATCGAGGAACTCCCGGCCACCATCGAGTGGCACTTGCTCGGTCACCTCCAAAGCAACAAAATCCGCAAAGCAATCAACCGTTTCGCCCTTTTCCATGGTGTGGACGATGTTCAACTCGCCTCACAAATCAACCGCATTGCCGGCGAACTCGGGATCACCGCGCGTGTGTTGCTGGAAGTCAATGTCTCAGGCGAGCAATCGAAATTCGGATTCGCTCCCGATACCTTGCCCCCCGCCCTTGAGTCGCTGCTTCCACTCCCCCATCTGCGTATCGAGGGGCTTATGACGATGGCTCCTTACAGTGAGAACCCCGAAGCCGCCCGGCCTGTCTTCGAACGTCTCCGCTTGCTCCGCGATCGACTCGTTGCCGCCAGCGGTCACCCTCTCACCGAACTCTCCATGGGCATGAGCGGCGACTTCGAGCAAGGGATCGCCGAAGGCGCCACGATTGTTCGGGTAGGATCGGCAATTTTCGGTCATCGCGAAGGTTAAAAAATATTGAGCGCGGAGCCGGAGACCTTCAGTCTGGCAGGTCTTATGGTCGTCACTCCCAAAATTCGTGGATTCATCTGCACCACCGCTCATCCGGTTGGCTGCGCCGCTCATGTCGCCTCTCAAATCGCCGTTGTTAAAAAGAACGGCCCGATTGCCAATGGCCCGAAAAAGGTTCTCGTGATCGGTTCATCGACCGGCTACGGGCTGGCTTCGCGCATTGCGGCGGCATTTGGCAGCAGTGCTGCCACGATCGGCGTCTTCTTCGAACGAGCCTCGGAAGGCGATCGCACCGCCACTGCCGGTTGGTATAATTCGGCGGCGTTCGAGAAAGAAGCTGCTGCCGCCGGTCTCTACGCCCGCTCGTTCAATGGCGATGCTTTTTCTGATGAAATGAAGAAGGAAGTGGTGGAGGCCGTGAAGAAGGATTTGGGCCAAGTGGACTGTGTGATCTACAGCCTGGCATCCCCTCGCCGCACCCATCCACGCACTCAAGAGGTTTTCAAATCCGTCCTCAAGCCCATCGGCCAAACTTACACCAACAAAAACCTCAACACATCAAATGGGGTGGTGAATGAAGTGACCATCGAGTCAGCGAATGACGATGAGATCGCCCAGACGATTGCCGTGATGGGTGGCGAGGATTGGGAGATGTGGATCGATGCCTTGCAGAGCGCGGGCGCTCTCGCACCAGGGGCTCGCACCCTCGCTTATTCCTACATCGGGCCATCACTCACCTGGCCGATCTACAAAAACGGCACTATCGGGCAGGCCAAGAACGACCTCGAGCGTGCTCAAGCCGCCATTGATCAAAAGCTCGCTCCGCTCGGCGGCAAGGCTTGGATTTCAGTGAACAAAGCCCTGGTGACCCAAGCCAGCTCGGCAATTCCGGTTGTGCCTCTTTACATTTCTCTTCTCTACAAAGCGATGAAAGCCGCAGGCAGCCATGAGGAGTGCGCGGAGCAGATGGATCGTCTCTTCCGCGACCGCCTGCAGGTGGAAAATCCGCCTCAGGACGAGTCTGGCCGCCTTCGCCTTGATGATTGGGAGATGGCTCCCGAGATACAGAATCTCGTCGGTGAACGCTGGAATGCGGTCTCTTCGGAGAATTTGGCGGAATTGGCCGATTTTGCCGGATATCAAGCCAGCTTCCTGCGTCTGTTTGGCTTTGGCCTCGATGGCGTTGATTACACCGCCAATGTCGAGATCAATGTGCCAATCGCATCGATACCAGCTTGAGATCCCTTCATCAGGCAAGCCGCCTGCATAAAGCTTAAAATCAATAGGCCCCGTAGGATAGTGTCCCACGGGGCCTATGGTTTTTTAACTTTTATGAATCTGCCTTACTCAGATAGAGCGGCAGAATTCCTCGATGCGGTCGAGGCCGGATTTGATGATGTCGAGGCTCGTGGCGTAGCTGAGACGAACCGTGCGGTCGTCGCCAAAAGCAATGCCCGGGACTAGGGCTACATTGGCCTTGCTGAGAAGGCGGTCGGCAAAGTTTTGGGACTTGAGGCCGAGTGAGCTGATGTTTGCCAGCACGTAGAATGCACCCTGTGGACGCACGGCGGTGATGCCTGGGATCTGGGTGATGCGTTCGAACATGTATTGGCGGCGGATATCGAATTCCTCGCGCATGTCGACCACACATTGCTGGTCGCTGGTGAGAGCGGCCAGGCCACCGTATTGGGCGAACGAGCAGGCATTGGAAGTCATGTGGCTCTGCATGGAGTCGATCACACGGGCAATTGGCTCGGGAGCGGCAAGGTAGCCGAGGCGCCATCCGGTCATGGAATAAGCCTTGCTGAAGCCATTGACGGTGATCGTGAGGTCATAGGCCTCCGGAGAGACGGAGGCAACGCTCACGTGCTCGGCGCCATCGTAAGTGAGCTTCTCGTAGATTTCATCGGAGAGGATGAAGATGTCCTCCTCGGCCGCGACCTCGGCGAGGGCCTTGAGTTCCTCACGGGTGTAGACGGATCCGGTGGGGTTGCCGGGCGAGTTGAGGATGATCATCTTCGTGCGAGGGGTCATCGCGTTCTCAAAGTCCTCTGGAGTGATCTTCCAGTTATTCTCCTGGCGGGTCTGAACAAAAACAGGCTGGGCACCAACGATGCGAACCATTTCGGGATAGCTGAGCCAGTATGGGGTGGGGATGATGACTTCATCGCCCTCGTTCACGACAGAGGCAATGGCATTGAAGCAGGATTGCTTGGCGCCATTGCTCACGATCACTTGGCTGGGCTTGTAGTCGAGGCCGTTGTCTTTAAGAAATTTTTGGGAAATCGCCTGGCGCAGCTCGGGGATGCCGGAGCTGGGAGTATATTTGGTGCGTCCCTGCTGGAGGGCGGCAATGGCGGCTGCCTTGATGTGCTCGGGGGTATCCATATCCGGCTCGCCGGCCCCGAAGCCGAAGACTTCGATGCCTTCGGCGAGCATGGCCTTGGCTTTGCTGTCAACGGCAAGAGTGAGAGAGGGTGTGAGTTGCTGAAGTCGGGACGCAGTTTCCATAGAGGTTGTTATCGATTTGTAGTTCGCGCTCGGTCGCGTGAGCCGGGAAACTTATGTGCTGGGGTCGGAAGAGGTCAACAAGCAACTTCGATTTTACAAAAGACCAGAATGGTATTGGAAAGCGTGTCGGGATTTTAATAAATAGTTACTGGTTATTTTTTCCCGGAATCCCATGTCTCACATTGAAGCTTCTGCTGCAGCCAATCTCACCCATGTCGACCACTATCTGGCTGTGGCCAAGGAGTCCGGCGCCTCGGATGTCCACCTGAGCGTTGCCTCCCGACCGATTTGGAGGCGATATGGCATTTTGGAGCCGATGTGGCAGCAGGCGACCCCTTTGACGGCGGCGGATACGGAGGGTTTGGCCACGAGTTTTCTAACCCCTGCGCAACTTGAGCAGCTCAAGGAACGAGGCGATGTGGATTTTGCTTATTCCACAGGGCTGGGACGCTTCCGGGCGAGTGTTGTTCGACAGCGCACCGGCTACGACTTGGTCTTTCGAATCATCGCCAACGAAGTGCGCACCATGGATGATCTGGGCTTGCCGGAGCAACTGAAGCTGCTCACGGAATTCCACAACGGTCTCGTGCTTGTAACCGGCTCGGTGGGAAGCGGCAAAAGCACCACCCTGGCCGCCCTTGTGGATCAGATAAACGCCTCGCGCCATGATCACATCATCACGCTGGAGGACCCGATCGAGTATCTTATTCCCTCCAGAGGCTGCCATGTTACCCAGCGAGAAGTTCACACCCACACAAAATCCTTTGCCAATGCCCTGAGGGGCGCGCTCCGCGAGGATCCCGATGTCATCATGGTAGGCGAAATGCGGGATCTGGAGACTATCTCTCTGGCCATCACTGCCTCCGAGACCGGTCACCTTGTGCTTGGAACGCTTCACACGAGCAATGCAGCGCGAACACTCGACCGCTTGCTGGATGTGTTTCCTACTGACCAGCGCGACCAGATTCGCATCATGGTAAGCGAATCGTTGCGAGGGATTGTCTCCCAACAACTCGTGCCGCGGGCCGACGGTAACGGGCGTGCCCTGGCGATCGAAATTTTGATGAACACTCCAGCGGTGGGCAACGTGATCCGCGAGGGAAAGACATTCATGTTGCCGGGCATCATCCAGACGGGAAAGAAACTCGGGATGAAGCTCATGGACGACTCGCTGGCGGAGCTTTTCCAGGCAGGAATCATCTCCGCCGAGGAAGCGGTCTATCGCGCCGAGCAAAAAGCCGAAATGATGCAAATCACCGGCTACCAATAACCACATCCGAAGGATTGACCACAGAGGACACAAAGAGCACGGAGAAGAACATGAAAGTGAAACCCTCCACCACCCTCCATCTCAAGCTGCGGCACAAAGGAACCCCGACTTAAAACTTAATTCTTCAAACTTAAAACTCTCCACCCATGCCCTATATCGACCAGTTTTTTCAGGTTCTCATCGACAGCGGCGCCTCCGACCTCCACCTCGCCGAGGGCCAGTCACCAAAGGTCCGACGCCATGGTGAAATTGTGCCGATCCGCGAGGAGGCTCTCACGCAGGAGGAAATGAGCTACATGCTCAGCGAAATCTGCACACCCGATCGCTGGCAGCGTTTCGAAGAGCATGGCGACCTCGATTTCGCCTACGAGATGAACGAGGACAACCGCTTTCGTTGCAATTACCTCAAGCAGGCTCACGGATACGGAGCGGTCTTCCGGATCATTCCGACGAAAATAAAAACTCTCGAAGACCTTGGCGTGCCTGAGGTGATTAAAACGTTCGGCCACATGCGCGGCGGCATCGTGCTGGTCACAGGCCCCACCGGCTCTGGAAAAAGCACGACTCTTGCCGCGCTCATCGATTACATCAATTCCAACTTTTCACGCCACATTGTCACGATCGAGGAGCCGATCGAATTTGTTCACCGCAATAAAAAAAGCATCATCACACAGCGAGAGGTTCCCGAGCATGCGGTATCCTTCCCTGCGGGACTGAAAGCAGCTCTGCGCGAGGATGCCGACATTGTGCTGGTGGGCGAGATGCGCGATCTCGAGACGATCTCTCTGGCACTTACTGCCGCCGAGACCGGGCTCCTTGTCTTTGGCACCCTGCATACCAACAACGCCCGCAAGACCGTGGACCGTATGATCGATGTCTTTCCCAGCGATCAGCAGTCTCAAGTAAGGACGATGCTGGCGGCGTCACTGCGTGGCGTCATCGCCCAGCTTTTGATGAAAAAGAACGACGGCTCCGGGCGCGTTGCCGTGAATGAAATTCTTGTCGTCAACAATGCGGTAGCCGCGATCGTGCGCGAGGGAGCCACGCAGAAACTGCAGGACGTGATCGTTGCCGGGAAAAGCCAAGGCATGCAATTCATGGACGATGCGATATGGGAGCAATTGCTCGGCGGCGTTGTATCGCCCCACGAAGCCTATATGAAGGCGATCGACAAAGCCCGTTTTCAAGCCTTCCTCCCACCGGAAGAGGCAGGTCTCGCCAACGCCTCCGGCGCGGGTGAGGACCCGTCCGTTGCCGCAAAAGCAGGCAAGGCGGTTCCTGCCGGTCGATAAAAAATTTCGCTTTGTGAACATCTCCCGCCGCAGCTTCCTTAAATCAGTCGCAGGGGCGGCCACAGGCATACCGTTGGTTGGGCTGCCGAAATCCCGAGCCGCCGAGCCGAATTCGATCCCTAAAAGAAAATTCGGTCGACATGACGAAATGCTGAGCGTGCTTGGAGTCGGAGGACTCACGCTGGGAGGCGCGGAAAGCATCGATGAAGCCCTCCGTATCGCCCACCGCGCGATCGATCTGGGAGTCAATTTTTTCGAGAACGCCTGGGACTACCGGGGAGGCAAGGCCGAGGAATGGATGGGCCATGCGCTCGAGGGGAAGCGGGATCAGATTTTTCTGATGACAAAAGTCTGCACCCACAACAAAGCCTTTCCCGATGGCGGCAAGGAGGGGGCGATGCGGATGCTTGAGGAGTCGCTGCGCCGCTTGAAAACAGACCACATCGATCTCTGGATGATCCACGCCATCGAAAGCATGGAGGAAGTGGAAAAAGCCTACATGCCCGGAGGGGTGCTGGAGGCCTTCGAGAAGGCAAAAAAGGAGGGTAAAATCCGATACACCGGCTTTACCGGACACACGGACCCCGAGGCCCACCTCAAACTGCTTGAGGGCGGCTATGCCTTTGATGCCACACTCATGCCTGTCTCCGCCCTTGGGGCTCTCAGCTCCCGCCAATTTGAAAAAGTCGTGATGCCAGAACTCGTGAAACGGAACATCGCCTGCTTGGGCATGAAAGGCTTCGGCGGCAGCAAGCGCGCCCATCTCCACGGCCTCGTGACCGCAGAGACTGTGATGCGCTACAGCCTCAGCTACCCCCAAGTCTGCACCCATGTGATCGGCATCGATAAAATGCCGTTTCTCGATCAAGCCGCCCTTGCGGCATCAAAGACACCGATGACTCCGGCGGAACGCGATGCCTTTACTGTTTCCCTTTCCCAGCAAGGAGGAGAGCGATTTGCCGTCTATCTCGAGGAGGGGCATAAGGACGGTTGCTGCGGGACGGCAGCCTAGGCGAACGCAATTTCAACAATCACCCGCCCCCGAAGCCCCGATTGACAGGCACGGCAAAGCCCCCCATTTTCCCGCCGTGCATTCGTTCACTTATGTTGATGGCTCCTTGCATTGCGAGGAGGTGAAGCTCGAGGAAATCGCCAACCGCTTTGGCACGCCGGCGTATGTCTACTCGGCAAATACGATCCGTGAAAACTACCTGCGTCTCGACCGTGCGCTGGCCCCTCTCGACCACCTCGTTTGCTATGCGGTGAAGGCAAACTCGAACATCGCTGTTCTAAACCTTCTGGCAAAACTCGGCTCGGGGTTCGACATCGTCTCCGGCGGCGAGTTGTTCCGCGTGCTCAAGGCCGGTGGCAAGGCCGACCGCTGCACGTTTGCTGGCGTGGGCAAGACCCGGGAAGAAATCGCTTATGCGCTCAAAGAGGGCGTTTACTCCTTCAACGTCGAGAGCGAGGGCGAATTGGAGCGAATCAATGAGGTCGCCGGCTCGCTTGGGCTCAAGGCCCCGATTGCCATTCGAGTGAATCCGGATGTGGATGCGAAAACCCACAAATTCATTTCCACGGGCAAAAGCAAAAACAAATTCGGGATCGGTCTCGACCGTGCGCCGGAGGTCTACAAAGTCGCAGCCTCTCTACCCCACCTCAAAATCCGTGGTGTCCAAACACACATTGGCTCACAAATTTTGGAAGCCGGGCCATTCGCCGAGGCCGCACAAAAGCTGGCCAGCCTCGTGACACAACTCCATGCCACCTATCAACTGGAGTTTTTTGATTTCGGCGGCGGTATTGGCATTGTCTATGACGAGGCGCTGAGCAGCGGCGCGCAAGACTGGTGGCAACGCACAAACAAGGCCCGCAGGATCACCCCCGAGGACTACGCCGCTGCGGTGGTTCCAATCCTCAAGCCGCTCGGCATGCGTATTCTTTTCGAGCCCGGTCGCTATATCGTTGGCAATGCCGGTGCCCTTCTCTCAACAGTCCAATATGTGAAGGAAACTCCCGCAAAGACCTTCACCATCGTGGACGCGGCGATGAACGACCTCATCCGTCCCGCTCTTTATGAGGGTTGGCACGAGATTGTCCCCCTCCAAAAGGCCACCGAAACCAACAAGCCGATGGATGTCGTGGGCCCTGTCTGCGAAAGCGGCGACTTCTTCGCCCAAGACCGTGAGCTTCCCCCACTCCGTGCGGGAGAGCGAATCGCAATCCTCAGCTCGGGAGCCTATGGATTTGTGATGTCTTCAAACTACAACTCCCGTCCGCTACTTCCCGAAATCCTCGTGGACGGCACCCACGTCCACCTCTCGCGGGCCAGACAAACATTGGACGACCTGATCAAAGGCGAGTCGATCGCTTAGGGGTGCCTTGGAGCCACGTGAAACTCATTTGGCACTCATCCCGACGATCTCGCCTGCGTAGCCGGTCATTTCGAGATAGCCTTTGCCACGCAGCGGACGGCCACTGCGTGATCCCTCGGCGATAACGGCTCCCTCCCAATAGGAGAAAGGGGCGGCGACCAGCTCCTGCTCTGGAAACCGGGCTCTCACCGTGAGATCGATGCCGTGCTTTGGTATTTGGATTTTCCATGCTACGGGGTAGCTGGCCTGGGATTTCGAGCTCTTCCACGTCTCAATCGGCTCGAGCTTGAAATCCGCAAGTTCGATTTTTTCGGAGTCTCCAGAGGGACTCACCAGTGTGCCGGATGAGAACTCATCACGCCCGCCGTCTTTTGTTCGAATCTGAAAGAGCATCAATTCGCTGCCATCGTCGAATTGAAGGCTGAACCAATCCCATCCGGTTTGGTGGGATGCCAATTGATTGGTCGCCCACTCGTGATCGAACCATGTAAATCCCGAGACCTCGTGTTCCCGGCCTTCGATAGTCACCGTGCCGGTTGTCTTTAAGCGGGTGAGCGAGTAGTAGTGGGACGCCCGCCCTTCGCCTGCGGATTTGGCGCTCACCCCGTTTCGGCCATGGATGACTGGTTCTTTTTGGCTTTCAAGCCGGAGATTCACCTCAACGTCGGCTTCGGAGGCCTTGAGATGAAAATCGTTCACGTCCGTTTGTTCGCAGGTCCAATTTCCGATCCATGCCACACGTTTGGCATCGTTAAAACCGGCTTCTCCGAATGCGCCACGGGCGAGTTTTTGAAAATGGTGGAATTTCTTTGTCGAGATCTCGGATACGGCGAAGTGGGCAAATTTCACGTCCCGCTGCACAAATCGCGACTCGGGAAGCGTCACGTCGGGCTCAATCACACCTTGCCGGAAAAAGGTAAGCTGGTAGCCAAACTCCACGCCTTTGGCGGTCTCGAGGTTCCCGGTGAAATACCACCACTCCGTCTTGAACCCCGGATGCGATCCGTGGTCTTGCGGGAAACGATATTGCCAACCCGGCAGTGAGAGTCGCCAATCAGCGCATGCCTGCGGGAGATGCAGTATCAATACCACCAGCAGGATTGCGGCTTTTGCAAAAAACATGGCCTCAAACTATCTGCCGGGTTCACCACCATCAAGGAGTCCGCGCTTTTCAGGCTTCCGGTAAAAGCGCAATGCCTCGACCGGGCCTGGAAATAAACTCAATCGCGTGATGCCCGCAGCGCCGCCTGCGCCCGGATCCCTCACCAAGTATTCAAAGCCCTCCTTGCCGCAAACCACCACAAAATGCGTGACGCCGCTAGGGTATCTCACCCGGGCAATGATGGGATTCCCACGCAGCAGATTGGAATCGATCAGAAAATGCGATGCATCGTCTTCGTAGTGCGGCAGGAACTCGGCAGTCATCTCCGGATCGATCTCGGCGGCCTTTTCCCAATAAATCCAGCCCTGCGGAGTGTAGCCGCCATTAGTTTTTTGCAGGAATGCGTTCAACGAGCCGGGATCGACGTCGAGTCCATGGGCGGCGAGCACCATCGCTGCGGAGGCCACCGCGCAACCGGCCTCCTCGAGCGACTCGGAGGTTGCCGCGAGACGCTGACTCCCCCATTGCGGGTCACCTTGCAGGAAGTGAGGCACGGCAATTTCCAACCTTGTGGGAAAGTAGAGTCCCCCGGAAGTCTCGCGCGGGCCTTTTTGCAGCCAGGTCCCCAGCCACAAGGCGGCGAATGCGCCCATCAAGAGGACACCCAGGAAAAGAAAAATGAAAAACCGCCTTGCGGGGTTATGGAAATTCGCGTTGTTCAAAGCCATGGCGCGTCTTTTGTTTTCATCCACATTTTTTGTCTCCAGCCTTGTTCTCCACGCGGCCGATTTCAATGCGATTGTTCTCGAGCAAATCGGCAAGATGCCAAATGGAGGAGGCTATGCGGTGACACGCGAAGCGCATAGCGCCCTCAATGCAGCTGTGGGAAAATCGGGAAACTCTATCGCCATCAGCCCCGGCAAGGCCCAACCGAGCTACTGCTCTGGCGCAACCTATCTTGTTTTTTTAAAAACACTCCATGAGGTGGAGCGGAAGGGAATCATCGCCCCGATGGGCGAGATGTGGAGCAAGCTGCTTCCGCGTGCATCGTCTGATGGCGTGGGGATTTGGGGGCGCTGGAATGCAAACGGCCCCGGTGCCTCGAGGCTCTTCCACGAGCTTTCCCTCGGAAAAAACTTCACGTCCTACAATGAGGCCAGGCCCGGCGACTTTATGAAAATCTTTTGGACGGATGCGGTGGGGAAAAACGAACGCGGACACCTGGTGGTCTTTCTCGGCATGGAAAACAAAAACGGCATCGATCATGTGCGCTTCTGGTCCAGCAACAAACCCCTTGGTTACGGTGAAAAAAGCGTCGCGACATCCAAGATCGCGCGCGTCATTTTTTCGCGACTCGAAAATCCGGCCAACATCCGGAATGCGGCTGTCATCCCGAACAAAGACCCCTACCTGGCCAGCCTGCTCACCGTGGAGTCAAGCTACCCGGAGGCTCTTAAAAAAAGCGGGATTTCCCAACCTTGATCCCGGCCGCCGTTTTCGATCGCCGTTTTCCCGCGAATCTTCTTGCCAGTGCGGCAGTGAGTTGATTTCTCAAGGGCTCGCATTTTCAAAAACCAAAACCACCATGACCGATACCACCATTCTTTCAATTCGCGCCCGCCAGATTCTTGACTCACGCGGCAACCCGACCGTCGAAGCAGATGTCGAACTCGCAGGCGGTGCCATCGGCCGCGCAGCCGTTCCCAGTGGCGCCAGCACGGGAGAGCACGAGGCGGTGGAACTCCGCGATGGCACCAAAGACATCTACCTCGGCAAGGGAGTGTCTAAGGCCGTTGCCAATGTCTCGAAAATCCTCGCTCCGGCACTCATCGGTCTGGATGGAGCCGACCAGGTCTCTGTGGACAAGGCGATGCTCGCCGCAGACGGCACGCCTACCAAAAAGAAAGTAGGCGCAAATGCCATCCTTGCCGTATCCCTCGCCACGGCGAAAGCCGCAGCAGCACAAATCGGCCAGCCTCTTTACAAATACCTCGGCGGCCCCAACGCTAAAGTTTTGCCTGTGCCGATGATGAACATCCTCAACGGTGGCGCGCACAGCGATGCCCCGATCGACTTCCAGGAGTTCATGATCGTGCCTAAAAATTTCTCCTCGTTCTCCGAGGCGCTTCGCGCGGGCACCGAGATTTTCCATGCCCTCAAGAGCGAACTCAAAGGTCGCAAGCTCTCCACCGCCATCGGTGACGAGGGTGGTTTCGCTCCTGCGCTCTCCAGCGCCGAGGACGCCCTCGACTCGATCGCCAAAGCCGTGAAGGCCGCCGGCTACAAGTTCGGCAAGGATGTCTTCATCGCCCTCGATTGCGCCTCCAGCGAGTTCTACGATGCCGGCAAGAAAGCCTACGTCTTCAAGAAGTCCGACGGTTCCAAGCGCAGCGCCGACGAACTCGTCGCCTACTATCAAGGCCTCTGCAAAAAATATCCGATCATCTCCATCGAAGACGGCTGCGCCGAAAACGACTGGGTCGGCTGGAAAAAACTCACCGATGCGCTTGGTGACAGCGTCCAGTTGGTCGGTGACGATCTCTTCGTCACGAATGTCGAATTCCTCCAAAAAGGCATCAACCAAGGCGTGGCCAACTCGATCCTGGTGAAAGTGAACCAGATCGGCTCACTCACCGAAACCCTCGACGCCATCGAACTCGCCAAGGAAAACAAATACACAGCTGTCATCAGCCACCGCTCGGGTGAAACCGAGGATGTCACCATCGCCGACATCGCCGTTGCCACAAACGCAGGTCAAATCAAGACCGGCTCGCTCTGCCGCACCGACCGTGTCGCCAAATACAACCAGCTTCTCCGCATCGAGGAGGAACTCGGCGACAACGCCATCTACGGCGGCAAGATGCGCTGATTTAGGGGATCACACTCCATTTTTCTATCACCACCCATTCGAAAAAAGCCCGCTTCGTTCCTCGAAGCGGGTCTTTTTCTTTCCCAGCAGTCTTGTCTCCGGAACCTCTAAGCCTCCACGGGCTCTCAAGGTTCCATTTGCCGAGTGCCCGTGTCTCGCCTAATCTTACGGCTCTTTTATGTCCAGTCTGACTCTTGAATTGATTCTCATCGTCCTGTTGCTGATCGCAAACGGGATTTTTGCCATGGCAGAAATCGCCGTGGTAGCCGCACGCAAGGCGCGTTTAAAAAACATGGCAGAGGAAGGTAACCGCAACGCAAAGCTTGCTCTGGCACTTGCAAATTCGCCCGGGAAATTCCTTTCAACCGTGCAGGTTGGCATCACCCTTGTGGGCGTTTTCGCGGGTGCAGTCGGCGGTGCCAGTTTCGCTACACGTCTCTCCCCCACGATCGCAAAGGTTCCCGGATTGGAGAACCACGCAAGTTACATTTCGCTATTCATTGTCGTTGCGATTATCACCTACCTCTCGGTCATAATCGGCGAGCTTGTGCCGAAACGCATCGCGCTCAATAACCCGGAGCGCATTGCCTCGTTCTGGGCGCGTCCAATGAACGGCATCGCTGCGATTTTGTCCCCGCTCGTGAATCTTCTCAATGTGAGCAGCGATTGGCTCATGGCCGCCTTGGCGATCCGCAAGCCGAAGGAGGCCGTCGTCTCAGAAGAGGAAGTGCGCATCCTTATCGATGAAGGCCTTAGCGCCGGTATTTTCAAAAAAGCGGAAAAAGACATGGTCGAGGGCGTCTTCGAACTTGATGAGCTGACCGCCGGCGACCTGATGACTCCCCGTGCCAGGATGATCTGGCTCTCACTCGATGACAGCGATGAGGAGAATTGGCGCCGGATTGCTGGCAGCGGGCACTCGCATTTCCCGGTGTATCAAGAAACACGCGACAATGTGGTGGGCATGGTGAGCGTGAAGTCGCTGTGGGCAAACCTCTCACTCGCAGGCCGCGTGGAGTTGCGCGCCCTGGTCACCCCGCCCCTCTACGTGCCCACCGCCATGCCGGCAAGCAAGCTCATCGAGGAGTTTAAAAAATCCGGAAAACACATCGCCCTTGTTGTGGATGAATTCGGTGGCCTCCAAGGATTGGTGACCCTGAACGACGTGATGGTCGCTATCGTTGGCAATCTCCCTGAACGAGAGCAACGGCACGAACCCAAGGCGCAACTGCGCCAGGACGGCACCTGGCTGATCGATGCGATGCTCGACATCGACGAGGCAAAATCGAGCCTCGCTATCACCAAGGAACTCCCGGGCGAAAATGAAAACCGCTACTCCACCTTGGGGGGATTCATTCTCCACCGCATAGGTCACATCCCGAAGGATGGAGAAAAAATCCTCTGGGATCGTTTCGAGTTTGAAATCATCGATATGGATCGCCAACGCATCGACAAGGTTCTGGTGACGGAACGGTTCCCGAAAGAAGACGAGGAAACCGACGAACAAAAAGACAACGAAGAGTAACTGCGCTCTTACTTAGTTAATCAGGCGGCGGCAACGAGCCCTGGGAGCGCCTCCCGGTAGCAGGCAAATAAAGCGGCCCATCCTGTGCCCCGAAGCTTGGCATTGCTCACCCGCTTGCTGGTCCAGCCTCGTTTGCGATTGAGATCCGCAGGCCCCTCGGGCGGAAGGTCCCGCGTGAGGAATTGCGCGATCCATCCATACACTTCCCGTTGTGTGGCGGGCACATCGTCGCTCACATTGTAGATTCCAGAGGCACACTCCGCAGTCGCCAGGTGCAGCAGGGCCCTTGCGGCATCATCGCGATGGATTTGATTGATCCATCGTCCGCCACCCGCCTCAAGCATGGCGCTTCCCTCAAGGAATTTCCTCAACAGCACCGATCGGCCAGGCCCGTAAATCCCGCTCAGCCGCGCCACGATTCCACCGGCAGAAAGTGCAATCCCTTCCGCCTCCAATAAGATTTTCCCCGTTGCGCGATCCGGCACTGCGGCCGATTCCTCCGTGACCCAGGAACCATCCGTCTGCGCATACACCGACGTGCTGCCAGTAAAAATCACACGCGCCGACTCGAAAGATTCCATCAACCTCTCAAGACCATCCCGGTAAACGGCCCGATAGGCATCCTCGCCACCGCGCCCGGAACTCGCGCAGTGAATCAACACATCCGGTCGCATCCATTCCTCCGGCACCTCCACGGCTTGGGTGATGTCGGCCGCCCTTACCGGGAAAGGCCGCCCGGCGAGTCGGGCCGCGGATTCCTCTGTGCCGCAGAGTCCCAGCACGCGCCATCCGTCGTCAAAAAACAAACCGGCTGCGGTGTCACCAAGGAAACCGCAGCCGGCGATAACTACTCGTTTGTCCTGCAAGATCAGGACATCGGGTTGAAATTAAAACGGATCTTCAGCTTCGCACGCTTGGCATTGTTTTTGGCTTTGCGGCGTGTGCGCTGAACAGGCGTTTCGAAAGCACGAAGGCGACGGACCTCATCCATCAAACCTTCCGCATCGATCTTTCCCTTAAGGCGCTTGAGCGCCCGGTCGATCGGCTCACCTTTTCGAACGATTATTTCCGGCATATTTTCACCTACTCTCTAAAAAATTGGAGGGCGAGACTACCCCTGCCTGCTCCAGGCAGTCAAGAAACGCTTTTTTCGATCCTCTGCCGCGTTTCCGGTCTTGCCCGAGGGCACTCCGGGGCATAAGAGTGCCGCGCCATGAGTCGCCACGACAACCGCCAACCGAACCAAATCCGCCACGTCACCGTTGAAAAAAACATAGCCCCGCATGCGCAAGGCTCTGTTCTTGTTTCATTTGGAAATACAAAAGTCATCTGTGCCGCCACGATAGAGGACTCGGTTCCACGCTGGATGAAGGAACAAAATAAAACAGGCGGCTGGATCACGGCCGAGTATTCGATGCTCCCCTACTCCACTCTTACCCGTAAACAACGCGACTCCAGCCGCGGACGCGTGGACGGTCGGGGAACCGAAATCCAACGCCTCATCGGGCGTTCCCTCCGGGCTGTTGTCGATCTGGAAAAGCTCGGCTCTCGCACGATGTGGGTCGATTGCGATGTCCTCCAAGCCGATGGCGGCACCCGCACGGCAGCCATTACTGGAGCGTCGATCGCCGTGGAGCTCGCCGGACGATGGCTCCTCGATCAAGGCAAAATCGCCGCCCTGCCGATCAAAAACCGCGTCGCCGCTGTGAGCGTGGGCATTGTGAATGGCGAAGTCCTCGTGGATCTCGACTATCTTGAGGATAAGGACGCCTGTGTGGACATGAATGTGGTGATGACCGACAAACTTGATTTCGTTGAAGTCCAAGGCAGCGGAGAGGAAAACGTCTTCAGCGCGCCACAACTCGACCAATTGCTCGCCGGAGCGCGAGAGGGTATCAACCAATTGCTTGCACTCCAAAAATCCATTCTCGATTGAAGTGGAAAACCAGCTATAGAACCCAACCGAATTTTATTACAAGCCATGCATAAACTAGTCCTCATTCGCCACGGTGAAAGCACCTGGAACAAAGAAAACCGCTTCACCGGCTGGCACGACGTCGAGCTGAGCGATAAAGGCCGCGCCGAAGCCAAAGCCGCCGGCGATCTGCTTAAAAAAGAAGGCTTCGCCTTTGATATCGCCTACGTCTCGGTCCTCAAGCGCGCCCTCAACACACTCTGGGGCGTGCTTACCGAGCTGGACCAACTCTGGATTCCCATGGAAAAAGACTGGCGCTTGAACGAACGCCACTACGGTGCTCTCCAAGGCCTTAATAAAGCTGAAACCGCAGCCAAATTCGGCGACGAACAAGTCCTCGTCTGGCGCCGCAGCTACGACATCCCGCCGCCAGCCCTCGAAAAATCCGACGAGCGCTGGCCCGGGCACGATCCCCGCTACGCAGGCATCCCGGAGGATAAGCTCCCGCTCACCGAGTGCCTCAAGGATACCGTCGATCGCTTTCTCCCGCTCTGGCATGAAAAAATCGCGCCGACCGTGAAATCCGGCAAACGCGTGATCATTGCCGCCCACGGCAACAGCCTTCGAGCCCTCGTGAAGTATCTCGACAACCTCACCGAGGAACAGGTGCTCAAGCTCAACATCCCGACCGGCATCCCGCTCGTTTACGAACTTGATGCCGATCTCAAACCCATCAAGAGCTACT
Source organism: Terrimicrobiaceae bacterium (assembly GCA_044352905.1). GTDB lineage: Bacteria > Verrucomicrobiota > Verrucomicrobiia > Chthoniobacterales > Terrimicrobiaceae > UBA967. The sequence continues at coordinate 84,530 of JBILCY010000006.1, read as the reverse complement.
ATCTGGGCGACCAGGAGGCAATTGCTGCCGCCATGAACGCCGTTGCCAACCAAGGCAAGGCAAAGTAGCGCCCCTTCAAAGTATTCTTGTCCACGCGATAAAAGCCGCTCCAGCTTTACGGAAAGCCGGGATCGTTGACTTTTTTCTCGCCCAACCGACCGAGTTCAATAATGTCGCCGCAAGAAGTTCTGGTGCATTAGACTCTGGTTTCGCCTGATTAGGGTTCAGCCGAAGCGGACACTGGTCTTCGCATCATAAAAAAGGGAAAAATCAGATCATGAAAAAAGCGCAACACACGGCTATCGGATTCGAAAAGGAAATCATCGACCAACTCAAGTTTGGTCTCGCTCGCGACACAGTCTCCGCTTCCAAACGCGATTGGTGGATCGCCACATCGAAGGCCATCCAAAAAGTCGTCATCGAGCGCATGATGAAAACCCTCGCAACCCATACCGAGGGAAACGTCCGCCGCGTCTACTACCTCTCGATGGAATTCCTCATGGGACGGCTCTACGTGAACAATATGATCTGCGCGGGAGTTTTTAACGAAGCCGTAGCAGCACTCGAAAATCTTGGGCACACCCTCGAGGAAACGCGCAACGAGGAATACGACATGGCTCTCGGCAATGGGGGCCTCGGCCGTCTTGCAGCCTGTTTTCTTGATTCACTGGCCACGCTCGACCTGCCTGCCGTCGGCTATGGCATCCACTACGAATACGGCCTCTTCAAACAGGAATTCCGCAATGGCTACCAGGTCGAACTCCCCGATGCCTGGATCCAGTTTGGCTCCCCATGGGAAATCATCCGTCCGCAACACTCCCAGGAAATCCCCGTCTATGGGCATGTCGAAAATACCATCGATGCCAACGGGAACCCTCGTGCGGAGTGGGTGGACTTCCGCAAGCTCATCGGCGTGCCCTACGACATCCCGATCCCCGGCTATGGCACGGAGACGGTGAACTTTCTCCGCCTGTGGGAATCGAAAGCTCCCGAAGAATTTGATTTCGAAGCCTTCAACCGCGGTGGCTACGATCAAGCCGTTCACCAGAAAAACTCCGCCGAGACGATCAGCAAGGTTCTTTATCCAAACGACCACACCGAGGCCGGCAAGGAACTCCGCCTCCTCCAGCAATACTTCTTCGTCGCCTGCTCCCTGCGCGACATCATCCGCCGTTTCGAAAAGGACAACACCGACTGGGCTACCTTCCCCGAGAAAGTCGCCATTCAGCTTAACGACACGCATCCGGCCATCGGCATTCCCGAGCTTCAGCGCCTGCTCCACGATGAATACGGCCTCCCCTGGGAAAAGGCCTGGGACATCGTCACTCGCACCTTCGCCTACACGAACCATACGCTTCTTCCCGAGGCTCTGGAAAAATGGAGCGTCGGCCTCTTCCGCAAGGTCCTGCCTCGCCACCTGCAAATCATTTTCGAGATCAACAAGAATTTCCTCGACGAGGTGGAACTCAAATGGCCCGGGGATTTGAACAAAAAGCGCGTTCTTTCCCTCATCGAGGAAGGCCACGAGCAAATGATCCGCATGGCCCATCTTAGCGTCGTGGGCAGCCACTCGGTGAACGGCGTCGCCGCACTCCACACCGAGCTGTTGAAAAAACAACTCTTCCCGGAATTCGACGACCTTTACCCTGGAAAGTTCAACAACAAGACCAACGGCATCACCCCTCGCCGCTGGCTGGTGGCCTGCAATCCCCGCCTCGCAGACCTTATCACCCGCAATATCGGCAGCGGATGGGAGCGCGATCTCGACAAGCTGCGGGCGCTGGAACCCCTTGCCGAGGACCCCTCGTTCCGAGAGCAGTTCATGGATGTGAAGCAGGCGAATAAACAGCGTCTTGCCGAGCGCATCCTTGATGAATGCGGCTTGCAGGTCGATCCATCCGCGATGTTTGATGTGCAGATCAAGCGCCTTCACGAATACAAGCGCCAACACCTCAATCTCCTGCACATTCTGGCACTTTACCGTCGCCTCATCGACAATCCCGACCTCGACATCCCGCCACGCGTTTTCATCTTCGCCGCAAAAGCAGCTCCCGGCTACGACATTGCGAAGCTCATCATCAAGGCTATCAACTCCGTCGCTGCAAAGATCAATTCCGATCCCCGCATCAAAGGCAAGATCAAGGTGATCTTCATGCCGAACTACCGCGTGTCTGTGGCTCAGCGCATCGTGCCTGCCGCAGACCTCTCGGAGCAAATCTCCACCGCCGGCAAAGAAGCCTCCGGCACTGGCAACATGAAGCTCTCCCTCAACGGTGCCCTCACCATTGGCACCCTCGACGGCGCGAATGTTGAGATCCGCGAGGAGGTTGGCGATGACAACATCTTCATCTTCGGCAACACCGTCGAACAGGTCCAAGCACTCCAGGCACGGGGCTACAACCCTTCCGCCTTTTACCAAACCGATCCCGAACTCGCCGCCGTGCTCGACTGGCTAGGGTCCGATTATTTCACCCAAGACGAGGGCCGCGACATCCTCACCCCTCTACGCGACAACCTCCTCTACCACGATCCCTTCCTGTGCCTCGCCGACTTCCGCTCCTACTGCGACATGCAGGACAAAGTCTCGCAAGTTTACAAGGACAAGCCTCGCTGGGCGAAGATGGCCGTGCTCAACACCGCCCGCATGGGTAAATTCTCAAGCGATCGCACGATCTCCCAATACGCCAAGGATATTTGGAACCTCAAGCCCGTGCGCGTGAAGTAATCCCCTTCATTATCCCGGGAGAAAAACTTCGTTGGCACTGGCGGGCGGCTTTCAAATCAATAGTCTGTGACGCCCGAAATCGAACACTTCACACGATGAAAATTTCCCTTGTTCCGCTCGCGTTTTGTATTCCCTGCCTTATCGCAACGGCGACGTTGGCCTCAGCAAACGAGGACACATGCCAAGTGATTCCGGTAGCGGAAATTCTCTCTTCCCAGATCCTCTCCAGCCCCCTTTACGATGTGGCTCCCATGGCTCAAGTGGATGGACTCCATGCCACCTACACGCTGCAAGGCCCGGAAGGAAAAGAAGTCGTTGTTGGCACGCAGGGGCTCTTGGTTCGCATCAGCGAGATCAAGGCGATCGCCGCACTGGACCAGATCAATAAATCCGAGGAATTCGGAAAAGCCCTCGTAAAATCGGGAGCGGAGAAGATCGAAAGCGTGAAGGATGCGGCGAAGGATCCGCTGGGCACTGTGCAGCGCCTACCCCAAGGAGCCTCTCGCTTGTTGGGGCGTGTTGGCACGGCGGTGAAAACCGCCGCCGAGGGCAAGGGAAACCCGCGCGCCGGTATCGCAAACGTTTTGGGAGTGTCGCGGAAAAAAGCCGAACTCGCCATGCAGCTCGGCGTGAGCCCCTACACGCGAGACCCCGTCTTGCAGAGCAAACTGGATGAAACAGCCCGCGCCATGGCAGGCGGCTCTCTTATTGTTGATTTCTCGGGCATGGTCATTGGCGGCGGGGTGGGAACCGCAATCGCCGTGGTGAACGTGAACCAAACGCTTCAACACACACTCATCGAGTCGACGCCGCAGGAAATGATGTTGAAAAACCAATCCACTCTGGCCCCGCTGGGAGCCGGATCATCCGAAATCGACGGTTTTCTTGAGAACCAAACCTTCTCTCCCTGGCAGCAAAGCATCATTACCTCCAGGCTTGAGGAAATAGGTCAAAATCCAACGCCATTTCTCCAGCTAGCCTCCAAGGTTTCCACACCCGAGGCCGCCTTGGATCTGATGCAGCTCGTGGAAATAGTGAAGAAACATCACCAATCATCGGCAGCGATTGTTTCCCTCGATAATGAAGGTTCATTGCTCGTGGCACGGGACGCCAACGGCGGTCTACTTTTCCCGATTGCTTCCGATTGGCTCGGATGGAACCCGTCCTTGGAAGCGGCAATCGAGACATTCGTCGCCATCGCCAAAGCCGATCCAAAAGTAAAATCCCTTGTTCTTTCCACTGGCGGACACATCTCACCGGAGGCGAATCAGGAGCTTGCTAAGAGAGGCATTCAGCCGGTCGCCCAAGCTATCGACTCTCTTTCTGTAAATTAGAAAGCAGCCGGGATAAAGCCGGCCAACCAGCCAACCAGCGTCAGCCGTTACGTCCGGTGACTTGCAAAATGCGTGCGGCATATTTTGCAAGGACGTCGCATTCGAGATTCACCACGTTGCCTTCTTTGAGATCACCGAGATTGGTCATCGAAGCCGTATGGGGAATAATCCAGACGGTAAAGAAATCCGCCGCCACCTCGGCAACGGTGAGGCTCACCCCATTGAGAGCGACCGATCCCTTGAAAGCGATGTAGGCGGCAAAGTCCTCCGGCATCTCGAAATCCAGACGCAAATCCGAGCCATGCGCCTCGATCCGGCGCAAGGCGACCGTGGTATCGATATGCCCCTGCACAAAATGCCCGCCAAGGCGGCCATCCGCTGCCAGCGAACGCTCCAGGTTCACCACACTGCCAGCACGCAGGCTGCCGAGATTGGTCCGACGCAACGTCTCCTCGAGCAAATCGAAAACCAGCACATTTTCCTGAAACAACGTCACCGTGAGACAGCACCCGTTCACCGAGATGCTGTCGCCCACTCGCACCGTGCCTCCAATGACCGGCGCTAAGATCGCCAACTGCGCCTCACCCTCCCCACGACGCAACCACTCACACCGCCCGGTTTCCTCTACAAGTCCTGTGAACATCGTGGCTGCAGTATCAAGTCCAGTTGCCCAGCGATCAAGATTTGCCGAATCGGGAATTTCTGTTACTTCCCACAGCGCTATGGGAAGCCACTTTAAAACCTGCATCAGAAAAAAAACGATAATCGGTGTTTTGGCACTTATTATCTGCACTTGGGCGGTGCCAATTGTTGCACTCGCGGAGAACGCTGCAGCGCATCAGGAAATCACTTTTCCGACATCGCTTGAAAGCTACGCCGATTCAGGTGTTCAAGGTATTGGCCAAAAACTATTGGGACGAATCCAAGCCGACCCTTTCAATCTCGTGGCGACCCTTATCTTTCTGGCAGCCATCATCCATACCTTCCTAGCTGCGAAGTTTCGTCAAATTTCCCATCATTTTGAGCACGAGCACGAGCACCTCATGCGTCACCCTCTGCCATCAGAGGCAGATAAAGCAAAGTTTTACCACAAGCTCGATCGAAAGAAGTTTTTATCCGTTTTCTTTCACTTTCTCGGAGAGGTGGAAGCGGTGTTTGGAATCTGGCTCATTCCTCTTACTGCCGCTATCATGATCATGAAAGGGCCGGATGTGGCAAAACACTACATCAACGGCGTCAACTTCACCGAGCCGATCTTTGTAGTTGTCATTATGGCGATCGCCAGTTCCCGTCCTGTTCTTTATTTTGCAGAGGGAGCTCTTCAAAAATTTGCGAATATCGGAAAGGGAACACCTGCAGCTTGGTGGCTTTCAATTATGACGGTAGGACCGCTTTTGGGCTCCTTTATCACCGAACCGGCAGCCATGACCATCTGCGCGCTGCTACTTCTCTCGAAATTTTTCAAGCTACAGCCCTCGATGCCTTTACGATACGCCACGATTGGCCTCCTTTTTGTGCATGTATCAATCGGCGGGACTCTCACCCATTTCGCTGCCCCGCCTGTGGTAATGGTGGCCAGCAAGTGGAATTGGGACACGCTCTTTATGCTGCAGCATTTCGGCTGGAAATCCGTCATTTCTATCGTGATCGCAAATGCGGCTGTCTTCTTGGTTTTTCGGCGTGAACTCTTGTCTTTGCGCCCGATCGCAGAATCGGAATTAAATCCCCAAAAAAATGTTCCGACTTCGATTGTTATCATTCACCTTCTCTTCATTGGGTTTGTAGTTTATACAGCCCACTATGCGGCCATGGTCGTGTTAGCCTTCATGTTTTTCCTCGCCTTTGTCGCTGCAACCGAGCGCAACCAAGATATTCTCAGTCTAAGAGGACCGGTTCTGGTAGGCTTCTTTTTGGCCGGGCTTGTGATTCACGGCGGATGCCAGCAATGGTGGATCGAGCCAGTGCTAACAAGTTTAAGCCCTGTTCAATTGATGCTCGGTGCCACGGTGCTAACAGCATTTAATGACAATGCCGCTATCACCTACTTGGCTTCGCTAGTGCCCGGCTTTTCGGATCAAGCGAAGCTTGCCGTAGTTGCCGGTGCCGTTGCCGGTGGCGGACTCACTGTCATAGCAAACGCACCAAACCCTGCCGGACAATCCATTCTTCAGCCTCATTTTGGCCCTAATGGAGTGGATGCTTTCAAGCTCTTCCTCGGTGCGTTATTCCCCACCGTGGTCTGCCTCGTGATTTATCTTTTGTTGCCGTAATCAAGCTTGCATTGCAAAAAGGTTTGAAAGGTTTTAGGCCAAATCGCCCATAACTTTTTTGATTAGTTGCTGATTGATCGACAGCCTCAAACCGGAGCAACAACCTGGGCTTTTCGACGACGTTGCGAGTCTGCAAGGAACTCTACCTGAGCGTCGAATGGCTGCTCGGCGGCTTCAAGCGCGCGGAAGCGATACGTGCCGTCGGGCTGCAACACCTGCGCCTTCATGTTGTCGCGCCAAAACCAATCAAGAATCTCCTGGATATGTCCAACCATGCCGGGTGCCACGATCGGGAAAACGGTCTCGACACGACGAAACAAATTCCGAGGCATCCAATCCGCGCTGCCGAGGTAGATTTTTTTCTGTCCCCCGTTCTCAAAACTAAAAATACGACTGTGCTCGAGGAATCGCCCGACGATACTGCGCACCTCGATATTGTCGCTGATGCCGGGAATACCAACCCGCAGTGCGCATGTGCCCCTCACGAGGAGGCGGATGGGCACACCCGCGGCCGATGCACGGTAGAGGGACTCGATGAGACCATCCTCCACTAGCGAGTTGACCTTTGCATAAATCCCGCATGGTCGGCCCGCCCAAGCGTGTTTGATTTCATTTTCGATGAGTTGCTGGAAGCCCTCGTAGAGGGACCACGGCGCGACCATCAGCTCGTTCATCTCTGGAAAACGGGAGACGCCGGTGAGGCAGTTGAATGTCTCCGCCAACTCGGTGGTTAATTCCTCTCGGCAGGTAAGCAGGCTGAGGTCGGTGTAGATTTTAGCCGTCGAGGGGTGGTAGTTCCCCGTGCCCATGTGGGCGTATCGCCGGATCTTCTCGCCCTCGCTGCGAATGATGAGCATCGCCTTAGCGTGCGTTTTGAGGCCGGTCACCCCATAGACTACATCCACTCCCGCCTCGCGCATGATGCGTGCCCAGTGGATGTTTGCAGCCTCGTCGAAGCGGGCTTTCAGCTCGATCACGGCCGTCACCTGCTTGCCATTGCGCGCGGCGGTGATGAGTGCCTGCACGATGGGAGAATCCGAGCTGGTGCGATAGAGCGTTTGCTTGATCGCCAGCACTTGGGTATCCTCCGCAGCCTGTGCGAGGAAATCCACGACTGTCTGGAAACTATCGTAGGGATGGTGGAGCAGGATGTCCCCTTTCCGGATGTGAAAAAACAAATCCGACTCGGTGTCGAGCGACACCACCGCACATGGCGTGAACCGCTTGTGGCGAAGATCCGGACGGTCAAGCTGCACCGCCACGGGCATGAGGCGGGAGAAATTCAGCGGCCCATCGATGCGAAAGACATCTTCCTCCTCGAGATTGAAAATATCGAGCAAGCGCCGAAGCACATGGTCTGGACAATCCTGCTTCACCTCCAACCGCACAGCGGCCCCACGGTTCACCTTGCGAAGCTCCTCCTCGATGGCGTGCAGGAGATTGCCAGCCTCCTCCTCATCCACATAGAGGTTGCTGTTGCGGGTGACGCGGAAGAGATGCGCCCCGCGCACCTTCACACCGTGGAAAAGGGACTGCACATGCTCCTGGATGATGTTGCCCAGGAAAACATAATCATCTCCATCCGTTGGCTTCGAGAAGGGCACCACGCGGGGCAGGATGCGCGGCGCCTGCACCACGGCGATGTCGGTGCTCAGACCATCACCCTCCAACTCGACGATCACATTGAGGCTCTTGTTGAGCAATTGAGGGAAAGGGTGCGCGGGATCAACTGCCAGCGGTGTGAGAACCGGATAAATTGTCTCCCGGAAAAATTTTTCAAAGTGCTCCCGCTCCGCCTGTGGGACATCCGGATAATTGTGAAAACGAATCCGCTGCTCGTGGAGGGCGGGAGCGAGTTGCTCGCGCCAGCAGCGATACTGATCGTCCACCATTCGTCGGGTTCGCTGGCTGATACGGGCAAGCACCTCCGAGGCCGAGAGACCATCGGGCCCCGCTTCCGAGGAGTTGTTTTGTTTTTGCTGCTTCAGGCCCGCCACGCGCACCTCGAAAAACTCATCAAGGTTTGAGCTGACGATCGCCAGGAATTTCAACCGCTCCAAGAGCGGGTTCGAGGCATCAAATGCCTGATCGAGCACCCGTTGGTTGAACTCCAACCAACTCAACTCGCGGTTGATGAAATATTCCTTCTTTGAAAAATCCACAGCTATCAATCCAAGTCCCTGCGACGCTGAGGTCAAGGGTGGAGTTGGCAAAAATCGGATACATTGGCCCCAACGCAACAAAGCATGCCTCCCGCCCGAAGAGGATTCATGGCGATTGAACTTCTTTTTTTTGGAGGAGGATGGGCGGTGATTGCGGATTTTCCCCGAACTCGCCTCGAGCCAGATAGTCTCGATACCGGTCGATGATCGAAAGCAGGTATTGCTTCGTTGCCGGGAAATCCATCACGGCTTTGAGGTTCGCCGCCGTGAATTCCCCATCGAGCGCCGCTCCTTTCTCCCAGCGTCTCACGCGGGTGCGGCCCGCATTGTATTCAGCCAAGGCGAAGGGAATGGGATCGTCTTTGTGGGCCCAATGTTTGAGAGCCCTTGCGAGATACCATGTGCCTGCTTCGATGTTGGTTTTTGGATCAAATAGATCGGTCGGAACAAATGTTTCGATTTTCTCGCTTTTCACCCAATCGGCAGCTGCCGCCTCCGTGATCTGCATCAGCCCCCGCTCACCCCTGGTGCCTTTCACATCCGGCTGAAAGCGGGTCTCCCGCCAGATGACCGCCTTGACCAGGGAGGGGCTTACCCCATAGCGCTGCGCGGCTTGGCTGATGACATCATCGTATCGGTGGAAGCGACCGAGATAGAAAACTTCCTGCATCCGGTAATCAAGCTGGGTGCTACGGTTGGAAAAAACCCACGCGCCCGTTGCAAGAACGGTGGCGATGACAATACTTCCGATCAAAACAAGACGCCGTGGGGCAGTCAGCATGATTCAGTTCTAACCTCTCGCGGCGGCCAAATCAAACGTGCTGATTTTTTCTGGAACATTTCCGCCAAGCCCAGCATTGTTCCGCGCCTATGTCCGTTCTCATTGTTGGTTCCATCGCGTTGGATGACATCAAGACCCAGCTCGCCGAGCACAAAAACCTGCTGGGCGGCTCCGCCTCCTACGGCGCTGTGTCCGCGTCGAATTTCTGCCCTGTGAATCTTGTGGGTATCGTCGGCGAAGATTTTCCCAAGGAACACATCGAGCTTTTCAGCAAACGCCGCATCGACCTCGCGGGCTTGCAGGTCGTGCCGGGCAAAACCTTCCGCTGGTCGGGTGAATACATGTGGGACATGAACACACGCGAGACGCTGTCCGTGGAACTCAATGTCTTCGAGACCTTCACGCCCAAGCTGCCCGAGGCATATCACACCTCGCCACTCGTGTTGCTAGCCAATATCGCACCAGACTTGCAGCACCATGTGCTCGACCAGATGAGCCAACCCCGCTTTGTCATTGCCGATACGATGGATCTATGGATCAACATCGCCAAGGAGTCGCTCACCCGCCTCATCGGGCGCGTGGACATGCTGATCCTCAATGACGGTGAAGCCAGGCAATTCACCGGCGAGACGAGCCTGATCAAGGCCGGCAAGGCGATTCGCGCAATGGGGCCGCAATACGTGGCGATCAAAAAAGGCGAGCACGGATGCCTCCTCTTCGGCCCGGAGGCGGAGTTTTTCAGCTGCCCGGCATTCCCTCTCGAGGACATTCACGATCCCACTGGTGCGGGAGACACCTTCGCCGGTGGCCTCGCCGGCTATCTGGCAGCGAATGCGAAGGATGGCGAAATCACCTTCGATCTCCTCAAAAAAGCCGTCGTCTACGGCAGTGTGCTGGCGAGCTACAATGTGGAAGCCTTCAGCCTCGAGCGACTCAAGACAGTGGATACCGCCCAGATCGAGTCACGCTACGATCTCTTCCGGCGCATCTCCCATTTCGAGAGGATTTAAAATCTAAGTCCCGCTCTCATCGGATTTCTCGCGCTTGTCGCGAGAGGGACGGGGTGGACGGTCCTGTTTTTTGAGTTCCTGCAGTTTTGCCTGCTGGTCCGGCGAGAGCAGACTTTTGATTTTGAGTTGGAGGGCGATCTGCATGCGCTTGATTTGCGCCTCAACCTCCAAAAGCTTGTCAAACTGCGAGAGCACCTTTGCCTCGTCGGGCTTTTGCTCTTTCAACAAAGCCGACAGCGACTCCTCTGCGGCATGCTGCTGTTTTTGCAATTCGCTGAATTGCGGCATGTTTTTTTCCATTTCCTCCCGAATGCCACGCTTTTGCTCCTGCGAAAGCCCGATGGCATCTTGATTGCGCATCACCAACCCTGCGGGGAAAAGATTCTTGTGCATCAAATCTCTCGGGGGCTTGCCAGGTCCTCGCCCTGGATGCCCGGCATCGAGATCGCCAGGCCCGGGTGGAGGTGGCTGTTGTCCCCATGCAGAGGCGGCAGTGATTATCACGATGGCGAGGAAACGTTGTGTTTTCATGAGGGTTGTTAGTTTGCGTGGTTGATGGTGGACGGGCCGGCAGTCTCGCTTGAGAAATCCGGCGAAATCAGAAATTGGTCTGTGGATGCGGTCCACTCGGAGAACGCCGTCCAATAGTGAATATCCGCTGAGGGTTCGGGGTGCTGTGCGGTGAATTGGGCGACAATGAAAATCAATGCGGCTGCCGTCGCCAATCCCGCTACCGAGCGGAGCCATGGGAATAATGGCAGAGTCTCCTGTTCCAATCGTTTTCTTGTCAGGGTTTGTTGGAATGTCGGCGCAGCGGCCGCATCCTCTTTTTTCATCAATCCGAAAAAGTGGCGGAACTCGTTATTGTTTGAGGTATTCATCGAAGTGGCCGGTTTGTTTGATCCATTCTGCAAGGCGGTGCTTGGCGCGTTCGTAATGAGTTCTCGCCGATCCGAGAGAGACCCCCATCACCACCGATGCCGCCTCGATTGTGTGGTCTTGGTAGAAAACGAGGTGCAAAACCTCCCGCTGACGCTGCGGGAGCTTGCCGAGGAGGCTGCGGAAAATGGCGAGCCTCTCGACATCGCCGCCAATCCCCGCAGCACGCGATGGCTCGCAATCGAGATCGCGCTCCCTAGCGTAATCGACGAGACGAAAAGCCCTGAGCCAGCGGCGGCGACGCTCATTGGCTGCCGTGTTGCGAATCACGGCAAACAACCATGTCTTGAAAAGCGACTTCCCGTGGTAACGGGCGCGTCCCTCGAGCACTTTCTGGTAGACAGTCTGCAAAATATCCTCAGCTTCGTTTGGTTGAAATGAACAGCAATTCAGCGCCCATCCGTAGCTCATCTCATGGAGCTGCTCGAGTTGGTGGCGCAACTCGGCATCATCCATCATGGGATCGGAAGCTCTGCGTTGCATTTATCTATGCAGCTTTGTCGCACTGGGAGGCTGCTTGTATGACAAGAAATCAAGAAACCGAAGCAGCAGGAAAAATCCCTGCGATTTCGGCGATTTCCGCGATTCCGTCTAGGCAGTCGCAGCGGCAGCGTTTGGCTGTCTGTAATAAACGGCCGTGTGGCCCACTTGTTGGATGAGGGATGTATTGGTTTGCATCGCCAGGGATTTGGAGAGCGTTTTGCGCTCTTCCTTGAAGCCCTCGAAGCGGATTTTCACGAGATGGTGGGCATTCAGCAGCTTCTCGAGTTCCGCAAGAAACTCCGGCGAAGCGCCAGCCTTGCCGAGTTTGAGGGTGGGCTTGAGGAGCTGGGCGCGGCTTTTAAGCTCTTTGAGACTCGGGGCACTCATTGGGAATCAGCTCCAAGCGAGTTGTTGGAACGCAGGCATTGGTATTCGTAGCTGTCCACAAGAGCGATCCAGCTGGCCTCGATGATATTGTCCGACACCCCGACCGTGCCCCAGGTGGAGTGGCCGTCCGTGGAAACGATATGCACGCGCGTGCGGGCGGCGGTGCCTCGTGAGCCGTCGATGATTCGCACTTTGTAGTCGGCAAGCCGCACACTATCGATCCAGGTGTAAAATGGCCGCAGCGCTTTTCTCAGAGCGGCATCAAGAGCGTTCACAGGGCCGTCGCCTTCCTCCACTGTGTATTCCGATGTTCCACCGACTTGCAGCTTCACCGTCGCCTCACAGGTGGTGAAATGGTGGAGAGAGGATTGGCGGAACGAGCAATGGTATTCCTTGAGATCAAAAAGAGGGGTGTGATTGCCCATCGTTCGGAGGATGAGCAGCGCAAAAGAAGCATCGGCAGCCTCGAACTCGTAGCCCTGAACCTCGCTTTCCTTCACTTTTTTCAGGATCGAGGCGACTTCTGGCGCGCCTTTCTGGAAGCTGAAGCCCAGCTCGGTGGCCTTCGCAAGGATGTTGCTCTGGCCGGACATGTCCGAGACGAGGATTGTCTGCGAATTTCCAACCAGCCGGGGATCCATGTGCTCGTAGCTACGGGCGATTTTTTGAACCGCATGCACGTGGAGCCCGCCTTTGTGGGTGAATGCCGCAGGGCCGACATAGGGAGCCCGGATGTCCTGCGGCACGTTGGCCAGCTCGTCGACGAATCGCGACACTTCGCGGAGTTGCGTGAGATCGGGCACGCAAGGGAGGCCCATTTTGACCTGAAGCGTGGGAATGATGGTCGTGAGATTGCAGTTTCCTACACGTTCGCCATACCCGTTCATGGTGCCCTGCACTTGGCAGGCGCCTGCACGCACGGCAGCGAGGGCATTTGCCACACCCAGGCCGCAATCATTGTGGGTATGGATGCCCACCGGGCATTTCAGATCGGCGACGACCTCGGCGGTGATGCGGCCGACTTCCTCGGGCAGGGTGCCGCCATTTGTGTCGCACAGGACCAGGACCGCAGCGCCCGCATCCCGCGCAGCGCGCAGCGTCTGAAGGGAGTAGGCGGGATCGTCTTTGTAGCTGTCGAAGAAATGCTCGGCATCGTAGAAGACCTCCCGGCCGTTCTTTTTGAGGAATGCCACCGTATCGGCGATCATTGAGAGATTTTCCTCGGCGGTGACATTGAGGACTTCCTTCACATGCAGCAGCCATGTCTTGCCGACAATCGTGACCACCGGCGTCTGCGCCTCGAGGAGCATCCGCACCTGCGCATCCGCCTCCACGGCGATTCCTCCCCGGCGCGTGCTGCCAAAGGCGGTGATCTTCGCATTTTTCCAAGTCTGCTTTGCAGCCTCTGAGAAGAACGCCGCATCACGAGGATTTGAACCGGGCCAGCCACCCTCGATGTAATCAACCCCAAAAGCATCAAGCCGCTGGGCGACACGGATCTTATCCAGAATCGAAAAGGAAATTCCCGTGCCCTGCGTGCCGTCACGCAGTGTGGTGTCATAGATTGCGACCGGTTTCATATTGGGTCGCACAAGCTAATTGGACCATCTGGCACAATCAAGACAAGGCTGGCAGAGAAAGCCCCCGCGCCACAGCAAGATGAGGTCTTCTTGGCCGGATTCCCGATTGACGTGCTGGAACGCGCTCTCTTTAATGCGCGCTCCCCAATCACACAAAAAAACAAAAATACAAAACCTATGGTAAAAATTGGCATCAATGGCTTCGGACGCATCGGGCGCATGGTATTCCGGGCGGCAGTGAAGAATTTCGGCAAGGACATCCAAGTGGTGGGCATCAACGATCTTCTCGAGCCCTCATACCTCGCTTACATGCTCAAATACGACTCTGTCCACGGACACTTCGACGGGGACATCAAGGTTGACGGCTCCAACCTCATCGTCAACGGGCAAACAATCCGTCTCACTGCGGTGAAAGATCCCTCCACCCTCAAATGGGATGAGGTCGGCGCCGAAGTGGTTGTCGAATCCACAGGTCTTTTCCTTGATAAAGCCAGTGCCGAAGCACACATAAAAGCCGGTGCAAAGAAAGTGATCATGTCCGCTCCCTCGAAGGACGAGACACCCATGTTCGTCTACGGCGTCAACCACACCAGCTACGCCGGTGAAGCGATCATCTCAAACGCGAGCTGCACCACAAACTGCCTCGCCCCGCTTGCCAAGGTCATCAACGACACCTTCGGCATCAAGCGCGGCCTCATGACCACCGTCCACGCCGCCACTGCGACCCAAAAGACAGTCGACGGCCCGAGCAGCAAGGACTGGCGCGGCGGACGCGGCATTCTTGAAAACATCATCCCCTCCTCCACCGGTGCCGCCAAAGCCGTGGGCAAGGTGATCCCCGCTCTCAACAAAAAACTCACCGGCATGGCGTTCCGCGTGCCCACCTCCGATGTCTCGGTCGTTGACCTCACCGTCGAGTTGGAAAAACCCGCTTCCTACGAGGAAATCTGCGCCACCATCAAAGCCGCTTCCGAAGGCTCGATGAGAGGCGTCCTCGGCTACACCGACGAGAAAGTGGTGAGCACCGACTTCCGCGGCGAGACCCAGACCTCCGTCTTCGACGCAGAAGCCGGCATCGCCCTCGACCCGACCTTTGTCAAACTCGTTTCCTGGTATGACAACGAGTGGGGCTACTCAAACAAAGTCCTCGAAATGGTCCGCGTGATCTCGAAGTAACAAAACGATCCGATTGATTGACCACAGAGGACACAGAGAACACGGAGGAATCTAAAACCTCTGTGCGCTCTGTGAACTCTGTGGTCATTTTTTTGAAACACTGAAACCAAGACCGACTATGAAAAAATCCATCAAAGACATCTCCCTTTCCGGAAAGCGCGTTCTCATGCGCGTCGATTTCAACGTTCCCCAAGACAAAGCCACCGGCGCGATCACCAATACCCAGCGCATCGTCGCCGCCCTCCCCACCATTCAATACGCTCTGGATCAAGGCGCGAGCGTCATTTTAATGAGCCACCTCGGTCGCCCCAATGGCCAGCGTGTTGATAAATACTCCCTCAAGCCCGTCGCCGAAAAACTCTCCGAACTCCTCGGTCGCCCCATTCGCTTCCTCGACGATTGCGTTGGCACGGAGGTCGAATCCGCCTGCGCTTCGCTCAAGCCCGGCGACGTCGTTCTGCTTGAAAATCTCCGCTTCCACATCGAAGAGGAAGGCAAGGCCAAGAACGAAGATGGCACCTCCACCAAAGCCGATCTCGCCAAGGTTGCCGCTTTTCGCGCCAGCCTCACCAAACTGGGCGACGTCTTTGTAAGTGATGCCTTCGGCACCGCCCACCGCGCCCACTCCTCGGTCGTCGGCGTGGACCTCCCGAAAGTCGCCGGTTTCCTCATGCAGAAGGAACTCGACGCCTTCTCCGCCGTGCTCGACAACCCCAAGCGCCCCCTCCTCGCCATCCTCGGCGGCGCGAAAATTGCCGACAAAATCCCGCTCATCCGCAACCTCATCGAGACCGCCGACGAAATCATCATCGGCGGCGGCATGGCCTACACCTTCAAGAAGGTCCTCGACAACATGCCCATCGGCAACAGCCTCTTCGACCCCGAAGGCGCCAAGATCGTTGCCGAGTTGATGGAAAAAGCCAAAGCCCGCGGCGTGCAAATCCACCTCCCCGTGGACTACATCACCGCCGACAAATTCGCCCCCGACGCCACCACTGGTGCAGCCGATGATACCACCGGCATCCCCGATGGACTCGAAGGTCTCGATTGCGGCCCGAAATCCCGCCAAATCTTCACCGACGCCATCCTCCGCGCGAAGACCATCATCTGGAACGGCCCTGCCGGCGTCTTTGAATTCGAGAAATTCGCCGAAGGCACGAAATCCATGGCCGCCGCCGTCGCCCAAGCCACCGCCGATGGAGCGATCACGGTCGTTGGTGGAGGTGACACCGCCACAGCCGCGAAAAAATTCGGCGTCGCCGACAAGGTCACCCACTGCAGCACCGGCGGTGGAGCCTCCCTCGAACTCCTCGAAGGCAAAACCCTCCCCGGCGTCGCCGCGCTGGACGAGAAGTAGAGGCGAACATTTCTGTTCTTTGGCTGATTGCACTGCGACTAACTGTCCACTTTTCTCTTAGGTTTAAGGTTAAATGGGAATTTTGTGTGACCAAACAATGTTCGCCAGAAATATATGCCTCCGGCGACAGCCTATTTTGAAAGCCACGCAACACGCCAAAGAATATGGCGTGACGCGATGACGATCCGGACCACGGACGCTGCCCGAGAAATATATCCAGAGGCCGAGATTACTACGACCGCCATGCCGGACCGCCGAGTTTCTTGCCACAGCAAAAATATTCCAGCAAGATGAAGACATTTCAGAAAATACTTCTTTTAGTTTTCGGAAGCCTTTCCCTCTTGATCGGTAGTGCGATCACGATCGCAATGCTTGTTGGTTTGACAACACACTCCGTTATATCTTTTGACTACCGATCTATTATTGCACTATTTGCATTACCGGCTTGGTTTTACGTTGGATGGAAGTGGATACGTCAAGCCACGCAGATCAACCAATGAAAAAATGCGAACAGACCAGTTCACCTAATCCCGTGCCTGCGGCACTTCTGGCATTTCGCCTGCGGAGCAGGCTCGGATGCCAGAAGCAAGCGGGATAGGTGACTGGGGACGTTAGGCAAAAATCCATCATGCAAAAACACCAACCACTACGCACAGCCCTCATGCTTGTTTTGGGCGCAGCCTTGTTCCTCGCGGGTTTCGGAGTGAGTCAGTTCGTGGGCTATGCGAGGATCATGCGAATCGTCGAGCCTTCCGCGCCGCTTCTGCAAGAGGCCATGGCCGGTATGACGGAGCAGGATGTTCGGGATACGGTGGATCAGATTCGGGAAATTCCCAGGCGCGTTCTTCGGGAGTCCGAGCTTCAGCACTTATTCGAAGCCCTGTCCGCAAATCAGGCGCTCGGGCTGCGGGTGCGCAAGGACGATGCCGCCGCGTGGTCCTATCTTGAGCAGCGGATCACGGAATTTCGCAAGCGTTACGAATCCCGCGACATGCAAATTGGCGACTGGAAGGGCGTTGCGGACAGTTTGTATCAAAGCACAGGCAGCCAAGGTGAGTAGACTGCCTAACAAATCGGACCAGCCAACCTCGCTCTGCTCGGCGGCTGTCATCGAGCGTTCGCAATAACTCAATGACCTCCGCATCACCACTGATCGGAACATGGGTTGGCCTCTCCAAGGGTAATACCAATCCAACCAGCCCGCCCGAGTGCATATGGCATGTTTTAGATGACAGCACTTGCGTTTACGAGCTGCAGACCGAAATGGGTCTTTTGATCTCTTGGTTTCAGTATTGGCTCCACGAGGAAGGAATATTGCGATATCCGTTGACCAAGACCACGAGGTCCATGTTCAAGGGCGGTGCCAATTATGTGCCGATTGCATTGGAAGCTAACCATCTGATAGTTGACGGATACAGATTTAATCGAGTAGCTGGGTTGCCGATACCTGATCGCTTTGACGTTTTCCCTGGGACTCGGCCGGATGAGAATGGAACTCCAAAACCCTACTCATTCAAGGACAAGGTTTGCGATCATCTTCCAGAACCACCGAATGGACACCAAGCTGACTCAACCAACGGCGAATAAAGAAAAAAGCGCGAACAGAGCGATGCACCGAATGGCTACCCGTGGGACGCCCGATGCGGACTCGCTACGCTCGCTTGGCATCGGTCGCGCCACGCGCAGCCATGGGTGATCGCGAGTGCCACTTTAGTGTCACCGTATGCGAACGGAACTGGTGACAACCCTTAAGCGCAAAGCGACCGATGTCATTTCTCAGCTTGCCAGAAAAAGGGGTCAGTCCCGCGTATTATCGCTTTTTACAAAAGCTGAAGGTGTCGAATGATGGCAAGGTCACTGCGAATCAAATATGCTGGAGGACTTTATGATGTGATGAGACAATGGGGCCACTAGGCTTTTTAAAGACTTTGAAAGAGGCGTGCGAAGTCGCGGGATAGGATTGGATGAGTTCTGGAGCCTCTATAAAGAGCTTTTCAACAAGATTGTGCGCGTGGGGGAGTTGAGACAGAGCATTGCAATGAATAATAGCCTGAATCGCAAAGGAATCGAGTGCTGGATTACCTAAAACTCTCTGGAGGAAACTCTAAAGGAGAAAAAGCGATAATACGCGGGACTAACTCTACTGAACTACTGGATTTGAAATTAGTCAAAAATCTTTGACTGACCCCATTTCCTCTTTTTCCTCCCCACTTGGTCTTCCCCCGTTGGGCCGGTCTCCGGACTGCCGTGCCAGTCCGCAGCGAACAAGCGAGCGGTCTTTTTTCGACAAAGCCCCCTTGTCATTCGCCAGAAGTGGCCGACCTTTTCAAAAAGGAAAAGGCTGTGTTACTGCCTACTGTCAACAAAACGAGGGGGCTTCTTCAAATGAGCTTCATCGGCGATGTAGATTCGGCGGAACTCCAAGCCGAGTTGGAGAAAATCCCTCGGCTTTTGGAGGATTTGCCCTCGGGATTCATCCTGCTGGTTGACCTTGAGCGCTTGGGATCGATGCCCAAGGAGTGCGCCAAGGAAATTGGCCAGTTCATGGAGATGTTCGACCAAAAAGGCGTCCGGCAGGTGATCCGCGTGATCCCCGACAAGACCAAGGACATCGGGTTCCAAGTCCTCTATGTCTTACACTACAAAAACCCGCCGCCGCTGATTGTTTGTGAACGCATGAGCGAAGCCTGCGCGGTTCTCGAGTCCCTCGAGTAGAAAAAGCTTCACCCGTGAAAATCTTGTGAGATTTGGGAGGATCTCCATGTTTGAAAACCTTGCCTTGCTTGTCGTGTCCCTGCTTCTATGCCTCTACGGAAATCACTTCATTTCTGTTCTGGCCAAAATAGGCCGAAGAACTCCGCAAACCCGTAAACTCATAATCCCACCATGTCCTCCAGCATCAAAACAATCGTTTGGGGCGAGTTCCGCCACGAGAAGAAGAATCCCAAGGTCGCCGCGCTCTACCCTGATGGGATGCACGAGACGATTGCGGATTCTCTCCGCAAAGATCCCGGCCTATCGGTATCTACCGCATGGCTTGACCAACCGGAGCATGGCCTTACCAGCAACGTTTTGGCTTCGACTGATGTTTTAATCTGGTGGGGACATATGGCCCATGCGGATGTGTCGGATGCTGTCGTGGATCGTGTGAAGCAGCGGGTTCTCGAGGGGATGGGGTTGATTGTGCTGCACTCGGGGCATTACTCCAAAGTCTTCAAAGCGCTCATGGGAACAACATGCTCTTTGAAATGGAGAGAATCGACCGACAAGGAGCGCCTCTGGAACATTGCTCCCCATCACCCTATCACCAAGGGGATCGGCGAGTATTTCGAGATTCCCGCTGAGGAGATGTATGGAGAGCCGTTTGGCATTCCCACCCCCGATGAGTTGATTTTTATTTCCTGGTTCACGGGCGGCGAGGTGTTCCGCAGCGGGGCGACATGGCAGCGCGGGAATGGACGGGTTTTTTACTTCCGACCAGGCCACGAAACCTATCCGACCTATCATCATCCGCAGGTGTTGCAGGTCATTGCCAACGCGGTTTATTGGGCCAAGCCGACGGTTTGTATTCCCGATTCTTGTCCGAGCGCAGCGCCACTTGAACCGCTGCCACCCGATCCCGAAGCGGCTGATCGTTCCACCGAAGGTCATCGCTAATGAAATCATCCAAAAATAAAAAGTCAGCCGGGCGTAAAAAAATCCGCATCGGCATCGTGGGAACTGGCGGAATGGGAAATGCCCACGCTGCAGAGTTTCTAAAAATACCCGGCGTCGAGCTGGCCGCCGTCTGTGATGTGGATGCCGAGCGTGCACGGGATTTTGCTTTGAAGCACGGTGGCTCAGCTCAGGTTTTCACGGATTTTAAAAAACTGCTCGCCGAGGCTGATGTGGATGCCATTTCCAATGTGACTCCGGACAGTCTCCACGCGCCGCTCTCGCTGCAAGCGATCGCTGCTGGAAAGCACATCCTGTGTGAAAAGCCGCTGGCCACAAACTACGCCGATGCGCTTCGCATGGCCAAGGCCGCAAAAAAAGCGGGCGTGATCAACATGGTGAACTTCAGCTACCGCAACTCGCCAGCAATTCAAAAAGCCAGGGAGATCGTGCAGGCCGGGAAACTTGGCGAGATCGTCCACGTGGAAGCCAGTTACCTGCAAAGCTGGCTTACCAGTAAGGCATGGGGCGACTGGAAGACGATGCCGACTTGGCTCTGGAGACTTTCCAGCAAGCACGGCAGCAAGGGGGTGCTGGGCGATGTCGGTGTTCACATCCTCGACTTCGCTTCGATGCCGGTCGGCCCGATTCGCAGCATTCAGGCACGCCTTAAAACCTTCACAAAACTCAAGGGCAAGCGAATGGGGGAATATCCCCTGGACGCCAATGACTCCGCGCTCATGCAAGTGGAATTTGCCAATGGAGCGCTCGGCGTGATCCATACGACTCGATGGGCGACTGGCCACACCAATTCCCTTGCCCTGCGCGTGCATGGCACGAAGGGAGCGCTCCATGTTGATCTCGATAAATCTTTCGACACGGTGCAGGTCTGCCTGGGCGATGACATCCACAAAGCCCATTGGAAGACGCTCAAGGCAGCAAAGACGCCAAACATCTACGAGCGATTCATCGCGGCAATCAGAACCGGCAAACAGGGTGAACCCGATTTCGCCCGGGGTGCGGAGATTCAGAAGGTGCTCGATGCCTGCTTCGAATCCGATCGTAGCGGACGATCAGTGGAAGTGTAGCGAACGCGGCATTTTGCCGAGAGTTTTCAAAAACACGCACGGATCGCCCCCTGTCGGCCCACCCTGAGTCCTTTTTCATTGCGATCAACCGCCCCTTGACCCACGGCTTCGCTCAACGCATTCTCTCCCGCGCTTGAAAAAACATTCTCCGTCCGATTGGGACATTCATTTTCTCGCCGAGAACACCGTGGTTCGCACGAAGGAATTCGGCATGACAAAAGAGGCCAAGAGCGTGCGATACCCGATTCGCCTCTTACGCTATTGGTTTGGCTATCAATTGCTGCGCGATGAGTGCCTTGCCGCTGGACGCCCGCTTGATGTCGCCGAAATCGGCGTTCATGTGGGACAGATGCTGGAATTTGTGAATTCCTCCCCTGCGGGTGTGCAAATCGCAAGTTGGACGGCGGTGGACGCCATCATTCGTCGCGAGAGGCTCGAAGCGGCGGGTTACACGGATTTTTTCGAGGCCAATCTGGAGGCCCCCGGCTTTGCCCTGCCGCGTGAATACGATACGGCGATCCTCCTTCACGTGCTGGAGCATCTTTTCGAGCCCGAGGAGGTGCTCCAAAAAATCGCAAAATCGATCCGCCCCGGCGGCTCGCTCATTGGCGGCTTCCCGGTAGTCCCCGGAATGCTTGCTTCGATTCGTGAAGCCCAGGTGCGCAAAAAGGCGAAACCGATGGGCCACGTGAGTGTCTTTTCTCCTGCCCGCGTCCGCCGCATGGCGCGGAGCGCAGGGCTCGAGGTGGAATTCATGAGCGGCGCCTTCCTCATGCGCAGCAAGGGGAGCGCTCTCGAAAATTCCGCCGCATGGATGAAGCTGAATCTCCTCTGGGGGCGGATCTTCCCCGGTTGGCCCGGTGAAATCTACTGGCTCATGCGCAAACCCTCGCAGGCCAGCTGACGCCGTAGGGAAAACAACTCCTTCAAGCGAAACGGTAGCTCAAGCAGCAGCCTCACGTGCGCGGCGGTGAGGAGCAGGTTATCTCGCAGATAGCGAAAATGACTCACCCCACCCTCGCTGCGGGGTGGATACGTCACGGGAACCGGGATATTGATGCAGGGGAGCCCGAGCCAGGTGAGCCTCACCGCAAGAACGGTGTCGAAATCAAACCGCCGGGCACCTTTGATGCTCTCCATGATCTCGATGGCTGGCTTCAGCGGATAAAGTCGAAAGCCAAAAAGGGAATCCTTTACGCCCAGGCCGAGGGTTTCCACCGTGGCAAAGAAATTCCCAACCAACCGTCCCCTCACCCGCTCCAGAGGCGCATCGGGACCAAATATCGGCACCCCGCACACGAAAGCTGCGGGGTGTTTTTCCGCCACGCCTACGAATGGTTTGATCATCGCTGCGGGATGTTGGCCATCAGCATCCATGACCAGCGCGTGGGTAAAGCCCGACACCTCCGCGAGGCGCAAGGCATGGAGCACCGCAGCACCTTTTCCCGAGTTACTCTCCAAACGAAGCACGCGCACTCCCTCCAAGCCCAGCGACTCCGCTTGGCGATCACTTCCGTCAGTGCCTCCATCGCTGACCACCCACACCGAGTTCCACTCGGCATGAACCTCCCGGAGCGTTTGAACGAGCCGCAGGCCGCTGTTGTAGGTGGGAAGAATGACGACTGCTCTCACAATGGGCGTTTTTATTTTGTGAGCCACAGGACAACAATGAGCGGTATGGCCGAAAAAATCGTGCTCATCACAATCGCGCCACTGGTGAGCGCTTCGTCGCCATCCATTTGCTGTGCCATCACAAATGCGGCAGCAGCCGTCGGGCAGGCGGCAAAGACCAAGGCGATCCGCATTTCGATTTGGTTCATGCCGAAGAACGTCCCAAGGAGAAAAACAATCGCGGGCACGGCGATGAGTTTAAGTGACACAGCGAGCCCGATGCCGGCCATGTGCCGTCCGAGTTTGATAAAGGCGATCGAGCCGCCGATGCAGACCAACGCGCTCGGCACGGCAGCGTCGCCGAGAGTGCGCAACGCACGGTCGAGGAAGAGCGGCAGTTCGCGATCCGTGGCATTGAATATCAACCCCAGCACACAGGAGATAAGGATCGGATTCGTAAAAATCGCTCGAAGGCCGGGCAGGATCGATTGAAACGAGATCCTGTGCCTGGCTGCCTGCAGCACAATCACCGCCAATACATTGTAAATCGATGTGAGGAAGGCCATCACCACCACAGCGGTGGAGAGTTGTTGCTTCCCTCCTGCCATCCCCTCAAAAGCATAAGTCAAAACCGGCAGACCGATGTAGGCCACATTCGCACGAAATGCCGACTGAGAGACAGAACCATGTGAGTTCGCGGGAAGCTTCAGCCATGTAGAGCCAAGCCACCCAGCCACCGCAACCACGAGGGTCGCTGCCAAAACCAAACTCGCTATACCCAATACCTCCGGCCCCGCATCGCCACTCACGGCAGTCAGACGAAACAACGCCGCAGGAAGCAGAATCCAAAAGGTAAGTTTATTGAGTTCGCGCATGAACACCGCCCCCAAGAAACCCATGCGCGCCAGTAGCACACCTAACAAAACCAGCAATAGAATCGGGGAAAGAATATCAAAAATGCGCATGGCGATAGGGCTTGCACGCGGACCGAGCAAATACCTCGGCGCAGCATGCACAATCCTGCACGCATTGGCTATTTGCTATTCGTCGTTTGATGACCGCTGGAGCACATGGCGATTTTTCGCGATTGCGGAGCGCCCGGTGAGCGTCTAAAAAATTGTCCCATGCTTGAAAGTTACACGCCCATCCTGCTGCATATGCTTGTGGCCGTCGGCTTCGGAATTGTCGCGCCGCTGGCCAACCTCATCCTTGGACGAGCGGGAAAAAGGAACCCGACCAAGGATATGGTCTACGAATGCGGCATGGTGCCCGAGCAGGGCGGGCAACCTCGCTTCAGCGTCAAATTCTACCTCGTGGCGATGCTCTTCATCCTTTTCGATATCGAGGTCGTCTTCATGTATCCGTGGGCCGTGGTGTTCCAGGAACACATCGCCGCCTATGGCACCACGATTCTGTGGAGCATGCTCAGCTTTGTCGTGATCCTTCTCTTCGGCTACGTCTATGCCATCAAGAAGGGCGCGCTGGACTGGTCCCGCTGATTTCCAAACCTCGTCATTGAGTATCGCCGGGTCGCCGGAGAGCGTCGAACCGCTCGCGTGCGTGATTTTTATTGGACGATTCAAGCAGCTAATACCAAAAGAAGTTCGCTTTTGGACTTTTCAAAAGTGGCGCGGGCGTCCCGCCTGCGAGCGTAACCCGTTCAATGGCAGGCGGGACGCCCGCCCCACAATAAAGCAACCGAGAGTCGAATTTCTTAGGGCGCTTGGGATCACGCACTGTTATGTGTGCTTCAATGGCATTTTCCCCATGCACAAGTCACCTGTCCAGATTCAAGCGAATCCAGAAGAAGCCGCAACGGTTCATTTGGATTCAACACAAACAAATCAGGGCATCCTTGACATCGCCGGGTTCCGTGAAACATTTTCGTGAAACAATGAAGACCGCAAGCGTTCGAGATATTCGACAAAACTTCCCCGCCGTCATGCGCTGGATCGAGGAGGGGGAAAATGTGGCGATCACCATGAGGCGTAAGATCGTTGCCCGGCTCATCCCCGAGCGCCCTCCCATCAAACGCCACGCCCCTGCCCCCGACTTTGATTCCATTTCCAAAAGGATTTTTGGAGACAAGAAATTCCATCGCAACCTCGCCGATCTTGAACGGGAGGGCTACGAGTCTTGACCTACGCGGACTCGGGATTTGTCGTTTCGCTTTACCTCACCACAGAGGGAACCTCGGCGAAGGCGAGAAAGGAGGTGAAACGTGCGTCCAAGCCCATCCTTCTTTCCCTGTTGAGCCTATTGGAAATCCGGAATGCTTTGAATTTTGGAATCAATCGTGGGGAGATGACCAGCGACCAGCGTGATGCCGTCCTTTCGGAAATCGACGCGCAAATCGAGAAAGGATTTTTCCGAATGGTCGATGCCAGCCAATCCCTCATCCACGCGAAAGCGCAGGAGCTTTCCGACAGGCACACCCCCACAACCGCAACGCGGAGCCTTGATCTCATACACCTGACCGCCGCCATGCTCTCCGGAGCGCACACATTTTTGACTTTTGATAAGCGGCAAGCAAAAGCGGCTTCGGCAGAAGGGCTGCTTGTGAAGCCTTGATTTGGAGCAAACAAAAAAACTCAGCGACTCATTTCATCGATTTCAAGCGGCTCAGCAGCCCCAATCGCCCGCAGATCAAGGCAAGATCAGGCTTTCATGTCGTCTGACTTCTTTTGCTTGTTTGTTTTGCAAATGACCGGAGTTCTTTTTTCAGGGAATCAAAGCTTATCAGAGGACAGACCAATCCACAGGATGCCAATCAAAAGCTCGCGCTAAAGATTCAACAAATCCCGGATCGCATCCTTAATAGCGTCGAATTGAGATGGCGACAGGCGTCCCAGTTTTCGTTTTATGCTATTTTGGTCAATGCTCGCCAAGCCTTGGACATTCACAGCGGAGTGTTTCGAAAGCCACTTGGGTTTTCCAATATCCACTTCACCGCGCAGGGCTCGAATCTGCGAAGTGAGCGGGGCTACAACCACTAAAGCACGGGCGTCTTGAAGCTGAGGAAAAGCCAATATCACCACGGGGCGTTGTTTTGCTGTTGTGCCGAAATCAACAACCCAAACCTCACCCGGATTTGGTTCAATACTCGCCAAGCGAGTCCTCCCAAACTTTGCCCTGTTCGGCTGTGGTAAGCAGTGAATCTGGCTTCGAGGTGATCACAAAGGGCAAATCTTTCCGAAGTTCGACTTGGGCCAGAAAAATGTTGAAGGCATCGCTGGCTTTCATGCCGAGTCGCGCAAAAACCTTTTCCGCCCGCTTGAGCCGATCAGCAGGGACGCGAGCCCTAAAAAGAACAGAGTTTGTCATGGCTCAAAAGTGCTCATTGGTGCTCGCATGGTCAAATGGTTTTATTTTCAACAAAACTGGGGTCAGTCCCGCGTATTATCGCTTTTTCCCATTTTTCCAGAGTGCCCTCCAGAGAGTTTGAGGCACTCCTGCATTCAATTCCTCCGCGATCCAAGCCATCGTCATCGTGGTGCCATGTCTCAACTCCGCCGCGAGCGCAACCTTGTCGGGATGCCCTTTCCTGAGACTCCGAAACTCATCCAATCCCATCCCGCGCGTTTTTAAAAACTCCCTCACGATCCCCCGCGCCTTTTCCTCCATCGTCTCCTCCAGCGCTTCACTCATGTGGATCGCCGCATTCCCGGACCCTCCATGCCCCATCCCCACCAATCTCTCCACAAAATCCTCCGCGCCAAATTTCCAACCCCGCCGGATTCCCTTCCAGAGTTCCTCCTCCGCATGACCCTCCTCCCGGCATCGCGCCGCCATGATCTCGCCGAACTCCCGCCTTCCTTGGCTGTTATCCAGCCGGATTCCCAACTCGCCAAATAAACGATCGACCCGCAACCATCCGACCCGGCGCTTGGCTGGCTTCAGGTATTCGGGAAAACTGCTCCAGGCGTAATCCGCCAGCGACTTTCCCTCCCCAAGCAGGCCCGCCCGCACCGGATTCAAATGCACATAGTCGCAGACCACCCGCAAATACATGTCGTCCGACCCATCCACGAGCAGCGACTTGTAGCGTCCCGCGAACAAATGCCCCCGCATCCGATGTCGCGCGTTGAATCGTTGCGTGTAGGTTCCCAAAAACCACTTCATTCCCGCCACCAGCGTCGGCTGCGGCGTCTCCACCACCAGATGAAAATGGTTTCCCATCAGACAATAGGCATGCACCTGCCAACCCGCACGCTCGCACACCTCCCCCAGCGTCCTTAAAAATCTCCGCCGATCCTCATCGTCGAAAAAAATATCCTCCCGACGATCCCCTCGACTCATCACATGATAAATCGCCCCCGCATATTGGATTCGTAGTGGCCTTGCCATCCTTCGAATCTCTCAGATTTTAGAAAAAGCGTCAATACGCGGGACTGACCCCTTTTCGGCATTCCTTCTGCCCAGGACTCAATCAGAAACCTGCTGCGATCCGCTGGGCTCCAAAATTCATTTGTCCTTAGGACCGTAAAGGCTGTTAATCACTCCAAAGGCCATCATTCCCCCGGACACGACAACGCAAGTGGCAATTGTCCTCCATAGAGCATCAGTCTTAGTGAAGTCCCAAATCGCAAGAATACAGGCAATAACGCTAATGATTATGCAAATGACAAGCACAGTGAATGACAGCACTTGGACGATGCGTTGATTGATGAACCCCCTTTTTTTAGGGAGTGGTGAAGGAAGAGATGGCGTATCCATAGGTTTGGTTGGCGATGATAATACTTACACGCGCATGATCACGCCATGACTGAGAGTCTAAAAAAACATGTATTTTTGTCTTACAGGTTTTCCATTTAAGGCTTGATACTGATGGTTCCTCCAGATTAGCAGCCTCCGAATCCTTATAGGTTTGCCCAGTTCCCTTAACCTTCCAGGCTATTCGACCAGCAGTTGCTCTCCCATTACAGATTGCACCAGCTGCGCTGGTGCTTGAAAAAGCATGACTTTGAATAAACATTTTATGGGCGGTTTAATAAATAGCAACGTATTGATCTATATATAGTTGGAACGCTAATTGCTATGCATTTTCGATGAAATCATACCAAGTATCCTATTTCGATGAAAGTCAGTGCCTTGCCGCTTTGAGCCGTTTAAAAGACCCTTTGGAAGAGTTGGGCAAGCGAATTGATTTTGAGATGTTTCGCCCTCTTTTGACCGAGGCCCTGCGCAAGGCAGAGCGCAAAAGCGCAGCTGGCCGCAAGCCTTTGGATGTGGTGCTGATGTGAGGAAAAGGGGTCAGTCCCGCGTATCATCGCTTTATTCCATTTTTTAGAGTGCCTCCAGAGAGTTTGAGGCACTCCAGCATTCAATTCCTCCGCGGTTCATTCCAAGATCGCCGGGTCGCCGTAGAGCGTCGAACCGCTCGCTCGTGTGATTTTGACGGGGAAAATTTGGCCGATGTGGCGCGGGGCGCCCTCGAAGACCACGATTTTGTTCGTGCGGGTGCGGCCGGTGAGGCGCTCTGCGTTGTGGCGGCTGGCGCCTTCGCAGAGGATTTCGGTTTCGGTTCCGACGAGAGCGTTGAGCTTATCGGCGACATGGCGGTTCACCAACTGGAGAAGATCCTGGTTGCGGGCCTCTTTGACTTCCTCGGAAATCTGCTCGCCCATCGTAGCGGCAGGCGTGTTTTGGCGCGGTGAGTAACGGAAGATGAATGCATTATCGAAGGAGACAGCGTCGCACAGAGCACGGGTCTGCTGGTAATCTTCCTCTGTTTCCCCAGGGAACCCGACGATGACATCGGTCGTGATCGCCATTCCAGGCCGTGCGGCACGGATACGCTCGGCGAGTTTTTGGAATTTCTCGGCCGTGTAACCCCTGCGCATGATTTTAAGAATGCGGTCTGAACCGCTCTGCAGAGGGAGATGCACATGCTCGACGAGTTCGGGTAGTCGGGCAAAGGCCTCGATGAGATCGTCGCGGTAGCCGATGGGATGCGGCGAGGTGAAGCGCACACGCTCGATGCCATCGACAGCGCACACCGCATCGAGAAGTTGGACGAATGGGCTTTTCCCATCGACCTTGGGGAATTCATGGCGTCCGTAGAGATTCACGATCTGCCCGAGCAGGGTGACTTCTTTCACGCCACGCACCGCAAGCGAACGGACCTCGCCCACGATGTCGGCGATCGAGCGTCCGCGCTCCGCTCCCCGCGTCTGCGGAACAATGCAAAAAGCACAGTGCATGTTGCAGCCCTGCATGATCGAAACAAATGCGGTGACCTGTCCGGCCTCCAATTCCTGATCCTTGATTGTTCCCTGTGAGCCGGACTCTTCATCGATATCGACAATCGAGCGGCGCTCGTCATCGATGAGCGCGTGCATTCGGGTTTTCAGGAGGTCGTCCACGTAATCGGCAACGCGGTGGAATTTTTGGGTGCCGACGACGAGATCGACATGGGGAGACGTCTCCAAGAGCGACTGGCCTCGCGCCTGTGCCATGCAGCCGAGATAACCAAGAACAAGATGGGGGCGTGTTTTTCGGAGCTTGCGAAGCATCCCCATTTTCCCAATCGCCTTCTGCTCGGCCATATCACGCACGCTGCATGTGTTGAGCAAGATCACATCCGCCTCATTTTCATCCGGAACAAGTTTGTATCCTCGCTCAACGAGCATCTTCGACACCTGCTCGGAGTCGCGCTCGTTCATCTGGCAACCGTAGGTCTTGATATAAACACCGGGCATATTTGAAGGACGGGAATTTGCGCCATGGCGCAGGCGGGAGCAAGGACAAGAAAAGCCCGACAGTCACATGTCCACCTGCCAATGGGGCGAATGCCCGCAAAAGGGTAACGCTACGCCAGCAACTTCCTGTATGTCGCAAGCGCCAGCAGCGGGAAGTGGTTTCGATACATGTCGTATTTGAGGTAAAAGACGCAGGGGAATCCGGTGCCGGTGGTGTAGTCCTCGGTCCAGGACCCATCGGAGTTTTGCTTGGAGACGAGCCAATCGATGCCCCGCTGGATGGATTCCCTAGCGGGATCGCCGGCGGCACAGAGGCCCATAAGCGCCCAGGCGGTTTGGCTGGGAGTTCCTGCGCCACGCCCTTTGAGCGCGGGGAAGTTGTAGGATTCGCAGGTCTCTCCCCAACTGCCATCTTCATTCTGACAGCTTTCGAGCCAAGTGAGGGCACGGCGGACCCATTGCTCATCCATGTTCATGCCGATGGACGCGAGGCCGCGCAGAACCTGCCACGTGCCGTAGATGTAGTTCACGCCCCAACGTCCATACCACGATCCATCGGCTTCCTGGGTGCGGCGAAGCATGGCAATGGCGCGGCGGACTTCGGGTGATTTGGGATCATGGCCGATATAGCCGAGCAACTCGAGCACCCGGGCGGTGAGGTCGCTACAGGTGGGATCCAAAATGGCGTTGTGATCGGCGAAAGGAACGTGTTCGAGCCAGGCGGCATTGAGGTTTTTATCAAACGCGGACCAGCCACCGTCCTCGCATTGGAAGGAAAGCAGCCACTTGAGAGCACGGTTGTGAATTGCCTCCCGCTTGGAGGAATCCACAGGGGCGCAGTGCCGCAGGGCCATGAGGACCATCATGGTATCGTCAGTGTCCGGGTAATAGACATTCGCATGCTCAAAAGCCCAGCCACTCGGCTCGATGCCAGGGTTGCGCACGGTCCAGTCGCCGGCAAATCGCACCTCGCGATCCTCAAGCCAGGAGGCAGCTTTTTGCATTTGAGGGTGGTTTTTTGGGACGCCGGATTCGCCGAGGGCAACGGTGGTGATCGCCGTATCCCAGACGGGCGAGAGACAGGGTTGGATGCGGAAGCCATCTTCGCCATCCACAAAAAGCCCGGCGAAATCATCCTCGGCTTTTTTCATAAGCGGATGATCGGCCGGGTAGCCAAGAGCCTGGAGGGCCATCATGGCATTGATCATGGCAGGGAAGATAGCGGAGAGGCCCTCGCTGCCCTCACCCATGCGGTCGCTCATCCAAGTCTCGGCAGCCTTGAGCGCACGCTTGCGGAGGGGGTGGAATGGAAAGCGGTTGTAGATTTTGAGCAGGGAATCGCAGCGCAGGAAAAAATTTCTCCAGGCCCAGAAGCGCTTGTCTTTTTTTAGTGAGAAATCGGCATTTTCCATTCCCGCGGGATACAGCTCATGGAGGTGAAGCGATGCGGGAAGGGTGCGCGTGGGCTTGAAATGGTTAAGGATCGCAAGCGGAGCGATAATCGTGCGGCTCCACGAGGACATCTCGTAAATGTTGAAAAAGAACCAACGCGGAAACAGGAAGATCTCCGGTGGGATGGTGGGAACGTAGTCCCATGGAAATTGACCGAGAAGAGCGAGGTAAAGGCGGCAATAGGTGTTGACCTGCGGAATCCCGCCAAGGCGGAGGATGTTTGCACGGGCTTCGCGCATCCATGCACAATTGGGCGAGTCTCCGGCCAGCTTCAGGGCGAAGTATGCTTTGACGGAGGCGTTGATCTCGCTGGGACCGCCGATAAAAATATTCCAGCCCCCATCGGCAGTTTGCTTTCGTCGGATATTATCGGCGCACTTGGCCTGCAATACCTCGTCGACACACCCCCGCCAGTGCATGAAGAGGATGGTGTCCGAGCACAATGTCGAATCGACAAACAACTCGCCTTGCCAGTATCCTTGGGGCTTTTGAATCGAAAGAAGGAAGTCCTGCGAACGTCGGATCACCTTGCGGAGTTGATCCCTGAGTTCAACGCCACTTGTGGCCGTGGCATTCATCCGAGTTACAGGGTGGTTTTGCGCTCGAAGACTGCGAGCATGCCCTTCACCCCGCCACCGGCTTCGTAGCAGTCGAGCTCCTGGATGCGGCGAGCGTGGCGTCCCCCGTCAAATGGAGTATCAAGCCAGATGTCGACGATCTCCAACGCGAGCGACAAGGGGATCATGCGCTGGCCGATCGAGAGGACATTGGCATTGTTGTGACGCCTTGAAAACTCGGCCGTCTCGTGACTCCAGCAAACCGCGCAACGGATGCCTTTGACCTTATTGGCGGCGATGGCCTCGCCGTTACCAGAGCCTCCCAGGACAATACCCCGTTCCACCTCGCCCCGCGCGACGGCCTCCGCAGCGGGAATGATGAAGAGCGGGTAGTCTGTGCTCTCATTGCTGTCGGTGCCGAAGTCTGTCACCTCGTGCCCTTTCTGTTTGAGATGGGCAATGATGGCTTCCTTGTATTCAAACCCGGCGTGATCGCTGCCGATGGAAATTTTCATGAAAGTGGGGCTGGTTCTGGTTGATCGGTGTAGGGAGCTTGCGCGGCAAGGCCCAGTGAATCGAGAAGGGCACGGTCTTCATCGACGCCGGGGTTCGATGCGGTGAGAAGCTTGTCTCCGTAAAAAATCGAATTCGCTCCAGCGAAAAGACAAAGCGCCTGGGCCTCGCGTGACAAGCGGTCGCGTCCGGCGGAAAGTCGGATTTTTGCCTTTGGAAGAACGATGCGTGCGGTGGCGATAAGGCGGACAAGCTCGAAAACATCGATCGGAGGCGTTTTGGCAAGCGGCGTGCCCTCGATGGGCGTGAGGCAATTAATCGGCACGCTCTCGGGCTCGGGATCGAGCGAGCAAAGGACCTCGAGCATGCGCAGGCGGTCTGTTTCATTTTCCCCCATACCGATGATGCCACCGCAGCACACGCTGAGACCGGCGCGCTGCACAGAGCCGATGGTGTTTAGCCGGTCTTGGAAGGTGTGGGTGCTGACAATTTTGGAATAATGCTCGGGCGAGGTGTCGATATTATGATTGTAGGCGGTGAGACCGGCTTCCTTGAGCTTGCGGGCCTCGATATCGCCGAGTTGGCCGAGCGTGACACAGACTTCCATGCCGAGCTTGCTTACCTCCCGCACGGTCTCAAGCATGCTCTCAAACTTGGGATCGCCATCGCGCACACCCTTCCATGCCGCGCCCATGCAAAAGCGGGTGGATCCATTTTCCTTGGCGCGTTGAGCGACAGGCATGACCTCTTGGGTGGTCATCAATTTTTCTTTTTGGAGACCGGTATTGTAGTGGGCGCTCTGGGCGCAATACCCACAATCCTCGCTGCACCCGCCAGTCTTAACACTGAGGAGCGTGCACAGTTGAACTTCGTTTTTTGGCCAGAATTCCAAAAAGACACGCCGGCTTTCTTGGATCAGATCAAAGAGAGGGCGGTGGTAGATTTGCTCGAGCTTTTCAAGAGTCGGTCTCATGCGGACTTTCTTACTAGTCAGCAGCCTGCAATGAGTCAATGAAGGGCTCAGCAAAACGGGAGGGTTTCCCCTACTCTTGCAAGTGGCAAGATCCACTGTTACTGAGTGCTTATGAAGACACTCATCTGCCTGATTACGCTGGCGCTGCCCGTCGGATTGTTGGCGCAGGATTTCGTTGCCCCAAAAAGCCAGCAGCGCGAGATCACCACCGAGGCTCAGGATTTGAAACCCACGATCGATGGCATCGTAAAACAAATCTTCGAAACCAAGAAACCTTGGCAGCTCCTCAATCCCGCCGCTCCAGCCTCCTACGGGACGGGGCAAAAAAATGTGTCGAAGGACATTGCGGGAGGCACCCCTTATCAAGCCAGCACGCTCACGATTGTCGGTTTTGAATGGTAAGCGGATGTCTTAATGCATCAGCGTTCCGCGCATTTCCATAGGCTGTAAAGCAATCCAGACTCCGGCTGCGTAAAGACCGAGAGTCAGCAATGCCCATGGCGCAAAAAGCACGACAGGGTGGCGCGACCAAGCAGCCCGAGCCTGCACCCACAGAAGCCACAGGGTAAAGAGGCAGCCTGCATTCAGAATCAAGATCTCCACGGCTGGAAGCTCCGCAAAAGCCCAAGTCGCCACATCCCATGCAGGAGCCTGGCTTCTGAAACCAAGATCCTTCGCAAGGCGTTGAAAGACCGGCAAGGGAGTAAGGGCGCCGGTGAGAAGGTGGAAGACAAAATGCGACAGCCACATGGCAAAACCGAGCGGGGCGAGCATGACGGCAGCGCCACATAGTATTTCGCGGAAACGGAGCGCGACTCCCGAGGCTCTCCAGGCCAACCAGGAACAGGCAATGGTGGCAGCAAGTGCCCCGATACCAATAACGACCGCAACCCACCACTGCTCCGCGAAAGCCTCCACCATCCCCGCCGCATTGATGAATGCTCCAAAAACCAGCACCAGCACGAGCGCTGCTATGTCGGGACGTTTGGCAAAATCCCCCACTCCCGAGCGCTTTCCCTTATGCAGAAGATCGGCTCCCGGAACAACGGCGAGAATCCCAACATTCTCCGCAGGGCACGCCTGCACGCAATCCAGACAAAATGTGCAATCCATATTTCCCGATTTCGCGGGCTGGAAGAGATGTAATTCGCAGCCACGCCGGGTCTCATTCCCGCGCAAACAATCGTGTGTGCGACAGTCGGCGCAGACGTTCGCATTCCTTATTTTCACCTCAAGCGGGGAGACAAATGAAGAGACGAAGTGGAACTGCCCAATCGGGCAAACGTATTTGCAAAAACTCGCGCCCTTGAAAAAGCCATCCACCAATACCGCCGCTGTGAAATACAGGATCACAATCCAAGCCGTCCACCAAGGCGTGGCCCACAAATCGAAAAACTCGTAAGCCCAGAAAAAAACTCCCAGCAAGCCGACAGCGAGCCACTTCGAACGCAAGGCGCGAGGCCATTGATGCGTTGCGGGAAACACCCTCCGCGCAAGATCGCGGGCAAAGGTAAAAGGGCACGCCATGCAGAAAAAGTTCCCGGCGACAAGCAACGCCACCACGGTGAAACCTCGCCAATGGGTCCAAGGCAAGACGCCCGCCAGGTTCATTGCCGCGACCTGCGGCCCGAACAAGCCGTCGAGCACCACCAGCGCGGCAAGCAAGAACATCGCCGCCTGCAGCATCCTCCGGAAATAGCGCCCTCGCATTGCGGCACCAAGCAGCGGCACTGTGAGCAAATCAAAGGGTCTATCCGCTTTTTCCCTTCTCGTCTGCGGGCGCCTCTCCTCTTTTTTCCTACGAACCAGTTTCGCTCCCGATAGCGCCTGGATGGCAATCATGCCGGCAGGCACAAGAAATGCCACCGAGCCCGGCACCCACATGATCGCGCCCGCAGCCGTCTGGTCATCGATTGCCGACAGCCCGGAGATACGTGGAGCCGCGGCATAGGTAGGGTAGAGCACCCTGCCATAAAATGTGAAAAAGCCCGAGAGCGCCGTGTTCTGCAAATCGGCAAGGAGCAAATAAGGGATCATCGCCCATCGCGGCCACACCGGCCGAGAGGGCCAAGGTTGTATCACCGGCCACCAAAACAATACCGCTGTTGCGAGGAAGCATAGATGCTCGACTTGATGCCAACCACGCGACCCCAGAGCCATTTCATAGGCGGCAGGGACATGCCATATCAAATTCGACAGCATGAAGAGCGGGCCGGCAAAAAGCGGATGCACCAGGAATGCACCCACTTTCTTCAAGCCCGAATCATTCAAAAAAGGGGCCATTCCATCCCTTGCGAGCGCCCGTGGCAGGCCTGAAAGCATCGGGAGAAACGGAGACCCCATTAAGAGCAATGGCGGCGCGACCATCGTTAACAGGAGGTGCTGCACCATGTGAACGCTCAACAGCCATGAGGCGAAGGCATCCAGCGGGGATGCCAAGGCGACGAACACCGCCACCAAGCCTCCCAGGAATGAATACAGTCGCCATGCGGGGAAGCGCTTCGGCACGAGACGCGAGAGCTTGAGCCAGCCCCGCGAATACAGCACCGCCGATAAAAGAAGCCCGAACAGCGGAACCGGCTCGAAAGCCCATGATAGCAAAACCGAAGCCGCTTGAGAGTTGTCCATTTTTCCTGCGGCTTGCCTTGTGGGGGCTATCCGGGCGCTTGAACGATCGTGGTTGTTTCTTTGAACCCGCGCGGCGGTTTACCGAAAAGAAAAAGGCGGCTTGGCACCACCTGCTCCAGCCAACCGAGGTAAGGAGGCAGAATGCGTTGGCGATTTTTCCACTCCGATTCCACAAGCAGGAAATCAGGCGAGGCCTCCTGCACAATATCGCAGAGCATGAACCCGGTGTTGGAATTCACCCGGCGCACATCGATGTCCGGCGTTATTTGCGCAAGGCTCTCGCCGATCTCGTCCAAGGAGCCATCGACATCGCCGCATCCAGAGACTTTGCGGCGGGCTTGGGCAAAGGGGCTGTCCGCGGCAAGGATCGAGATTTTCGTGGGTTTGAGCGCCCGGAGAGTATCCATCGCGGACCTCCATCTCGGCGAGTTGGCCTCCACCAGCAGGCAGGCACTCACTCCCTCGAGCTGCTCCTCGAGTGGGTCAGGGAGGAAAAGCAAGTCACATGGCGTGCGACTAAAAAGCTCCCTCACGATCATGCCGGTGAAGTTTCTAATGTCATCCGGACGCCTGATCGTGCCGGCGATGAAGAGATCAAAATCCTCGCTAGCAGCCGCATCCACCAAAGCCTCGGCAGGGCTCGCCCCCACGCACCAGTAGATATCCACTTCCTCGCGGCCGCAGTGCGCAAACGCCTCGTGAAAGGCAGCCACCTTTTCATCCGATCTCTCACCGGCGTGAAGCACGCTCAGACGCGCATCAAACATTTTGGCCACACGGTCCGCCTCTGCAATGATCGCGCGAAACCTCGGGGAGAATGTCGATGCTACAGCGAAGTGGGGTTGCGACATGGCGATATGAGCATCACCGATATCCATTGAGCGGCCAACTCAAATGTTATCTTTTGGAAAGCTTGATGATCGTATCGAACTCGACTTTGCGCAGCGGCATCACACTCAGGCGGGATTGCCTCAGCAGGCCGATGCCCTCCAACTCCGGCACAGCCTTGATCTCATCGAGGGAAACAGGATGCCTGAGAGCCTCTATCGGCTTCAAATCCACACAGGACCAATCACCCTCTGTCGCGGTGGGATCCGGATATGCCGCACGCACGACCTCTGCGATTCCTATCACGCATTTGCCGACAACACTGTGATAGTAGAGCACTCTGTCGCCGGGCTGCATGGCACGAATATGATTGCGCGCCTGGAAATTTCTCACTCCGGTCCAAGCCGTTTTCCCGTCTCGCACGAATTGCTCCCACGGGTAGGACGTCGGTTCCTGTTTCACAAGCCAATGGTTCATTCCTGCTTTGCTAAATGGGAAATCCGGGAATATCAAAAAGGTTCGTTTAAAAAATGTCGCAAAAAGGTTTCCTCATCACATTCGAGGGCTCGGAAGGGTGCGGAAAGTCCACCCAGATCGCACTCCTCGCCACTGCACTCCATGAGGCTGGACACGAGCCGCTGCTGATCCGTGAACCGGGCGGCACCGCTGCCGGCGAATCCATCCGGCACTTGTTGCAACACGCGCCCGAGGGCGAGGCGCTCACGGCGGAAGCCGAACTACTCCTCTTTGCCGCCAGCCGGGCCCAGTTGGTTCGAGAAAAAATAAAACCAGCCCTAGATGCTGGGCGCATCGTCATCAGCGATCGCTTTCTTGATTCGACCACCGTCTACCAAGGTGTTGCACGCCGTATTTCGGCCGAGGACACCGCAGGTATCAATGCGTTTGCGGTCGGCGATTGCCTGCCCGATGTCACCTTCGTGCTCGATCTCGACCGGGCCACCTCCCTTGAACGAATGAATGCCGATAAAAGAAAACTCGATCGTATCGAGCGTGAATCCGAGGCCTTCTTCCTCGCCGTTCGCCAAGGCTACCTTGATCTCGCAAAAGCCAATCCCGAACGCATCGTGCTTCTGGACGCATCCCTTCCCGCAGAAAACACCGCATCGGCTATTAAAAAAATACTTTCGCTGCGGGCCGGGATTATTTTTGAATAGAATTGCATCAAAATAATTATTGAAATGAATCTAATTGATGATTATTTTTCATAGTTATGAGAATAAGCGTTGATATTTCAGAAGATCTTTTAAGCGAAGTGATGGCATTGACGGGAGAGAAAAGCAAAAGTGCGTCGCTTTCGAAGGCTGTTACCGAGTTTGTCAGAAGGAAAAGGGCCAGAGAATTCGGCCGGTTGATGCGGGAGGGAGCATTCGACTATCCCGGTGATTCCACAAGCGACGTGGTCGCCAACCCCATCCCCCCCCTCGCCACCGAGTGATATGGTATTGATTGATTCTTCCGTATGGATCGAGGGCCTGCGCCGACAAGGGCGGCTGGATGTAAAGGTCGCCCTCGAAGCAATCCTTGAAGCCTATGAAGCCCAGGTCTGCGCCCCGGCGCGTCTCGAGGTGATGGGCGGCGCCAGAAAAGAGGAACGCCGCAAGATGGGATTTTATTTTTCCGTGATTCCCTATCGCTCGGTCCAGCCAGAGGATTGGGAGCGCGCCATTGCCTTGGCTTGGAGGTTGCGGGATTACGGGATCACAGTGCCGTGGCTGGATGTGCTCATCGCATCGATCGCCTTGCACGACCAAAACCGGCTCTACACGATCGATGCGCATTTCGAGAGAATCTCCGAGGTCACCGGGTTGCTCCTCTATCGCCCTGGGTATGGAGGGTCGTTCCAACCCGAGAATATCTGAATTTCCTCTTAACAGAAACCTCGAATTCCTTTAGCGGTTACCACCTTCCCAATGCAAAATACAACGCCTCAAGGAGACATCGGTCTCATCGGATTGGCCGTCATGGGCCAAAACCTCGTCCTTAATATGAACGACCACGGCTACACCGTCGTCGTCTACAACCGCACCACTTCGAAAGTAGATGAATTTCTTGCCAACGAAGCAAAGGGCACAAAAGTTCAGGGCGCTCACTCGATCCAAGAGCTCGTCTCGAAGCTTAAACGTCCGCGCCGCGTGATGATGCTGGTGAAGGCAGGACAGCCTGTGGATGACTTCATCGCCCAAATCGTCCCTTTCCTCGAGCCCGGCGACATCATTATCGATGGAGGAAACTCGCTTTTCGATGATACCAACCGCCGTCAGCGTGAACTCGAGGCAAAGGGTCTGCTTTTCATCGGCACCGGCGTATCGGGCGGCGAAGAAGGTGCCCGCCGCGGCCCAAGCATCATGCCCGGCGGTTCTCCTGCGGCATGGCCTCATGTGAAGGAAATTTTCCAATCCATATCAGCCAAGGTCGAGGACGGCTCGCCGTGCTGCGATTGGGTCGGCCAGGAAGGCGCGGGGCATTACGTCAAGATGGTGCACAATGGCATCGAATACGGCGACATGCAGCTCATCTGTGAAGCCTACAACATTCTTAAAAACGGGCTTGGCTTGAATGAACAAGAGCTTCACGACACCTTCGCCGAATGGAACAAAGGCGCCCTCGACAGCTATCTCATTGAGATCAGCCGCGATATTTTTGCGAAAAAAGACACCGACGGCACTCCGCTCGTAAACAAAATCCTCGATACCGCCGGGCAGAAAGGCACCGGCAAGTGGACGGTTATCAACTCTCTCGATCTCGGCACCCCGATCACTTTGATGGCGGAAGCTGTTTACGCCCGCTGCGTCTCCGCCCTCAAGGACGAGCGTGTGAAAGCTTCCCGCAAGCTGAAAGGCCCGAAGCCCGCAATCCCCGCAGCGCGCGATCCAAAAAAACGCGCCGCCCTTATCGAGGAGGTCCGACAAGCGCTTTACGCCTCCAAGATCATCAGCTACGCCCAAGGCTACATGCTCATGCGCTCTGCTGCTGAGGAATACGGCTGGAAGCTCAACTGGGGAGGCATCGCCCTCATGTGGCGCGGCGGCTGCATCATCCGCTCCCGCTTCCTTGGCAAAATCAAAGACGCCTTCGACAAAAAACCAAAGCTCACCAACCT
This sequence comes from Terrimicrobiaceae bacterium, assembly GCA_044352905.1. Classification (GTDB taxonomy): domain Bacteria; phylum Verrucomicrobiota; class Verrucomicrobiia; order Chthoniobacterales; family Terrimicrobiaceae; genus UBA967. Next base: position 45,200 of record JBILCY010000006.1, on the reverse strand, counting down.
TCTGCTGGACGATTACTTCCGAGGTGAGATCAAGAACTGCCAGAAAGGCTGGCGAAACACGGTTGCCACCGCCGCGAAGCGAGGCATCCCGGTGCCGGCCTTCGCCACAGCGTTGTCATTTTATGACAGCTATCGCTCTGCCGTTCTACCTGCGAACTTGCTTCAGGCCCAGCGCGACTTCTTTGGCGCGCACACCTACGAGCGCGTGGACAAACCCCGGGGAGAATTCTTCCACACGAACTGGACCGGGCACGGCGGCACCACTGCCTCCACGACCTATACCGTGTAACCGCGCTTGCGCGTCTTCATTCTAAAACCCGATGCCATCGGCGATTTCATCCTCGCCTCGGGTTGCATTCGACTCATCGCACGCGAGGAAGGGGAGGAAAACCTTGTCCTCGCCGTGCGGTCGGATGTCGCTTCGCTTGCTCAGAGCCAGTTCCCCAAGGCAAAAATCATTCCTCTGCCTCTGCGGGAAGTCCGCCGCATCGTAAACGTGGCCACGGTCAACGTGATCAACTGCCTTCCCTCTTGGCTTCGCATGGCAAGCATGCGGGTAGATACGGCGATATGCCTTCGGAGCATGCGTGCCTACTTGCACACCATTTTCTTCTACACCCCGCGAGCTAGGCGTCGGATTGCTTGCGAGAATCTTCTTTTGGCCGATCCACGGGTCCGACGACCCGCCGTGGAAAATTTCGTGCGAAATTTTTTCAAGCCCACCCTGCTCCCCTATCCGGCTGCGGGCGATCTGCCCACCGATATCGAAGCCAATAAAATCGTTACCGCCGAGTTATTGGGACGTGAGATGACGTCCTCGGAGATTCTGCCCAGGTTGATTCCACCCCGTCCCATCGAGCCATCGACGAGCTGGCTGCTCTGTCCCTTTAGTTCAAAAACATCAAAAGATTACCCGGCTGAGGCCTGGGCTGAAGCGATTAAGCTGGTTGAACCGCTGCGTAATGGCGCTCCCCTTCACCTCGCCGCCGGTCCCGAACAAAGAGAGCGTCTCGAAGAGTTTGCCGCAACCCTCCGCTCGTCCGGCGTTGATCATCTTCACATCGATGCACCGGTGCCGCTCTCGGCCTTCCTTCAAAATGTCGCCGAGGCCAAGCTGATTCTCACCGTGGACACCGCAGCCGCCCATATGGCCTGCGCGCTCGGCACACGCGCCATCGTTGTTTCTGCCGGCAAGCAACCCGGTGTGTATGCTCCCTATTCTCCCAACGGCCGCCAAACCTGGCTTCTCCCGCCAAGAGGTCTTTCAAAAGGCGAATGGCGACAGCATATCACCCCAAAAAAAATTGCTGCTGCCATCGAAGCGCTGCTTTGAAACCCATCACGATGACGGGCCATTTTTTGCTTGGGCATAGTTCCCAAAATCGGGAATCTTGTTCTTAGAAATGACACCTCGCCCGATCCTTGAACCTCCTGGCGGACACCAGAAAGTGCTGCTGCACTCCTGCTGTGCGCCGTGCTCTGGCGAGGTGATGGAGGCGATGGCCGCTTCGGGGATCGACTATACGATCTATTTCTACAACCCAAATATTCACCCCCGTGAGGAATACGAACTCCGCAAGTCCGAAAACATTCGCTTTGCGGAAAAGGAGGGAATCCCCTTTATCGATGCGGACTACGATACCGATAATTGGTTCGCCAGGGCGAAGGGGCTGGAGTGGGAGCCGGAAAAGGGAAAGCGCTGCACAATGTGCTTCGATATGCGGTTCGAGCGCACCGCCCTCTATGCACATGAGCATGACTTCCCTGTCATCACGAGCTGCCTCGGCATTTCGCGCTGGAAGGACATGGAGCAGATCAATGGCTGTGGCGAACGCGCCGCAGCAAAATATGCGGGCCTCACCTATTGGACCTTCAATTGGCGCAAGGGCGGCGGCGCACAGCGGATGCTTGAAATCTCGAAACGCGAAAATTTCTATCAGCAGGAATACTGTGGTTGCATTTACTCCCTCCGCGATACCAATAAATGGCGCACCGCCAATGGTCGGGAAAAAATCCAGATCGGTGAGAAATTTTATGGAACACCGGAAGCCAAGTAGGCCCACTCCGGAAAAATGAATCGTCAGTGAAATCCAAAACGTAGACTCTGACGAATTACAACCATGACAATACAAGAACAAGCCGCGCGCCGTGTATTTGCCCCCTTCAACCTCGCCACTCTTCTTAGGAGCACGTTCGCGCCACGCTCCGGCCAGAAAATCTGCGTCCTCATCGACCTCCCCGACCCCACCGCGATCAAGGATTTTGCATTCCTCAAAAATTCCGAACTCACCATCCAACGCAATGCGGTGAGTTTTTTTCACGAACCGCTCAATGGCGGCGTGATGAAGGAACTCGGCCTCACCGGCGGAGAGATATTCGCCTACAAGATCACCGGCGGCAGCAACCTTGACCTGCCTGATGAGACATACAGTCCAGATGGCCGCACGGTGAGCCTCGAGAAGGATGTCTACCCTTCGCATGACATCATCCTTTGCATCTCGACCTACTCCGCCACCGCGCCGCTCACCGCCTTTGCCAAACAATACAAGTTTCGCGGGGCCACCCTGCATGGCGTGAACCACACGATTTTGCGCACGGGACTCGCCGTCAGCTACGATGACGTGAGCGTCGATGCCGAAAAAATGCGCCTAGGAATGACCAAGGCCGACTGGGTCGAAATCGATTTCCTTTACAGCGGCAAAACCCACACCCTCCGTCTGGATCTCGGTCAGCAGGAAGCACAGAAAAGCCACGGCCTCTGTCGCGGCGATGAGCCCGATGTCGCCAACCTGCCCGCAGGTGAAATTTACTTTGTTCCCACCGGCGCAGATGGTGAATTCCCGATGCGCTACGAGGATGGCACTATCGGCCTCATGCATGTCTCGGGTGGCCGCATAAAAAAAGCGGAACTCCTCAATGGCGACGCATCGATAGTGGCTGCACACAATGCCAAGCTGGCCTCGGACCCAGTCACAGGCGAACTCGGCGAACTCGGCTTCGGCACTCAGATCCTACCCACCTCGGGGAGAGACATTCAGGATGAGAAAATTCGTGGAACGATTCACGTCGCCACCGGCCGCAGCGACCATCTTGGAGGGGATCTTACCCCTGAGAAATTCGCCGAGCACGGCAACGCCACACACGACGACATTCTCTTTGCACCGCATAAAACCTCGGAGATTTGGGTCACCCAAGCCCGCATGCATCGCAATGGCGAGGTGAAGGTGCTGATAGAAAATTACGAGCCCTCCGCTTACATCAGCGGACTGATTGCTGGATAATAAAAGAACCGGTTGCAGCAAGCGGGAAGAGGATTATTTTTTGGTCATGATCCTCCAGATTATCGTATTGGCCATGTTTGCGATCCCGGCCCTGTGCTGCGTCGTCGCGCCATTCCTCGCTCGCGAGGCGCACGTATAGCGACAGTTCAGAACAGGTCAGCGCAGACCCTCGATTGCCTTTGTGATGTCGTTTTCGGAAACGGCTTCGGAGACGAACGCATCGCCGAGGCTTCGTAACAAAACGAAACGAATTGCGCCCGAGTGGAACTTTTTGTCGCGCCTCATCGCTTGCAAGATCGACGCGGTGGAAATACCCGCCGGCAAGCGCAAGGGGAGTTCGTAGCGGGCAAGAGCATCAATAACCCGGTCGGCTTCAGCTTGGGGAAGGCCCGATTTCTCAACCGAGAGGCGACATGCCGCGACAAGGCCGAGGCTGATCGCTTCTCCATGCAGCAGGCCGCCATAGCCAGCCGCAGCCTCGATGCCATGCCCGATGGTGTGGCCGAAATTCAGCAATGCACGCAGGCCCTTTGTTTCAAATTCATCCTCTGCGACAATCGCCGCCTTAATGCGCACGTTGCGGGCGACAAGAGCAGGCAGGTCGTCGAGTTGATCCAGCATGGCTGCATCACGAATGGCAGCGTGCTTGATCACCTCGGCAAATCCCTCGTTGAACTCGCGGGGAGGCAAGCTAGAGAGCGTTTCGGGATCGGCGATCACCAGCTTCGGCTGGTGAAAGGCCCCGATGAGGTTCTTGCCACCGGGAGCATTCACCCCCGTTTTACCGCCAATTGAGCTGTCCACCTGCGAGACAATCGTGGTGGGAATCTGGATGCAGGGAATTCCCCGGTAGTAGATTGCCGCGACAAAGCCCGCCAAGTCGCCGATGACCCCTCCTCCCAGCGCAACCACCAACGAGGAGCGATCCAGGCCAGCTTCGATCATTCTGTCACAAATCGCCGCAGCCTCCTGCATCGATTTCGACGCCTCTCCGGCAGGAACGACAATAAGTGTGACCTCGAATCCAGCGGCCTCGAACGAGCTTTTGACCACGGGTGCGTAGAGCGGAGCCACATTGGAATCGGTGACTATCGCGCATCGGCAAGGCTTCTGGACACCCGCTGCCAGCTCGCCAGAGCGATGAAGCAATCCCCTGCCGACAGAAACGCGATAGGGAGAGTTCTTGAGGTTTACTTCTACCTCTACTGCAACTGCGACTGCGACAGACGTGCTCATCGAAATTACTTTTTCGCAAGCAAGGCCAGCGTTTCCGCTTTGTCCGCAGCAATCGCGAAAAGCTGGTCGAGGCGGACGATCTCAAAAACCGCAAAAACTTTTTTCTGGATGCCAAAAAGCCCGATTTTTCCACCATACACGCCCGCTTCCTTGAGATACTCGATGAGTGTTGAGAGACCGCTGGAGTCGATGTATTCGACATCGGTAAAATCCAGAAGCAATACGGGCACTTTGTCGGCCAGGCAGGCTTGGAGCTGATCTCTCAAGGCGGGAGACGCCAAAAGGTCGATTTCACCATCAAGCTTGAGCACGACCGCCTCGGGGGTGGATATTTTTTCGATGCGCATGGCCTCCTGTGTAAATGCTGGGGGCGCAGCTGAAAAGCTGTGAAAAAGAAGATTTTTCCTTTTTCGCCACAAGCGGGTAGTGTCCCGCGCCTATGTTGAAAACCGGAATCGTCGGCCTCCCCAATGTCGGGAAGTCCACTCTCTTTAATGCCGTCACCCGCACCCGCAAGGCGCAGGCGGCTAATTTCCCGTTCTGCACGATCGAGCCGAACGTCGGTATTGTGAACGTTCCCGACGACCGCCTGCAAAAGCTGGCTGATCTTTCGAAGTCTGAAAAAATCCTCCCTGCCGCAATTGAGTTTGTGGACATCGCCGGCCTTGTCGCCGGAGCCAGCGAGGGCGAAGGGCTGGGCAACCAGTTTCTCAGCCACATCCGCGAGGTCGATGCGATCATCCAAGTGGTGCGTTGTTTTGAAAGCTCGGACATCCACCACGTTGCCGGCACGGTGGATCCGGTTCGCGATATTGAGGTGATTAATACCGAGCTTATCCTGGCCGATCTTGGCGCTGTGAAAAAACGAGCCGAGCGCTGCCAGAAAGGCGCCCGGAGCGGAGACAAGGCGGCAAAGGCGGAACTCGCGCTTGCCGAAAAGCTCATGCCCCACCTCGACTCCGGCAAACCCGCCCTCACAGCGAATCTCGATACTGCCGAGAAAGAGCTGATGCGCGGATTTTTCCTTCTCACCTCAAAGCCCACCCTCTTTGCCTGCAATGTGGGAGAAAACGATCTCACCAATCTGGAAGGCGACTCCACGGCCGCGAAACACGTAAAAGCCGTTCGCGAATACGCGGCCAAGCACCTTGGCTGCGAAGCGGTGGTCATCAGTGCTCAGATCGAGAGCGAGCTGGCAGAGCTTCCTCCAGAGGAGGCAGCGGAATTTCTCTCCGGCCTCGGGGTGACGGACAGCGGCGTGAGCCAACTCATCCGGGCCGCCTACCATTTATTGGGCCTGCGCACTTACCTTACCACCGGCCCGAAGGAAACCAGGGCTTGGACTATCCATGCCGGCGACAAGGCACCCGCTGCGGCGGGGGTGATCCATAGCGACTTTGAACGCGGCTTCATCGCCGCGCAGATCGTTTCCTTCGCCGACCTCATGGCCTGTGGCTCGGAAGCAAAGGCCCGAGAAGCTGGTAAACTCCGCCTCGAGGGTAAAGAATACGTCGTGCAGGATGGCGACGTGGTGGAATTCCGCTTCAACGTCTAGGGGAGGAACAGCATCACCCGCCCCAACGACCGCCTTTGCTGAGTGCAGGCACCCAGCCGCGTAGATGCCCATAGGCGTAGTCGGTTTTGCCAATGGCACCGATCATGCGTTTGCCCGTGGCACGCTTCCAATATTTGCTCATGCTCTCGCCGGTGTGGCAGCCCCAGCTTTTGATGAAGGCATCGCGGGTGAAGATGCCGCGATGGATGCGGGAGAATTCCTTTTCATGGATCCAGCTCTTCGAGCCACTATCAATTTCGTTGCTGTAGTCGAACATCCAGCATGCGCGGTTTGAGTGTCCGTAGAATTCGAAATTGGCGATCTTCACTTTGTCCCGAGGCTGGCCGCCGTTGAGGTAGTCGATCACCTCTTGCCCCTTGTCGAACCAAATGAGTTTGACTCCATATTTATCGCGAACGGAGACGATATTGCCTATGAGATCGACTCGATCCTGACGCTGTGCGCGCCGCACATAGCTGGGACGATGCACAAGCCAGGTGATCTTGGCTTCGGGGCCTTTTTCTTTCTGGATTTCCTGAATCCGCACGCGGGCTGCCCGGATGAAATTTCCCCACCAGCGATCATGGGGATCTTCTTTAAATTTTTCCCACTCCTCAAGCGATGGCCCGCCACTGAGAAGAATGTATTCCCGCTGGACCTCGGCGGAGGCGGTTACGATCGTCGCAAACAAAAAAATGAAAAACAGCCTGCTGAGCATGCTGAAGAGAATTGGAAAGCCGCCGCTGATCGCAAGCACAATCCCCACTGGACTGAGAAATACCGCACCGGCTCAGGTCACGACATGGAGGCGTGCGTGGAGCTCTTTCTGGTGCCGCTCGATGGATTTATCGATGGCCTCTTGGAGTTCATCCCGTCTGAAGGGTTTGAGAAGATATTCGAAGGGGCCCGCAAAGATCGAGCGCTTGATCGTCATCTCATCGGCATGGGCGGTGAGGAAAATGACAGGGGCACCTGTTTGTCCGCGAATGGCCACGGCAGCGGTGATTCCATCGAGCACACCCTTGAGCGTAATATCCATGAACACCAAGTCGGGCATCAAATCCCCGGCGGCACGAACGACTTCCTCGGCCGTATCCGTGATACCAACCACCTCGCAACCCATCTCGGTGAGTTCACTCTTGAGGGCTGCTGCAGTGATGGCCTCATCTTCCGCGATTAAAATACGTAGAGGTTTCATATCAATAATGTCGTGGCGTTGTGTCTTTTTTCAAGTCGAGCGCGGGAAACTCGATCGAAAAGCACAAGCCACCTGTGGGGGGATGGGAGATTTCAAAGTTGCCCCGGATCTGATGAGTCAGCGCCTCCACCAGACCAATGCCGACGCGTCCTTTTTCAGTAAGCCCAGTCTCTGAGACACTTCCCACCCCATCGTCGCAGACGTCTAGTTTATTAACCTCACCGCTTGTTAATTCGACTGATATTGTGCCAGCGGACCGGCCCTTAAATGCATGCTTGAGCGAATTGAGAAGAACTTCCGAAACGATGAGAGCCATCACCTGTGAGGTCTCAATATCCAACTCCAGCGGAGCAATGTTGCTTTTGAATTCCACCTTGCAATCGGGGGGTGAGTGCGACCGTATTAGCGTCTCTGCAATTTCACTGAGGTTTTTGCCAAAGTTGATGCTGGTAAAATTGCCGGATGCGTAAAGCTGTCGATGCAGACTGGCCATGAACTGGATGCGTTCCCGGCATTCAACAAATACATTGGCCGCCTCGGGGTCTTTGATTTTATTGCCCTGCAGGATCAGAAGGCTCGAGATGATTTGGAGGTTGTTCTTTACCCGATGGTGTATCTCCTTAAGCAAAATATCTTTCTCATCCAAAGAAGATTGCATGAACACCTCGGTTTGGCGGCGGGTATATAAACCGCGTAAAATCATCGTAAGGGTAAAAATGGCGAAAAAAACTCCCAGCAAACCACTATTCAACAAGATCGATTTGAGGCTACCGGCCTCCGCCTCACGCTCTGAAATTCGCTCCGAAGTGAGCCGCCTTGCTTCAGCAATAAACTCTTGAAATGAATGCTCTAACTGATCCATCATAAGGGAACTTTTTTGCTGGATCTCTTCTTGCCCGCCCAAATTGTTTTCATAGCGTCTCTGGGATTCGCGCATCAGGTCCAATCGCGGTTCGAGCAACAATTCGATCCTTGCAAGGGGAGCGCTCAAGCTGTGGTGCCCAGCGGTCATGCTGTGAATTTTTCTTAATCTCGCTTGAAGATCTGATGATGATTTGCGCAGGTATTCATCACGTTTGGCGACATTGCCAGTAATGATGTAACTGCGTAGTGCCGACTCGGCCTCGCGCAGATCCAGCTCGAAATCCTTTAACACATCGATGACATCATGGGTTTCATCCACCCAAACCATGGACTCGATCAAGCGATCGCTAGTTCGATCCGAGAAATAAACTATTCCTCCGAACAGGAGCAGGAGCACGGCAAATGCGATAACGATGACTTTCTCCACCCCTTTTCCCAAGAAACCGGAAAGTGGGCGAACGATCGGAGGCGCAGTCGATTCTTTCATAATAAAAGCTCGCTCCGATGTAGCCTCTTGCAAGGCATTCTCATCCTTTTACTCACGAAAGGTATCCGCAACCCAACCCATGATTTCGCTGGCTAGTTCGAAGGTTGGAAATACAGAATTCCCAAATCGATGAGAACTTTGACTCCCGGCTCTGCGACTGGGCACACCTCGTGGCAAAGTAAAGCGGCTGCTGTGCTGGCTCTGCTGACCACCGCTTCGCTGATCACGGCAGGAGGTTTCCACACACCCGATTGGATGAGCCTCCAGTTGGATTATTTTGACGTGCTGCTCGCTTTTTCTTTTGCAGGGTTGTGGCTGGCAGAGCTTGCACAGTCGACAAAGCTTGCCGAGGCGGCACGCTATCGTCGGGCGGAGCTGATTCTTTTGGGCAGTGGGATTTTGGCGTTTGTGTTGCTTTTTACCATCCCCGATGCGATGCGCCATTTGCTTGCCGAGGAGTTGCAACAGCAAGCGGGTAGCTTGTTTTTTTGGCTGCTCAGGCTCTTTCTGCTGGCGTGCGTGCTCTTGCAGTTGCTGCGCGGAATCGAGTGGATTTTATCTCGCGGCATGCGTGCGGAGACTCTCCTCGCGATGTCATTCATCGGGATCATCGCCATCGGGACGTCGCTGCTGCTGTTGCCAAAGTCCATGGCCCCAGGCGCTACACCGCTTTCATTCATCGATGCGCTATTCACATCCGTAAGCGCAACTTGTGTGACCGGACTCATGGTAAGAGACATCGGAAGCAATTTTAGCGCGTTCGGTCAAATGATCGTGATGGGGCTGATTCAAATTGGAGGGTTGGGGATCGTTACTTTCGTGGCATTGCTTTCCAGCCTCTCAAACAAAACCCTGCCTGTGCCCCAGATGGTCGCTTTCCGGCAAATGATCAATGCCCCTGCGCTGGGCGACCTGAGAAGCCGGATCGCTGGCATTGTGGCTATTACCCTCGTCGTCGAGGTGGCGGGTGCCACTGCATTGTTTTTCCTGGTCGAGAGTGGCGGCGGATGGCTGGAGCATTTGCAATGGGCCGTCTTCCACTCGATTTCCGCCTTCTGCAACGCCGGCTTTGCTTTCCAGGCGGACAGCCTCGAGTCCTTGGCAGGCAACTTGCCAGCAAACTTCACATTCATTGTGCTGATTGTTTTAGGAGGCCTTGGCTTTCTCGTTATTCCCGAGTTGTTGGCGGTTTTTTGGTATGGCAAACGTGAATTGCTGCCAGGGCGGGCGAGAGGATATGGACGCTTGGGATTTCCCCGACTGCGCTTTTCGGTGCAGACGCGCCTCTCTCTGGTGACAACCAGTGCCCTTATTGTTTTTGGAACAGCCGGATTTTGGCTTCTGGAGTCGGGTCAAATTCTTCGAGGACTCGGCGTGGCAGATACTTTTACCACCTCGCTTTTCCAATCGGTAACAGCTCGCACCGCTGGTTTCAACACGGTTACAATCGCCGAACTGCAAAATGCCACTCTGTTTCTCCTGGTGTTGCTGATGGTGATTGGTGGGTGTCCGGTTTCCACCGCAGGCGGCATCAAGACGGTAACTTTTGCGATTCTGATTCTCGGCCTGCGTGCACTTGTGACCAGAAACAGCCGAATCGAAGCGTTTGGTCGGACGGTTCCCGCGCGGGTGGTTGTCTCCGCTCTCAACGTCTTTTTGATCTACATGGCGGCTGCGATCACGGGCCTGATTCTCGTTTCTTGGTTGAATCCCCAATTGCCAATGCGCGACGTGCTCTTCGAATGTTTCTCCGCACTGAGCACCGTTGGCTTAAGCACCGGGATTACCACGCAGCTCGACACTGGCAGTAAAATCGTGCTTTGCGCCTTGATGTTCATCGGAAGAATCGGTCCGATTGCAATGGTGCTTTCAGTCTTTCAAACCTCTCATGCCGTAGACTACGAATTTCCGCAGGAGGACGTCGTCGTCGGCTAAAAGTCCCCCATTTTTAATCAATGAAATACACCGTTGTCGGTTTAGGAGAATTTGGCACTTCAACAGCACTGGGTCTGGCGCGTAGAGGCGCCGAGGTCATTGCCGTGGACATCGACATGGAGCGTATCAATGCGGTGAAGGATCACGTCTCCTTGGCTCTTTGTATGGATGGCAGCCACAGCAAGGCCCTGCACACTCATAGCATTGGGGATGTGGATGTGCTCATTGCCGGAATTTCCGGCAATTTCGAGGCGCAGGTGCTGCTGGTGGTTCATGCCCGCCAATACGGAATCCCGCGCATCGTGGCACGCGCCACATCCCCAGATCATATCCAGATCCTCAAGGCCGTGGGAGCCACCGATGTATTTAATCCGGAGGAGGAGGCCGCCCGCTGGATCGTGCAGCGACTCCTGATCCGGGACATGACCAACTACTTCGAACTCGCCGATGGATTCAGCATCGTTGAAATAGCCGTGCCGCCGTCGATTGTTGGCAAAAGCATCCAAGAGCTCGACCTGCGCCGCAAATTCCGCATCAACCTGATTGCAATCAAAACAGTCGAAACAGGCCCAAACGGTCTCTCCGTGATCAAGTCGTTCAACGCAGTGCCCTCGCCTGATCAAAAGCTGCGGGCGGGCGAGATACTCGCCTTCGCCGGCAGCGTTCTTGATATCGCGAACTTCATCGCGCACGCGGAGTAAGCCGCGCTACTTGATCCTTGCGATGAACATGCAAGGCTCGCCCTTCTCGTTCACGATTCGCATCACCTTGTGAGGTGTGCCCCTGTGTGCGGGATTGCTCCACACCACCCGGTATTTCTTTTTGCAGGCGGAGCAGTGGATCATTCGTCCCTCGGTGCAAAGCGCCATGGCCTGCTTTCTATTCTTGATATCGATGAGCGTAACGGTGTCCGACGTCTTGCATACCAGCACAAGCTGGGAGCCGGGCTCCAAGCTTTCGAAATCTGCCTTCGTGGTGAGAGCGTGGAATGGTGCCCCGGCTTTCCAAGCCGGCAGGGCCATCGCCGAGCTGCTGAAGATTGCGAGAAGGGTTCCTGCAACGAATAGGTTTTTAATAGTTTTCATAATATTGCGTTTGATTCGCCGTTAAGCTTTAAGCGCTTCCAAGCGCCGCGCCATGGGGTGAGTTCCTTAGGATTCTCCTTCTCCAATGCGGAAAGATTGCTTAAACCCCGCGCTAGATCGCCCACATGGACTACCTACTCATTATCGCAGCATCTTTTGCGGTATCGATGCTCACCTTGTTCTCGGGATTCGGGCTGGGCACTGTGTTGATGCCGGTTTTCGCATTATTTTTACCCATCCCCACAGCGATTGCAGCGACGGCGCTCGTGCATCTCGCGAACAATATGTTCAAAGCGGGATTGCTCATGCGCATGGCCGACTGGCGTGTTGTTTTTCAATTCGGCCTCCCGGCGGCGATCGCTGCTGTGGTTGGTGCTGGCATGCTTGTTTGGTTTTCGGGAATGAGCCCGCTTGCGAGCTACGAGCTTTTCGGAATCGTCCGCCACATTTCTCCTCTGAAACTAGTCATCGGTTGCCTGATATTATTTTTTGCGATCCTGGAGTTCAGTCCGGCAATCAACTCCTTGTCGATCCCATCGAAATACATCCCGCTAGGAGGGCTGTTATCGGGATTTTTCGGCGGGCTCTCGGGAAATCAAGGAGCCTTGCGGTCCGCCTTTCTTATGAAGTGCGGACTGGATAAAAATGCCTTCATTGCGACCGGCGCGATTGTGGCGGTGATTGTCGATACCGTGAGGCTTGCCGTTTATGGCACCTCGCAATGGACGCAGCACTTCAGCGTTTTGACTCAAGAAATCAGCGGTCTTGTCATCGCCGCGACTCTGGCATCGTTTCTGGGAGCGTATCTCGGCTCCCATTTGCTGAAAAAAGTCACCCTCCGCGTCGTCCAACTCATCGTTGCCATTGGCATGCTCTGCATCGGAGCCTTGCTTGTGGCCGGGATCGTTTAAACAGAACCCCTCGGTTTTCACCCCAGTTGAGGCCATCCGGGGACAAGCGAGAATGGCGCTATGAATATATGGATTTCTCTACTCGTCGCCGGATTGGCGGGAACGACGGTAATGACTCTGTTTCTTCTTACGCCGCGCTGGATGGGCTGGGCTAAGGTGGATGTGATTCGCGCTGGCGGAGCCTTGGTTGTAGGAGGATTGAACCGCGCCGCCTTCCCGGTGGGACTGACCGTTCACATAACACTGGGGATAGTCTTTGCGTTTATCTATGCGGCTTTTCTCCATATGTCGGCACTGCCACTCAACGCTCTTACCGGACTCTTGATGGGAAGCGTGCATGGGGTGGTGGTGATGCTTTTGGTCTCGGTCCTGATCATGGAACACCACCCAGTTGCGCAGTATCACGAGCGCGGCCCTGCCACGGGCATCGCTCAACTCGCCGCCCACATGCTTTATGGGCTTACCGTTGGAACGGTGGCTGCGTTGTTGAGTCAAAAGCTGTGAGCCTTACTGCTCAGCGCTTCGCAGTTGAAAAATGATCCCAGCCACCGGGCCAGTTGGCGGGGACTTGATCTGGCGAGGTGAGCAGACCGATGCAGGTGAGCGATGTCTTGGGAAACACCGACGGCCAAGTCTTGGCAAGGACGCGGGCTTTTCTCGGAGATAAGGTAAAGAGCAATTCGTAATCCTCGCCATCCGACAAAGCGGATTCCACGCTGGAGCCAGACCCGCAGGGGATTTTTGCAAAATCTACATCGAACCCACATCCGCTGGCCCGGGCGAGGCGCGGCAAATCGGCTCCGAGGCCGTCGCTGATATCCATCATCGCCGTCGGGCGGATATTTTCAGCGAGCCAGCGCCCCTCCTTCAACCGTGGCACGAACCTCAAATGATGCCCGTTTATCGAACCTCCCAGCTTGCCTGTCACAAAAACAAGATCGCCTTCACGGCCTCCGGCGCGGGTGAGAAGATTTTTTCGGGCCACCGTGCCTGTGAGCACGACCGAGACAGCGATCCCGCTTTTTTGGCGCGACATTTCTCCTCCGGCAATGGTGATACCGAAGCGTCGGGCCGCACGTCCAAGGCCATGATAGAATTTTTTCCAGTATCCAGGGTCGAGATTGGGCGGGGAAAAGAACGTGATAAGCGCCTCCCCTGGAGTGCCTCCCATGGCGGCAATATCGCTCAGCGGACGGCAAAGGGCCTTCCATGCGACCGCCCCCGGATCGTCTGATCGTAGAAAATGGACGTCCTCGGCTACGCAATCCGTCTTAAGAAGCAGGACCTGCCCTTTGCGAACAGGAGCCAGCGCGGCGCAATCATCGCCGGGCCCGAGCGGCTGCTTCCCGGTAACCGGCACCAAACGTAGGAGTTCGCCCAACAATTTGTCCTCGGCGGAAAGCTTCATTTGATGAAATCGGGCCATTGGAGTGTGCTGTAAACGCTAAAGGCGTTGAACAATGCATGCAACGCGATCGGAGCCCATAGCGAGCCGGTGAATTCGTAGATGAGCGAGAGGCAAACGGCGAGCATCAGCAGGCCCGGCATCGAGGCTAAGTGGGCATGGATGAGCGCAAACAAAACCGATGTGACGATGATTGCCACTGCTCTCCCGCCAACCTGTCGCAAGACCCCATACAGACACCCCCTGAAAACAAGCTCCTCGGTGACAGGCGCGGCAACAACGGCAATGGCGATGACGGCCAGTCTTTCGCCCCATCCGTTTTTCTTAATGAGAAAAGTCACGATCGGCTGAGGGGCGGCATCCGGTGCGAAAAGATTATAAGCCAGCCACTGCGCGGCGTAGATTGGCGGAAGAATAAGAATCAGCACGGTGGGCACCAACCAAATGCCCTGCCGCCAATCTCTCCACTGGAGCCCGAAGGCCTTTCGCGGGTCAATATCTTGGAAGACAAGAACCCCGATCAGCAGGAGCACGATCGATCCATAGAGCGCCAGGCTGGCGTAGAGTGATTGCAGGTCGATTTTTCCGGGAGGCTTTCCAAAGGACATCGCCGCCATCAGGAGAAAAAACAACGCGACACCAATACTCACAAGCGCCTCGGGCGTTTTCCACACCACGCAGGGAAACCTCCCGGTCTGTCCAAGGGAGAGTGGAAGCAAGCGGCGCGCCATGGCAAAGTAGGCGACGCCCAGAACCAACACCGCAAACGATGTAAAAACCTCCATCACCGCATCAATTCAGATTGGGCAGGCATTGGCGAGTCAGCACAAATTCGAAGAAACGAAGCCGAGAACCTCCTGCCGCCCGGCCCCGCTTTTTGAAGAGGTGAGAAAGGTTTCCGGCAGCGTCCCGCACCAAGGCGAGATGGCATCCAGAAACACATTCTTGTTTTTCTCCACTTGCGAGGGCTTAAGCTTGTCGGTTTTGGTGAAGATGAGGGCGAAGCTTCTTCCCTCCTCATGCAGCCACTCGAGAAATTCCAGATCAATCTTTTGGGGCTCGAGGCGGGAATCGATGAGCACAAAGACGAGACGCAGGCGCTCCCGGCAGGTCATGTAATCCGCAATGATTTGTTGAAAAAATGCGCGGCCGCCTTTCGGCACTTTGGCAAAGCCATAGCCGGGTAAGTCCACAAAGCGGAGGGCGCGATTGATCTTAAAAAAATTAATCAACTGCGTGCAGCCGGGCGTCTGCGACACGCGTGCGAGCCCTTTTTTTCCGGTGAGCAGATTGAGCAGCGATGACTTGCCGACATTGGAGCGCCCGATAAAGGCGAATTCCGGAACCTCGTCGGCAGGGCAATCCGAAGCGCTTGTGTAGCTGCGTTCAAATTCCGCGGATTGGATTCGCATAGGCGCTTAGTCGATAAAACGCTTCGTGATTTCCGAGTAGCAATCGATGCGGCGATCGCGCAGGAATGGCCAGTGCGTGCGTTGCGTGTCGACTTTTTCCAGATCGACCTCGACCAAGAGCACTTCCTCCTTGTCCACGGAGCCACGAGCGATGATCTCGCCGGAGGGATCCGCCACAAAACTCTGTCCCCAGAATTCAAGGCCGTCGCCGCCATCTGGCGCCTCGTGGCCGATACGATTGGGTGCCGCGACGTAGCAGCCATTGGCGATCGCATGCCCGCGCTGAACGGTTTCCCAAGATGAGTGCTGACGCTTGCCGTGCTTTGCTTTCTCCGAGGGATGCCAGCCAATAGCCGTGGGATAAAAAAGAATCTGCGCGCCTTGGAGGGCCATGAGCCGGGCGGCTTCTGGATACCATTGATCCCAGCAAACACCCACGCCGATGCGTCCAAATTGTGTGTCCCAGGCACGGAAGCCGAGGTCGCCGGGGGTGAAGTAGAACTTCTCGTAAAAGAGCGGATCGTCGGGGATGTGCATCTTCCGGTATTTACCGAGGAAGGAGCCATCCGCATCGATGATGGCGGCCGTGTTGTGATACAGCCCCGGGGCGCGGCGCTCAAAAAGCGATGCAACAAGCACGACTCCCAGATCGCGTGCAACGGCCTGCAGCAACTCCGTTGTCGGGCCAGGAATGGGCTCTGCAAGTTCGAAGTATTTGTGGTCTTCGATCTGGCAAAAATACACCGATAGAAACAGCTCCTGCAGGCAAATGATATTTGCGCCCTGCTCCGCAGCGGAGCGAATGCCGCGCAAGGCAGCGGCGAGGTTTGCCTCCACATCCCTGCCACAGGCATTTTGGACGAGGCCGATTTTCACACGGGAATTTTGCATGGGTGGATTCGTATTTTTTTATGCCGCCCCGGTAAAACCAAAACTCAACAAGATTCTTGAGTGTCTCCAGCCGGTCAAAACCATCTTGTTGTTGCAGGGTGGGAGAAAATCGCGAACATCATCGCCATGTCAAAGGCCTTTCCAACGCGTCCGAGCGAGGCAACCAAGTCCTCGCTCTCGTATGCGATCGTGGCGAGCAAGTTCAACGAGACCTACACCCAGGCGCTTGTGGACAACGCTTGTCGCGAGCTTGCCGCGCTTGAGCCCGATTGCTCGACGATGCTCATTTGGGCTCCCGGCTCGTTTGAAATTCCCCTCTTTGCCCAATCCGCCGCCGAGATGAAACGTTTTCACGCCATAATCACGTTTGGCGTTATACTCCAAGGCGAGACCGCCCATGCGACGTTGATCGCGGAGGCTGTCACTCGTTCACTTCTTGATATTTCACTAAAACACCGAATGCCCGTAATCCACGAAGTCCTTCTTTTAAAAGACGAAGCCCAGGCCAAAGCCAGGTGCATCGAAATCGAACACAACCGCGGCATCGAAGCCGCACGTGCCGCCGTTTTGGCCGCACGCACCCTCTCGGAGATCGCTTAATTTTATGGGAGTTCGACGGGACGCCCGCGAGGCCGCGGTTCAATATCTTTACCAACGCGAGGTGCAAGGCGACGAAACCGACGCCTCGCTTGAGGAATTCTACAAAATGAGGGGACTCAGCCCGAGTGGACGCCGTTTCTGCGACGAGCTTCTGACTGGCTGGATGAAGCACCGGGAAGAGGTCGATGAACTCATCCGAAAAAACGCGCGCAACTTTGAGTTCAACCGCCTCTCTGCCGTCGATCGCAATATCCTCCGCATCGCCTGCCATGAAATCTTGCACCGCTCCGACATCCCAGCTGCCGTGGCGATCAACGAGGCCATTGAGATCGCAAAAAAATACAGCACGTCGGATTCCGGTAAATTTGTAAACGGGATCCTCGACAACATCCGCAAGCTCCACGCTCCGGCCACTGCGCCAACCGCTTCCTGAATCCATGGCAGCTGGTCTTCTCAAGAGCTTCCTTAATCGATTCACAGGCACGCCTGTAGATTGGGACGAGTTGGAGGAAACACTGATTCGCGCCGATCTGGGTGTCTCCATGTCCCAAAATATCCTCGCCAACCTCCGCTCTCGCGGTGGTGCGATCACTGGCGAAACGGCTCTGGAAGCAACCCGTGAGGAAATACTGAAAATCCTCCCGCCCGCCGAGCCGCCGCTCTTTCCGCTCCCTTCCAAGCCGAAGGTTGTCCTAATGGTCGGAGTCAACGGCACGGGCAAAACGACCTCATCCGCAAAACTCGCCTATTGGCTGAAGACTCAAGGCCGTAGCTGCCTGCTGGTCGCGGCGGATACCTTTCGCGCCGCAGCCATCGAGCAACTTTGCAGTTGGGGCGAGCGGCTTGGCATCGAGGTGATGCGCAGCCAATACCAAGGCGATTCAGCCGCCCTGTGCTATGATGCTTGGAACAGTGCAAGCCGCCGCAACATGGAGTTTCTCATCTGTGACACGGCCGGACGGCTTCATACCAAGAGCAACCTCATGCAGGAACTCGCAAAGGTCAGCCGCACCCTTGGCAAGCATGATGCCGACGCACCTCATGAGAAATGGATCGTGCTCGATGCAACCACGGGATCAAACGCACTCGTCCAAGCCCGCGAGTTCCACAATGCCATAGGCCTCACAGGAGTGATTCTCACCAAGCTCGACGGCAGCGGTAAGGGAGGCATCGCCGTGGCTATTCAACACGAGCTGGGAATCCCCACGCGCTTCATCGGCAACGGAGAAAAAGAAACCGATTTTGCCCCCTTCAACCGGAATGATTTTACGGATCGGCTGCTGAGCTGATTCAAAAGAAGGAACTACTCCGCCTGGGATTTGTTCTCAGCCTCCTCATCCGGCGTTTCAAATGAAAATCCATGGAGCTTTTCCTCTTTGTGAGGGCTCTTTAGCACTTTCCACAAGCACCATGAAAAAAGCAGCGTGACGGATCCCACCGAGGTAATCATCACCAACCACCCGCCCGCATTCATTGACCGACCTCCTTCACTGGTTTGCGATAAGCGGCGGCACGTGACACCAACAGCGCCACAAAAACCCCGAAGGCAACCACCAAAACAACCGACATCCAAGCCACCGGATCGGGCTCGATAAACAAATCCTTCACATAGGAACTGTATTCCGCACCTGCACCGCTGAATGAGATGCCGAAGACATTCATCAGAACCCAGAGGCCAAAGATCGCGAGCAGGAATGCCGGCGTAAGAAGCTTCATCACGGGAATGAAAAATCGGGGAATCCGGATGGAGGCACCTTGCGAGGCCTCCTCCAAGCCACGCCGAACGCCATAGCCCCACGAGAAAACCAGGATTTGGGCAGTAGCGAGGATGAAAATCAGGCACGTCCCCACCCAGAAATCGAGCGTGTCGAGCGCCTTGAGATCCTTGCTGAAATAAACCACAAATCCAGCCCCGGCAGCGGTGATGATGCCAAGAATCGCCACGGATTCCTTTCGTCCGATATGGAGAACCTCCTCCAGAAAGGCGATACCCGGTTGCAGCATCGACAGCGAGCTGGTGATGGCTGCGAGGAAAAGCAAAAAGAAAAAGGTGAATCCAAAGACCCAGCCAAAAGGCATCTGGGCAAAGACCAGTGGCAACACGTTGAAGCCAAGGGCAAACGTCCCCATGCCCGCGACGCCAGCCACGCCCAGAAAGGCGAATGCCGCAGGCAGCGTGATCAATCCCCCAAGGCCGACCTCACAAAATTCATTCGCACTCGTGGCCGCAAGCCCGCTTAAAACCACATCATCCTTGCTGGAGAGATAGCTCGCGTAGGTGAGGATCACGCCAAACCCGACACTCAACGAAAAGAAAATCTGTCCAGCCGCAGCGAGCCAGAGTTGAGGTTTGCGAAGCTGCTCGATGACACCGACTCTACGCAGACGCAGGTCGGAGGCCGCCGCCGCCTCGCTCTCGGCAAGCTTGATCGAAGCGGTGCCAATAACTTCACGCTCCTTGATCCATTGCCCGTCAGCCAATCGCTCGAGAAGGACTTTCTCTGGATTCCACATGAAGCCGAGACCATTGATGACATTGTTTTCGGGAGCGGTGGCAACCGGCGCGCCAAGAGTGAGCACACGGATCAGGATCACAAATGCCAATAAAAATAACATGGGCATCGCCCATTTGCAGAACCACTCGATTCCTTTCGCAACACCTCGATAAATCAGAAAAAAATTCAGCACGAAGACGAACAAAAGGTAGTTGCCGACTTGGTTGAAATTGAATCCCACTGCCATCCCGTTCTCGGCTGCACCAATGAATGTCGTGAAAAAGCCGCCTGCCGCCTCAACGGTGTCGAACCGCAAGCCTCCCGTGAGAAAATTCACCGCATAGCCGAGACACCACGCCTCGATCACCACATAATACATGTAGATCACTACCGGCACGATCACGCCCAGAACGCCCAAGTATTTCCCCCAGGGCTTTCGGATAAAAAAATGAAAGACCCCCGGCGCTGAGTGGAAACCATGTCGCCCCGCCAGACGTCCCATCGTCCACTCGGCCCAGCAAATCGGAAGGCCGATGAGCAGTAGCGAAATGAAATAGGCGATCATAAAAGCCCCTCCCCCGTATTGTGCTGCTTGCCCTGGAAACCGGAGGAAATTTCCAAGACCAACCGCGCTCCCGGCCACAGCCAAAATCACACCCAATCGCGAGGACCAACGCTCTGCAGGCATGTCGCGGAGACTACGTGCCATGCTTTTAGCGAAGCAAACCAATTTGCTCCACCGCACCGGGAAACCTGTTCATTCTTGTATGCGGTGCGGAATGATGGCGGAATGGCACTGCGAATTTGAGTTGGTTCATTAACATTTCAGAGACACAGCCCGTAGCTTGGGCGGTTCTAGTTATCTCGACGGTGGCAGTGGCGGGATTGGCTCTCGCTGGCATCAAGGTGCGAGGCATGGGTCTTGGTGTCACCGGCGTCCTTTTTGCGGGAATCATCGCCGGCCACTTGGGGATCAAGGTGGATAAGGACATCATGGATTTCGCCCGGGAGTTTGGGCTTATCCTTTTTGTCTTCACGATCGGCCTGCAACTCGGCCCTGGCTTTTTTGCATCACTACGGGATATCGGCATCCGCCTAAACATGCTGGCTGCTGGCGTCGTGCTCCTTGGAGCTATTGCCACGGTGGCGCTGGTGAACATCACCGGGCTCGATGCCTTTTCGGCTGCGGGACTTTTCAGCGGAGCCACCACCAACACCCCGTCGCTTGGAGCGGTGCAGCAAACAGTTGCCGTTTTGAAAACGATGCCCGGCATCGACATCACCCCAGAACGGGCTGCATTGCCGGCTCTCGCCTACGCCCTCGGCTATCCCATCGGCATTCTGGCGATCATAGCCAGTATGCTCGTGTTGCGGTTTGTCTTCCGCATCGATCCCGAGCGCGAGGCCGAGGAATTCAAAAAAGAACGCCAAAAAGGCATCTCACCAATCGTCAGGATGAACCTTGCTGTGGAAAACCCGAATCTGGATGGCATCGCGATAGCCGATATCCCAGGTCGCCGGGAAATGGAGGTCGTTGTTTCCCGCATCAAGCGTCCGGACTCCGATCAAGTCGATGTAGCGACCGATGATGCGATAATCCACACCGGCGACCGTATTCTTGCCATAGGAACACAAAATCACCTCGATGCGTTTCAGATGATTGTCGGGCGTAAAAGCGGGCTCGACCTCATGAAAGTCCCCGGACGCGTTTCGTTCCGCCGGGTGGTTGTCACCCGCAAACAGGTGCTTGGAAAAACCATCAGCGAGCTGGGCCTAGACTCCCTTTATGGAGTGACGATCACACGCGTGGTGCGAGCCGACGTGGAGATGACGGCCGATCCTGAGTTGAAACTTCAATTTGGCGACTTCCTCCATGTGGTCGGCGATGAGGAGAATATCGCCAAGGCCTCCAACGTCCTCGGCGACTCGCTGAAAGTTCTCAACCAAACCCACTTCATCCCGATTTTCCTGGGAATTCTCTTGGGCGTTGCAGCCGGACTCATTCCATTCCATTTCTCGGGGCTGCCCGTGCCTGTGCGGCTGGGCGTTGCCGGAGGCCCGCTGATCATTGCAATTCTCCTGGCGCGTCTTGGCAAAATCGGCCCGCTCGTATGGTTCATGCCGGCGACCACGAACACTGCCATGCGTGAAATGGGCATCATTGTCTTCCTCGCCTGCGTCGGGTTGAAGGCCGGCGAGCAATTTGTCCCCACCTTGCTCAGCAACGATGGGCTTATCTGGCTGGGCTGCGCGAGCATCATCGCCTTTGTCCCGATTTTCGTCATCGGGCTGATCGCGCGGGCTGTTTTGAAAATGAATTTCGTTCCCCTATGCGGACTGCTCTCCGGCAGCATGACCGACCCGCCGGCACTGGCCTTTGCAAACTCGATTACAAAATCCGAGAGCCCATCCGTGGCCTACGCGACAATTTACCCGCTGACGATGCTGCTGCGCATCATGGCGGCTCAGGTATTGGTTTTAATTTTAACTCGCTGACATGCACTTCTCATCACTTGGACAACACCTCGCCGGCGGCAGCGGCATCGAGCAACTCATGGACGACCTGGGCCATGCCCTCTCCTCCACGGGCCCCTCACCCTACATGCTGGGCGGCGGCAATCCTGCCCACATCCCGGCAATGGAGGAGATCTGGAAACGCCGCATGCGCGAAATCGTTGAGGATCCCGCCGTGCTCCGGCGCACGCTTGCCATCTACGACCCGCCCAGGGGGAATCCTGGGGTGCTGAAATCTCTGGCCGCCCTGCTTCGCAAGGAATACGGCTGGCAGGTCGGCCCGGAGAACATCGCCGTCACCCCGGGAGGCCAAACCGCATTTTATTTTCTCTTCAACCTATTCGGCGGGAAACGCCCCGATGGCACGCAGGGCAAGATTTTATTCCCACTTATCCCTGAATACATCGGCTACGCGAACCAGGCGTTGGAAGCGGGGATGTTCACCGCGCAGCGCCCGAAAATCTCGCGCACGGCAGCCCACCGCTTCAAATACCATATCGACTTTGAGAACCTCGTCCCAGGTCCTGATGTGGCGGCTATGTGCGTTTCCCGTCCCACAAATCCCAGCGGCAACCTCATCTCGGATTCCGAACTCTCGCGACTGGAGGCTATCGCTGCTCAATGCGGCATACCGCTGATCATCGACAACGCCTACGGCTGGCCATTTCCGGGAATCGTATTTGGCGAAGCCACCCCCCTCTGGACTCCAAATACGGTGCATGTGATGAGCCTTTCGAAATTTGGACTCCCGGGCACCCGCACCGCCTTCGTGGTTGCGCCACCAGCGATTGCCTCCGCCATTTCTTCAATGATGGCTGTCACTGGTCTCGCCAATGGAAACTTTGGCCAGACAATCGCCGGCCCGCTCATCTCCAGCGGTGAGATCATCCAACTGAGCCGTGAGGTGATACGTCCCTATTACCTCCGCAAACGCGATGCGGCGCTCAAGGCAATTGCGGAACTATTCCCCGATGACGTCTCCTATGCCCTCCATGAGAGTGAGGGCGCGATGTTCCTGTGGCTCTGGATCGAGAATTCCAAACGAACTTCGCGGGAGCTTTACGAAAGCCTCAAGCAGCAGGGCGTGCTCGTCGTCCCTGGCGAATACTTTTTCTTCGGTGACCTTGATGAAAACTGGAAGCACCGCCACGAGTGTCTGCGAATCTCTTTTGCCATGAACGAAGCGGATGTGAGATCCGGTTTGGAAATCATCGCCAAGACCATCACCTCCAATTCCTGATACCGCAGGGCATTTAGCGCTCACGCGGTGCCCAGTGCACTGAGGTTGCAGAAGGATGCCACGTCTTGGGTTTTCGGAGAACTCGACTTTTTCTTTTCGCTTTATTGGGGGATTGGGGGAAGCAATGTTGTCAGCCTTGCCCTGTCTGGAGATACTGCGGGGCATGCAGGTTTTCATTCGTGTTTTTCCGTATGTGAGGCGTTATCCGCTGCTCGCTTTTGCCACGTTGTTTTGTGCTGTGGCGGGCACTCTGATGGTGATTGTTTTTCCTGCGGTGACGCAGCGGATTGTGGACCAGGTGATCGGGCAGAATCGTCCGGATCTGCTCTTTCCCCTCATAGCGCTGGGTCTCGCCGCATTTGTGGCTCAGAGCGGACTGAACAGCCTGCGCATTATTTTCAACAATCACTTCGAGCAGCGTGTGATTTTTGATCTGCGCAGCGAGCTTTACGAACACATCCAGCGGTTGCCCCTGCATTGGTTCGACAACAGGGCGACCGGCGACATCATGACGCGTCTTGTCGAAGACGTGACCAATGTGGAGCGCGTGCTGATCGATGGCATTGAGCAAGGCAGCGTTGCAATTCTGCAAATCCTCATCGTGAGCGCGCTGATGGTGGCCTATAGCCCGTTGCTGACCCTTGCCGCACTGGCACCGATCCCATTCCTTGCGGCCGGTGCGCTGGCCTACACGCTGACGGCCCGTGGACGTTACCGCAAACAGCGCAAAGCCGTCTCGTCATTGAACTCCCTGCTTCACGACAACATCGCTGGTATTCGCCAAATCAAGACCTACACCAGCGAGGAGCGGGAGCATAAGCGCTTCGACGCCGCGAGCGACAATGTGCGGCGGGCTACGCTCACCGTGATGAAGGCATGGGCCTTTTACCAGCCGGGCATGGAATTTTTTGCATCGTGCGGCCTCCTGATCGTTGCAGGATTTGGGACGCAACAGGTGCTTGGTGGAAAAATGGAAATCGGTGCCTTGGTGGCATTCTTCGTTCTCACCCGCTACCTTTACGAACCCGTCGGACGCCTCCACCAACTCAACCAGATTTTCCAGTCGGGCCGCGCCGCTGGAGACCGTGTTTTTGAAATCATGGATGCTCCAACGGAAACCGACGAAGGCGCTGAAATCCTCGGCAAACAGATCAAGGGTCATGTGGTGTATCGCGACGTTTCTTTTTCCTACGACCCGAAGATGCCGGTGCTCAACGAAGTTAACTTGGAGGCACAATCTGGAGAAATGATTGCCCTCGTTGGCCCGACGGGTGCCGGAAAATCGACCATCGTGAATCTGCTGGTGAGATTTTATGAGTTCAGCAGCGGTCAAATCACCATTGACGGAACCCCGCTGCGCGACATCCCGAAGCACCATCTCCGCAACAACATCGCGGTGGTTACGCAGGAGAGCTTTTTATTCAACGGCACCACTTCGGAAAACATGCGCCTCGGCAAGCCAGATGCGACCGAAGAAGAAATCTGGACGGCTCTTCGCGCAGCGAATGCAGAAGCATTCATTCGCCGACTTCCGGAAACAATCCACACCCAGCTCGGGGAGCGTGGAGTGAAGCTGAGTGTGGGCGAGAAGCAACGCCTCTCCATCGCTCGCGCCCTCCTAAAAAACCCTCCGATTCTCATCCTCGATGAGGCGACCGCAAGTGTGGACACGGCCACCGAACGCCTTATCCAAGAAGCTCTCGACCACCTGATGGAAAATCGCACCAGCTTCGTGATCGCGCACCGGCTTTCCACCGTTCGTCACGCAGACCAGATCCTAGTTCTGGAACGGGGCCGCATCACGGAGCGCGGTTGCCACGAGGAACTCCTCGCCCGCGGAGGCCTGTATGCCGAACTTTGCAAAAGCAGCCTCATCGAAAAATAGCCAAGATGACGGGTTTTCCCGATTGATCCACCGGTTCCCCGGCTATAAAACAACCCACTCATGGCAACCGAAATTTTGGAAAGCAACCCGCTGCGCGGAGGACTCACGACACGCGCCATTCCCGATCCCTGCACCTTGGTGATTTTTGGTGCAACGGGCGACCTTACCCACCGCAAGCTTGTTCCGGCCCTTTACAATCTGGCTGCGGATGGCGCGCTGCCGCCGTCGATCAGCGTCGTTGGTTTTGCCCGACGCGACAAAACGGATGATGTTTTCCGTAAAGAGCTGGAGGATGCGGCACGCAAGTTTTCCCGGCAGGCGATCAACGATGAGCTATGGCTGAACTTTGCTTCGTGCATCAGCTACCATCGCAGCGAGTTCGATAAATACGAGGGTTACGAATCCCTCGCCCGCCATTTGGACGAGCTGGATGCCGCCAGAGGCACTTGTGGAAATCGGCTTTTCTACCTCGCCGCCTCACCGGATCAGTTCGAGGTGATTCTTGAAAATCTTCGCAAGAGCGGCCTGAACAAGGCCAAGCCAGGATCATGGGCGCGTGTGATTGTGGAAAAGCCCTTCGGCACTGACCTGCCCAGTGCACGGCGCTTGAATGATCTGGTTCAAAATGCCTTCGATGAATCGGACACTTACCGCATTGACCACTATCTCGGAAAAGAGACGGCGCAGAACATCATGGTCATGCGTTTCGCAAACGCGATTTTCGAGGCGATGTGGAATGCCCGCTACATCGACCATGTCCAGATAACCGCCAGCGAGCCTCTCGGCGTAGAAGGCCGTGCTGGCTATTACGACAACTCTGGCGCACTTCGCGATATGGTGCAGAACCATTTGCTCCAACTCCTCTGCCTCACGGCAATGGAACCCCCGCCCGGCCTCGATGCGGAATCCATCCGCGATGAGAAGGTGAAAGTCCTGCGTTCTCTGCGCCCACTCACAGGCGATGATGTTTTTAAACACGTCATTCGCGCCCAATACGGAGCAGGAGCGATCAACGGCAAGCGTGTCGCCGCCTATCGGGATGAGTTAAACGTGAATCCCGAGTCGGTCACCGAGACCTATGTCGCCCTGGAGGTGAATGTCGACAACTGGCGCTGGGCCGGTGTGCCATTTTTCATTCGCGTGGGCAAACGACTACCGAAAGCGGGAACGGAAATCGCCGTGCACTTCAAGAGCGTGCCACCTGTTCTCTTCCGTGCCACGGGCGAGTCGGTCGATGACAACGTGCTGGTGATCCGCATCCAGCCCGATGAAGGAATTTCGCTGCGCATGAGTGCCAAGATGCCCGGAGCCAGCCTGCGCATCGAGCCGGTAAAGATGGACTTCCATTACGGCACCAGCTTTGGCAAAGCGACCCCGGAGGCCTATGAACGCCTACTTTTAGACGCAATGAGCGGCGATGCCACTCTCTTCGCGCGCCGCGACGAAGTGGAAGAAGCATGGAAATTTGTGGATGCCATCCAAGCCGCTTGGGAAACCAGAAAGGACGACCTCGCCATCTATTCCGCCGGCAGCTGGGGGCCCGGCGAGGCCGACGATCTAGTCAAACGCCACGGAACCGCCTGGAGAAGACTCTAATGAAAACCGACATCGAGCCGGGCATCCCCGTCGAGATCGGGAAAATCGAAAAGGAACTGGGCAAGCTCTGGGAGTCGAGCGACGACACCAAGACGCGCGCCTCGCTGATCAATTTCGTCATTTACTCGCGCGATCCGGAATCTGTCGCGGCGGATACGGAAATCATCTCCGCCATCGCGGGAAAACACGCTTGCCGCGCAATCCTCATCCTTGCAAATCCGGAGGCTTCGACATCCGGTGCCAAGGCCTGGATTAATGCCCACTGCCATGTTCTCGGAAAAAGCCAACGCCAGATTTGCTCCGAGCAGATCACCTTCCGCCTCGATGGCGAAAGCGCCCTTGAGCTGCCAAGCATTGTTTTTTCCCACCTCGATTCGGATCTCCCCCTCTGTCTCTGGTGGAAGGGCGAACTCCCCGAACCTCTCGATGACAAGCTCTGGAGCTGGGTGGATCGCCTGATTTTCGACAGCGGATGCTGGCCCCGTCCGGCGCATCAGTTTTCAATCATGCGCCACATTTCGTCGCAGGATGAGAGCAGCACCGTGCTATGCGACCTGAATTGGACGCGCCTGCATACATGGCGATATGCATTTGCGAGCCTTTTCGACCACGCATCGGCTTTCCCCTGCCTTGCGCGAGTGGATTCCATCACAATCAATAGCGCGCCAGAAGCCCGCACCGCCGCCCTGTTACTGCTGGGGTGGTTTGCCAGCCGTCTTAAATGGACGGCGGCAGAGGATGGCTGCGCATTCGTTAAAAGCGATAAGCGCCGCGTCTCTTTTGCCATCAACGAAAAAGACGGCCCCAGCCTCTCGTCAGTCTCGCTTAAATGCGAGGGTGCACAATTCGATATGACGCTAGCGGAGGGCTCAAACTTTTTCGAGGCGCTCATCCACGCTCCCGGCATACCGGATACGAAGCAGCTTTTTCCGGCACCTCAAGGCAGCTTGGTCGATACCCTCCTCGCCGAACTCAGCCGCGCAGGGCGGCATCCGCTCTATACGAAATCATTGGAGATCATTCTACCGATCCTCGACCGGTAGGAGGTGATCCCCATCGCGGCATATCCGCCTTAGCGTTTGTCCAAGGTGGCATTCCACGCATCGATGCGCTTTTGCTGTGCAGCAAAGAGGTCATCGGTGGAATCAAGGATTTCGATTTTCTCGATCTTGTCCCCCTGTGCGATTGCATTCACCACATCCTGACCTTTTGTGACACTACCAAAAACGGTGTGCTTGCCATCGAGCCAGGGAGTAGGCACGTGGGTAATGAAGAATTGGCTACCATTGGTGCCAGGGCCGGCATTGGCCATCGAGAAAATGCCAGGACGATCGTGTTTGACCGCAGGAGTGCACTCGTCCTCGAACCGGTAACCGGGACCACCCGACCCCGTCCCTGTTGGATCTCCACCTTGGATCATAAAATCGGGAATCACGCGGTGGAATTTGAGACCATTGTAATACCCTCGCTTGGCGAGATTGAGGAAGTTTGCAACCGTAACGGGGGCTTTTGAAGGAATGAGGGTGGCCTCAATCGGGCCTTTGTTGGTGGTGAGAATGATTCGGATGTCTTGCATGGAGGCCGTGTCTGTCGCCGAGTGGGCGCTGATTGTCAAACCGAGAAGAAGAAAAAGAAGGAGTTGTTTCATCGAGAGGAACTATGCCGCTACCAAAATTTTTCCGCAATCCCAGGTGCATTTTCTGCGAGAAATTCTAGGTCTCTGGTAAATAACCCGATGGATATTCCTGCTTGTTGACGGTGGTCTGACAGCTATTGATGACACCCCATGGAGACCATCAATAAACTCGTCGAGCAGGGAGCATCGTTGGTGTGGGGCCCGTGGTTGATTCTGCTTCTTTTCGGAACGCACATTTATCTCACTTTTCGAACCGGCTTTGTCCAACGCCACCTGGGCCATGCGATTCGCCTCTCGGTGGCTAAAGATCCTGGCTCTCCAGGTGATATCACGCAGTTTGGAGCATTGGCCACCGCACTCGCCTCCACCATCGGCACCGGCAACATCTATGGTGTCGCAGGCGCCATCCTTATCGGTGGTCCTGGCGCGGTTCTCTGGATGTGGCTTACTGGCGTGTTCGGCATTGCCACGAAATACGGCGAGGCACTCTTGGCCGTAAAATTCCGGGTCACAAATGATCGAGGGCAAATGTCCGGCGGCCCGATGTATGTCCTCGAGCGCGCCCTTAATGCACGTTGGGCAGGTATTATTTTTGCAATTTTCACCGCCATCGCCGCTTTCGGCATCGGCAATATGGTGCAGGCAAATGCCATTTCCGAAATGATCGCCGAAAAAAGCAGGCTTCTGCCGTTTGGTTTCGCCGGCGACAACATTAAACCCATCGTGGGAGTTATACTCACCGTGATTACCGGAGCGGTGATTCTGGGCGGGATTAAATCCATTGCCCGCTTTTGCAAGGTGCTGGTGCCATTTATGGCGATCTTCTACGTGCTCGGCTGCCTCGTTATTCTCGCCTTCAACTGGGATAAAATCGGCGCGTCCTTGGAACTCATCATCAAGAGCGCATTCAGCGGCCAAGCTGCGGTGGGCGGATTCATTGGAGCGGGTATCGCCGAGGTCATGCGCAGCGGCATCGCTCGCGGCCTTTTCTCCAACGAATCAGGCCTCGGTAGCGCGCCAATCGTTGCCGCTGCCGCCCAGACACGCGACCCTGTGCGCCAAGCACTGGTCTCGAGCACGGGCACATTTTGGGACACTGTCGTCATCTGTGCGCTTACAGGTCTCGTGATCGTCTCCTCTGGCGATTGGCAGGGCGAATCACTTACCAGGGCCTCCTTGTGCAACAGCGCCTTCCACGATTTGGGTCTTTTCGGAGACGTCATCCTCATTGGCGGCCTGCTCACTTTCGTATTTTCAACGATTCTGGGCTGGTCCTATTACGGCGAAAAATCGATCGAGTATCTCTTCGGAGTCAAAGCGATCATCCCCTACCGCTGTGTATGGGTGCTGACTGTTTTCGTCGGATCGATTTGGAAGAGTGACGCCGTTTGGAATTTCTCCGACATGATGAATGGCCTGATGGCGGTCCCAAATCTCATCGCCCTCCTCCTCCTGAGCGGCTTGATTGCATCCGAAACGAAACGCTACTTTGGCACTCAGCCTCGCGAGTGATCCCAAGCCCTCTGCGGTGCTCGTTTTTTAGCATTCTAGGGTCTGCAAACTGGCAAAATCCCAACACGCCCACTAGCAAGCGAGCCGTTTTTATCTTCAAAATGCAGGGTTTTCCTTGTGAAAAGCCCTGAACTCCTCCCCTCCATATTTTGGCACAAGGGTTGCTTAGGATCTTAACATAAGATCAGCCCGGTCGAGGGATTGGTTCACAAACTTGGGGGAGGGAGTGAACCGGGGACGACCGGGCTGTTTCTTTACCAACATACTTAGGTGATCCCCCCATCTCCTGGATACTGATTAGTATTGTCAGCAACACCGTTTATGACAAATTCGCCGCGGCTACCGCCAAGAAAGGAGGGGAAAATATTATCATGAAATTCGCAACTATCGCTGCCATGGCAGCTCTCGCGATCGCAGCTCTGGGCTTGGGCGCTTGCGCAAGCAAGTCCAAACCAGCTCCTGCTCCGAGCACCATCGGAACGTCCAAATAATGACGTTCGTAAAGGCCGGATGGAACGCGTTTCCGTCCGGCCTTTTATTTTTTCATCCGTGCACGGCATCGCCTCTGTGGTAAAAGCCAACCTCGCATCCCAACCAGCCAATGAATTCCAAGAAATCGAAAACCTCAGCGCCACTCGTCGGTGTTGTCATGGGAAGCCGCTCGGATTGGGCAACCATGAAAGAGGCTTCCACTATTCTTAAAAAACTCGGCATTGCCCATGAATGCCGCGTCGTCTCGGCCCACCGCACGCCGGATTTATTGACCGACTACGCCAAGACCGCCGACTCCAGAGGTCTTCGTTGTATCATCGCCGGCGCTGGTGGAGCCGCCCATCTTCCCGGGATGCTTGCCGCCCATACACACATACCGGTGCTGGGGGTTCCGATCGAGAGCCATGCACTGCGCGGGCAGGATTCGCTTCTTTCCATCGTGCAGATGCCGGCAGGAATACCCGTTGCCACTTTTGCAATCGGAGTCGCAGGGGCCAAAAACGCCGCGCTTTTTGCAGCAGCCACACTTGCTCCGGAAATCCCAACTGTGAAAAAAAACCTGCTCGCCTTCAGGGAACAACAAACCCGCGAAGTCTTGGCTGCCGTCCTGGATTGAAAACACGCACCCTTGCGCCGAAGGATGGCATCACTACCGCTGTGGAATTGCTATCGGCGGGAGAACCCGTGGCCCTGCCCACGGAAACAGTATACGGCCTGGCTGCGGATGCTCTTTCCCCAGTGGCCTGTGCCTCAATCTTTGAGGCAAAAAACCGGCCGCTCAGCGACCCTCTGATCGTTCATATCCCGTCACGCGACTGGCTGCAGCGTATCGCCACCGCGCCACCGCTCGCCCTCGCCCTAGCGGAAAAATTCTGGCCAGGGCCACTCACCCTCGTCGTTCCACGAAAACCCATCATTCCTGACATCGTTACCGCCGGGCAGGACACCGTCGCCATACGGATGAGCGCACAACCAGTCTTTGATGCGGTTGTTTCCAGTTTTGCCCGCCCATTGGCGGCACCCAGCGCAAATCGGTTTGGACGAATCAGCCCAACCACGGCCACCCATGTATTAAGCGAACTCGAAGGCCGCATTCCACTCATTGTGGATGGCGGCCCCTGCACGCACGGGATCGAGTCCACCATCGTCCTGGTGCTCGAGGATCGCCTGCAAATCCTGCGTCAAGGCCCCATCACCGAGGAGGACTTGCGGGTCTTTGGCCCGGTCATCCGAGACAAAGCGGATATCGCCACCCCGGGTGGACTCAAGAGCCACTACGCCCCGCGCACCCCGCTTATGATCGAGGAAAATCCGAAGCCGCATGGCATGAACACCGGCTTGCTGGCATGGACCAGCGCCGAGGCTGGATTTTGTAAAATCGAATACCTCAGCCACGCCGGTGATCTGCACGAGGCCGCTGCCAACCTTTATGGTGCCATGCGGCGCCTTGACGACGCCGGCCTCGACCTCATTGTCGCCGAGCCTGTGCCCGAAACCGGAATCGGCGCCGCTATCATGGAGCGCCTGCGCAAAGCAGCCGCACGATGAACGACGGGAAAAAACTCAACACGCGAGCCAGCGCCATCATCGCTGCTGCCGTAATGCTGAGCCGCGTGCTCGGACTCGTGCGTGAAGTTTTATTCAACGCGATCTTTGGCACCGCCGCCATGGGGCTTTTCCTAATCGCTTTTCGACTACCCAATCTCCTCCGGGATTTGTTTGCCGAAGGAGCCCTATCCACCGCATTCATTACCGTCTTCTCGCAGAAGATTGAAAAAGAAGGCTCCCAAGCAGCATGGGCCCTCGCCTCGAAAATGCTCACCCTCACCGCCATCTTCATGAGCGGCGTGAGCTTGCTCGGAATCATCTTCGCCGAACCACTCGTCCACCTGCTTGCCCCAGGCTTCGCACCCGAAGACTCCGCTTTCACGATCCTCCTCACACGGATCATGTATCCCTTTATCCTTCTCGTCTCCCTTGCCGCCCTGGTGATGGGAATTTTGAATTCCCGGCAGATCTTCACTGCTCCAGCACTTGCTTCCAGCTTCTTCAATATCGGATCGATACTCGGCGGCGTGTTCTTCGGTTGGCTCATCGATCCGTCCTTTGGACGCAAAGCCCTCATCGGCCTCTCAATCGGCACATTGATTGGCGGCTTTCTCCAGTTTGCAATCCAGCTCCCCAGCTTGCGACGGGCAGGTTTTCAGTTTGTCACCGATTTTTGTTGGAACGACTCGGGCATAAAAAAAATCCTTACACTCATGCTGCCATCGGTCATCGCCGCCAGCGCGGTGCAGATCAATGTGCTGGTGAACTCCCGCTTCGCCTCCTACGCGGGTGCAGAGGCCGTCACCTGGCTCAACAGCGCCTTCCGACTCATGCAACTCCCGATCGGAGTATTTGGCGTTGCCGTCGCCACCATCACCCTTCCCGTCGTCTCTCGAATCGCTGCGGATGCCGATACCAGCCGCTTCGGACCCACGCTTGGCCGAGCGATGCGCCTCGCCACATTTCTCACCCTTCCGGCTGCTGTAGGGCTTTGGTTCATGGCATCGCCCGTTATCGGGCTCATCTATGAGCATGGAAATTTTGTTACGCACGATACAACCCAGACCGCTCTTGCGCTCCAGTTCTACTGCATCGGCCTCGTTGCTTACTCCTGCATCAAGGTTCTCTCTCCCGCCTTCTATGCAATCAATCGAAAATGGACCCCCATGCTTGTCAGCTTCGGAGCCGTTGGCCTGAATGTCGCCCTGAACTACCTCTTCATGTTCCGCCTGGGGCTTGGGCACAAAGGACTGGCCCTCTCCACCACGATCTGCGCAACCCTCAACTTTGCCGCCCTCTACGTGCTCATGCTTCCAGCGGCACACTCCCTAGAAAGTAAAAGATTTTTCAGCACACTGGTTCGCTGCGCCATTGCCACCATTCCTCTTGCGGCTGTCTGCATCGGCTCCGAGAGATTCGCCTCTGTTTATTTCCCAGACACCAACCTGGCCATCCGCACTCTCATTGTCCTGGGAACTATCATCGCCGCTTCTGCCTCCTACCTCATTGCCTGCCTGCTCATGCGCGTGGAAGAAACCACCTTCGCACTACAAATCGTGAAAACGAAACTTAAAAAAAAATAGACCCCTAAAAGAGTTGCAGCCCGTCCCAACGAATGTTGAAACGGGCTGCTGTTCCCCCCAGAACGGGCTTAAACTACCACTACCCCATAAATCAGCAAGCGTTTTTTGTGTTTTTTTGGAAAATATAATTCAACCCAGACATTCTCCGGTATTGTAAACTTTTGATTGACAGGATTAAACCCTTCAAAAAAACCGATAACATTTGTCACTCATAGCTGGGCAATGCCCAAAAACAGTTGAGGCATTTTCATTGAATCTTTCCAGCCGGGGCGCGACGGGTGTATGAACAGCGGGGTTTGATTTCCCCTTCGCGCTCTGTGAGAAGTTTTCGTTCCCTTTTCCTTAAACAAATCGGCATCCGCCTCCCCGGGCTTTCTGTGATGCGGTTGAGGATTCACAAGCACCTTTCCGAAGTTGATGCGGTGGAAACCCACAGCCACTCGTTTGGCCAAATTCTTTGTTATCTCTCCAACGGAGGGAATCTCGTGCTGGGGCGCACGGTGCATGCAGTGAAATCCGGCACACTTGCGTGGATTCCCGCAGGGTGTCAGCACGCCTTCCGCGAGCATCCAACTCGGCGTCCTGTCTGCCTGGCCATCGACCTGAAGATGTCTCATCCGAAAACGCCGAAGGTATCTTGCCTGAATTTTTCGAACGCCGCGAAAATTCGCCACGAACTCTCGCGGCTCGGGCGGCTGCGAGATCCTGCTTCGATGGAAGCCCGATTTCTGGCAGCCTCGTCGACGCTGGCAATTCTCGACGTAGTTTTTCGCGTGCTCGGATTCCTAACCCCTGAGCCTGCACCCGTGCCTGGCGTGATCCGAAAGCTCGAGTCACTCACCTCCGATCCCAAGCTTTTTGCAGTGAGCATCGCCGAGCTTTGTCGGAAGATCGGGGGAAATCCGGACCACCTTAACCGCCTCTTCAAGCGCCACACTGGCGTTACGCTGCAACGCCACCGTGATGCTGTCCGCATCGAGCTTTGCAAAAAAGAACTCTTAAAAGGCGGGCCGGTGGGCCTTGCTGCAGAATCCTGTGGGTTCGTTGATGCAAACTACTTCTCACGCTGGTTTCGACTCCAGACCGGGCTCTCACCGACGGCATTCTTGCAATCAACAATTCGCAAGGCGCGACGCGAATAATTCCTTTCAAAAAACGCGCGGTGGATACAGGCATCCACAGCCAATCCCAAGTCTGCGCTGCCTTTCGCTGCTTTTTCCATGACAGATTGGGCCATAAAACAAAAGTCGGTTTTGTGCTATCAATCCGCCCTGTTGTCATAACATCACGCACGAAACTGTGGCACAGTCCTCAGCGTGAGTTCCCTATCCAATATCCTTGTAACAGGCTCAAGCCGCGGTCTCGGACGAGGCGTCTCCCTACGGCTCGCCGCCGCCGGACATAATGTAGCGATCCACTACGCCAACAACCGCGCCGCCGCCGATGAAACAGCTGCTGCTTGCTCAAAAGCCGCTGCATCACCCCAGCAAATATTCCCTGTGGTGGGCGGCAACATCGGCGATGCCGCAGATCGTGCCAGAATCATGGAAGAGACGCTGTCCGCCTTTGGCCGCCTCGATGCGCTGGTTAACAATGCCGGCATCGCTCCGCGCGTCCGTGCAGACATAACTGAGGCCACCGAGGACATTTTTGACGAGGTTCTCGCGGTGAATCTCAAGGGACCTTATTTTCTCTCGCAGTTGGCGGCTCGCCACTGGCTAGCTCATCCCGGCCAGTCCACCCTCAAAGGAGGCTACAAACTGATTTTTGTCTCCTCGCTCTCGGCAGACACCGCTTCGATCAACCGCGGCGAGTATTGCATCTCGAAGGCCGGACTTGGCATGGCTACGAAACTCTGGGCGGTCCGCTTGGCCGAGGCCGGAATCCAAGTCTTGGAACTCCGCCCGGGCATTATGGCTACCGACATGACAGCCGGCGTGAAGGAAAAATACGACAAACTCCTGGCAGAGGGCCTTGTTCCCCAGAAACGCTGGGGCAATCCCGAGGATGTCGGCCTTGCCGTTGAATCCATCCTCGGCGGTGCATTTCCTTTTTCCACCGGCGACATCATCAATATCGACGGCGGCTTCCACATCAAACGTCTATGATCAAACCCGACCAAAACATCTCACCGGCCGACTTGCTACCGGCCATCAAAAAACTCTGGTCCGCCTCGGCACCAAAAATTCTCTCGATCGACCGGGATGAGATTCCCGGCAGGGCCACACCTGTATTCACGGTCGAGGGCAAATACACAGCCCGAGGATGGACCGAGTGGACGCAGGGGTTTGTCTACGGTTCTGCCATTCTTCAATTCGACGCCACGGGGGACACTGCGTTTCTGGAGCTAGGCCGCAAGCACACCCGCGAGCGGATGGCACACCACATCACGCACATTGGCGTGCATGACCACGGTTTTAATAACGTGAGCACCTATGGAAATCTTCTTCGCCTGATGGTGGAATGTAAAATCCCACACGACGCACGGGAAAAGGATTTCTACGAACTTGCACTTAAATGCACCGGCGCTGTCCAAGCCTCCCGCTGGACACCCATCGCTGGTGGCGGAGGGTATATTTACTCGTTCAACGGTCCTCATTCCCTTTTTGCCGATACCATCCGCAGCCTCCGCGCGCTCGCCCTCTCCCATTCGCTCGGGCACGTCCTCATGGGCGAGAGAGATCTCCGCATTTCCCTGCTCGATCGCCTCATCCAGCACGCGAAAACCACCGCCGACTACGCCGTCTATTACGGCGAGGGCCGCGACGCCTACGACATCCGTGGGCGGGTTGCTCACGAAAGTATTTTTAATACAAACGACGGAAACTACCGGTGTCCGAATTCCCAGCAGGGCTATTCGCCTTTCACCACCTGGACCCGCGGGCTCGCTTGGATCGTTGCCGGTTACCCTGAGCAGCTTGAATGGCTTGCAACACTCCCGGATTCCGATTTGGAGCCATTCGGGGGGCGTCAAGCCGTCGAAGCGATTTTCCTCAAAGCCGCCAAGGCCTCCTGCGATTTTTATATCGAGCACACGCCTACCGATGGCATCCCCTACTGGGATACAGGCGCGCCGGATCTGCACCATCTTGGCGACTACCTCAACCGCCCCGCAGAAATTGAAAACGACTGGGAGCCAGTAGACAGCTCCTCTGCTGCGATTGCTGCGCAGGGCCTCATTCGCTTAGGCCGCTTCCTCAAAGATTCACCAGATGGGAAGCATTACCTGCAGGCCGGCCTCACCACCGCCCGCACTGTCCTCTCCGAGCCCTACCTTTCCACCTCGGAGTCGCATCAAGGACTCATCCTGCACTCGATCTATCACCGCCCCAACGGCTGGGATCACATACCCAAAGGCTCCAAAATCCCCAGAGGCGAATCCTCGATGTGGGGCGACTATCACGCCCGCGAACTTGCCCTTTATATCCAACGTCTCGCCGAGGGTGGCGATTACACCTTCTTCGGCTGCATCACTCCCCGCTAAATTCAAAAAACCCAATGACTATCTCCGACCTCTCGCAAATTGAAGGCCGCCGCTATCCGGCGCGCCGCCGCACGCAAAACCTCGCAGGCGGCGTGGCCCCCATTCAGGCAAAAAACTTCTCCATCGGCAATGTCACCCTCGACCCCGAGGGAGGGCAGGTCCCATGGCATAATCAGGAGCAGGAGGAGGTCTACTTCGTAATCGAAGGCACTGCTGAAATGTGTCTTGGCGAGGAACGCCAGACCCTCACCACCGGCCAGATGGTCTACATCCCGCCCGGCGTGTTCCACCAACTCACGAACATCGGAAAAACCCCGCTCCGCATGATCTATTGCTACGGTCCCGCTGGCGATGTCGCCCATTGGCGGCAGGAACTCGAAGGCACCCTTCCGAGAGCAGGCGTCGACGTTCCCCCTCTTCCTCCGGGCGCGCAGCCCCAATGCACAAAGAAACCTGAATAATCTCCAACCATCCTACTTATGAAAAAACACAAGATCGGTATTATCATGAACGGCGTCACTGGGCGCATGGGCACCAACCAGCACTACATCCGCTCGATCCTAGCGATCCGCAAACAGGGTGGTGTCAAAATCAACGACGGTGAGGTCATCTGGCCGGAACCCGTCCTCATCGGCCGTAACGAGGCCAAACTCGCCCAGCTCGCCGCCATGGATGAAGGCGTGCGCTGGTCCACCGACTTGGATGCCGAGCTTGCGAAGCCGGAAAACATCATCTACTTCGACTCGCAGACCACCGGAAGGCGGGCCGCCGCTGTCAAAAAGGCCATCGCCGCCGGCAAGCACGTCTACTGCGAGAAACCCACCGCCGTCACCTCCGCCGACGCCCTCGACCTCTTCCATACCGCACAAAAGGCCGGTGTGAAAAATGGCGTCGTTCAGGACAAGCTCTGGCTCGGGGGAATGCGAAAGATCCAACGCCTTAAAGAGCAGGGCTTCTTTGGAAAAATCCTGAGCGTCCGTGGTGAGTTCGGCTACTGGGTCTTCGAGGGCGATAACATAACCGCCCAGCGCCCAAGCTGGAACTACCGCAAGGAGGACGACGGAGGCATCATTGTCGATATGTTGTGCCACTGGCGCTATGTGCTCGACAACCTGTTCGGCGAGGTGAAGGCCGTCTCCTGCATCGGTGCCACGCACATCCCTGAGCGTGTGGACGAGCAGGGCCGCAAATACAAATGCACCGCCGACGACTCCGCCTATGCGACATTCGAACTCGAAGGGGGCGTCATTGCCCATTTTAACTCCAGTTGGACCGTCCGCGTCCGCCGCGACGACCTTCTCACCGTGCAGGTGGATGGCACCCACGGCACCGCCGTCGCCGGACTCCGCGAATGCTGGATTCAGCACTACGGCAATACCCCAAAACCCACATGGAATCCCGACATTCCCCAGCCGATCGATTTCTTCGGCGGTTGGGCAAAGGTTCCCGAGCAGGAGACCCACGACAATGCCTTTAAAATCCAGTGGGAACTCTTTCTCCGCCATGTCGTGCTCAATGAAGCCTTCCCTTGGACACTCCTGCAAGGAGCCAAAGGCGTCCAACTCGCAGAACTCGGTCTCCAAAGCTGGGCTGAGCGCCGTTGGCTGCCTGTCAAAAGCCTCGCCTAAATCATCCCATGATCCCCGCACCCCTGGCATCCCGCATCCAATCCACTGGCATCGTCGCCGTGCTTGTCATTGACAAAGAGGAGGACGGTCCTCCCCTCGCCCGCGCCCTGCTTGCCGGGGGAGTCGATGTCATGGAATTGACCCTCCGCACCCCTGCCGCCCTTGGGGCCCTGCGACGCATCCGCGCCGAGGTGCCTGAGATGCTGGCCGGGGCGGGGACGGTGCTCACGCCCGCGCAGGTCGAGGAGGTAAAAAATGCCGGAGCCGAGTTTGCGGTCTCGCCGGGCGTCAATCCCCGCGTCCTAAAAGCCGCAAAGGATATGGCTCTTCCTTTTGCGCCCGGCATCGCCACGCCAACCGATATCGAAATGGCCCTCGAGCAGGGTTGCAACATGCTGAAATTCTTCCCGGCCGAACCTTCCGGCGGCCTTGCCTACCTGAAGGCTATCGCGGCTCCCTACCTGCATCTCGGCGTTTCATTCCTTCCGCTTGGGGGGCTGAATGAAAAAAACATGTCCAGCTACCTCGCCGACCCTCTCGTCGCCGCCATCGGCGGATCGTGGCTTGCCCCCCGCGAGGCGGTCCGCGAGAAGCACTGGCGCGACATCACCGCGCTTGCTCGAATCGCCACAACCCTCATCCAAGCCACCCGACACCAATGAAAAATACCATCGTCACCTTTGGAGAAGTCATGGGACGCCTAGCTCCAGTGGGCCTGCAGCGATTCCGCCAATGCCTACCCGGCCAGATGGATCTCACCTTTGGAGGAGCCGAAGCCAATGTTGCCGCCTCGCTCGCCCAACTAGGTGCCAAGGCTCGCTTCGTTACCGCGCTGCCCATCCATGCCATCGCCGATGCCTGCGTCGGTGTTTTTAACGGACTCGGCGTGGATACCTCGAAAATTCTGAGAACGAAAACCGGCCGCCTCGGCCTTTACTTTTACGAGAACGGCGCCAACCAACGCCCCTCCTCGGTCATCTACGACCGCTCCCATTCCGCCGTCAGTCTCACCCCCGCCGCAGACTACGACTGGTCCGGCATCCTCGACGGAGCGTGCTGGCTCCACCTCACGGGCATCACGCCCGCGCTGTCAAAAACCGCAGCTGAAACCGTTCTTCACGCCGCCAGCACCGCCAAGCAAGCCGGTCTGAAAGTGTCCTGCGACCTCAATTTCCGAAAAAAACTCTGGGCGTGGGAACCTGGCACCGACTCCAAAAAACTCGCCGGTCGCGTCATGAGCGAAATCCTCCACCATGTCGATATTCTCATCGCCAACGAAGAAGATGCCGCCGATGTCCTAGACATCCACGCCGAGAATTCCGATGTCGAATCCGGCCGCCTCGATGTCTCCAAATACCCCGAAGTCGCCAAGCGAATCGTCGCGCGGTTTCCGAATATTGAGAATGTGGCGATCACCTTGCGCGAAAGCCTCTCCGCCTCACACAACAACTGGGGCGCGATGCTCTTCGAAGCCGCCACCGGAGAATCCCACCTCGCCCCCGTGCGCGATGAAAAATACCACCCCTACGAAATCAAAAACATCGTGGACCGTGTTGGTGGCGGCGACTCGTTTGGAGCCGGCCTGATCTTCGCGCTGAACACACCGGAACTCGCCGACCCTCAAAACGCGATCGCCTTCGCCGTAGCCGCCTCCTGCCTTTGCCACTCGATCGCTGGCGACATTAACTACACCTCCCGCTCCGAAGTCGAAGCCCTCATGCACGGCAGCGGATCCGGCAGGGTTCAAAGATAGCCCAGAGCTAACTCTTGTAAGGAGGCAGGCAGGCCAAAAGATTTCAGCGTTTTTTGCTCTCCATAACCTCGCCTAGACGAGGGATGGGAACCTTGCCGGTTATGCTATACCGACATGAGTCTGGTTAAGACTTCTCAAAGTAGCCCTCCCCGGCACAAAACGGTTTGGCTTTTGCCGGCAGCCTCAAATGATTTTCAAAGCATCCTTGTCCGCCAGCACTGGGAACGCTTGGTGCAGTTCGGCTTGATACCAGAATGCCACGGAAGAAATGTCGTCCTGCAGCAGCAAGTAGCGACCGCCACTTCGCCATCCAAGGGACTGGATCGTCACGCAAAAGGGCGGCTCTTGATTAAAAAGTGATGGCAAAACGGAGCCTACGGGGCTCGAAAAGGTAGCCCCAGCCCTTATTTAAGCCGTTCAAAAGGGGCGTTGACTTTTCGTGACACTTTCGTGACAAATCTGGCATGAAAAAGCCCACGACAAAAACCAAGAACCGCCCCGTTGAAGTTATCGTTGAAAAGGGGCAACAGATTCCGATCTACCACACGCCCGACACAAAGGGCGGGAAGGTTTACGACAGCTTCACCATCGTTTACATCCAAGCGGGCAAACGGATTCGCCGCCGCGCCACAACGATTGACGCCGCCCGTGACATTGCCATGTCCGCCGCCCGCCAACTTTCCGAGGGGGTGGGCCATGTCGCCACCCTCACACCCTCGCAGGTTACCGACTTCGCCGCCGCCGAAAGAATCCTTCGCCAGCATCCGGGGCGTTCGCTTGCCGCCGTTGTAGCCGAATGGGACGCCGCAACGAAGGCTTTGGGGCAGGGGAGCATCGTTGCGGCGTGTGAGGCTCAAGCCAAGGCGACCAAAAAGCGAAGCGGATTCGCGCCGACTTTGGTTTCTGTGGTCTATGACGAGTTTTTGAAGGGGTTGGATCGTGACGGGGCTTCCGTCCGCTACATTGAGGATTGCAAGAGCCGCATGGGGCAAATCAAGGACACCTTCCGGGGCTACATTCACGCCGTTGAAATGTCCGACATCGAAACATGGTTGAACGCAAAAAAAATCAGCATCAAGACCCGGAAGAACTACCGCACAGCCGCCGTGACTCTGTGGAGCTTTGCGAAATCCAAAGGCTACCTTCCACGAGACCAGCAAACCGAGGCCGAGCTTTTGCCGAACCGCAACAGGACAAAGGCCGCGAGGCTATCTAAAGAAATTGGAACCTATGAACCCGCCGCGCTTCGCCAAATCCTCGCCGCCGCGCCCGCTCATCTTTTGCCCATATTCGCCATTGGAGCTTTTGCGGGGCTTCGCTCTTCCGAGATTCACCGCCTGACTTGGGGCAACATTCGTCCGGGCTTCATCCAAGTGATTGCTTGCGATTCCAAAAACGCCGTGAGACGCCATGCACCCGTCACCATCGCTTTGAAGGAATGGTTGGCGAAATCCAAGCGGGGTGAGGACGACGAGAGGCTTTGTGCGCGCTTTTCACGCGAAAGCGCCCTTGGGCGGGCCATGACCAAGGCCATTCGTGATGCTGGCGTTGTGCCGGTCTTGAATGGCCTGCGCCACACCTTTTGTTCTGCCCGTGTCGCCGCAACCGATGATGTGAAGCAGACAAGCCGCGAGGCAGGAAACAGCGTTCCCATCATTATCAAGGACTATGTGAAAGTTTTCTCCAAGCCCAAGGCAACGGCTTGGTTCAATGTCCGCCCGTCCGCTTCGACTTCCTCGAAGGTTGTTTCTTTTGCGGCGTAGGGGCCGGGGTTTGCCGCCCCTTGATGATTCGCTCCGCGAGGGGGCGGTTGTCTTCCGCTGTCGGTCTTTCCAAGCGGGCAAGCACCTTCAACATTTCCGCCCCATATTCGCCAGATGACTCCGCCACCCCAAAGGTTGTTTTGAATTTT
The DNA here is from genome assembly GCA_044352905.1 of Terrimicrobiaceae bacterium. Lineage (GTDB taxonomy): Bacteria > Verrucomicrobiota > Verrucomicrobiia > Chthoniobacterales > Terrimicrobiaceae > UBA967. Next base: position 3,062 of record JBILCY010000006.1, on the reverse strand, counting down.
TGGGCGAACTCGAACAACTCGCAGGACGCCGCCGTTTGTTTCTTGGTTGTCGCCACATTGGCAAGAACCCTCAAAATCATTCGCAGGGAAACAGGGTTGTAGAGCCGCGCATAATCGCCTTCGGCGGAATCCTTGGTGTATTTCCAATTTGAATAGGATTCGAGCGTGTAGGGCTTGCCGCCATGCTCCACGACCCACTCGGATTCCGAATCACCCATGAGCCACCCGAGATCGACGCCGGTGGCGTCATGGATCGCGCTTGCCGCCCTTGCCGTCATGGGAAGATGACCGGCTGAACATTTTTTTATCCAACTTGGAGACAGGCCGACGAGTTTCGGGAAACGGCTCTCCGAGCCGCTTGGGCCTAGGATTGCGCGGAGTTTTGCGAGTCTTGTTTTTTGTTGGCTAGTCATATCGTTCCAGACTGAACGATAAACTAACAACATCGTCCAGTTTTTATTTGAAACACGCTTTGCATCGTTCAATGCTACTGAACGAAGCGACCGCCAAGAGCAGGCAATGACGCCGCGCAATTTGACAGAGCTTCGCAAAGCAAATGACAACCACACACAAACCGACCGAAACACGACAGGGGGCATCTCCGCTGATGTCCTGCCAAGAGGGAGCGTCCTATCTGGGACTCTCGAAATCCGCGTTCTGGAGCAAATGCCGCGCCGGGGAAATCCCGCACATTCGCATTTCCTCCCGTTGCTACCGGGTGCGCCAAAGCGACCTCGAAACCTACCTCAACGCCCGCACACGATGAAAACGACCCCAACACGACAGCAGAACGAGTGCGTCCGCACAAAATTTCTGGCCGACCACATGGCCGCCGAGGCACGCCGCAGGCGTGAATCCATGGAGGAAAAGCAGGCAATGCGATTGGCTTTGATGTCGCGCCACACTCCGCTCGACAAGGCGAAGGCCAAGGAATCCAAAGACAGCGAGCGGGAAATGCTCATGGATTGGCATCGCAAGTGGGGACTCGATGTCGTTCCGCTCCGCTTGAGCGTTGAACAGAAAGAAAAACGATGAAACCCATCCGTGTCACACGCTCCCGGCTCAAAGGGTGGAGAAAGCCACCAGGAACAAAAAATGTGGCTCGCCCGAGCTACTGGGCGAATCCACACAACTGGCAAGACCACTTGGACACCATGACCCGAGCCGAGGCCAAGGCTCATGTTGTCGCCAAGTATCGAGACGAGCTTTTGAATGACCCCATCAGGCTTTTCAAAGCAAGGGAACTCAAAGGTTGGAATCTCATGTGTTGGTGCGGCCAAGACGAGCCATGCCACGCCGAGGTTTTGCTTGAGGTTGCCAATAGGAAACACCGATGAGCCACCCGCTTTCCTATCCAGAACAGGAAAACGCCGTTGTTGGCTATGTCATCGCCGCAGGCTTCCGAGATATTGCCGACCCCGGACGGACGCGCCCGCAGGACTTCACAAGCCCGCTTCGCTCCGTCATCTATGCCACCGCGCTTGCTCTGCACCGCATGGGCAAGAAGGCAAACGCGCTGACCATCGCCCAGGCTATCGAGGACGATAAAAAACTTCTACGAGACGCCAAGGGTTACGCTGCCGAGGAAGGCTTTACAGATTGGAAAGACTACCTCGCCGCCGTGGATAGTTCGCTTTCCTACGACCCGGAAGGCGGACAAACCATCGTCCAATATCTCGGCGACATCGCCGAGGCCGCGGGCAGGCGCAAGGCCGCCGAGATTGGGAGTAAACTTGCCAACGCCGAGATTGAACCCGCCGAGGCCGCCGAGGCTTTGGGGGCGATTCAAGGGGCGGTTGCCAAGCCGCCCCCAGCAACGCCGATGCTTTTGCTTGAAGGCAGAAAACCCAACCCGCAAAACACCTTTTTCCAAGGGCGTTTTCTTTGTCGCTATGGGGCCATGCTTTTCGTTGGCCCGAGTGGCATAGGCAAATCTTCCGCCTCCGTCCAACAGGATATTTGCTGGTCTATCGGAAGGGAGGCATTCGGGCTTATACCCGAGCGTCCGCTTCGCATTCTCCACATTCAGGCGGAAAACGATGAGGACGACATGACAGAGATGGTGACCGGGGTTGCATCCACCTTGTTTATGACGGAGGCAGACCGAGAAAACTGCATTGCCAACCTCTTAACCCGCCAACATTCGACAACATCGGGGGAGAGATTCTTAAACGAATTCTTGCGCCCCGCTCTTGAGGCAGACCGACCGGACATATTTCGCATTGATCCGCTCCACGCCTATGCCGGGTGTGATATTACCGACACCCAAAAGATTGGGGAGTTTTGCCGAGAGGGGTTGAATCCGCTTTTGAATGAATTCTGTTGCGGGGTTGTTGTGAACCACCACACACCCAAAACGACGAACCGGGACACATCAAACTGGAGGGCTAGCGATTGGATGTATTCGGGAGCAGGAAGCGCAGACCTAACGAATTGGGCGCGTGCAATCATGGTGATTGAGCCAACCCAAAGCCCCGACGCCTTTCGGTTTATTGCTCCAAAAAGGGGCCGCCGCTTGCGGTGGGTAAATGCCGAGGGGGAATCTACCATTGAAAAAGTGTTCTGCCATACGCAGGGCAAAATCTCATGGAGAGAGGCATCCGGGGAGGAGGCCGCAAACATCAAGCCCAAGGGCAAGGACGGGCGTGTTAGTGATGAAACCCTTCTCTCCTATGTCCCGGCGACAGGTTCAATCTCCAAGAATTCATTGCTCCACAAATGGAATTCTTTGATGGGAGAGAAGAAATGCACCAACGCATTGAAGGCATTTATTTCGGATGGCGTCTTGTATGAGTCCAAGAAAAAGAGGGCAGGAACACGGGACGAAATTCATATTTCACGGGAGGAGCCGACCCTTGTTTGAGATCGCCGCAATAGATGCAGGCAATATCGGCAAGATGTTGCCACAATCTCCCAAGAGATTCACGGGAGATAGATGCAGGCAGGCTATACTAGTCGACCCTTAAAAAGGGATTGCTCCTGCTACTTTGTAATGAGCGGTGGGATTTTGGGGTAAAAATCGAAGCATGTAATAAAGCAACGAAATAACCCGCCTCATCCAG
>JBILCY010000014.1:0-15591 GCA_044352905.1 Terrimicrobiaceae bacterium | reverse complement strand
AGTTGAGCTGTCCCTTCAATTGGGTGAGCTCGGTGTTGTAGAGTGCCAGATCGGCAGTTGATTTGGTCACGTCTTGCGCCAAGGTGGATAGCTCGGACATGCGGCTCAAGACCTTGTCGGCGGATTTAAGAACTCCGTCCTGGGTTTGCAGGAAGGCGAGTGCGTTGCCGACGTTGGCTTGCGTTGCTTCGGTCCGGCGGATCGAAGCGCTGAGTTTCATCGACACGGCGAGTCCGCCGGCGTCGTCGTAAGAGGAATTGATTCGGGAACCGCTTGATAGACGTTGAAGGCTCCTCTGGAGGTTAACGTTGGTGTTGCTGAGGTTGTAGCTGGCCAAGGAGGCCGCTGTGTTGGTGTTGATTACTACTGACATATCCGTTGTCTTTCTATTTTGCGGATTCCGTTCCGCCGTCGGGCCGTTTTATTTCACTGTTCGACCTCAGTGTTGGAGATTTTCTCCGTTGCTTCTTTTAATCGGCCACATCCAAATCAAACTTTAGAAAAATTTATCGTTTTTTTATAGGGGTTTATAAATGTGTGGGATATCAATCCATTTGCGGATGCCCCCCACCACCTCCCACTCGCTCTCTTTGGCAATGATTGCGCGAAACGAAAGCTCTTGTATCGCGAGATGTCTCCATTCCGTTCAAGGTCTCTGCGAAGAAACGATTGTTGTCGATACAGGCTCGGAGGACGCTACCTGCGAAATAGCCAACCGATGTGGTGCGCGGGTGCTTCACTTCCCGTGGAGCAACGACTTCAGTGCTGCACGGAATGTGGGATTGGATGCTGCCCGAGGGGCTTGGATTCTTGTTTTAGACGCGGATGAATATCTTCCTCCTGAAAGCGCGGCAGCGATCCAGCAACTCATTTCGGGACCGCCGAATTGTGCTTATCACCTGCTAAATAAAAGCACTCAGGACGAGGGAAAAACCGGCATGATTGCTAAAATCGTGCGTCTTTTTCCAAACCATCCTCACGTGCGCTATGAGTGGCCGGTGCATGAACAAGTCGTCACCAGCCTGCAGCGAGTGGGGTTTCCAATACGTGATACCAAAATCGAGATCATACACACCGGCTATGCGAGCAAGGCCATCAATGCCGAAAAGCAAAAACGCAATTTGCGTATTTTGGAGAAAATCACCACGGACGCCGCCTCCCCCCACCCCATGGTGCTCTTTCTAAAAGGAGGTGCATTGCTCGACCTCAACCGCGTGGAAGAAGCTCTGGAATGCTACCGACGCTGCGCTTACGCAAGTCAGGAGAACAGTGACCTGCACAAGGGCGCACGAGTGAGGATGGCCACCTGTCTGTCACTGCTGCAAAGAGCTTCGGAGGTTATTTCGCTGGCACCCTCGACTCCCCATTCCGACTGGCATCCCGAAATGCTTCTCTTGATTGGAGAGGCGATGGTTCAAATTGGTCGCATCGAAGAGGCGCTGTCTTTGCTGCAAAACACGTTTTCCTCAGCTGCGCTCACAACGATGCCCGCATACGATCCTGTGAGAATAAAAGCCCGATGCGCGCAAGTCCTCGCCGGGGTTTTTGAAAAAAATCAGCCCTTATTAAGCCTATCCTTGTTGAAATTGGCCGTGAATTCGATCCATCAAGGCAGGGAAATCACTTTGTCGGACGTCGAACTCCTCATCAGCCCACCCAGGGCCTCATCGAATTGCGGCGATTTCGGCCAGTGAGCCTTCAAAGGCCCGGGCAAACGCCGGCGCATCCATGATCGGAGAGGTCTTGAGCCGCTCCCTCATGCCGGCCCTCAATGCAGTGAGACGGTCGGTATCCATGGCCAAAGAGACGGCCTTCGCGATGTATTCATCGCGGTTTGCGCAAATGAATTCCTCGAGGCCGACTGCCGTAAGCAGACTCACACCTACACGGGAAACATGGGTGGCTCCGGCAAGAGTAACCACCGGACAGCCCATCCACATCGCCTCACACGTAGTGGTGGTGCCGTGGTAGGGATAACTATCGAGCGCGACATCCACCTCGTTGTAGTGGGATAAATGATCCACAATCCTGCGTGTATGGCCGAAGAAATCGAGGCGATCTTCAGCTATGCCCTTGGCTGTGAAGTATTGTTTCAATTCATTTTTGACTCCCTCATCCATGAGTGTCCTAGCCTTAAGCCGGAGATGCGATCCTGGCACTTGGAGCAAAACATCCGCCCACATGTCAAAAAGAGCAGGATTCAATTTCGCCATGTTGTTGAAGCAGCCGAAAGTGATGAATCCATTTTTTAAAACCGGCTGGGATTTCACTCCCGGTGCCGCAATGTCGGGTTCGTAGCACCAGGCGCAACGCGACAGGCGGATCAACCGCTCGGTGTGGAATTTTTCCGTCATGCCCACCGGATCGACCCATTCGTCGGTAATACGAAAATCGATCGCCGGGAGACCGGTCGTGCCGGGGTAGCCAAGGTAGCTGGCTTGGAGCGGTGCGGGCTTCAACGCAAGAACAGCCAAGCGGTTGTAGGCTGTGTGACCGGAAAGCTCGAAAAGAATGTCTACGCGGTCTTCGTGGATTTTATTCGCAAGTGCACGGTCATCCAAGCTGCAGGTCTCACGCCAGAGGTCGACCTGCTTTGAAAAACGCTCCGAAAATTCATCCGATTTCCGCTGGTCGCCGTAAGCAATAAACTCAAAGCGCTCCTTGTCGTATTCGCGAAAGAGCGGCTCGATGAAATGCGCCACCGGATGGTGACAAAGGTCCGCCGAAAGAAAGCCCACCCGGAGTTTTGCTCCCTCCGCACGCGGCTTGAACTTGAAGGCTGGCGGCATTTTTTTTGCCTTGGAGAGCCCCCACTTCCGATGCTCCTCGAAAACCAGCTTCGGGTCGATATCGGGAATATACATATGGCAGAGGAGGTAGTTGCTCTGCGTGTCGTGGTTCTCGGGGTCAAGCTCCATCGCTTTGCGGTAATGGGGCAGGGCATCCATACCGCGCGCCCGATCCTTGAGGAGGTTTCCGATGTTATTCTGCGCAGTATGAAGCTTCGGATTCTGGCGTGCTGCCTCCTCGAAGCAGCCGAGTGCCTCGGAGTTCAAGCCGATTTCCAGTGCCGCCGCGCCCAGATTGTTCAGATAGGAAACATTCGCCGGATCCATTTTTACGGCGTTGTGGAACGCCATGATCGCTTCACCGCCACGGCGGAGATCCTTGAAAATTACCCCCCGGTTGCATTGCAGAGCCGCAGAGTCATATCCCAATGCCAGAGCCTTCTCATACTGCTCCAGCGCTTGCGGAAAATGCTTCGACATGTGCAATGCCAGTCCCAATTCATAGTGGTATTCGCCAAGCTGACCAGGCAATGCCACCGCCTTTTCCAGAATCGGAATCGCCTCGGCATAGCGCTTGAGGCCGTTAAGGAGCTTTCCCTGACGAAACCACACATAGCCGATGTCCGGATTCATCCGCGCCGCCTTGCCGTAGGCCGCCAGCGCATCGACATAGCGTTTGTTCTCCTCCAACAACGTCGCAAGGTTTGTCTGATGCTCAACAGATTCCGGTTCCAATGAGCACGCCTTGCGAATCTGCGAGATCGCATCCTTGCCACGCCCGAACTTCTGCAATGCCATTGCATAGTGCGAGATTGACTCAACATCATCCTTACGCAACCGCAGAGCCTTCTCAAAAGCCTCCAGAGCATTCCCCTGCTCGCCCTTTCCGGCTAGAACGCGCCCAAGCAAGACAAACCCCTCCGGCGAATCCGGCTCCATCTCTAGAGTCCGACGCGCTATCGCTTCCGCTTGCTCCAGCTCGTTGCGCCGCAAAAATACCTCCCCCAACCCTAGCGCATACCTCGCATTCTCCGGCTCCAACTCGCAAGCCACGGAACCAAAGTCTCCCGCCGTCTCCAGATCGCCATTGAGCGCGGCCATGCGCGCCATAAGATTCCAGGCTCCCGCACACTTCTCATCCACCTGAAGCAACTCACGGCAGGTGTCCTCGGCCTCGACAAGTCGACCAGAATGGAATGCCGAAACCGCCACCTCCAAAGTGGCAGAGGTTGGTGCAAAAATTTTATGGTCAGCCCCATTAGGAAACACTTCCAGCGGGGTCGATGCCTTTCCTGCATCCTTATTTAGAAAACTCTCCATGATGCGTTCAATCACTACCACTGACGCGGTGACGGAAAATTTTAATGCTCTTTCCCGAGCATTCGATTGCAGGCGTATTCTAAGAGCCGGGTCGCTGGCAAGTCTGCCTAGCCATTTGGTGAGTGATCCCGGATCGTTGGGATCAAAAACGATCCCGTCTTCGAGATGACGCACAACTTCGGTAGTGCCGCCGGTTCCCGAAGTGAGAACCACTAATCCAGCCGCCATCGCCTCGACTTGGCTGATGCCGAAGGCCTCTGGAACGAGCGTTGGAAAAACAAGCACATTCGATCGCGCAAAGAGAGCCGAGAGTTCCTTGCGGGAAAGGAATCCCGAAAATCTCACCCTGTCCCCAACACCATGGGCCACAGAAACGGCGCGAAGTTTTTCTACGAATTCCTTGTCAATCGAGTCGCCAGCGAATTCAGCTTCGAAATCAACCCCAGCCTGGTGCAGCCTCACCAAGGCATCCAGCAAAAGTTGAGGCCCCTTATAAGGCATCACCAATCCCGCGAAGGCGATTCGCAGCCGCCGCACATCTGGAAGAAAATGGCGGTAAAACCTGTCGATCCTCGCGCCCGGATAAACCGTTTCCAACCGAGAAGCCGTATAACCGAGCGAAAGCAGATTCCGGCCTAGCCAGTCGCTAGCTGGAGCAATCACATATAACGGCGAAGCAATCGAGGCCGAAGCCTGATACCATGGCGTCTGATTGCCGAGCGAATGAATCACAGGAATGCCGCGCTTTAACAGCCCATGCAGCAACTCCACGCCGAGGAAATCCAGATTTCCCAAAAGCACCACATCCGGGGAGAAGCGCCTCGCCGCCTCCAGCACGATACGCGCATTCGCTTCACCCATTTTCTTTTGTCCCAAGGCGTCCGTTGTAGAGCGGGTCTTACCGTCCTTCCATTCGCCCATCAAAGCGAGTTCCCGTCGCACCACGCTCTCGAGCGCAAATTCACTCTCATCAGGTTTCTTTCCCAAATAATCGGCGTTCGAAGTTAAAACCTCAACCGTGTGACCACGAGCCTTCAGGCCGTTCGCAAACTCCCAGATTTTCCTCCCATAGCCGCCCATCTCTTGGGGCGGAAAAAGATTCGTTACCACGAGAATCCGCCGCAGCGCCTTCGGCTCCGGATACTCACCACCATTTAGCGCCTGCTTGTATTCGACAATATCCGGCGATTCCGCCACACGCTCCATCAGCTCTTGAAACACCGGAGCAATCGCCTCCGGCAGCGGCGCAACGCGGTTCGCCTCGCTTAAAAGCAACGCCGCATCGGCCAAAGCCCCGGCATCCAGGGACAAGTCCGCGAGTTGGATTAAAGCCGGCACGCAATCACGATTTAAAAACACCGCCCGAAGAAGCGCCTCCTTGCGCAACTCTTCCAACCCCAATGCATGGCACGCGTCCGCAACTTCCAGCGCCTCGACCTCGTTGATGCAAAGATCCACGCATGGCGGCAGCAAATCCTTTGCCGCCTCGCCACCATGAGCCCTCGCCCTCCGAACGATTCCAAAAACAGGCCGTGCACATTCGAAAACCCCATCCTCCTTCCGCACAAATCCCCAATCCATGAGCACGCCTGGATCGCCATCCGGCGCGAAAATCACCCGCAGTTCGTGCTTCAACAATAGTGCTTCCAACGACGCCGGATCGAAACCCTCTCCGATGTGCAAAATCCGCTCCTCCGGAAACTCTGGCTGCCCGCCTGATGACTCATCTTGCAATTCCTCATGTCTCCGGCATTCGACCCGAGGCAGATCCATGAAATGCCGAACCCGCTCCATATCCTCCTCGGCACAATAGAAAACCAATCGCTCCCTATTTCTGTGCAACTCTTGGAAAAACTCGTAGGCCGGTAGCATCTCGATTGCGGGTTTTTGCGAAATCACCACCGTCTTGCGTGATTCCTTGTCCAGAGCGAAGAGAGGGTTTTCAATACCATTGAAAACCAAATTAAAAAATTGCCGCTGCTTTATCTCGGGGCTGTGAAATTGCATCAGCTTTTCATGCCCCGCTGACTTGATTTGGTGAACCAAGTCGGGCCTTGAAGTATAGTAGCACAATTTTTCCGAAAGCTCGCCATAGCTCCCAAACATTTCAAAATCAACCCCCTCTTTGAATAAGCAATCCAGCCCTGAGGGCTTGGAAAGTCTATCGCACATCAAAAATCCACCCGCCGCCAAGCCTTCGAAAAAACGCATATTGATATCACCGTTAAGAGTAATGTTCAGCGTGACCAGCGAATCAGAATAAATTTCTGCCGCGTCCTTTTGTGAAGCCTGCAGCACCTCAAGCGGAAAGCCATCGGCTTTGAGCCTTTCCAGCACAAACTTTCGAAAAGGATGATGAATTCCCGCTTGGCCTACAAAGGTTAAGGGATGCCTCGGGGTTTTTTTGACCGGCCTAATCAGCTGATTGTATTCAAGCGCTGGCAGCCAATGAACATTCTTTAGACCCGCCTCTTGGAACCAATGGGCATGGTGTCTTGTGACATCCATGATGATAAAATCAAACGGCTCGCTTTTGGCATACTCTATGACCTTACGAATCGGTTGTGGGAGAAAGTGGGTGACGCCCACCAGTAATACTTTGGGGCATTTAAATGCTCCGAGGTTCCTTGGAAACGTCCGCCCCGTGGCATCCGCCTTCACGAGCACCAAATCCGGCTGCTGCATGATTCCCTTTTCCAGAAAAAACTTCGGTGCATCGAATGGCTTGGCGGGTGTCTGCACGCAACGCCGTCGTCGACCTACGGTCTCATCGCCTGTATCGGGACCGCAGAAAACCTCGTTCGGCGAAATGATCGGGTCACGGTAGTTCGCCCTTGGCGATAGAAAAAAAACAAAGGGGGTAATCGTGGAAAAGTCCATTGTGTGACGTATTGGGAGAATACAGCAAACCCCTGTTGCACTTCCATTGCAACACTGCGTAAATGAATCTCGGGTAAATTGGCTTGCAGCGGAGTTGCCTCTAACTTTCCCTAACTTGATGGAACTCACCCAGGATCAAATACCCACACTCCAACAACGCTTTGGCCTAAGCTACCATATTCCTTACCTTTTCCAGGCGGAGACAATGGTGGGGCTCAAGGGACATAAAGTGCTAGAGGTGGGGGGCAGTTTACCGCGCGAACTTGTTCTCGATGTCCTCGGTGCGGAACAATGGGTTGGCTTGGAAGCCATGAGGTATTGGGATGAAGTGGGAGAAGGTGGGGGAGGCACCCGTCCAACTGGTGATCTCTCGTGCCGAATCCAGGCAATTCAAAACGCGGAGGACATGGGCCGCTATGCACTTCTGGAAGGTCTGGTCGAGGATCTTCCAACAAGCCTCGAGGGCTCTTTTGACCGTGTTTTTTCAATAGCCTGCTTTGAACATGTGCATACTCTTGGCTTGGCCTTGGAAAAAATTTATTCCGCTCTGAAGCCGGGAGGGAAGCTTTTCACTATGTTCTCCCCTATCTGGTCTGCGCATGACGGCCATCACCTCCCGAACATGATCGATGCCAACGGCAAACAGTGGTCTGCTGGAAAATCTCCAGTTCCACCATGGGCGCACATCCTTTTCACTCCTGCCCAAATGGAAAAGCACCTGCTTACGCTTACTGACCGTCGCACGGCTTCACAGATGATTTTTAACATATATCACAACCAGCACATTAACAGACTCTTCACCGAGAACTACATAGAGTATGTTCAGCAAAGCCCTTTTACAGTCGAGCAACTCCAACTCACGTTTCCGGCGAAAATCCCGGAAAACATACAAAAAGCTCTTGAAGTAAGACATCCTGGGAAAAAGCACTTCGCCAACAATGGATTGCTTATAATTTTAAAAAAGTAAACGGCTGTCCCAAGCTTTGATTCAAACCCCGAGATTTCTATCCCTAAAGAACAAATAACGTAAAATGAACCAAAAACAAGTCGTCCACATGCTCGGGGAGGCTCTTGCGCTCCACAAGGAATTGCGCCATGACGAAGCAGAGCGACTCTACTCGCAGATTCGTTCGGCAGCTCCTAAAAATTTTGATGGCTGGTTTCTCTCTGGAGCGATGGCATTTCAACGTGGGGGACATTTGGAGCAGGCCGTCGAGCTGCTGGAGCGTGCGCGCCGATTAGATGCAACCTCAGCGCCTTGCAGGTTGTTTCTGGGTATGGCATTGGCCGATCTCGGCCGCTTCGCGGAGGCGGAGCCTCACTTGACTCGCGCTCTCAAAAAGGCGCCACACCAGGCAGAAGCTTGGGAAAACCTGTCTCGCTGTCAACGGGCTATGGGCCATGCCGAGGAGGCGATGGCTTCGCTGGAAAAATTCGTCTCCCTGCAACCTGCAAATCCTGCCGCGCACGAGCAATTGGGAGAGTTGACGGCCATCACTAAGGGCTTTTCGGCTGCGGAGATGCATTTCCGAAAAGCTGTCGAGCTTGATCCCTCCATGGCCGAGGGCTGGAGTAATCTTGGCCTCGCCCTCATCGAGCAATCTGGCCGCGTGGCGGAGGGCATGGAATGCTTCGACAGGGCCCTTCAAGTGGATCCGTTCCTGACGAGTGCCTCGGCAGCCCGCGCGCTGGGCCTGATGCGGCTCTACAAAACCGAGGAGGCGCTTGATCTGCACAATTCGATCCTGTGGATGGAGCCTGGAAACGCCCGAGTGTTCAGTGCCCGCAACATGCTTCAGAACTATGTCTCCGGCCAGAACCGCGAAGCTGTCTTCGAGGCCCACAAGGAATTCGGCGCGCATTTTCCCACGGACGACTTTCAGGTTTTTTTCAATCCTCCGGAGCCGGAGAAAAAACTGCGCGTCGGCTTTGTCTCGCCGGATTTGCGCCATCATTCGGTTGCCTTTTTTCTCAAGCCGATCCTCGCAAACCTCGATCCAGAGAAGGTTCAGACGATTCTTTACCATTGTCACCATGCGGAGGACGCGACAAGTGCCGAGCTTCGCGGCATCGCGGGAAAATGGACAAGCCTCCACGGCATCGATGACAATGTGGCGGCGGAAATCATTCGTAAGGATGCGCCGGATATTTTGATCGACCTCGCCGGTCATTCCTCGATGAACCGCCTGCCGTTGTTTTCACAACATCTCGCGCCGGTTCAGATGACCTATCTTGGCTACCCGAACACCACTGGCCTGCCGGCAATCGTATATAGGCTGGTGGATGAGACCACCGACCCGACGGGTGAGGCGGATACCCTTGCTACCGAGAAACTTCTTCGCTTTTCGAGCTGCGCCTGGGCCTACGAGCCGCCCAAAGACGCGCCAACCCCCTCGATGCCGGACGCTGCGGCTCCGGTGACTTTCGGCTCGTTCAATAATTTCCTGAAAGCTTCCAGCGAGACTTTGGCGGCGTGGGCAAGGATTCTTGAGAGAGTTCCCGGTTCCCGTCTCCTGATCAAAAGTCCTTATTTTGAAGACTCCGAGGTTCTCGGCAGCGTGTTGGAAAAACTCGCCACCGCTGCGATTCCAAGTGACCGAGTTGAACTCCTCGGCTTATACGACAATCCCATGGATCACCTTGCCGCCTACTCTCGTGTGGATGTGGCCCTCGACACATTCCCCTACAACGGCACCACGACGACCTGCGAGGCACTCTGGATGGGTGTTCCCGTGGTTTCGCTCATTGGTGATCGTCACGCCTCACGCGTGGGACTTTCGCTTCTCTCGGCTGTCGGCCACGCGGACTGGGCAGCCAAAAATACCGAGGCCTACATCGAGGAAGCGGTCGAACTGGCTCATGACCGCTCATTGCGGCAGGCTCTCCGCAGTTCGCTTCGCGATGATTTAGCCAAGAGCATCCTCTGCGATCATGCTGGTCAAGCAGATCGATTCGAGTTGGCTCTAGGCGAGGCATGGAAGGATTGGTGCGTTGGGAGGGAGTAATACCAAAATCTCCAAGGTTATGGATTTTAGAATGGCGAGCTTCGCGGCTTCTTCTCGGGGAGCGCGTCCGCCCTCGGGCGCAGTCGGGTGAGCCTCGCGTCCGACATGGGAAACTCCACCGGCCTTCGGCCGCAATTTTTTTTAGTCACCCCACGAGGGCGCGGGGTTGTGCGCCCGGGGCGGGCGCGCTCCCCGAGACCACTCGGCTACCGCAGGTAACCTCTGCAAGAAAAGTCCAAAAGCTATCGGCTTTTGGTATAAAAAAAGAAGGGGCCTCCTTTCGGGAGACCCCTCTTTGATTTAATCCAAGATCTCTTTAATCGATAAGCCTGAGGATGCTTTTGGACGAGACGTTTGCCTGTGCCATCATGGCAATGCCGGCGTCTCTCACGATGGAGAGACGACTGTATTCCGCGCTTTCGCGAGCCACATCGACATCCATAATCTGGCTGTTGGCTGCCTCGAGATTGCTACGGTTTACAGCAAGGATGTCTTGTGCAAAGGTCATCCGTTGCTGCTCGGCACCGTTTTTCGCACGCAATTCACCCAACTCAATAATTTGAGTTGTAAGGGCCGTGTTGGCGGTATCAGCATTTGCTGAACTACTAACTGATAATGACCCAATCGCTGTATTAATAGCATTAAGTGCAAGCTGGCTGATACCGGCAGTCGTTCCGCTTTCATTAGTGATTACTTCCAATGTGGCACCTCCATTTGCAAACAACGCCGTGCTATTAAACTTTTCCGTAAGCAGCGATGAAAAGCTTGCTTTAAGTGACGTCATCTCTTCATTATACAAGCTTCTATCATCATTATTCTTAGTTTCATCCATTGATAAAACTGCTAGTTCTGACATCCTCACAAGGATGGATGATGCTGCTGAGAGCACCCCATCCTGTGTTTGCAGGAATGAAATTGCATTTCCGACATTGGCGGCAGCTGCCTCTGTTTTACGAATCGATGCCGAGAGTTTCATTGAAACCGCAAGCCCTCCTGCATCGTCATACGCAGAATTAATCCGGTAGCCGCTCGAAAGCTTTGCCAGACTGCGTTGCAGATTTTTGTTGTTTTGGTTGAGTTGATTGGCAGCCGCTGATGCGGACGCCACCGAGTTGATGTTTATCATCATATTTCCTTTCAGTTAGTTGTGCAGCTTCCGTGCCGCGTCCGGACAGATTGAATGGGCGACCTGTCACGCCTTTTAAAGAATTTAGTTTTCAATCCTTAAATTAGCACATATGAATTAGCTTAGATAATCCAATAAAAGGCTGCATAATTTTATACCAATAATCTTAAAATAGACTGGTTCGATTGATTGGCCTGTGCCAACATTGCAGTGCCTGCATTTTGCAAAATACTTAATCTGGCCAGATTGGTGCTTTCTGCCGCAACATCGACATCGGCGATCCTACTGTTCGCTGATTCCAGATTTGTTTTATTAATAGCAAGTATATCTGCTGCAAAGGTAAGCCTCATCTGTTCGGCTCCATTTTGAGCCCTTAGGTTACTTAAGGCTTGGACCGCATTATCCAACGTTTCAATGTGCGTGCTGATATTGCCTGTCGTTAGTGTAATCCCAATTGATCCTAGGATATTTGTGTTAAGATTGGATCGATTAATCGCCACAGTTCCAGTGCCATCTTCTGTAATGACCACACTCATCGTGCTAACCGCTGAAGAGACAAGAGCAGTTCCATTGAATTCGGAACTTAACATCGAGTTCAATGAAGATGTAAGTGAATTATATTCTGTTTGATAAAGAGATTTATCATCATTCGATTTCGTTACATCGGAAGAAAGTTGAGCCAATTCTGCCAAACGCGTCAGGATACTGCCAGCCGCTTTTAAAACGCCATCCTGTGTTTGAAGAAACGAAATTGCATTGTTCACATTTGCCTGGGTCGCTTCTGTGCGTCGGATGGAGGCCGACAGTTTCATTGACACCGCCAGTCCACCTGCGTCGTCGTAGGAGGAGTTGATTCGTGAACCACTTGAGAGCTTTTGCAAGCTTCTCTGCAGCTTTGTGTTGGTATTTGCCAAGTTATAGGCCGCAGCACTGGAGGCCCCATTATAGTTGATACTAATCATTTTGTATTCCTTTACTTTTTACAGCTTCCGCGCTGCCTTCGAACCGCTTTTTTCCAGGTGTTCGGTCTCACCTTTCGGGTTAAATCCCGGAAATTAACTATGTTTATTAACCACAGAGTTCACAGAGGACACAGAGGTTGAGCAATGCTTCGTAAAGACTTCTTTCTGGCTATTGAGATTAATGAGCTTGCAGGCGGAACTCTTAGGCCACATTGAAAAGCACTTGCATCCAATTGACTTAGGCATCTCCCGCGAAATCGGCAGGTTCTTTTGTTTTCTTTGCAACCTCTTAGTTGCATCAGAATAAACGACCTGCTTTTCACGGCTTCCTGCAATTTTGCATTCAACTCGACCAGAGTTTTTCACTGGTTTTTTTCCTTTCGGTGTTTCTAGACCAACTTACTTCATCTCTTTTTCTATTAATTCTTCAAAATACTCTGCCAGCTAAGAAGCTCGATTCACTCTACTCCTGCGCGACGCTCACTAGGACCTGATTCGGATAGTTTATATCTCTTCAACCGCTTGTGGTTAATCCCCTGCCCCTCTCGCAGTGCAGGAGGATACCTCCCACACTGCTAATAAAGGGGTTCGGTTTTGTTACCTAACCTCAGACCAAGAGTCTTAGGATCGATTGCGTCGATTGGTTTGCCTGCGCCAGCATTGCCGTGCCGGCTTGCTGTAGGATGTTAAGCCTCGCCAAATTCGCGCTCTCACTAGCGATATCCACATCCGTGATTCGGCTGTTTGCCGACTCCAGATTGGTCTTGTTGATCGCCAGCATATCCGCCGCAAACGTCAACCGAACTTGTTCGGATCCGTTTGTTGCCCTCAAATTCGCAAGGCTTTGGATTGCTGTCGTGAGGTGACCAATTTCAGTCGTTGTAGCCCCAGTTGCCGAGGAAAGATTGACCGTTGAAATTGATCCGGTTGCAATTGCACCTAGGTTTGCTTGGGTAATTCCCACTGATTGACCACCATCATGAGAAGTAACAACAGATAATGTCGATCCTGTATCAAACAACGAAACGCCATTAAATTTCTCAGTAAGCATTGCACTCAGAGCACTTGTTAGCGCATTGTATTCTGTTTGATAAAGAGCTTTGTCGCTTGTTGACTTCGTCACATCGGTAGAGAGTTGAGCCAACTCTGCCATGCGATTTAGCACCTTATCCGCAGACTTGAGCACCCCATCCTGGGTTTGGAGCAATGACAATGCATTGTTCACATTTGCCTGGGTCGCTTCCGTGCGTCGGATGGCAACCGACAACTTCATCGACACCGCCAACCCGCCTGCATCGTCGTAGGAGGAGTTGATTCTTGAACCACTCGAGAGCTTTTGTAAGCTCCTCTGCAGGTTAACACTGGTATTTGCCAAGTTATAGGCCGCCACGCCGGACGCCCCGTTGTAATTTACGCTGATCATTTTTGTATTCCTTTACTTTTTTACAGCTTCCGCGCTGCCTTCGAACCGCTTTTTCATGGTGCCCGGTCTCACCTTTTGAGTTAAATCTCGAAAATTATTTCATTTTATTAACCACAGAGTTCACAGAGGACACAGGGATTGAGTAATGCTAGGTGAAGGCTTCTTTCTGGCCATAGATGTTACTGAGATTGCTGGCTGAACTCCTAAACCACATTGAAAAGTGTTTGTTTCCAATTTGCTTTGGTATCTCCCATGAAATCGGCGCGTTCGTTTGTTTGCCTTGCAACCTCTTTGTTGCATCAGAATAAACAACCTGCTTTTCACGGCTTCCTGCAATTTTGCATTCAACTCGACCAGCGTTTTCACTGGTTTTTTCTTTTCGGTGTTTCTGCCCAAACTTACTTCATCTCTTCGATCGCTTGTGGTTAATCTCCCATCCCCCTCTCGCAGCGCGGGAGGATACCTCCCACACTGCTAATTAAGGGGTTCGGTTTTGTTACCTAACCTCAGACCAAGAGTCTTAGGATCGATTGCGTCGATTGGTTTGCCTGCGCCAGCATTGCCGTGCCGGCTTGCTGTAGGATATTAAACTTTGCTAACTTCGCACTCTCAGTGGCAATATCCACATCCGTGATTCGGCTGTTTGCCGACTCCAGATTTGTCTTATTGATCGCGAGCATGTCTGCCGCAAACGTCAACCGAACTTGCTCGGATCCGTTTGTTGCTCTCAAAGTTGCAAGGTTTTGGATTGCTGTGGTAAGAGCTGAAACTGCTGCAGTTGCTAATTCATTTGTTGAAATATGAATCCCACCCCCACCAGCAGTAGTTACGGTTGTTCCAACACCACCTGTTCCGCTAATAAAAGCCAGGTTAAGTTGAGAAATACCAACACTTTGACCCCCATCTTCAGATGTATAAACTGTAAGTGTTCCGGATGTGCCGATTGCTCCAGTTTGAGTAGAGGTGCCGCCAAACAATGAAACACCGTTGAACTCTTCTTGAATAAGAGATCCCAGCTGTGTTTTCAATGAATTAAGCTCGGTTTGATACAGTGCCAAGTCATTGGTGGATTTGGTGACATCTGTTGCCAATGACGCCAATTCGGCCATTCGAGTGAGCACCTTATCCGCAGACTTTAGAACCCCATCCTGGGTTTGGAGCAATGACAATGCATTGTTCACATTTGCCTGGGTCGCTTCTGTGCGTCGTATGGAGGCCGACAGCTTCATCGACACTGCCAACCCGCCTGCGTCGTCGTAGGAGGAGTTGATTCTTGAACCGCTCGAGAGCTTTTGTAAACTTCTCTGCAGATTCACATTGGTATTTGCCAAGTTATAGGCCGCCACGCCGGACGCCCCGTTGTAATTTACGCTGATCATTTTTGTATTCCTTTACTTTCTTGCAGCTTCCGCGCTGCCTTCGGACCGCTTTTTGATGGTGCCCGGTCTCACCTTTTGGAGTTAATCTCCTAAAGTTTGGAAAATATGCTCATAAAATAGGTTTAAGTATTTCTATGGGAATTTGGATACTGTTTATGGAAGACCAATCTTTTAAGGCTAACAACGCGTCATCATTAAGATGCTTTTTTTTTATATTGTTTGGTAGCCGTTTAAAATATGAGGTCCGAACGATTCTGATCGGGTAGACTGAATCGACTACACTTGAATCCCTCGGCCGCTGCCACGGTATCGACTCAGCAGTGGGGGGCAGGGCTTTTCGTAGGTATGGTCTGTATCGGTTCACCGTTGCTTGTTCCTTTCGGTTGGCTCGGATTCCTAAATTTTGTTCATCGACAGAGTTTAATGTGCATTTTGCATACAAGAATTGGAGTTAGGAAATTTGGCTGAGGCGTCTCCAAGGTAAAAGGCGGTCTCTTGATAAATGATGAGAACGCTGGCATGACTTGAGATAGCTGACTTTTAAGTTATCATTTAAGAATCTTGGTTGGGGCGGGGTTGTATACCCCGCCCCATTGACCTCAGTTCCCTAATTCTTAGCTGATCAGTCGGAGGATCGACTGGGTCGATGTGTTCGCCTGGGCGAGCATCGCCGTGCCGGCCTGCTGCAGGATGTTGAAGCGGGCGAG
>JBILCY010000024.1:0-5117 GCA_044352905.1 Terrimicrobiaceae bacterium | reverse complement strand
CGCCAATACAAAGATCTCGCCGACTCCGGCCACACCCCCTTCGCCGACCTGCACCGCGGCGCAACCGTCTCCTTCATCGGTCGTTTGGCTACCTACAGGTATTACAACATGGACCAAGTCGTCGGTATGGCCTTGGCCGAAGTGGACAAAATCACCGCCGCCCACCGCCCTTGACGCTTCCCCAGCTCTGGCCTCTTACGGCGGCCCGCTCGTCACAAAAATTCCGAATATCCCGCACAAGCGCGGAATTCTATCTCTGTAAACATCAGCTTCAAAGACCGTTATTGGACGTTTGGCAAAATGTTTAAGTAGATGCCAGTGTATCACACAAATAGCCCTGAACTCAGATTTGAGCGCGATTTAATCAGTGGGGGAGGGTAGAAACCACAAAAGAGTCCCCCTTTCAAAACCTCCAATCTGAGATTTCGCATCGTTCCCATTTGCAACGTCACGAATAATTCATCGCCGTCGGCATTGTAGCCCAAAGTTAGTAATTTGATTCAAAATAAATTGAACTCTATAAAAAATGTGTCATCTTTCAGCCATGCAGCCCCCCGCTGAAGTCATCGATAAAGCCTCGGTCAGCACAGCACCCGCCGCCCAATTCACCGATGGGCTGGTGGACGTCTTCTCCGATCTCGCCGACCTTTTTGGCAACCCGCGCTCCGTCGGTGCCATCTACGGCCTGCTCTTCAGCTCCGTCGAGACCCTCACGATGGACGACATCGTTGAGCGCCTCGACATCAGCAAAGGTTCCGCCAGCCAAGGCCTGCGCACCTTGGAGGAGTTCGGCGCCATCGAGCGGCAAGTGCAAGACGGCGAGCGCACCGCCCGCTACAGCGCCAAGCACCAATTGAAACCCCTCATCGTCGGCTTTGTTCGACAGCGCCTTATACCCCGTTTGGAAGCCAGCAGCGCACGACTCGAAATTCTGGAAGCCCTGCTCGATGACATGCCCGCCGCCCAAGCCAAAGAAGCCGCTTGGCGATTGGAACGCGTCGCCCAATGGCACGACAAAGCCCGCACCTTCCTGCCCCTCGCCCGCAAAATCCTCGGGGGAGGGTAGGGGACATACACTTGCGCACCCGCGCATCACATATAGACACCGCCATGGTCCGCCCACCAGCCCACCAAGGGCGGCAGCTTGCCCGAATATAACTTCCTCTTTGCTGCGCCGTGTCACGGCGTAGCAAAACATCTTCTTCTATCTTCTTACATCGGTGGCCTGTCTTTTTCTCCGTCCTCGCCTCACTCAAGTTTGCCTTCGGGCCGTTTGCCTGAGGGCCATCTGCGGTTCCGTTACACCCCGGCTCAAACTCAAGTTTCAAGTTTCCGCCCTCCGCGTGAGCCCGCTCATAAGAATTCCTACTTTAAAAGTATGAACGCCATCGTTTCTGAAAAAGGCCAAGTGACCATCCCCAAACCGATCCGCGACGATTTAGGGCTCGAAGCAGGCTCCATTCTCGAGTTTACCGAGGATCACGGCCGCATCATTGTCACCAAGATCCTCCAAGATAATCCGATCTCGGCCTGGCGTGGAAAAGGTGTTCTGCCCTCCGGACGCTCGGTCAACGAGTATTTAGACATCGTGCGCGGAGCATGAAGACCGCTTTGGATTCCAGCGTTATTCTCGACGTGCTGACCGATGACCCACAGTGGGGGCAAGCCTCGGAAGCTGCACTCAAGCATGGCCGGCGAAATGTATCGCTCCTATCTTCGCCGTAACCGTGAATCCAAGCGCGTCCTGCCGGATTTCTTGATCGGCGCCCATGCGGCTTGTCATGCCAGCCGCCTGCTGGCCAGAGACAGGGGATATTACCGAGATTACTTCAAGAACATTGCCCTTATTGAGCCCGAGACCACGGCAGCCTGATCTTCCCCGCGCTTTTCCTTTGTCCCGCCGTGTCACGGCGGGCAAAATATCTTCTTCCATCTTCCCCCATCGGTGGCTGGTTTTCTCCGTCTTCGCCTCCGGTATCAGTTGATCGCTGAAGCGACCTATCTACGGCTTCGCCTCCGGTTCCCACCTTCTTACTTTCATACCTTCTCACCTTCCCACTTTTTCCCCTTGACCAAGAATAAAAAGGTGATACTAAGTAACAGTTTATGTTGACCTTCGTTGAGTCGCCTGCCTTCACCAAACAGTGCACGGACATGTGGTCGGATGCCGATTATTCGGCCTTCCAGCAATTCCTTGCAGTGCGGCCCGAGGTCGGTGATCTCATCCCTGGTCTCGGTGGCCTGCGCAAAGTGCGCTGGTCTGCCAAAGGCCGGGGCAAGCGCGGAGGAGCGCGGGTGATCTACCTGCTGCTATTGCAGCCGGGACTCATCTACCTCTTCCAAGCCTACGCGAAGGGAGACATTGCCGAGCTTGCGCCGGAGCAGAAAAAGCGACTACGCGCAGCCGTTGAAGAAATTAAAAAACACCACGACAAATGAAAAAGAAAACCAACGCCTTCAATGCCGACGAATTAGTCCGCAGCGTCGAGGAAGTCCGCGATGCGGTCACCGGCCGGCGCAAAATCACCCTGCGCACGACCGCGCTCCCAAAACCTGCTCCGAACTTTGGGCCTCGCGAAGTCAAACGCCTGCGCTCCCGTTTGAAAATGAGCCAACCGGTCTTTGCTGCCGTGCTCAACGTCCCCGTCGTCACGGCCATCAGTTGGGAAAAAGGACGCCGCCAGCCTTCGGGTGCGGCCCTGCGACTACTCGAGATAGCCAAGCACCACCCCGAAGTCCTCACCGCCGCCTAAGCGGCTCGACCTCAGCTCTCCACTTTCCGGTTTGGTCGCTCTCGCAACCTATCTCCGGCTTCGCCCTCGGTTCCCACTTTCTTACTTTCATACCTTCTCACCTTCCCACTTTCCCACCGCAGGCAACGCCTGCTCACGTTGCCCTCGGCTAACGCCTCACGCTGTCTCCGGCCGTCGGCCTCCGGCTCCCACCTTCCCACCTTTCCCACTTTCCTACTTTCCCACTTTCTTACTTTCATACCTTCCCACCTTCCTACCTTCCCACTTTCCCACCTTCACACTTTTCCACCGCAGGCATCGTCTGCTCAGATTCACTCAAGCCTCAAACTCAAGCTTCAGCCTTGGTTTTTCCTCTCCTCCTTCCCCCCGTAATTCCTCACTTTGCATTCATAATTCATAATTTAAGCCTTAAACCTATCTAAACATGGCCAAACCCTTCACCAGATTTTTCACTGTTCCCGTCGATGAGGATCTGGTCATCGAAGTGGAATTCGGCCTTACCAAAGATCTGCCGGTTCCTTTCGTTGTCCGACTCATGGCCGAGGTCGAAGGTAAAAGCGTGTGTATTTCACGCTTCGACAGCGCTCATCTGAGCGAACCGCCCCATCGCGATGTTCTCGGACTTCGCGCCGGCCTTCTTTGTAAGGAATTTTACCACGAGTTGGACTATCGCGACGCGGTGAGGTATGCTATTAAGGATTTCAAAAATCATGGGCCGGAATACTACGAATACTTCTTGCGCCACTAAGCGCTGCAAGCCCAAGGCCGGGGTGCTTCGCCGGGCGCGCTCGGGCCCTGCGGACATCGAGGATTTCATCAAGTCCGAAGGTGGAATCGCCTGCGGCAGTGCGCGCAGGATGAAAGAAGCCACCGACTGGCTGCTGCTTCTGGGGACCGTCGAGAAAGCACGTCGCAAAATGGACCAACTCTTGAAAAAAGCGCGACAAGCCGGGCTGCCAATCGCTGCCGCCTGAGCAACACCATCCTCCACGGCAACGGAAATCAGCCACCGCGGACAGAGGATAAACAGCGAGGATAAACTACAGAAACCCCTTTGCCCCGCCGTGCCACGGCGGGCAAAATATCCTCTTCCATCTTCCCCCATCGGTGGCTGGTTTTCTCCGTCTTCGCCTCCGTTTCCCACCTTCCCACCTTCATACCTTCTTACCTTTACACCTTCTCACCTTCCCACCTTCACACCCACACACCTTTCCACCACACGCTCCGCGTGCTCCCACGTTGCCCTCGGCTGTCGCCTCACGCTGTCTCCGGCCGTCGGCCTCCGGCTCCTACCTTCCCACCTTCTCACCTTTACACCTTCCTACCTTCATACCGCAGCCTTCGGCTGCTCCTTCCCACCGCGCCCTACGCGTGAGCCCCCTCCTAACTTGTGCCGACTTGCGGTTCACACTCGAATGAGTCATTGATGTTATTATGAAAACCTTGGAAATCGAAGTTCCGGACGACCTCGACCTGACTTCGGGTAGTAGTCGCGAAGAATTAACCGCTACGGCACGACTCCTTTTCGCTCTACATCTTTTCAAGCAAGGCAAGATCACCTCCGCGCAGGCGGCTACCACCACCGGTTTACCGTGGCGCCAATTTCTCGCCGAAGCCGCCGCACAAGGCATTCCTGCAGTTAGTTGGGATGATGAAGAGTTGGCCGCCGAGCGATCGGTAGTGGCCGAAGGACGTTAAAAATGCCCGTCCTGCTTTGCGACACAGGCCCGCTTGTGGCTTTGTCTTCGCTCGGACTGCTCGAGATTTTAAGCAGCCTGTATTCTCCTCTGGTCACCCGCACGGTCTTGCGGGAGTGGCAGGCCCGAGATGGACGCCCCGTTTTTCCCTCCTCCTTTGAGATCATCGATGCGGCACCGCCCGATCCGTTGCTGGCCGTGCAACTCGATCCCGGGGAGGCCTCGGTGATTCAGGCTGCCATGGAGAGAGGTAGCACAAGAGTTTTGATCGACGAACGCAAAGCGCGGAAGGTGGCTCGCCGCGTTTTCGGTCTGGAGACCATCGGGACAGCCGGCATTTTGGTGCAAGCGAGGCGGCGTGGATTGACACCCGAACTTGGTCCACTCTTTGCGCAACTGCGGCAGCAAAACTACTGGATCGACGACAAAATTGTCTCGTGGGCCCTGCAAGCAGCCCCGTGACCCCCCTTTTTTTTGCTGCGCCGTTTCACGGCGGGCAAAATATCCTCTTCCATCTTCTCCCATTTGGTCGCTCTGGCGACCTATCTCCGGCCTACGGCCTCCGGTTGTGGCTTGCCTTTTTTCTCCGGTATCAGTTGGTCGCTCTCGCGACCTATCTACGGCTTCGCCTCCGGTTCCCACCTTCCAACCTTCCCACCTTCCCACT
>JBILCY010000030.1:0-17290 GCA_044352905.1 Terrimicrobiaceae bacterium | reverse complement strand
CCATGCGCGACCAGGCCAACCTCAACGACAAGGCCATCGAGTTCAACCTTAACCAAGACATGTTTGCGGCCGGGCTGAACTTGAACGCCGCCCGCATGGCCTTCGACGATGCGCAGTTTGAGAAAGCGGCCGCCGGCGCCGGCTACCGCATCGCGCAACGCCAAGCCGAGCTAGAGTACATGAGCGGTATGGCGCAGAGCCGGGCCACCGGCATGCAGACTTGGGGCGCTTTGGCCGGAGGCGTGGCCCAAACCGGCCAGCTCGGCATGAGTTACTACGGCAGCCGGCCGGCCAAAACCCCCACCTACAGCACCAGGAGCTAAACACCATGCCAGTCATCCGCATCGCCGAAATACCGAACGCCGGGCCACAAGCCGTCGGCGCTAGTGGAGCCAACATCAGCGTGCCGCAATTTGGCGGGATGCAGGTCAACGCCCAAGCCGCGCAACTCACCGGAGCCGCCGCCTTGAGCGACACGAGCATCCGCCGCGGGGCGCAGAGCATGCTTTCCCAAACGCTCGAGCAGGATGCTTTCACGGCCGAAGCCGAGGCAGGGATGAAGCTCGGGCAGTCGATCGGGCAAATCGGCCAATTCGCGCAAAACGTCGCCGAAAAATTCAGCAAAGCCAAAGACACGGCCGACTTGGCCCGGGCGGAGACGATCATGCGGGCGGCGTTTGAGAAGCAGCAAAGCGAGCAGATCGACCTGCCGGTGGACAAGTGGGAGGAAAATTGGACACGCAACCTCGATCAGACGCGCAAGGCACTTTCCGAGATCAAGATCAGCAATAACGCGGCCGCCGAGTTGACCCCTTCGTGGGAACGGTGGAGCGAGTTGTCCTCGGTTCAGATCAAGACGCAATCGCGCAAAAAGCAGGTCGAAGGTTTCCAGATGGATGTCGATGCCAACGCCGCCATGCGCGTGGCGATGGACGACCTCACCGGAGCTTTCGCCATCTACGACCGCGCCGAACGTGACGGTATTTTTTCTCCCGAAGAGAACAACTCCCGCAAAGCTCGCTTGTACGATGACCAAGTCCGCAAGGCCAAGGAGGACAATTACAGCCGGGTGGTGGCCGACATGAACGCCGACCCCGACAAGATGCTGCCGCTCTTCGAGCGTCGCTCCCGCGGCGAAGACGTGCCCGAGCTGGGCGACATCTCGCCGGTGCAGGCCACAACCTTGGCCAGCAACACGCAGACCGTGCTGCGCGGGCGCATGGGCGATATGGACGACGCGGCCGACCAAGCCATCCTCACCGGTGAGATCCGCACCCCGGAGGATCTGCGCAATCAGTTCCCCACGTTGCCCGAGCGCCGGCTACTCGCGCACGAGAAGACGATGTCGGAGGTCTTTAACGCCAGCCCCGAAGCCTGGGCGCTGGTCACAGCAGCACGGCCGCGGATCATGGGCGCCATCGAAACGTACGATCCGGCGCAGGATGACCGTGACATGACCAACTACTTTGCGCTCAAGGATCAAATCAACCGGGAAATGCCGCCGGGTGAACGGGCCGAATTTTTGGAGCAACTTGGCAGCAAGCGCCGCGACGGCAACAAGCTGCCACAAAGCATGAAGGACGGCTTGGCCACGCTCGACAAATTGGAGTCTTCCGGGTTTTTCGGCAAAGCCGACCCGAAGAAACTGGAGAGCAACCGCGAAGATGTGCGGGCCGCGGAAGGGCGCAAGCTCATCGACATCGGCAATCAACGTCAAGCGATCCACGACGAGCTGATGCGCTGGTCCAAAGAAAACCCGACCAAGGCACGCGACCGAGACAAGGTCATCGAGCAACTGCGCATCATGGTCGATCCGAGTGCCGTCGACGCGGCCACCGAAGCAGCGAGGGAGGAAACACGCCCGACGAGGAAAGCTCCTGCCGCCGTGCGGAACAACAACCCCGGGGCCATGTGGTACACCGGAAGCTCTTGGCAAAAAGCCTACGGTGCAGAATTTGGCGAGCGTCTCAACGACGGCCTCGGGCAAGGCAACCAGATTGCTCGGTTCCCCGATCCGGTCTCCGGCGCCGCGGCACAAATGCACCTGCTCTCCAACTACGGCAACCGTTCCGTGGGTGATGCCATCTACCGGTGGTCCGGTGGCAACAACGTCAACAGCTACCTCGCCCGCTTGAAGCAGCACGGTTTCCAGCCGTCGCAAAAAGTCAGCGACATCATGGCCGATCCGCAAAGCGCCATCCGTTTTGCCCAAGCGATGGCACGTCACGAGGCGGGTAATTCGTTCCCGCTTAACGAGGACCAATGGCAAGCCGCTTTCCAGAAATTCCAAACCGTCAAACAAGGATGATCAATCTCAACGAAATCGAAGACACCGGCATGGAAGGGCTTTTGCCCCAGCCGAATTTCCCTGGCAAACCCCAGTGGCCCAACTTGGCCGAGGAGGAACCGCAGAACATCCAGCAAGACTACCTGGCCCAAGAGAGGTTCATGGAGAGCGAGCGTCTGCAAAAGCTCTACCTCGACCAGAAAGAATTTGACCGTCTGGCGAACGAGCCCCGCATCCGCGAAGGCCGGAAGATGAGCTTGGTGGGCGATGACTTGCCCAAGGTCGCGTTGAACGCGGCGTATTTGTCGCACCAGCTCGACCGCGATGTCACCTCGGCCGACTACCAGTTCGAGCGCGACCGCTATGCGGCCAGCGTGTTCGGCCAGGATAAAGTCAACGACGCGCAGTTTTTTGACTTGGTGAAAGGCGAATACGACGTGCGGCAGCAAAAGACGGCCGCTCTCGACGACCTCCGTTTGAAGATCGCCGGGCAAACCCTCGAGGATGCCATCTCCGGTAAGGAAACTCCGGCCGGCCAAATCTGGACGGCGTGGCGGGACCAATACAAAGACCTCGTCGGGGGAGACAACGAGCTGCCCTACATGGCAGCCGCCGTGGCCGACCGAGACCAGTTCCGCGCCATCGCCACGAAATACAAAGACCTCGCCGGCCCCGGGCTGAATCTGCTGCGCAAGTTCACCACTGGCGAAGCCAGCCAGGATGAGTTGTCAGACTTTGCCCGCACGCTCACGACGATTCCGCGGGAAGAGCAGGACACCGTGATCAACTTGATCGCGCTCGGCGCCGACGCCGGGCAGATCGACCGCGGGTCGCTTAAAGAATTTGCCCTGGCGATGGGGCAGACGTTTAGCCGCGGGTTTAATTTTATCCCCAAGCGAGTCATGCAAGATCGTGAACTAGGGGTGACCAATTACCTCGAGGCGCTCGAGTCGGGTGTAGAGGTGTATATCCCGATCGGGGGGACTATCAGCGAGGCCGTGGTAGGCAATGCCCCCGCCGGTGCGGCCGAAGAAGCCTTGGCGGAAGGTTCTTGGCGGCAAGCTACGCCCGAAGAGCGCGAGCAAATGATCTCGACAAGCAAAGGGGCGATTGAAGCCTTTCGCGTCGAGCGCCAACTCCGCGCCGTAGCCGACAACAACGTCGACCCGATCAAACGGTTGGCGCCAAAAGATTCGTTTGCCGGATGGGTTGAAGGAAGCGTGCAAGGTGTTGTGGGAAGTCTCCCGCTTTTGTCGGCCGCAGCTCTTAACCCAGTTGCCAGCGTAGTTGCCTACCAGGCTCTCGAATACGACCGCATGATGCTGGAAAACACCGACATGGACGCCCGAGCGGCGTTTGAGATCGCGGGGATTGAAGGGACATGGCAAGCCGCCTTGGACCTGTTGCAACTGCGCACCTTGGCGGGAGCTTTACCTGTGACCGGCCGGCTTTTAGGGCAGATCAAATCCTCTGGCGTGCGCAATGCTTTGCGTATTCCGGCGTCAGTGTTGGAGCAGGTTGGACAAGAATACGCCCAAGACCTTGGCACGCTGGCTATCGACGCCGTGGCCTCGGCCGTTCGAGAGGACATGAAGGACAAAGATTTTGGTGTCGAGCTTGCTGACTATTGGAAAAACCAAGCTGCCGAGACTTTTGGGGCATCGCTTATTTTCGGTCTTTGGGGTGGCGGAGTTGTCCGGTCGCGTGACTTGAAAGGCTCTCCAGCCCAGTGGGACGAAGCCGCCCGCATTGTCGGCATCAGCGAGGAAGGCCGGCGGCGGATGCAAGCCGCCACGACGCCCGAGGAATTGGACGCCGTTGTCGAGCGTGAGATGAAATCGGTGACGCCCGAAGCCCGAGCGGCCGGTGCACTCTATGCCAAGGCCAAGACCCAAGCGGCCGCCGCCCAGCAGGCCGACCCGAACGAGCCCACGCTCGAGGTGACCAAGGATAACGACGGCAACACGGTTTACCGCATCACCACGCCGGACAACCAGGTCTTGGTGGAAACCACCGACAGCCAAGCCGCCCAGGCCGCTTTCCTCGATTACCGCACGGCCGCGGAAAATAACGAAGTCCAGGCATTGCGCCAGGCCATCGACGTTTGGCAGAATCGTGAGAAGGGCCTCGAATTCAAAGACGCTCCTGGCGTGCTGGTCACCGAGGAGCTTGGCCGCCTCGAGGGGATTGGCGACACCGCCCGCATTGAGCAACTGCGCCAACGCCTCGTGGCGGCCGACATCGACCCGGATGGTGACCTCACCGGCGTGCAGATTTTCGGATCGGTGACGGTTGAAGATGTTGGCCAAGGCGTTTACCAGGGCACCTCGCTGCTACGCCAAGGCGCCACGCCCGAGACCGTCTTCGAGGAAGGCAACCACTACTTCGTGCGCCGGGCTCTGCTACGCGGCGACGTGACGCTCGACACGCTCACCGGCTGGCTTGACCAGACGGCCACCGCCACCGGCCTCGACATCAAACGCGGCAACGAGCTGGAGATCATCGAGTCGATTGCCCAGGTCGGTATGGATCTCTTCAACGGCCGGCTCGACCAGGCGCAGATCCCCCAGGGTCTCATGGATTACTTCCGCCGGCTCATGCGCGTTATCAAGGAGATCTACGTCCGGGCCGTGAAAGTCACCGAGGCGTTCGACAAGGGCGAGATCGACAGCAACTTCGAGAGCTTCCTCATGGAGTCGATGGGCATGAGTCCGCAGCAGCAGGTCGACCTTAACAGCACGAAGACCGCGGCAGCACTGGTGGACGATACCTCGAACGATGATCCCGACTGGACGGTCGCCGAAGATACTACACGCGGTCCCGACGGCTTAACCGACGATGAACGGTTTGCGCTTGAAGCAGAACTGCGGGAGGAAATGGAAAGAGATGCAGCAGAGGCCGCCGGTGAAGGTGGGATCGATATTCTCGACGCCATCCGCCAATCCGGGGGGCTGCCGGCAAAAACTAGCCGCAAGGTTTACCAATACCGTGGTGAGTTGCAGCGCATCCGCGAAGCGCAAAGCCCAGGCAACGCCATCGGGATTAAGGGGACGATGAATCTTTTCCGCAAAAACGCTCCCGACCTCGATGCGTTGATCAAAGACTTACAAGATGGGGGCTTCGCCGTAGACACGCCGAGCGATTTGTTCGAGATGGTCGAGCAACGCCTGCGCACCGGCCGTCCCATTTACGGCTACGAGGGTCGCGTGACTGCGGGTCTTATGGACTACTCCATCGGCCGGCAAAGTTTCAAAGACTGGTTTGGCGACTGGGAGAACGATCCGGCCAATGCGTCCAAGGTGGTGGACGAAAACGGCCGTCCGCTCCGTGTGTATCACGGCACCCGCCGTCCCGACCGCGTCGGCAATCGCTTCCGCAAATCCCGCGCTACCTCGGGGCCGATGTCGTTCTTTACGGATGATCCCGAAGTAGGTTCCGGTTACTCGCAGAACAAACGAGATACTTCCTTTGAGCCTCCTACCGACTACGCCGGCTGGTTCAAGTTCAAAGGCAAGGGCATGCGCTCGGCTGTCGATATTGACCGTGCTTGGTGGGCGATGTCCGAGGCCGAACGCGAGACGATTCGGCAACGTATATACACGGTCGGCTACCAAAACGCCGACGAAGGCAGTGGCCCTATCGTTGGCGACTCTTCGAGCATCATGGGGCGGGACTCCATTGACTACGAACTTCGCCAGGCACGCGGCAACGCTTTGCGTGCCTTGGTCGAAATCTGGCTCAATAGCGGATCTCTCTTTGGAGATGAGCAAACCTTCATGCAGGTATTGGAGGCCGCCGGTGTGGACATGCTTGGGGTGACTTACTCTGACCCCAACATTGTTAGGTCTGCCGTATACCCAGTGTACCTCTCCATCAAGAACCCGCTGGACACGAGCAATATCCCTCCCGAAGTGGTGGAGGCTTTAGACCAAGCTGGTAAACGAAAACGCGCCAAACGTGCCGCAGGCGGCAACCCCGATGCTTGGGACAAAAACACCATCAGCGGGAAAGAATGGATGGAGCGTCTGCGTTCTGATGTGCGAGACAACACCACGCACGCTTGGACGAGTGTCCCCGACTGGGTGACAGACACTCTTCAACAGCTTGGCTACGACGGCATCCGCGATCTTGGCGGAAAATATAACCTCAAAAAGCACACGGTCTGGATTCCCTTCAACGAAACACAGGTCAAATCCGCCACCGGCAACCGCGGCACCTTCGACCCGACCAACCCTCGGATTGATTACAGCCTTGGCCGGCGCACCCGGCTAACTTTTGCCGAGCAACTTGAAGAACTCCAAGCTGGGGAGTCGGCCCCAGTTGACACGAGCAAAACCTTCTGGCTAATTGCCTCAAGTGAGGGAGATATTGTAGAAATCCTCAATAATGAACAAGACGCTACAGCCTACTTCCAGACAACAGCCAGCTCCGGTGATTGGCTTTGGGAGTACAAAGATGGCCTCCGCACCAAAGTCCCCCTGCTTAAACGAGGAGTGGCCGAACGCCGCGCCGAAGGCTACATCGACACCGTTAGGTACGAGCAAGACGAAGCGCAAGGCCGTGTACTATACTACGGAGCGGATACGAGCCCCGAGACTACGACCAGTGCAGGCGAGATACCGAGTCACACGCCGGATGGACGAGTCTGGGCAGGACAAGAAGAATCCGTAGTCTACCACGGCGGGCAGAATCTTGATCCGCAAGGGACTGATCCGGGTGGTTATGGCACCACGCAAACCTTAAAACCGCGCCGGCCTAGCCAGACTTACCTGTTTTCTCTCGGCCGTCCCCGCGTCGACCGGGCTCTCTCGGCTGCGCTCAACGCCAAGCCGGGCGAGCGTCTCGCCATGTACGAGCGGGCCAAAGAGATGTTCGACCGCGTGGCGGCCCGCCGTGGTGCGGAGACCGGCGCCTCCGGCTACGCCCGGACGCTGCAATCGCTTTGGGAGCTGGACGCCATCCTCAAAGTTTTGCCCGCGGAAGTGCGCGGCAAAGTGGGCGGGTTCACGCAGATTGCCGCCCTCGAGCCAACCGATCTTTACCAGGGCGACGAGCTGGTGACCGAATCCAACAGCCCCGCCGGCGCCCGCATCTCGGCGTGGATGCGTGAAGGTCTCAACATCGGCGAGGCCGGCAAGAAGACCGACCTGCCGGAAGGATACTCGACCCGCCGCGCCACCGATCCAGCCCGGGCAACCAAGGCAACCGACGATTTCCTAGTCAAGCGCCTAGCCACCGTGGGCAAGCAACTCGACCGCTACCTGGCGGCCGAATACCGGATCGCCATCGAGCGAGCCCTCGAGGCCGCCAAGCCCAAGCGCAGCGAGTCCGGCGTGCGCAAGTCGACCCTCGGGCCCGAGACGCAAGCCTATGCCGACAAGGCGCTGGCTGCGTCCAAGCTCGACAACGACCAGACGGCCGCCCGGCTGGCCGCCATCGAGGCCGAGCTGCTCAACCCCGAGACCACCGACGAGAAAAAGATCGACCTGGTCGAGGAGTGGGGGCTGGTCAATACGCTCGGGGATCTGGAGAACCGCAACGCGGAGACTTTGGCCCAAGCTCATGCCGAGCTGAAAGATCGCCTCAAGGCCGGTCGTGCCGGCTGGCGCATCCAAGAGGAGGCCCGGATCGCCGGCCAGCGTGAGACAGTCGCCAGCATTTTGAGCATCCTCGGCGAGCCGACCAAAGCCAAACGCTTTGCCACCAAGACCCAGGTGCAGAAGCTCGGCGAGCTGCTCACCTCGGCCGGTCTCGACCACCGCAACTTCGAGCAATTCCTGCGGGCCGTGATTCCCGATGATGCTTTGGTGGCCCGGTGGGCTGACATGCTGCGCAAGGCCGACACCAGCGCCCAAGACATGGAGCTGGCCCTGCGGGAGCAACTCCTCGAGGTCGCGCAAGCGGCCGCCAAGACCGCGGGCATGAGTCGCCGCGCCGCCTTGGCCATGCTCAAACGTCCGGCGCAACTCAAGGTCCGCGCCATGCAAGGCCGCAAGGTCGCCGACGAGCGGATCTCGATCGAGCTGGCGCGAAAGATCGTCAACGGCACGGCCGACCGCAGCAACCTTTCCCAGGGCGACGTGGAGACACTGCGCGAGGCGTTGGACGCTTTGCCGGCCGACACGCGCAAGGAGTTTGTCACGATCCAGCGGGTGATCTCCGCGGGTAATCCGGTGACCGTGCCGATGACGCCGGCGCAGGCCATGCAGCTCGAGCTGTCGTGGGACCAGCCGGACGTGCAGGACAAGATGCGCCGCGAGGGATGGACCGACGAGTCGATCGCCGACATCCGCGCCATCACCTCCCAGCCGGTGGCGGCCGAGACCTTGGCCTTCCTGCGCAAATTCTACGCGGAGAACTACGCCACGGTGAATCCGGTGTACGCCCGGATGTTTGGCATGAATATGCCGCAAGGGAAGTTCTACGCACCGAGCCGGTTCCTTTCGGCCGGGGCGGAAAAAGAAGTCAGCCTCGACGGCTCGCCGATGTCGAGCGGTTCGACGCCGGGCTTTGCCAAAGCTCGGGTGAGCCACTCGGCACCGATCGCCCCGGAGGATGCGCTCACCGTGTTCCAACAGCACGTAGCGCAGACGGCGCATTGGGTGAACTTTGCCGAGTTCGCCCGCGAGGCCCGCGGAGTGGTCAACAACTTGCAAGTGCAGGAATCGATCCGGCAGCAGTTCGGCGACGGCGCCGTGAATAGCTTGAAGTCTTGGGTCGAGCTGCTCGAGCAACGCGGTGGCAACAAAAGCCGGGAGATTGCCTGGCTTACCAAGGCCTTTGGTAGCGTGCTGGGTGGCACGGCCATCAGCTCGCTCGGGTTCAACTTGAAGACCGTCTTCATCCAGCTCGACAGTGCCATGCGCTTCATGCTGGCGATGGACCCGCGGCAGATCGGCAGTGCTCTTTCCAACCCGGTGGCCTTGGCCGCCTCGATGCCCAAGATCTGGTTCTCTCCCTCGATCCAGCGCCGGCTTAAAGGCGGCATGAACCCTGCCGTGCAGCTCCTCTTCGCCCGCGACGCAGCCAAGCCCGGGCCGTTGTCGAGCCTGGCGTGGCTGTCGATGCAACCGATCCAGATCTTCGACGCCGCGGCTACTACGATCTCCTCGGCGATGGTCTTCCGTGCCTCGTTTAACGATGCCAAGGCCGCCGGCATGAACGATGCCGCAGCCGAAGCCGTAGCCCTCGAGGCCGTGGATGCGGCTATCTACCGCTACAGCCAGCCGACTGGGTTCGGCTCCAAGAGCCTCATGGAAAATAGCGGCAACGTGTTTGCCAAGGTCTGGATGCTTTTCCTCTCCGACCCGCGGCTCAAGACCGGCGTGCTGGTCGATGCGGTCTCGCAGATCGGCAAAGGCAAAAACATCGGGATGAACTTGCAACGCATCGCCGCTATCGAAGCGATGGCCTTGGTCTCGCACGTCATCGCCTCGGCCTACCGGGATGCCTTCTCCGACGATGAAGACGAAGACATCTGGTCGGTCGGTGGCTTTGCCCAGGCGTTGGCCCTGGCGCCGCTGCAAGGTTTCTTTGTCGTCGGCACGATGAGCGAGCTGGCCCTGCGCAAACTTTTCGGCGAGCAGGCTTTTGCCCGCAACCGTGACCCCTTCGTCAACACGGCCGAGTCGGCCATCCGCGCCGTCGCCGGTTGGGAGAAACTGCTCTACCCCGAGGACGCCGCCGAAGGGCTCAAAGCCTGGAACAACGCGCTGCGCGGCATTGCCTTCTCTACGCCGCTCGGTGCTCCCGCGGCACTGCTCAACATCATCAAACCCTTCATCGGCTGGCAGGAAAACCAAGAGGCCGATGAGTAAAAACAAGTTGCAATTTAACCGACAAACGTCTTGACTGACACCCACAACCATGAACCCACGATATATTTCCAAAGTGGCCGTCACGCGGCCGGATGACACCACGGCCTACGCCGCACTGGATGTGCTCGGTGCAACCACCACCGCCAACTCCGTCATACAGTTTACCAACATCGCGCCGGTGGGCGGGGGACCCATCGTGCTGCTCTATGCCAGCCTGCGTGTCGACGTGGGCACCATTCCCTCGGGCTATGGTCAAATGCGGCTGCATCTTTATGACTCCGCGCCGGCCGCCATCGCAGACAACGCGGCGTTTAACCTCCCCGCCGGTGACCGTGCCAAATACCTCGGCTACCTCACTCTCGGCACGCCGATTGACTTGGGCGACACGCTTTTCAGCGAGGACGATTTTCTGCGCAAGCAGATCGTGGCCACCAGCTCCTCGATCTTCGCCATCGCGCAAACGCTTTCGGCGTTTACCCCCACCGCCAGCACCGTGAAAAACTGGGAACTCCGCGCCGCGGAAGTCTAGGCCATGCCCATCCAACTCATCATCCGCAACCCCCTCGACCGGGACGCCCGGGAATATATCCAACGTGCCGGCGTGTCTAACGCAGCCGGTCGCGCACAGATCAACGAATTTGTCCGGGGTATTAAGGGCCTTGGACTCTGGAACTCGATGGTCTGCTGGCCGCTACGCTCCACCCAAAACGCAGGCACTGGGACCACGGCGTATTCGCTCGGTGGGCTGGGGACTTACAACGGCACGCTGGTCAATGGGCCGACGTGGGGGACGGATGGGATAGTGTTTGATACGGCGATAAAAAGAATATCATTCCCCATAAATTGGGGCATGGGCAGGGTAAAATCGTCGGTGTTTGAGGCATCTATCAGCGATACTAGTGGTAGTAACTTACGTGTGATTGGTGGGTTGACTACACCGTTATTCCTTAACAACGTCTTCGCTCCGGGCATCTGGTTAACCTATGCTTACGACAATGCACCAATGCAATCGAGAGGCAGTTTTGTTCAGTTACCCATAAACACCAACACCCTTTTGACTTTGGGACAAGTGAGTAGCGTGCGCTCGGAAGTGAGCAAAGATCGAAATGTATATGCAGGAGCCAATAGCCCCACGCCGTATTCCACTAACCTTACGTCAGTTGACTTTATGACAGACACAACCGGAAGAGCTTCGTTTTTTTTAGTTACGGCTGATGGGGTGGCCCTTTCTCAAACCGAAAGTAATGCTTTACAGAACCTCTACAAACAAACCCTCGGCACCGGCCTCGGACTCCCATGACGACGAACTTCGAGCCAACCGAACGCATCATCGCCGTGTCTCCGCAAGACGTGGAGACGCTCTTTGTCGATTTGCTCAATGTCTACGGCGTCGAAGTGCAAGACGGCCCGCGGCGCATCAAGACCTTGGGCGCTCACTGGGACGATGCGGAAAAGACTCGCATCCGCGCAGCTTCCCTTGCCGACGGCACAATCACTCCGATAGTCTTGACTGACACCCGCGTGGCCTTCCGTTGTCTTTGGCCGGTGGCCTTGGCCCAGGCCTTCGAGGAAGGCGCCATCGAGGGCGTCGAGGAGCTCACGCCGGCCCAGCTCGCCGAGCTGACACCGCAACCGGAGGCCGCGGAATGATCCCCCTCGAGTCGCACCATTTCAGCCCGGTCATCAAAGGCGTGGCCGGCATGCTGGCGTCGTTCGGTGGCGCCTTGGTCACTTTCATGTCCCACCTCGAGATGTTCCTGCGAGTAGCTGGCGTGGCCGTGGGCGTGGCCTGCGGCATCGCTTCGCTGATCTCGATCCTCCGCAACATGCCGCCCCGCAAAAAATGAAATGGTTCCTTGTCATAATTCTCCCGCTCCTCACCGGATGCGCCGGCTTGGGTGACATCCAATTTTCGTACGACTTCGCGCAGAAACAATTCCACGTGTCTGTGCCCATCCAAAAACCCATCAAAGACAAATGAACGACTACCGCACCACCGCCCTGGGCATTGTGACGATCCTCGCCGCCGTGTCTGTCGCCGCCAAAGAATTCCTCACCACCGGCACCTTGCCCGATCTGGGTTTGCTGCTGGCCTCGGTCACCGCGGGCTGGGGGCTCATCTTCGCCGGCGACGCCAAGAAGTAATATGGTCCCCGCTACCCGGCCGAAGCTCGGTCAAAAAGAAGTCGCGCAGATCATCAAGCGGCACGCCGTCACCGACGACGTGGTGCTGGTCGGAATCCGCGGCTATTACCTCAACTCGATGGGCAAGCCCGGCGTGAACGACCGCGGACTCTACGACGATGCCATGTTCCTGGTCTCGCCGACGGCCTACGCGACGTTCAACGCCAACACCGATCCTTCGATCTATTCCCCAAGCATAGCGACCCTCGTGCCCGGCGTGCATCGCTACCGCAAAGGCCGGCACGGCATCTCCCGGGGGGCTGGCTACCCCGCCCTACGACCCGCGACCAAGGGCGAGGCACTGCCGGTCTCCCGGGACGGCCGCTCGGGCACGACGACCGGCATCGCGCTCAACATCCACAAAGGCAGCCGTACCAGCACCAGCTCCCGCGGATGCCAGACGATCCACCCGAGCCAGTGGGATGCTTTCATCAACTTGGTCTACCTCGAGCTGACTCGGCACGACCAAGCAACCGTGCCGTACATCCTCACCGTTCATGCCTAAAAAAAAGCCACGCCCGCAACTGCTCGTCGTCGTGAGCGATCTGCATTGCGGGTCGAGCGTCGGCCTCATGCCGCCCGATTCGGAAATGATCGGCGGCAACACCATTAGCTTTGGCAAGAACTTGCACCAGGCATGGCTCTGGGAAAATTGGCAGGCCGCGCAGAAGCGGGTAGCCGCCATCGCCGGGGACGATCCGCTCGTGCTGCTCGTGAATGGCGATGCCACCGAGGGCATCCATCACCGGAGCCCCGAGGTGGTCGCTTCGTTGATCGAGCACCATTGCCAGATGGCCGCCGAGGCACTCCGGCCGCTCTCCCAGCGAGCTGTCGAAACACTCGTGGTCAAAGGCACCGAGTGCCACACGCACGAGATCGAGACCTACCTAGCACGGCTGATCGGTGCGCGTGACCAGCTCGCCCGCGAGAAGTGGCTCTTCCGCATAAACGAGTGCCTTATCGATGCGACGCACCACGTTGGCGTGACCAGCCGTGCCTACCTCGAAGCCTCGGCTATGTCGATTGCGATGGGTAACGCTCGCCTCAACTCCATGCGAGCCGGGCACGAACCGGCCAAGGTCTTCCTCCGCGCCCACCGCCACTGCGGAGGGTGGTTCTCCGACGGCGCCTCACTCCTCGCCATCACCGGCGGGTGGCAGTTCTTGACCCGCCACGCCCACAAGGTCGTGCCCGACGCAATCCCGCGGCCGTCTGTCATCGTCCTCGACTGGCGAGGCCAAGAGCCTGGCGCCTTGCCCAACGTGCACAACCTGCACTTCAACCCGCCCGCACCGGACATCGTCGACTTGTGAAAATAACCGCTGACGAATTAACGGCCGCTGCGTGGAGTGCAGCCTTGGCCGAGGTACCCAAGCCAGTGGACACCGTGCCGCCGGGCTGGCTTACCAGCGAGCAGATCGCCCAGCAAACCAAGATAAATATCAGTTCACTTCGCCGGCAGTTACCTCTGCTGCTTAAAACCGGGCGCTGCGAGATGCGAGTGTTCCGTGTTTTGGCCAGCCGCAGCAAACAACTGCGCCGCGTGCCACATTACCGGCTCAAATGAAGCTGCGCCGAGAGACGTGTCACGAGCTGATCGTCGCTCTCGACGCCAAATGTTTCCCTGCCGATGCCCGGGTCGAGCCGCTCGATAGCATTTGGTGGACGATCTGGACCGGAGGCGAGGCCATCGCGTTTGCCGGGCTCCGGGTTTGCCAAGATCCGGCCAACCGCGGGCTCGGGTTTCTATCCCGCGCTGGCGTGCTCCCTGCCCACCGCGGCCGGGGCTTGCAGAAACGGCTGATCCGTTGTCGACTCAACGAGGCCCGCCGGCTCGGCCTCCTCGAGGTCGTCACCTACGTCATCCCCTCGAACCTGCCCTCGGCCAACAGCCTCATCGGCCTCGGCTTCAAACTCTACCGGCCGACCTATCGCTGGGGTGGAGTCGACGCCCTCTATTTCCGCCGCGCTTTGTAGTCCTGGACAACACCGGACAACATCTGATTTTCTCTCTGTGTAAATACGACTCGAAATCGAGCGTAGGGCAACCTACCGTGGGTTCAAATCCCACCCCTTCCGTCTCTGTTAAATCGGCTGCGAAGCCACTGTTTATGCGGGTTCCCGAGGTTTGTTGACATGGTTGATCGTTGGGCTACGTTGTCCTCGAAAGAGAGACTTCTGGACAACAAAAACAACAGAGTGGACACCAAATATGGACAACAAACCCTACTTCGTCTCGCCGTACCCCGGCCGCCCCAACACGCCGTGGAAGCTGGAGCTGCGGGCGCAATACTTTGGCCGCAAGATCCGGCGGTTCTGCGCCAGTGAGGCCGAGGCCTGGGCGCTGGGGGCCGAGCTGACAGCCAAGCTGCGGACCGGTGGGACCAAGGCGCTGGCGAAAAAGTCCGGCCTCTCGATGCGCGGCGCTTGCCAGGAGTTTCGGGCCAAGTATGCGGCCAAGAGCAAGTCGCACCGGGACAAGGTCAACCAGATCGCCGACATGCTCGAGGCGAAGTTTTCGCATGCGGACGTGTCGCCGGCGGAGTTGTCCAAGTGGTTCGACAAGCTCGAGGGAAGCGAGACCACGCGGGCCATGTTCTACCGCTACATCCGGCTGTTCTTTCGGTGGGCGCGAAAGATGCGCCACATTCCAGACGACCCGAGCGAAGTGCTTGATGCGCCAACTGCCACGGTTGGCCGCAACATTCTCACGCCGCAGCAAATGGCTGACATTCTTGACCTGGGGATGCCTGGCTGGCTGCGGGCGACGATCTTGCTCGGCGGGTTCGCCGGCCTCCGAACCGAGGAGCTGCTGCGCATGAACTGGGAAGACATCGACACGGCAACCGGCGAGATCGAGATCCGGCCGGGCGTGGGTAAAAAGACTGGCGGGTTTCTCGAGCGGATTGTCGACTTCACCGATCCGTTGACCAGGCGGAAGGACCAGCTCACCGGCAAGGGCAAACTGGTGCCGGTCCCCAAGGATGAATTCTTCGCAATACGCCGCGGGATCGTGGCCGGGCTCGGCTGGCCGGCGTGGCCGGACAACTGCCTTCGACATAGCTTTGCTACGTACCACCTGGCCATGAGCAAAAACGCTGGTCTGACCGCGTTCCAGCTAGGGCACACGTCTACCACGATGGTGCTCAAAGTTTACGCCGTGCCGGCTAGGAAGGCCAACGGTGCCGCCTGGTGGGCAATATGACGTGCATACGCTATACGCGAACATATGCGGGTCGACGTGTCTAATTTTCAGATATTCTTGGACAGATGTCTTGACTGTCACCCATGTTGTGCCATGTTGACCAACGTATGCCCTATGCCAAACCAGCCGACTGGAAGGTGGCCCACCGTGAGTGGTACATCGACCGGTATCATACCGATCCGAAGTTTCAGCGGGCCGAGTCGAAGCGGAAGGCCGACTGGTATGCAGCCAAGGCGTCCGATCCCGCCTGGCTGGCCGAGCAAGCTGCGAAGAAGCGGGCCCAGCGGGCCAAGGCAAAGAAAGTAAAGCGATGAACTCACTAGCGGAAAGGTTTCGGCCCAAGAACGCCTGGGAAAAATGGGGCGATGATTGGCGGCAACCCTCTCCCGAACGGCTGGCCAGCCGAGTAGTCTTGGGAGGTATTGCTGGCCTTCTGGTCGGCCTGCCAGTGGCGGCCGTGTTCACCGGCGATCCTCGAGCGATTGGGGGCGCGGTGCTTTTATCGGTCTGGATGTTCAGCACGCTTTGGGCCGAGCACACGGACACGTCTACTTTTTGGGACCGGCTACTGCTAGTGGTATCTCGTGCGGGCTTTGCCGTGCTAGGTCTTTGGCTGTCCTACCTAGTGGTTAGGGCACTCGCCGGCTGGTGATATTAAAATAGTATAGGACAGTGAATGTCCTAGCCCCACAAGTAAGTTGGTGTAGTGAAAATCACCGACTACACCTTGTTATCGTTGGCGTCAGCGGCGCCGCAGTTTGCTCTGGGCTTTCTTTATCTCGGCGTGGCCGGCTTGCTCCGCAGAATTTACCGCTTGAGTGAGAACAAATCGGACGTAGGCCGATAGCGTTCCGTAGCCTTCACGCTTGGCGATGGCACGAGCTGCGTCGGTCAACGCAGGCTCAAGCGAAATGCCCGCCGGCACGCTTTTCAGCTTCTTGGGTTTTTTGGGATTCATGCTTTTACCTTCGCACAATACCAAACATTAACAAGTTTTGATTAGTAGGTTTTCACCCCATCTTTTTTGTTGAACTGTTAGTAAAGGTTAGTAATAGTTCGCCCTATCGTTATGGCGAACAGGCGCAAACCTACCTCACAAAAAGTCCGGCCCACGGGTGTTTCACTGCCACCGGATCTCCTCAAAAAAGCGCAACGTCTCGCGTTCCAGATGGACATGAGTTTGTCCAAGTTGGTGCGGACTTTGTTGACAGAAAAATTGGAGGCCACGCGATGACCATCCTCGAAGCATCGCAGCAATGTGGGCTCTCGCCGTACACGCTCAAGGCCGAGGCCCGGAAGGGATCGTTTGTGGCGGACATGCCACGCGGCCGGATGGGCGGCTACGTGATCGACCGTGAATCTTTCGAGCTTTGGCTGATCCGCCGGAAGCTCAAGACCGGCAACAGCCCCGCCCGCGCCCTGGCCCGCCGTCAACTCGAACAGCTCGGCGCCCTTTAATTTTATGCAACCACCCGACGACAAGACACTCCACCAGATCCTCGCTGGCCTTTTGGCCATCAGCATCATGTTCGTTTTCTGCCTCATCGAGCTGACCAAATGAAGCGGAAGCAACCCTCCCTGCTGGCGCTGCACGTGGCGTGGTTCAACGACTCGACCTGGCTCGAGCGACTGTGGACCCACGCCGATTGGCGGCAATACCTCGACCACTCGACTTTGACCGAAACGGACGGCGGCGACCGTGCCGGTCACAACCAACACGCCGCACACAACGACTCGACCTGGCTCGAGCGACTGTGGACCCACGCCGATTGGCGGCAATACCTCGACCACTCGACT
>JBILCY010000005.1:0-175787 GCA_044352905.1 Terrimicrobiaceae bacterium | reverse complement strand
TTAACTGGCGGTTTGTTTTTGGGTGCCCAGGCCGTCGATTCCCAATTCGATCACATCTCCTGCACGGAGATATTGAGGGGGAGTGAATCCAAGGCCGACGCCTGCTGGGGTTCCTGTGGAAATGACATCGCCGGGGAGCAGGGTCATGAAGTGACTCAGATAGCTGATGAGATGCGGGATGTTGAAAATAAGGTTTTCCGTATTGCCGTCCTGCTTCATTTCTCCGTTCACGCTCAGCCAGAGGTGAAGATGGTGAGGATCGGGAATTTCGTCCGTAGTGGCTAGCCATGGACCGAAGGGGGCGAAGGTATCGGCACTCTTTCCTTTGACCCATTGTCCGCCACGCTCGAGTTGCCATTCACGCTCACTGTAATCGTTGTGGAGCATGTAGCCCGCGACATGATGCGGAGCCTGGTCCTCCTTCACGGAACGGGCGGTTTTTCCAATCACGACGGCGAGCTCGACTTCCCAGTCGGTTTTTTCCGATCCAGCGGGAATGACGAGTCCGTCGTTCGGGCCGGTAATGGCCGTGGTGGATTTGAAAAAAATAATGGGTTCCTTAGGCACAGCCATACCGCTCTCTTTGGCGTGGTCGCTGTAATTGAGGCCGATGCAAATGATCTTGCTGGGCCGCGCAATCGGTGAGCCGAGGCGAGTTCCTGCTGGAACTTCGGGAGCGGAAGCAGCGTTGTCTTTGACCCAAGCGTTGAGGCGCTCCAGCCCGTTGGATTCAAAAAAGGCCTCGTTGTAGTCTGCAACACATGCTGAGACATCGAGGGACTTTCTGTTTTCGAGGATCACGCCGGGCTTTTCCGAGCCAGGGTTTCCGAATTTGATGAGTTTCATTTTTTTTAACGTAGGAGAGTGAAGCCGCCGTCGATATCATAGGCGGAGCCGGTGATGAAGTCGGCATCCCGAGAGACGAGGAAGGCGATGAGTGTGGCGATTTCTTCAGGCTGCCCCATGCGGCCGATGGGCTGTCCGGCAGCGAGCTTCGCAAACATTGCAGATTCGCGTCCTGGGTAGTTTTTAGAAATGAATCCGTCCACAAAGGGAGTATGCACACGGGCTGGGCAGACACAGTTGCAGCGAATACCCTTGTCCACAAAATCCCGGGCGACTGAGAGAGTCATGGAAAGAACAGCGCCCTTGGTCATGCTGTAGGCAAAGCGATCCGGGATGCCTACCTTGGAGGCGATGGAGGCGAGGTTCACGATGCTGCCAGAGCCATTTTTTTGCATGAGGGGAATTCCAAAATGGAGACAATGGTAAACACCGCGAACATTAATGTTGTAGAGACGATCGAGATCGTCGGGTGCTGTCTGAAGCACATTGCCGATATGGGCGATGCCCGCATTGTTCACCAGGATGTCGAGGCGGGATAGGCCTGAGAAGGCGCTCCGCACGGATTCCGTGTTTGAGACATCGGCTTCGATCACATGGGCGATGCCTCCCGCTTTTTGAATCAATGCCTGAGTTTCTTCAGCCGCTTGATGGGATAACTCGAGGATGTGCACCTCGGCCCCTTCCGAGGCCAGACGAAGGGCGACGGCCCTGCCAATGCCGGAGCCTCCGCCAGTGACGACAGCGATCTGATTGAGGAATCGTGGTGTGCTCATGATGGGATGTGATAAATGGTGCGGGCGTTCCTGGAGAGAATGTTTTCCCGTTCTTCGGGCGTCAGGTGCGAGAGGAGTTCAGTCGTGATGTCGATCCAGCCCGGAAGACCGGAGCCGAGATTTACGACGGGCCAATCTCCGCCCCAAACAAGGCGGTCCGGACCGAAGGCCTCGATCATTGACTGGACGTAGCATGCGAGAGCCGATGCGTTGCGCTGATCTTCGGAAGCATAGACGGTAATGCCGGAGATTTTTCCGAAAACATTGGGACAAGCCGCAAGGCGTTGGATACCAGCTTTCCAATGTAACCATCCTTCCCCTTCGGAAGGGTTGTTGGTGGCGATATCGGGCACCCCACAGTGATCGAGAACGAAGGATACTTCGGGGGCGGACTGGACGAGTTCCAGGGCCAGGGGGAGTTGCCGCTGGAGAACACAGAGGTCGAAGGTGAGGTTCCGGGAAGCCAGAGTGCGGATGTTTTTTCGAAAAAGAGAACCCGTCGAAAGATCATCAGGCTGGGTGTGAAGCACCCGGCGGATACCAAGAAGGTGTTTGTGTGCAATGGAGTCCAGGTAATCCTCAAAACCATCCTTCTCTGGTCTGGCTGCGGCGATCACGCCTAGGATGCGGTTGGTGGAGGTGGCTGCAAGATTGCAGAAAAATCGCGCTTCATCCGCCGAGAACTCCTCATCCACATCGACCTCCATGAAGAGTGTGCCCTCGATTGGAGCCGAGCCGATGGCTTCGTTGTATTCCTTAAGACGAAAGGCCCCCTGCAACGCGGGGATTCCCTTCGCCCATGAGTAGGTGAACTTTTCGGGATAGATGAGGTGCTGGTGGGTATCGATCATGATGTTTATCTATGCTCAATGCTCATTTAATCGCAGTGGAAAAGCTCTTCCATATCAGCCCACCACTCTCCCGGTTGGCGCGAATCCACAGGATTTTGGCATGGCTTGCAAAGCTCCCACCATTCCTGGGTTTTGGGATCAGCTGCCATCTTTGCCATGTCGGCGGCAAAGTCGCTGCCCACATATTCAAAATAGGAAAATAAAAACCCATCCTTGTGGTAGATCGAGTAATTGCGAATCCCGCACTCGGTGATCTTGGCAAGAATCTCGGGCCAGACAGAGGCGTGGAGGGTCTTGTATTCGTCGTATTTTTCGGGCCGGAGGCGGATGATGGAGCCGTAGCGTTTCATGGACGTGGGCTCAGCTGGCGAAAAGTGCTATTGATCGCGCAAGGCGTCTTGATGAAGGCAGTCATAGAGGAAAGCTAAGAGGCTTTTAAATGGGACGTGGACTGTGTGCAGGCACGGTCGAGATGAACGTATCCGCCGTCTACAAAGATGAGCTGTCCGGTGGTGTGCGAGGATTTCGGAGAGGTAAGGAAAACCACGGAGTCGGCGATTTCCGCAACGGTTGTTGTTCGCCGTTCAAAGGGGATGGTTTGGTTGAGTTGCTCACGGGCCATGGCGGGATCGGGAGCCTGTGCCAGCCAACGCTCGTAGAGTGGGGTGATGACTTCGGCAGGGATGACACAATTCACGCGAATCCCGTAATGGGCCAAATCCAACGCCCACTCGCGCGTAAGAGCGTTCATCGCTCCCTTGCTGGCTGCATAACCGCTGGTGCCACCTTGTCCAGTCACCGAGCACTTCGATCCGATATTGATAATCACGCCGCGAGAGGCAATGAGGTGGTCAAGGGCGTGGTGCACGAGAGCAAAGCAAGAGACGATATTTTTCTCGAGGGATTGGCGAAAGTCGTCTGTTCGGTGGCGAAGCCCGATGGCGTCGTTGCCGCCGGCATTGTTGATCACAGCGTCGATGCGTCCATGCGCCGCCACAATTTCCTTGATGGCCTTTTGAATCGTGCCCTCGTCAGTCATTTCGATGGAATACGACTCAACGCGATTTCCCTTGGCTGCCTGCTCTGCGATGATCTCGCCCGCTTCTATTGCATTGCGACCCAGGATGCAGGCGACAGCCCCTTCTTCGGCGAAGGCTCTTGTGATTCCAGCGCCGATGCCTTTGGCGCCGCCGGTGATGAGGATGACTTTATTGGTGAGTTCCAGGTTCATTGGTAGGTGGGGTGACAGGT
This sequence comes from Terrimicrobiaceae bacterium, assembly GCA_044352905.1. GTDB lineage: Bacteria > Verrucomicrobiota > Verrucomicrobiia > Chthoniobacterales > Terrimicrobiaceae > UBA967. Next base: position 172,066 of record JBILCY010000005.1, on the reverse strand, counting down.
GGGGCCGATGGGTTCGAAGCTTTTATAACCAAGAACAAATTCCTGATGGCCGAGAGATTCCGATGCCGTTGGGTGACCATCCGCTATGCGGGTGATGAGATGGTGGATTTCATCGCCCACCTCATCAAGGCTTGCGAGGCCTTCAAGGATGCGCCCCGCATTGACATCCATGTCCTCGGGCAGATTTCTAAATGTTTCCGGATTCGCGCAAACTTTGATCACCGGAGAAATGGCGGAGCCGACAACAGAGCCGCGACCGGTCGCAAAAAGGATCACGTGGGAGCCACAGGCGATGAGTTCCGCGATCTCAGCATTGTCATTGATGTTTGGAAATCCGAAGCGCACATCGCCATCCGGCACCACATCGAGCAAGTAAAGCCCTCCCATGCGAGGGATGTCTCCGGGCTTGATGAGTCCAGATATCGGCGAGGATCCGCTCTTCGAGTAGGCGCCCATGCTTTTCTCCTCCTGTGTGGTCAGACCGCCGTCGGCATTGCCGGGCGCAAAACTGCCATGGCCGAGGATGGCATAATAACGCGCGGCTTTTGCAACCGAATTGCTCAGGATTTCGCCAAGCTCCGGGGTCACGGCTCGGGAAACCATGATCTGCTCACAGCCGATGAGTTCGCCGGTTTCCTCAAAGATGCAGCTCGCCTTTTCCATAACCAGACGATCGAAGGCCCTGCCGATTGCTGGGTTGGCGGTGATCCCGCTGGTTCCATCACTGCCGCCACAGACCGTTCCCACGACAAGTTCATTTATCGACATGGAGGTGAGGGGAGCGGACTCCAATTCCTTGATCGCGTTTTGCACCCAGTTGCGACCGTTTTGGATCGTTGAACGGGTTCCACCTGTTTGTTGGATCACGAGCAACTCTGCAGGGCGTCCTGTATCACGAATGGCTTCCAAAAGGCCCTTGCGATTGAATCCTTCACATCCCAGTGAGACGAGGAGAACCGCTCCCACATTGGGATGGGTGCAAAGGCTCCGCAGCATGCGAAAGGAATATTCGTTCGGATAGCATCCGCTGAACCCCAGAAGATGCACGCCATGCTCGCGGAATGGCGACTGGACTTCCCGGGCGACGTGGTGTGCGCATTCAACCAGATAGACGACCGCGACGACGTTGCGAATGCCTTTGCGGCCATCTGAACGAAGAACGGCCTTGTTCGTAAGGGGCGGGTGGTGAGTCATGCGTGTTTGTGGAACTCGTGGCCCTCATCGAGCGTGAAGGTGGGCAGATAGTCGCTCTTCATGTTGTGTAAATGAACGTGTTCACCAGGTTGGATGTCGGCTGTCGCCGAACCGATTGGCGCTCCGTATTTGAGAATCTTTTCACCGGCAGCGATTTTTTGTGCGGCAATTTTGTGGCCCAAACCGAGGGAGGTCTTGAGATCATGGACAACTCCTTCAATAATCACTTCCTCCCCGGCATTGAGGCTGCGCGCGAGCACGAGGATGTTGTCGGTGGGGAATAGTCGGATGGCTGCCTGCATGGGGTTTAAAACTTTCTGTGACGCAAGTAGGCTTCCACAGGATCAATACCCTGCAGGATTGCTGTTCGCACCTTGTTTTCCGTGCGGAGCACCTCCTCCACCTTATCAGTGACTTCGGAGATGATTTCACTCGGGATGATCAGGGCGCCATCACGGTCGGCCATCAGGTAGTCTCCGGTTCGTATGCTCACATTGCCGATGACGATTGGCTCGCCGAAGCGGTCCGGCACCCAACGCCCCACGACATCGCGTGGAGTATGATACCGAAACCATGTTTTCATGCCTGTTTCCAAAATTCGAACGGTGTCACGGCATCCCCCGTCGCAGAGATACCCGCGGACACCCTTGTAAACAAATGTTTCCGCCGACAGTTCTCCCATGTGCGCCAAAGTATCATCGTTTGGTTGGCAGACGACGACGCTGTTCTTCGGAGCGCGTGACAACATACGAGTCCACTCCAGCAAGGTGGTATGTCCATCCACCGTGTGATCGGCATATCCACTGATTGTAAAAATGCGTCCCGCCAGCGGTCGCTCGGGATCAAGCGGGCGGATGGTCCGTGGAAGAATCTGATCCGGGTAGCCCATGGCGCGGAGTGTGTCGTAGACAGCCCCAGAGTAGCATTTTTCGAGACGGTCGCCAAAGCTGTCGGCGTAGTTGATTTCTTCGACTGGCACGTGTTCCATACCGCAAACCTTGCATCTGTAAATTATCAGATGCAATAATATTTATTATGAATAAAAATAAAAATCAGGCGCAGATTCCCGCTTTGGATCGAGGTATCGACCTTCTGGAGTGGATGGCCAGCCGTATGGAAGCGGTCACGCTCACCCAAATCTCACAAGGCCTCGGGCTCAGCGTCTCCGAGATTCAGCGCCCGGTTGCCTGCCTGAATCGTCGAGGTTATTTGAATCGCTCGGAGGCGGGCACTTACTGCCTTTCCGGGCGTCTCTCGGCTCTCGTGCAGGGCTATCCACCGCATTTGAGATTGCAGCAGGCTGCCCTTGGAGCCATGACCGAGTTTGCCCGTCTAGAAGCGGAGTCTGTGCATCTCTGCGTGCCCGATGGTGATTACGCACTGCTTCTTCTGGATGTGCCGGGAGGGGGGCTTGTGCGACTGAGCTTGCAACAAGGTGCCCGACTGGATGCCCTGAACACCGTATCTGGCCGCATCCTTTCCAGCTACGGCGCGCTGCGTCCTTCCGACATCGATAATAAAACGCGTGCGGTTTTGAAAAAAATCCACGACGACGGTTTTGAGGATGCCGCAAGCTCTCAAGTTATTGGAATCACCGACATCGGCGTTCCCGTTTTCGATGGGCACGGGCAAATTGTCGCCGCGCTCACTGTCTCATCGCTCCGCATGAAAAACGCCAAGCAGGGTGTGAAAAAATTGCTTCCCGCATTAAAAAAATGCGCACACTGCATTTCAAAGGGCCTGTAATTTTACAAAGAGTATTTCCTTTTAATTTAGCAAATCCCTTATTTTTTTAAGAACCAAGCGCTGGGGTTTCACGAGGAGGCTGGCAAGCAGAAGAATGAGAGCTGCAGCATAGGTTTCGGGCTCTGGGACTGGGATGATCTCTGTTCCTCCACCGGAGAATCCTATTTCAAAGCCCGTTCCAGAGAAGCCGGTTCCGGATCCGCTGTAAAAGCTGATTCGGTTGAGGTAGCTATCGAGCCCAGTATCGCTGCTAAATACGACATGGCGGTTATTGGCACCGTCGCCGACTGGCGTTCCGTATTGATTGAAGCCATTCCAGTTCCAGATCGATAGAGAGGCATTGTTTGTCCAAGAGCCCACACCACTGAAGCGCAGCGTGCCATTGAATCCAGCGAGATCAATCACCGAGTCGGCGCTGAGGGTGAGCAGCCCTACCGTTTCGCTAAAGGTGCCATCAACTGCTAATTTACCTCCTGCCAGAGTCACATTCGCAGAGTCATTGATTGCAGCACCCGCTGTGACCAGAAGTGAACCGCCAGTGTTGATGGTTACGCTTGAGGTTGATCCCAAGGCGTTCGCTGAATTGGCCTGAAGCGTTCCTGCATTAATAGTCGTGGCCCCGGTGTTGGAATTGCTGCCGCTAAAAACGAGTGTTCCTGTGCCGTTTTTTGTTGTGCCTCCGGTGCCACTGATGTTGCCCGATATGGTCAGCGTCTCCCCGGCTTCGACATCGTAGGTGACATTGTTTGCCGTAATCGCGCCACTCAGTGTCACGTTCTGAGACGCAGAAACGTTGAAGAGGCTCATCGCATTGGCGATCGTTCCCGTGGTGTTAAATTTGATGAGCGAGGAGCCGTTGCTTTGAATGAGCGTGCCATTTCCTGCTGCGGCCGCATTGGCGATGACTAATGTGCCGCTGGTGACCGTTGTCGTGCCGGTGTAGGTGTTCGCGCCTGCGAGAGTCCAAGTTCCTGTGCCGGATTTTGTTAGCGCGCCGGATCCCTGAATCGACCCACTGAAGGTTTCGGAGCCGGATTCGGCGACGGTAAGTGTCTGACCGGCAGCAATATTCACGTTACCTCCAGAGGTGCCGCCACCTAGAAGCGAGCCGATTGTTTCACTGGAGGCAACGGAGAAAACCGCTCCCGAGGCATTGGCCAGGGTGACTCTGCCCGTATCGGCGATGGCAGCCCCGCCGCTGATAGTGAGCGTGCCGGCATTGATCGTTGTATTTCCGGTGTAGCTATTCGATCCTGAGAGGGTCGCGTTAGCAGCGCCGGATTTGACCAGTGAGCCGGATCCGGAGATGGCTCCTGAGTAGGTCAAGGTGCCTGCGGCGTTGGCGAGTGTGCTGGAAGTTGCGTCTGTGAGAGTGATGTCCTTGGAGACAGTGACCGTCGAGGAGCCAGCATAGGAGAGCGCGCCGCCGCCAAGGACCAGGCTGCCGGAACCAAGAGCGGTAGTATTGGTGTAAGCGAAGGTTCCAGCGTTCACCGTAAGCCCGCCGGAGTAGGCCATCTGGTTATAGGTGGAAAAATCAAGTGTTCCCTCACCCGTTTTAACTAGAGCGAGAGTGCCGCTGCCTACAGATTGGTCCCGGAAGAAGAAATTGCTGGTCGAGGAACTTGTTTGTCCAGTAGCTATCTGGATCGTGAGTGTGCCGTTGCCGCCGCCTTGGTTTTCGATGACAGAGGATGTTGAGCCAAGGACTGTGAGGCCGGTAATGGTCTGGTTTGTGCCATTGAGCCTGAGGCGTGAAGTGGTGGTCGCATTAAAAGTCAAGGGCCCATTGCCGAGTGCGCCATCTGCAAGAAGCTCAATGTTCGCAGAGGTGAGGGTGGTTCCTCCTGTGTAGGAATTCGAGCCTGAGAGAGTGAGCGTGCCGGTTCCATCTTTGATAAGAGTTCCTGTGGCAATGGCAATGGATCCGGCGAGGATGGTGTTACTGGAGCCACCGATGGTCAGGTTTTGGGTTCCAGAGATGCCACCACTGAGGGTGAGAGAGCCGCTGTCGGAGTTGATGCGGGTGTCGGAGTTAAGAGTGATGTCGCCAGCGAGAGAGTTGGTTCCCGAGATATTGCGGAGAGCTCCGTCGTTGGAAACTCCAGTGCCGCTGAGGGTTATGGATTCGGCTCCCACTGAGATGCCGCCTTGGAGTTGGAGAGCGGCTCCGGAGGCTACAGTCGTGCCGACGGCGGTAGAGCCGAGAGCATTGGCATTTTGAATATTGATGGCACCTGCGCTGATTGTGGTGGTTCCCGAGTAGGAATTGTTGCCGGAGAGGGTGAGGGTGCTGGAGGCGTTGTGGGTGAGGGATCCAGTGCCAGAGAGGATGCCTGAGAAGGTTTGGTTATTGGTTCCTGAATAGACCAGCGCGCCATTGTTGGTGATATTAGCGGAGTAGGATCCGGAACCAAGGCGACCACCGGCATCGATGACAAGCGTTCCTGAATTAATTGAGGTTGTTCCCGAGTAGGAATTATTGCCGCCGAGGGTGAGGGTTCCAGTGCCAGTCTTAACGAGAGAGCCCGCACCACTAAGGATCCCTGCGTAGGAAGTAGAGGCATTGTTGTTGCCAACGGTCAAGGCGATGGCGGAACTGGAGTTGTTGGTAAGAGTGATATTGTAGCCCGATCCGGCACTGGCAGCGGAAAGACCACCCAAAGTAAAAGCGTTGGCAGCTTCGACATTGGAGAAGGTGATGTTTCCTCCGCCGGTCATCACGAGGGTGCTATTTTGAATGGCATTTTGATTGGCTAGTGTGAGGGTGCCGGCGTTGATCGTCGTGGAGCCATTGAAAGTATTGGCCCCGGAGAGGGTGAGTGTGGCGGTGTTGGCTTTGACAAGGTTGAAGTTGTTTTCGTTGGTTCCTGCGCCGCCGAGGGTGAGGTTGCCGGTGATGGTTACAGGGGAAGTCTGGTTCAGTGTGAGGGTGCCGTAAGTAGCTGCTCCACCGACAATCTTACTTCCCGTCCCATAGACTGTTGATGTAGACCCCGCTCCGTTGATGGTAGCGTTACCGCCAGAGAGTTTAAGGATGCCGAATTGGGAGGAGTCGGTTATTGTTGCATTGGCTCCAAATGATAAGCCAGTGGTGGTAAGGTTGCCCATCACATCGAGGATGCCACCGCCGCCACGAAGACTTATGCCACCTATAGAGGCAGTGGATCGAATGGTGAGGATGGATGTGGATGTGCTGATGGTGGTGGAGCCGGTCCAGCTCTGAACATCGCTGGTGCTATCTCCCATCACGAGTTTGTTTCCAGCGCTTGAAAGACCAACACCACTTGAACCCAAGGTTTGGTTTCCGGCAATAGTGACTGTGCCGTTCCATGTTGAACTTCCTAATGTGCCGCCGTGACCAGAAATGGCTCCCTCGATGCGAGCATTCCCAGCTCCACTAAAGCGAAGCTGGTAAATATTTGCAGAGGTTGCCGAGATGGGGCCGGTAATCAAAAGATCGGTTTCGGCGGCTCCATCGTTGGTGGTTAAAGTGAGAGTTGTTGCGGACGTCGTATTGACAGTTAGCGCCGAGGCAATGGTTGCAGTGCCGTTAAGTGTAGCTAAAGCTGTAAGAATTTTTGCAGCTCCGAGGGCGATGGTGCCGCTAGTGAGTGTGGGGGTGCCCTCCTGAAAGTTGATTGAACCAGAGTTTTGCGTTCCGTTCACAGTCACGGTGTAGGCGTTGATGGCATCCGTTCCTGCTGAGAAGAAGAGCACATCCGCTTGCGTCGCTAGCGTCGAGAAGCTGCCGCCGGCCGTGCCTGTAGCGATAGTATTCCAGAAAGCGTCCACGCCCCATGTTCCATTCGGGGTGGCCCCGGCTCCAGCAGTAGTTCCATTAGTGTCCCAATAAAGGTCAGCCGCATGTAGGGGAGTCCATGCAATGGTAGAGAGGCTGGTTACCAAGAAAGTGCGGACTATGCTTGAAACATGGTTCATGATATTCTGGAGGGGGATTGGTGAACTGTCGCGGTAAACGCGAAATAATTTCCACAGTTCAGCATGTCGAAATGTAATTACTTACTTTTTTTGGTCAACTGATATTTTTCAATTTTTTTTGACGAGGAAAATTTTAGGACTGGGGAGGTTGGGTGGTTTGAGAGCGGCGAAGCAGGAGGGTTTGCATGGTTTGGCGGGCTTGCTGCTCGGTGATGGAGAATCGCGTGGCAAAGAAGAAAGCCAAGGCCGTGCAAAGAATATTTGGTGCGAAGGTGGCCCATTGCAGTCGGGTTATCGAGCTGGGGCTTTGAGCGGTAAGAGAGGAATCAAGACCAACCCATGCGAGAAGAAGGCCCACGATAAACACGCAAAGGGAAACTTCGAGTTTGTAGACAAATGCAATGGCAGCGGAGATGAGGCCTTCCCGGCGTTTGCCGTGGAGAAGCTCGTCGAGGTCGCAGATATCGGGAACGATGGCATCGCGAAGGACGACACCGACGGCAATCAAAGGCGCGGTGATGCAGGCTGCAACAAGCTGCAGGTAGGGATTAGCGGGGGTATAAAGCAGGGGAATGAGGACAGCTTGAAGGAGCGCTAAGCCAGAGCTGATAATGAAGCCCGTGCGCTTGCCAATTTTTTTCGAGATTTTTGGAACCAGTGGCATCAGCGCCAGTGAGAGAAGTGCTGTGATTGTGAGCGACCAACCCATGATTTCGTAGGCCAGTGACTGGTTCCCGGAGCAGACGAAGTAGAGGTTGATGAAAAAATTCAGTTGGTTAAAAATGACAAGTCCAAAAGCCGAGAAAAACCGCATGGCGATGTAGACCCGAAAGGGTTGGAGGCACATGGCTTGGCGGAGCGAGGTGAAAAGGCCGATGTGCTCCCCGACTGGATGGGTAAAGCGTTCTTTGGCGTAGCGAAGAACCGGAATGGTGAAGATTACAACCAAGCAGGCGAAGAGGAAGCCGACCCAGCGGATGCCAGTGATGCGATCACCGAAAAGCGGGAGATCCGCAGCTTTATAGCTCCAAGAAACCATCATTGTAACCACAGTCATGAATACCGCCTTGATTGCGATAAACCGGGAGCGCTCGTGGTAGTCGTCGGTCAATTCGTAGCCCAGGGCCTGGTGGGACATTCCGTAGGTGCCGAGAGCGCAATAGTAGGTAGTGGCAAAAACAAAAAGATAGGCGCCTTGGAGCCACTGGGGCCACGAAGGATCGAGCCACCAGATGCCCGCCATGACGAGGGCTCCAAGGATGCAAGTGGAGAGCAGGATCGGTTTACGCCGCCCCCAGCGGGTGCGGAGGTTGTCGGAAAAATGTCCCAGGGCGGGATCGAGAAGGGCATCGATCAAGCGGGGCAGTGCAAATACCGAGCCTAGCAGCTTGGGATCTACCCCAAACCATGTCTGGAAGACATTGAAGAGAATGCCAAAAATCTGAGCCATGGTCGCCTCGGAGACGCCGCCAAGGCCCCAAATCCACATCTGTTTTCGCGAAGCGGAATAAGGAGTCGAGGCATTGGGCGCAGACGAGTCTTCAACCAATGGCGTGAGAGTTGGTGAGTTGGAGGACATGCGAGAATGGGCTACCAAAGAGGGGTTCCTCTGGCGGTGAATACGGTCGAGGTGAACTGGAGAGAGGCGGGAGGCGAGGCGAATTCCACGGCGACAGTGGCTCCCAATGGATCGAGTGCCGCCCCGCCGCAGTCAATAACGATGCGGTTGGCGACCCTTCGGAAAGGCAGATCTTGACCTGATTGAAGCAGAAAGACTCGGCGTGGGTCGTCGGCAATGCCGCGAAGTTCGAAGTCCGGGTCGGGGATTGCCGGGAGATGGCAATAAAGGGTATTTCCCTTGCGAGTGCTGGGGCCCCAGAAATGTCGTTCATCAAGCCCCCTTTCCGCTCCATAGATCGATTCGCCCGACTTTGACAACCAAGTGCCGAGTTCGCGGAGCCGTTGACAGGCCATTTCCGGAAAACGCGCCTCTCCATCAGGTCCCACATTAAGAAGCAGGTTGCCGCCGAGGGAGCGAATTTCGCAGAGGTTGCGAACAAGAGTGCGGGCGGATTTATATCTCGTCGGATCGGGATGGAAACCCCACGTCTCGTTGGTCGTCATGCAGGTTTCCCATGGACCAGCGATGGGCGCTAGGGGAATTTGTTGCTCGGGGGTGGTAAAATCACCCGCTCCGGGCAGTCGATCGTTGCAAATGATGTGAGGCTGGAGGCCGAGCATCATCATCTTCAGCTCGTCGGCATGCCAGATATCGCCGCCCCAGCCCGGCACATCGAACCAGAAAAGATCGATCTTTCCATAGTTGGTTAACAGTTCCTCAACCTGTTTGAAAACGCGCTGGAGAAAGCGTTGCCAGCGTGAGGGGTCGAATTCAACAGGTCGCACCGGCGAAGAGAATCGCACGGAGGCTGGCAGCGAGACAAAATCAGGATCCTCCCAGTCGATAAGGGAGAAATACAGGCCGACCTTGAGACCGGCTTTGCGGAAGGCCTCGACATAGGGCCCGATTAGATCGCGCTTGGGACCATGATTTCCACAATGGAGGGCCTTCGTTTTTGTGGGCCAAAGACAAAAGCCATCGTGATGCTTGGTCCCCAATACAGCGTAGCGGCAGCCAGCCTCCTTCGCCACAGACGCCCAATGCTCGGGATCGTAGGCCGCCGCAGTGAATTTTTCTGCCAAGGCGTAATAGCGCTCGGGATTCCATTTTTCCGAAGAATCGCTATCGGCATCCTCTGCGCTAAACGCCTTCATAGGCCAAGAGGGCTCGATGGCGGCAGAGGAGTTGATGCCTAGATGAATGAACAGGCCAAAGGCTTCTTTGGAAAACCAGGAGAGGTCGCCGGAACGAGTGTAGCGGGGTGAGGCATTCATGGGATGTAGGAGTGCGGGTTGTGTTGAGGGTTGGCGTGGGCTTTTTTTTTCGATGCTTCTAAGTCGCGTGAAGATTAGAGTCTTTGTGAAACGGGGGTTTTTCCTTGATCTGGTTAAAAAACATCACCAGAATGAAAATGTAAATAGTTTCATTTTCAATTATGGTCAACCTCACTCTCCAGAAAAAAAACGGATTAGCAAGCGGCGAAAAAAAATCTTTACCATGTCGGACGGTTGCAGGATCCCGCGCGAGAGTCTTTGAGGAGCCAGGCTGGCATGTTTGGTGCGGGAGTGTGTGTGAATGGGGTGGCGAATGGTGGTTGTTTTACTCACGGTGGAGGGAGAATTTGGGGTTCGATGCTTGGGCGACACATTCTGAAGTTGCGGTTGCGAGAGGGGCTTCTCCGACGGGTCCTTTTTTCTCGGAGAAAAAGGTCGTTCTCCCCGTGGAGGGCGGTGGTCTATGGGATCGGGACACGGCCCATAATCCCACGATCTTCGCCGCTGGTGAAACGCTCTGGATGGCTTATACGGGGACCTTTGGCCCTTACCAGAGGGGATTGCATGTTGAAGGAGAAATCTCGAAAGATGGGCGTTGGTGGGAGCATCGGAATAACCAGCGAGTGGGCATCGCTACGGCGACGCATCCTCTAGGGCCTTGGAAAACCGAAGATCAACCGGCAATCAACATAAGCCAGAACGGCTGGGATTCTCTGGTTGTGAATAATCCAAGTGTGGTAGCGAGGCCGGAAGGGGGATGGGTAATGATTTACAAAGGGGTGACCGATGGGACCAGGCCATTTGGAAAAGAGGTCTTGCATGGTGTGGCGGAGTCGCCAATGCCTGGGGGGCCTTTTAATAAGGTTGATGGAGTCCACCCTTTCAAGGTCGATGGTGTCGTCTTTGCTGCGGAAGATCCGTTTGTGTGGTGGGATGTTCATTCGGCCAAGTTTCGAGCGGTGCTCAAAGACAATAATGGTGACCTTACTGGGGCTGGTCGGACGCTTGCTTTTTATGAGTCTCCCAATGCTCTGGAGTGGAGTATTTCGGATATCCCCCCCCTTTCTGGTGCGGGCATCGCGTGGGAGAATGGGGAGGTCCAGTCGATGGACCGTCTGGAGCGCCCACAAATCACTTTTGACAGGCATGGACGAGCCGTTTCCCTTCAGGTTGCGTGCCTGCCGACAGGTGATAGGCAACGATCATTTAGCCTCTCGGTCCCATTGGCTCATGACTTTTTTGAAAATTAAATGAAAACCACACATCTTGACATGGATCTTGCGGTCGCCGGTGGCGGCTTGGCGGGATTATGCGCGGCTTTGGCAGCATCCCGGAACGGTTTAAAAACGGTGCTCGTGCAAGACCGATCTGTTTTGGGAGGGAATGCTTCCTCGGAAATCAAAATGCACGTCGTTGGTGCGGATTGCCATGGATCCCGTCCCGGGGCGCGCGAGACCGGAATCATTGAGGAATTGAGGCTTGAGGATGCGTTCCGCAATCCCGGTCGCTGCTACTCTCTGTGGGATGTTTTGCTTTATGAAAAAGCACTGGCCGAACCGAATCTGACCTTGCTTTTGGACACCGCATGCGTGGGGTGCGAATTGGCTTCCGACGGCTCGATCCAGAGTCTGCGGGCCATTCGCAGCTGCACCGAGGAAGAGATTGTGATTCGGGCCCGTTTTTTTGCTGATTGCACGGGCGATGGTGGCTTGGGAGCGTCGGCAGGTGCGGAATTTTTGCGCGGACGCGAAGCCAAGAAGGATTTTGGCGAATCTCTGGCGCTGGATAAAAGCGACACCAAAACGTTGGGAAGTTCAATCCTGCTAACCGGCCGCCGATGCGAGACGCCGCAGGAATTCATCGCGCCGGATTGGATCCGCAAATTCCGCAAGGAGGATTTCAAGCACCGTCCCATCCACAGTTACGAGTATGGGTATTGGTGGTTCGAGTGGGGCGGACACTTGGATACCATTGCGGATAGCCCAACCGTGATCCGTCACGAATTGCTTCGCATCGCGCTTGGTGTCTGGGACTACATTAAAAATTCCGGCGACCATCCTGATGCAGCGAACTGGACGCTGGATTGGGTTGGTAATCTGCCCGGCAAGCGCGAGAGCAGAAGGTTCCTCGGAGCCCATGTGCTCACGCAGGACGATGTATTTTCCGGACGGATTTTCGATGACGCCGTGGCTTACGGAGGATGGTGGGTCGATCTGCACCCGCCCATGGGCATTGATGCGACTGAGGAGCAACCCTGCGAGCAGATTCACTTCCCGCACTTATTTACCATTCCGCTTGGGTGCCTGCATTCGCGCAATGTGCCGAACCTGTTTTTTGCTGGTCGCAATCTGAGTGCCACTCATGTTGCCTTTGCCAGCACAAGGGTTATGGCCACTTGTGCGTTGGCCGGGCAGGCAGTGGGAACTGCTGCAGCGATTTTGTCAAAAGGTGAGGGGAATCAGATTGCTGCTCTTGCAACGCCGGATGCCATTGAAGCAATCCAGCAAAGACTCCTCAAAGACGATGTCTTTTTGCCGGGTATTGAGAATCGTGATCCCTGTGATCTCGCTCGCAGCGCCATTGTTGTGGCCTCTTCCCAATTAACTGATCACCCGGCGAGCGCGGTGATTGATGGGATCTCGCGACCATTGCCCACACATCTTGGTTCCTGGGCCGACGGACAATCGCATGCTTGGAAGTCTCAAAAGGCGCCAGCTTGCATTTCGCTTTCTTGGAACTCTCCTGTAGTTGTCGAAGAGATCCATCTTTGCTTCGACTCGGGTCTTGACCGTGAATTGATGCTCTCTGCCAGCGATCACGCCAGCCGCAAAATTGTGAGAGGGCCACAGCCGGAAGTCATCAAAAGCTATGTAATTCATGATGAAAAGGACCGCTTGCTGGTAGAGGTCTTTGTCAACCACCAGCGTCGGTGCATCCACCGGTTCTCATCACCAGTGACGCTTCAGTCTCTACGTTGCACGCTTTTGGAAACCCATGGAGCAGTCTCCCCTGCTCTCCAGGAAATTCGCGTGTATGGTCCCCAAAAAAATAAGCAATGAGGTATCGTTTCCCACACTTATTACTTAGACATCCATTCACGCTTCAAGTTCCTTGCCTCGCCTTGATGTTGCTGGCTGGGTTAGTTCAGCCGGCTGATGCCAAGGTGCGCTTGGCTCCAGGCTTTTCCAGTGGGATGGTTCTTCAGCGTGATATGCCTTCAAAGGTTTCGGGCTGGGCCGACGAGGGGGAAATTATCAAAGTTCAACTTGGTAATGAAGTTGTTGCAGAGACTGTGGGGCGGGGAGATGCGGCGATGTGGTCCGTGGATCTCCCCCCGATGAAAGCAGGTCCGATTCCTGATTTGGTTGTTAGCGGCAGCAACACAGTTACTCTTTCAAATCTATTGGCAGGAGATGTCTGGGTTTGTTCCGGGCAATCAAATATGGAGATGACTCCCTATGCTCATGGAGGGATCGAGAATGCTGCGAATCAGGTCGCCAATGCGAAGAATCCTTTCCTTCGATTTTACATCTCAACCAATAGAAGTGCACCTTGGACGGATTGCACACCAGAATCGACGGCTAAATTTTCTGCGGCTGGATATTTCTTTGGATCACATCTTCAAAAAGAACTAAAAGTTCCTATTGGATTGATACTTGCTGCTACTGGAGGCACGCGTGCCGAATCCTGGGCTCCGCCAGCCGTGGCCGACTCTGTTCCGGCACAGGTTCGTGAGGAAGCCCGCAAGACGATACAAGAGTTGCTGCCCCAATGGACAATCGAAAATGATGCAATGACTAAGTGGAAGGAGGAGAGCAAAAAAGCTAAAGAAGCAGGGCTCCCACCGCCACCCAAACCCGAGCAGTTATTGTCCTCCAAGCAAAAGCAAGACTTGATGGATGCTAGAGCGCTGGAAAGCATGGGCAACCTCTATACTCCCAAAATCCAACCGGTCACCGCACAGAGCATCAAAGGAGTCATCTGGTATCAAGGCGAGAGCAATGCAGCAGCTGCTGGCGACTACGTCTGGCTGATGACGCAACTCATTTCCGGATGGAGGTCGGCATGGCAGCAGCGAGATCTGCCATTTCTGATTATGCAGTTGGTCAATTTCCAGACACCATCTTCGACAAACTGGGTCAAGTTGCGAGCCGACCAGCAGCGTATTGCTGAAACTGTCCCAGATTGTCATATCGCCATCGGCTTGGATCTTGGTGATCCAAAAAACATCCATCCCCCTAACAAAAAGGGGGTTGGCACTCGATTGGCTTTGATAGCTTTGAAAGAAGTCTATGGTCATAACATCACTGCCCACGGCCCTCGAGTGCAAGAGATCTCATCCGAGGGTGGCGTCGTAAAAGTTCGGCTCGACGCCGGGGGCGATGGGGAGGAGCTTTCGATAAAGGCTCCTGCCCAAAGCGGATTGGAGCTCGCTGGAAATGATAAGAAGTATATCCCCGCAATCATGCGTTTTGAAGGCAAGAACCTTCTTCTCGAAGCCCCAACAGTGTCGGATCCTCGGTGGGTGAGGTATGCTCAAAGCGATAATCCTTTGCTCACACTTTTTAACTCCTCGGGCCTGCCTGCTGCACCGTTTGAATTGCCTGTTCCTTTTTCAAAGAAATCAAAGTAATAACGTGTTTCCTGCGGCTTCCTTGAGCAAAAAGCATGTCGAATAACGAGGCATATTTCTTTTTGCGAAGCGGTCTTCACAACTGCCAGGCTAAATTTACTCTAAAGAAATCCGGCCGCATCGCTTTTCTGGGTGGATCTATCACCCAGAGCTCTGGCTGGAGGGATGGGGTCATGCGTTTTTTGTGCAAAAAATTTCCCCAGACTACGTTCGATTTTATCGGCGCAGGGATTGGGTCCTTGGGGTCTGTGCCTCATGCCTTTCGCTTGGAGCAGGATGTGCTTTCAAAAGGCGAGATCGACCTGCTTTTCCTTGAAGCTGCCGTAAATGATGCCGTGAACATCCCCAGCGATCCCTTACGCATGCTTCGTGGAATGGAAGGGGTTGTTCGCCATGTCCGAATGGCGAGCCCTATGACCGATATTGTTCAGATGCACTTTGCGATGCCGGAGCATTTGGCCGATTACGACGCAGGGCGTATTCCATTGGCCATCTCCGTGCATGAGCGCGTTGCGGAGTTTTATGGGAACCCATCCCTGAACCTTGCCAAAGAGGTGAACGACCGCATCGGCGCTGGTGAGTTCACATGGGAGGGGGACTTCAAGGATTTGCATCCGTCACCTTTCGGACATGATGTTTACGCCACTACTATCAATCGGATGCTGGACACTGCTTGGAGTGAGCTGCTTGTCGAGCCGAAGCCTCATTCTCTTCCTGGTCAGCCGTTGGACACGTCGAGCTATTTCCAGGGTTTTTTTGATCGACTTGAAAACGTGGAGATTGCTCATGACTTTGAGCTTGTGCCGCGCTGGCTACCCACTATTACTGCAAAGACAAGGCCTGGATTTGTCGATGTGCCGGCTTTGGTTGCCAGAGGTCCCGGTGCCTCGATGCGCATGCAGTTCCATGGGACTGCCGCCGGACTCCTCATCGCTTCGGGACCGAAAACAGGTATCCTTGAGGTTTCCTGCGATGGCGAGCCATTCCGACGCATTGATACTTTTACTTCGTGGAGCAACGACCTCTACCTGCCTTGGGCAATCATCCTTGCAGATGGTCTTGATGACGGTCCCCACTCGATCCGTATTCGCCTCGGTGAGGAGTGCAATCCCAAGGATGCCACGCTTGTGATCTGCCGACTTCTTGTCAACGGCCAACGGCTTACTTTTGAAAGCGTGAGCCGTGCAGACAAGTGAGGCCTCGTAAACCAAATTACTGTGCTGTTCCCCAAAACGGATCGGTAGGCGAGCTATTCAAAAAACTGCATCGTTCGGCATCGAGCGACTCGGTGTGACCATCGAGATAAATAACAAGTGCTTTTCCATTTGCGGCATACGGCGCGCTGGCTCCATTTCGTGGATTGAGTTTTGTTTCGTCCGAGATGGAGGGACTAATGGCGTGGCTCTTGCCGGAGCTATCGCCAAACATGACGGTCTTGGAAGACTGATAGCATACGGGCAGGTTTCGCCGTGAATTTCCGGTGAAGTTGGCGTTGTAGCCATACGACGAAATCATAATGTCGGGGTCGGGTTCGGCATTCGGTGAGCGAAGGACCGTTCCTTCATAACCGGGGCGGGAGGACCAAACCCAACCATCTGTGGTCCCTGCCTTCTCGATAACTTCTGGGTAAAGGACTTGGGCCATTGCGTTAAACCAATATTCTCGCAATGGATAGTTCCAGTCGAAGCTAATAGGGTAGTTTCCACCATTATCAGCCGCCCATATTGTTACTCCTCGGTGCAATGCACGTAGGTTCGTAAGTGATTTTGCGGACTTCGAATTAGTTGTAGATTGGTTGGAAAAGGTTATGACGATTGATGACAGCACCCCAAGAATCGCAACCACCACCAATAGCTCTACCAGCGTGAATGCTTTTAACTGTTTTTGGCTGACCACGGCAAATCAACGCTAGTGGGGAATCGATCTTTGAGGCGAACTCTTTTTGTTAACTGAAGCGCTGCCGGTGTCATGGACTTTTAACTCAACAGGTAGGACCGCTGGTCCACCGTTCGCCGCATCGCAGCACACGAAAGGGTTGGCCTAGCTTGGTGCAGGCCTCTAAAAAACTATCTGGCGATGCCGTGTTAAAAGTGAACATTTCAAAATGATGTGGAATCACGAGCGCGGCATTGCAAGATTTTGCCAAGGCAGCGGCCTCTGGTCCATTAAGATTCCCCGCAACGCGACGTGA
This sequence comes from Terrimicrobiaceae bacterium, assembly GCA_044352905.1. Taxonomy (GTDB): domain Bacteria; phylum Verrucomicrobiota; class Verrucomicrobiia; order Chthoniobacterales; family Terrimicrobiaceae; genus UBA967. The sequence continues at coordinate 155,465 of JBILCY010000005.1, read as the reverse complement.
GGGGTCATGGCCGTTTATCGGGAGGAGCGCCACGTCCGGACGATATTCTGCAAGAAGGCGAGGGAGGTCGTCGTGCCAGAGTGTGTCACCACTGTGATAGATTGTCCATGAGCCAAAACGGACGATGAAGCCCAGGAAGCGGCAACGTCCTTCCGCATCGCGTTCGATGGTATCATGCGCGGCGGGGATGCCGATAAATTCAAAATCACCGAGGCGCACACATGTGCCTGCATCGAGGCCATGCATTTCAAAAGCAGCACCAGAAAGCCGTTCGCGAGCGAGAGTCACGTTGGCAGAGGGCAGCACAAGGGGCAGCGGGCCATGGTGGTTATGCGCAAGGGGTATAAGCGTTTCTGTATCGAAATGATCCGTATGAGCGTGGCTTGAAGTCACGAAGTCTACAAAACCAAGCTGCTCAGGTGCGATGCAGCGTGCGGTCATGCGGATGTGCTCCTTGTCCGTGCCAGCGTATTTTTTTGTTAGTGAGTCGGAGAGATATGGGTCAAAGAGCACGGTGTGCCTGCGCCACTTGAGAAGGAAGCCGCTTTGCCCCAGCCACCAAAGGTGAAAGGAGTTACCTTCGCTCGGTGCTGCGACAATGCCGGCGAGAAGCGCGTCATCCCTTAGGATTGGCTCTATCATTATCAGTTAGAGATAGATTGCAATTTAATGCCAAATACTTTGCAGGCATTTTCAAGCGCTGCGAGGTGGTGGCCGGTCATGAGTAGGTAGTGGTGGGACGCAAGGTTTGTCATGAGACGGTGGCCGTCAGGCACACGAATGACGCCGCCATTCACGCAGTCGGAGTTTGGATCGCCCCAGTAACCAGTAAGCTCTCCCTCGATGACAGTCATGGTCACCATGTCTGGATGCAGCTTGGCGAGTGTGATGGGGCCTTCAGGCAAGCGCGCATCGATCGCGTGTGCGTTCTCGTCTACGATTCCGAGGACTTTTTTCTTCAGCGTCCACTGTGTGGCAAACGACTGCGGCACGACGCCAAGGAAGCCACAATGCGCAACGAGGATGTGGTTGCGCGGGTCGCCTTGCACCTCGGGAAAGTCTTTAATGCGTTCATGCTTAAGTGCGGCCTGGCCCATGAGAAAAGGGTAGAGGTTTGTCATCATGATGGGCGCGCCAACCGAGCGGTGCAGAATAAGTTTTGTGAGCATCGCCATGATGTCGGCTTCGCAGCCCCAGATAAGCCTGCGCTCCTCGTAGAGGAGATTCCAAGCCAAGCACGGCGTGCAGTCGGAAAAAGCGGATTCATTCAGGCAATTGATACCGACTCCCTTCACCGCAGCATCGCCTTCAATGTCGTTCTTAACGGCAAGATAGACCTTCATTGCTGAAAGCAGCGATTTTTCCGGCAATGTATGCTGAATATCGCGCCCCTTGAGTGCGGCTTGCGCGTCGGCATCGGAGATCGACTTGGCATCCGCGCCGAGTTTCTTAAAGCTGCGCTTCTCAATGGCGAGGCCGAACTTCTCGAGGATCCGCTGCACGCATTCGCTTTCCCACCAGTAGAAGCGTTTGAAAATGGGGGCCTGCATTCCCTCGCCGGGGTTGTCTTGATAGACGACGAATTTGCTTGTGCGCAACTCCTGCTGGATAGCCAGCGCGCGGAGAACGGCACGTGTTTGCTCAATGTCGTAGGGGGCGATGATACGATCACCCGCTCCTTCGGTCTTAAGGTAGGTAATGATTTCCCAATCCCACATTGATAAAGTGCCGAACTCGGATGTGAGCACAAGCAGCGGCAGGTTCAGCGAGCGAAAATCGTTGGTGCGGCGATAGGCCTCGCCGAGGAGTTGTGGAAAAATGGCGGCCTCACACTCGGGAAGCGGTGCGCCGAGTGGAACAGGCGAAAGAAACTCAGCCTCATCGGCAAGGAGTGTGCGCAAAGCGGAGAGTTGCTTGTCGAAGCCGGCGTCTCGACCAGGCTCGAAGTAAACGGGAACGAGGCGAGGCTTCATAGAATTTGGCGTTGGCCGCTGGCAGCCGATTTAAGAGCAGCTTCCAGCACGCGGATGCACTTTAGCCCGTCGTGAAAATCCGGATCGATCGGCTTGCCGTTCGCCACAGCATCTACGAAATCGGCGACAGCATGCGTGAACCCATGTTCATACCCAATGATGTGTCCTGGTGGCCACCAATGCTGGATATAAGGATGGCAGGACTCGGTTGCGAGGATGGTTCTGAAGCCTTGAGCGTGCGCGGGGTCTGTGCGCGAGTGAAATTGTAGTTCATTCATTCGCTCAAGGTCGAAGGCGAGCGCTCCCTCGCTTCCGTAAATTTCAAAGGTATTGCGGTTTTTTCGTCCCGGCGCGAAGCGTGTGGCCTCAAACGAACCGATGGCGCCGTTTGCAAACTCCACCATCATCAACGAAGCATCCTCAACAGTGACCTCGCCACGGCCCATGCTTCCACTTCCTGCAGTAAATGTGGCGGCACCATCGCCCGGGAGCGGGCGCTCTTTGATGAAGTTGGCTGTGAGGCACGAAACTGTCCGGATATCACCAACCAAATAGTGTGCAAGGTCAACGCTGTGGGAGTTAAGGTCGCCGTGTGGCCCGCTTCCCGCAGTTTCCTTGCGGAGATGCCAAGTGAGCGGGAATTCCGGATCGACAATCCAGTCCTGCTGGTATGCCCCGCGCCAATGGAAGATTCGACCGAGCCGGCCTTCATTAATCAGCTGACGAGCGAGACGGACCGCAGGAGTGCGACGGTAGTTATGGTTTACGTAATGCGTCACCTTTGCCTGTTCGGCGGCCACCAGCATCGCCTCGGCGTCACTGGATTTGAGTGCCATTGGCTTTTCACAGAACAAATGCTTCCCAGCGCGGGCGGCAGCAATGGCGACCTCGTGGTGCAAATGCTGTGGCAGGGAAATATCCACCACATCCACATCGTCGCGCTCGACCACTTTCCGCCAGTCCGTCTCGATGGATTTCCAACCCCAATTATCGGCGAATGCTTGAAGGGCCGCTTCGTTACGGCCGCAAGCAACTTGAAGCACGGGCTTGAGCGGCAGATCAAAAAAACGCGAGGCCTGCAACCATGCGTTGCTATGGGCCTTTCCCATGAATTGATAACCGATAATGGCGACACGAAGTTCCTTGGTTGGCATGGCGGTCTCCTATTTAAGGTTGGCAGCGATATTCTTAAGATAGCGGATGCTCTTTTCGATCATCTCCTCTTCCCGATCAGTATAATCGGGATGCGGCATATCGGTCTCAAAGGCAAGAAAGCCTGTGTAGCCCTCGTCTTTGAGCACTTGTGCGATTTTTTCGATTTCGATGAGTCCCTCGCCTGCGGCGACGCTTGAGAAATAATACCACTCGCGGACATTAACGCCTTTCACGGGAAGGATGTCTTTCACATGTGTTGCATAGACATGCTTCGCTAGTTTACGCGTGGCCTCGAGCGGATCGTCCAGCACACGGAGGAAGTTCGCTGTGTCGAGGTTGATGCCAAAATACTCGGATCCTACCTGCTCGATGAGCCAAAGGATTTCGTCCGAGTTGTAGTCGATGTGGTTTTCCACAGCGAGACGTATGCCATGCTTCGCAGCGATGTCTGTGGCCTCCCGGAACCACTCGGCGAGCCTCTTTAGCTGTGGCTCGTGGGGTGCGAATCGGAACATCAAGCTGCTTCCCACCACGCGCATTACTGGTGCACCGATAAGCTTAGCGTGCTCGATGTGAGCAATCATTTCGGCCTTCGCCTTCTCACTCCCTCCGGCTTCCAGGCCGTCCGGGTGGCCCCATGCGTAGACGCGGTCAAAGCCGAGGTCGTCGAGCCTTCGACGCAAACCAGTCAGATACTTTTCGCTGAAGTCTGGGAAAAAACACGATTCCAGCGAAACGCCTTCACAACCGAGCTGCTTGGCTCGGTCAAGGAACAAGTCCATTGTGTAAGGCTGCGCTGCTGGTTTCTGCATGGGATAAACTTCGCCGAAGAAGCGGTGGTAGCAGTAGCTGTCGATGCCGATTTTCATAATTTTCGATAGGTGGAGGTTTGCCGGGTGGGTTGAAATGTAGAAATGCCTTTTTACGCAACCCGAGTGATGGTCAAAAGGCACTCCAAGGCAAATAACTTATACAACAGCGTTAAGAGGGGTGCTTCTACTTGAATCGGCTTGGGAACTTAGTTTATCGGCTGTCTCAGATGTCTCGAACTGCCATGCGCTCATACGCCATGAGCAACAACTCAATGAACACCCGGCGGCATGGTGCGCTTTTGCCGAACGGCTTATTTTCAACATGATTTCAACTCCCGCCTTCGGCGCCATCTTTGACTGGGATGGCGTCATTATAAACTCCGAGGAGTGTCACCGGCTTGGTTGGGAGCGTCTCGCTGCTGAAGAGAACCGTGAACTGCCGCACGGTTATTTCGAGAAAAGTTTTGGTCGCAGGAATGTTGAAATTGTCCCGGAAATTCTTGGTTGGTCACAAGACAACGTCGAGATTGCGAGGCTTGCTCACCGCAAGGAACACCACTATCGCGATATCGTGCGCGAATGTGGCATGCAGGCTCTGCCGGGCGTTCTGGACTGGTTGCGCAGGCTGACTGATGCGGGTGTGCCGTGTGGTATCGGAAGTTCTACGGCCCGTGCAAATATTGATCTATCCATTAGTCTGATCGGTTGTGCGCCATTCTTTCGCTGCATTGTCAGCGCAGAGGATGTAACTCGCGGGAAACCCGCGCCTGATATTTTTATCAATGTTGCCTCGCGTCTCAATGTGCCGCCAGAGCGCTGTGTGGTATTTGAAGACGCCGTTTTTGGACTACAGGCCGCACGTAATGCAGGAATGAGGTGCGTCGCTGTGACGACGACACACCCGGCAGACTTCCTGGCTCCACACGCCGACCGCGTTGTGCGGAGGTTGGATGAGTTGTCGATTGATGAAATAGCCGCTTGGTTTCGTAACGGTCATGTATAGGTGCGCCATAGTATAATTTTCTTACGGCAACGGTCATGGTCGAGAGGGGAGCGCTAACCATAGCCTCAACTCCATGCGAACGTCTCCCATCAACATCGGCATCATCGGTTCCGGACGCGCCGGAATGATTCACGCCCGTAATTTTGCCCGCTTGGTTCCAGGCGCAAGTGTCGTTGCTATTTCCGACCCATCGGCCGAGACGCGTGACGCAGCCGTAAAGGAGTTGGGGAGCGTTTCGCAATATGCCGACTACCGTGCGCTGCTCGATGACGCGAAAGTGCAGGCTGTGCTTATTGCCGCACCCACGGCGTTGCATTGCGAGATCGCCGTGGCAGCTGCTGAGCGTGGCCTACACGTCTTTTGTGAGAAGCCAATGGCGATGAATCCTGTTGAGTGTGATCAGATGATTGTCGCAGCGGATAAAGCTGGCGTTGTTTTGCAGATCGGCTTCATGCGTCGATTCGACGAGAGTTTCCGAGTAGCACATGAACGAGTCTTGGGTGGTGAGATCGGTGAGGTGGTTTTGGTGAAATCATGCACGCACGGGCCAACCTATCCGAAACCTTGGATGTTTGACCTCTCGCAGAGCAATGGTCCGCTTGCGGAGGTGTGCAGTCACGATATTGACACGGTGCGCTGGTTCACTGGCAGCGAATTTTCCGAAGTTTATGCGATAGCCGGAAATTATCGGACGCCCGAGGCTCGAGCATCATATCCCGACTTTTACGATCAAGTGTTGCTGAGCTCCAGGTTTCTGAACGGTGCACAGGGATGCATCACAGGCGCTCAAGGGGTGCAGTATGCTTACGACTCTCGTGTGGAAATCATCGGAACGAACGGCCTTATCAGTATCGGTGGCCTTAATGCAGGAACCGCTGTCATCTGCACGCGGGATAAGGAGCTCCGGCAGCCGTCGGTTGTCTCATGGACGGGCCTCTATCGCGATGCGTATCTGGCAGAGGACTGTGAGTTCATCTCCGCGATCCGTGAGGAGCGCTCCGCACGCGTGACAGGGCGCGATGGACGGGCTGCTGTCGCAGTGGTGAACGCTGGCAATCGCTCCATTATCTCACGCCAACCCATCTCTCTCACTTGAAATTTTCTCTACTTATGAAAGCTGCAAGACTCTTTGGTAAAAACGATCTCCGCATTCAGGACATTGCTGTTCCGGAGATTAAACCCGGCGAAATTCTCCTGCGCACCGGTGCCGCCAGTGTTTGCGGCACCGATGTGCGAATGCTTAAGCACGGACACGCGCAAGCCACGCTCGAAACGCCGCTGGTCATTGGTCATGAAATGGCTGGCACCATCGAGCGTATCGGCTCGGATGTGAGTGGATACCATATTGGCCAGCGTGTTTGTGTCGCCCCAAACTACAACCTTGTCTCCTCTAAGTTTACAATCAGTGGCGACGGACACCTCGATCCAAACTACCGTGCTCTCGGTATCCACGAGGATGGGGCGTTCGCTGAGTTTGTGCGTATCCCGTCACTTGCGGTGCAGCAGGGGAATATTTTTCCAATTGCCGACCATGTCTCGTTCACCGAGGCCGCGATGGTGGAGCCAATGTCATGCGTTTATAATGCCTATGAAAAGGCTGGCACTCGTCCCGGCGACATAGTGCTCATCATTGGAGCGGGTCCTATCGGCGTAATGCATGCAAAAATCTCGAAACTTGCTGGCGCTTCCAAGGTCATTATCAATGACCTGCATCCGGAGCGTCTCGAAATAGCTCGAAGCATAGACCCATCGTTCATCACGATTCATGGTGATGTGCGAGGTGAGATCCAACGCCTCACTGGTGGGGCGGGAGCCGATGTTATCATCACCGCATGCCCAGTCCCCGATGTGCAGACGCTCGCGGTTGAAATTGCGGCAATCAATGGTCGCATCGTTTTCTTTGGGGGTCTTCCGAAAGACCGTGCGGTCGTGCCGCTTGATGCCAACCTCATTCACTACCGCCAGCTTGTTGTTACCGGCACCACGCGCCAGAGCCTAAGGCAGTTCCAAGCCACGCTGGCGCTTGTCACCGATGGTGTGCTTCGGTTGGAAGACCTCGTTACGTCCACTCATCCGGTCGAGGAAACAGAAAAAGCAATCGCTGCTATGGCCAATGCCACGGGTCTGAAATCACGCCTGTCCTTTGCATCTTAGTCCAACCATGCAATCCCTCATTGGCATCGATATTGGCACCCAGGGAGTAAAGGCTGCTCTTTATTCATTGGATGGCATCTGCCTCGCAGAGTCTTGCGAGCCATCACGGTTGCAGAGGCCACAGCCTGGTGCGGTTGAGGAAGACCCGGAGTTTCAGCTCGAGTCAGTCTGCAGGATGGTGCGCAAGTGCATTGAGCAAGCTGGCCCATCCAATGTTGCGGCGATTGCGGTTACCGGGCAGATGGCCGGTGTGATCGGCATTGGGGCCGACGGTCGAGCGGTCACACCTTACGATTCTTGGCTGGATGCACGATGCGGAGCACAGATTTCACAGATGCAGGCAGAGGGTGGCGAGACGGTGCTCCGCATGACCGGGAACGCACCAAGCTTCAACCATGGTCCTAAAATTCTGTGGTGGAAACAGGAGCGGCCACATGAAGACGCACGCATCTCGAAATTTGTGCAACCCGGCGGATACGTCGCCATGCGGCTCTGCGGGCTGAGTGCCGATTCTGCGTTCATTGATACGAGCTATCTGCACTTTTCCGGTTTTGCAGATAATCGCGCAAAAAGCTGGGATGAGGAGTTATGTGCTCGATTTGGAGTCGAAGCATCGAAGCTCCCACGTATCATTGAGCCGACTGCTTGCATCGGTTCGTTAATCGCAGAAATGGCTATTGCCTGCGGGCTCCCATCAGGCACGCCTGTGATTGCCGGGTGCGGCGATACTGCGGCGAGTTTTCTCTCCTGCGGTGCGACAGCACCAGGCATCTGTGTGGATGTAGCAGGAACAGCGTCGGTTTTTGCAGTGACCACCGATACTTTTGCACCCGACACGCACGGAGCAATGCTTAGTTGCGGGCAGGCAGCGACGCCAGGCTTGTGGCACTCTTATGCCTATATCAATGGCGGCGGAATGAATCTTGAATGGTTTCGGCGCGAGATTGCCATGGAGGGGGCACACTTCGATGACCTTGATGCGCTGTCCGCAGCCGTAAAGCCCCGCGAAGACTTGCCGATCTTTCTACCGCACCTCGGCGGCCGGGTTGCTCCTGCCGCGCCATCCCTTCGTGGCGCATGGGCTGGGCTGACATGGGAACATACGCGAAGTGAGCTGTTTCATGCGGTATTAGAATCTGTTGCGCTCGAATACGCTATTTACAAAAAAGCTGTCCGGCAGCTGCTCCCCGACGCCGCGTTCACCGAGCTGCGAATCACAGGTGGCGGCGATAAGAGCGTCGTCTGGAACCAGCTTAAGGCAGACGTGCTGCAGATGCCTATTGTGCAAATTAAAAACGGCGGCGGTGCGCCGATGGGGGCAGCTATGCTTGCTGGTGTGGGGGCCGGTCTTTTTTCAAGCCTGCCGGAAGTTTCCACAAAGTGGGTTGCACTCGGGCAGCGCTTCGATCCCGATCCGAACCGCGCAGGCTACTACCAGTCTCGCGTCGCCTGCTACGAGTCTCTGCTTCATGCGCTGAGCGATTGGGCGTCCCGCCCAAAATAAACTCTCCTCTTTACTTATGAGCTACGCACCCTGCACCAAACCCACGATGTTTTTCATCGGCGTAACGACCGCCAAGTCGTCTATCAACAAAGTATTCCCACGCTGGGCTGAGCGCCTGAATCTTGGCGAGTGTGAGCTTCGTGGCATGGACTTCCCACTGCATGCGGAACCGGCAAGGTATCGCGAAGCCGTGGATTTCATTAAAAACGACCCGCTCGCACGAGGTGCATTGGTAACGACTCACAAAATGGATCTCTGTGCTGCATGCCGTGATCAGTTTGATGTGCTTGAACCCCTCTCAGATGCCATGGGCGAACTGAGCAGTATCTACAAGCACAACAGCAAGCTTCATGGACGTGCGGCGGATCCGTGGACGGTTGGTCTTTCACTCGATGCCTTTCTACCCCCGAATCACTGGCGGGATACCGGTGCAGAGGCTCTTATTCTCGGTGCTGGCGGATCGGCTATCGCGCTCGCATGGCATCTCACGAAGCCCGAACATGGCGCAAATAGGCCTGCGCGTATTCATGTGGCCAACCGTAGCACTCCGCGCCTCGATCATTTAAAAGAGCTACACGCTGGCTGGCAAACAGGCGTCCCGCTGGTGACGCATCATGTGCCGCATCCTGAACTCGCTGACGCCATTCTTCCTAACTTGCTGCCTGGCTCGCTTGTCGTGAATGCAACCGGTCTCGGCAAGGATGCACCTGGCTCGCCGCTGACTGATGCGGCGGTATTCCCCGAGCGTGGGCTCGCTTGGGAGTTTAACTACCGTGGCGACCTTGTCTTTCTCGATCAGGCCAAGGCTCAGCAGCAATCGCGCAATCTCTACGTCGAAGACGGCTGGATCTATTTTCTGCACGGCTGGACGCGCGTTATTGCCGACGTGTTTGCAGTCGAGATACCCACTCGTGGCCCAGTCTTTGACGAACTCTCGTCTATCGCTGCCTCAACCCGCTGAACCGGTATTTCTAAATCCATGATCAACACAGAATCCAATAACAATACCTCATTCATCGAGCCGTTTGCAGTCGATTACGACCTCATCGCTGGTGTGATGAAAAACCCGACTAATCATCTTGTGCGCCGCGCCTCCGACATGCGGGGACATTATCGCGATGCTGCGGCACTTGAGGCGATCATCGCCGACGGTGATCCTGTTCACTACGAGGTCTTCGAGCACCCTGTGCCGAACGAATACGGGCACCTCATGTTTTGTATCAGCGACCTCAAGCCGGGTTGCGTCGGCGACGAGTGCTTCATGACCAAGGGCCATTATCATACGCGGCTCAATACCGGCGAAATCTACCTGGCTCTTCGGGGGCAGGGTTATATGATGATGAAGACAAGCGACGGACAGTGTCGCTACGAGGAGTTTCGACCCGGACGCATGGTCTATGTGCCCCCCTACTGGGGTCACCGTAGCATTAACACGGGCAACGATCCGCTTGTTTCATTCTGCGTTTATCCTGGGGACGCAGGACACAATTACGGCGACATCGAACGCGAGGGCTTCCCAAAACGCGTGTATTTGCGAGGCGGAAAAATCCTCGTTGAATAAAGCATGAAAGTGCTGGTTACCCCACGGTCTGTAACGCGAGGCGGGCATCCCTCGCTCCAAAAGTTGCGTGACGCAGGTTACGAGATCCTCTTTTGCACTCCTGGAAAACAGCCTGACGAAAAAGAACTTCAAGCGCTCCTGCCGGGCTGTGTCGGGTATCTTGCTGGCGTTGAGCCTATCACTGCCAGTGTGCTCAGAGAGGCTCGGGATCTGCGAGTCATCAGTCGCAACGGCACTGGCATTGACAATGTTGACCTTCATGCTGCCACGGACCATGGGATTAGTGTTTTGCGTGCAGAGGGCGCAAATGCGCGCGGTGTCGCAGAGCTTGCGATCGCTCAAATTTTTGCTCTCGCGCGTAGCACGACTCTGTCAGATGCCGCAATGAAACGAGGCTCGTGGGAGAGGCAATCCCAAGGGATGGAGGTAGCCGGCAAGACCCTCGGTATTATTGGCTGCGGTCGTATTGGCCGACTTGTTGCCCAGATGGCGATAGGTATAGGCATGAAGGTCATGGCATTTGATCCGTTTCCTGATGCCAATTTTGCGCTTGGCGATGAATTCTGCTACGGTCCACTCGATGAAGTGGTCGCATGCTCGGATTTTCTAAGCATTCACTGTCCGCCAATCGCCGATGGTAGACCGCTTCTGGATGCAGCAACGCTCGCACGGTTGAAGCGTGGAGTTTTTCTAATCAACACGTCCCGTTACGATGTTTTCGATGCCGACGCCGTGCTTGCCGCCCTTGACTCGGGTCATATTGCCGGTCTCGCCCTGGATGTATTTGACTCCGAGCCTCCGACTGACCCTCGCCTTGCTCGACATCCGCGTGTTATTGCTACACCTCACATTGGTGGCTTTACGCGTGAGAGTATCGATCGTGCGATGACGGTGGCTGTGGAAAATCTCATCGACGCATTGCGCGTTCCAAATCCCACATGACATTTTTAATAAACCGATGATATCCGAGAACGAGTCCCAAGTCTTTGAGCGCCTTAATTCCGCTTGTGTCGTTGCCGTGCTTGTAATCGACCGTGTGCAAGATGCGGTGCCCGTCGCCGAGGCGTTGCTTAGCGGTGGCGTAACGGCGATGGAACTCACCTTGCGCACGCCTGCCGCCTTGGATGCCCTTCGTGAAGTCAAACGCAGCTTGCCGCAGATGCTTGCCGGCATTGGCACAGTGGTCGCACCCGATCAGGTAAAGCAGGCCGTGGATGCGGGAGCCGAGTTTGCTGTTGCGCCGGGAATGAATGTTCGAGTCGTTGAGACCGCGCTGCAGGCTGGACTTCCATTTGCCCCTGGTGTCTGCACGCCCTCCGATATTGAGCGCGCTCTTGAATTCAACCGACGGTTGCTGAAGTTTTTTCCCGCGGAACCCAGCGGAGGTCTTGCTTACTTGCGCTCCATTGCCGCGCCATACGCCCCTCTTGGGATCAAATACATCCCTCTTGGTGGTCTTACTGTAACCAACATGGCCGACTACCTTCGCGACCCAGCTGTTGGTGGCATTGGTGGCTCGTGGCTTGCGCCACGCGATGTCATCCGCTCTGGAGACTGGCCTCGTATTACAGCGGCCGCACGAGAAGCTATCGCCGTTCGTGATGCCGCGCGTAAAACGCCATCACAATGATTTGCCGACAATGGCTTCCTCCCGACAAAATCGTCCTCCGCACGTTGCGCTCATTATTGAGACCTCAAAGGCCTATGGCCGCGAGATTCTTCTTGGCATCAGCCGCTACCTGAGGCTTCACGGTCCCTGGAGTATCTACACGCATGAGCGCGGACAAAACGACGCCGACCCCCCTTGGCTTGCTCGTTGGGACGGCGATGGGATTATCACACGGAGCCTTGATTTAAAACAATGCCGCCGCGCGCACAAACGCGGTATTCCAGTTGTCAGTGTGCGGCATTTATTCGAGAAGCCCGAGTTTCCTACGGTCTTCCCTGATCAGGACCTGATCAGCGAGCGCATTGCGACACACTTCATCAGCCGGGGATTCCGTCACTTCGGTTACTGCGGTGTTGCGGGCTACAAATTATGGGAGCGCCGCCGCCATGCGGCCTTCACGCGCCTGGTCGAGGAATGCGGCGGCGACTGCCACGAATACAAGCCAACCTACATGACCGATGCCCAGATGAATTGGGAGAGGGAGCAGGAGGCAATGATCGCATGGCTGGAGGAACTGCCCAAGCCCGTCGCCATCATGACTACCCATGACACCCAGGGATTACAGGTTCTCGATGCCTGCCGACGCGCTGGCATCCCTGTGCCCGACGAAGTCGCCGTGGTAAGCGTGGACAACGACCCTGTCCTTTGCGAGCTCGCCAGCCCTCCGCTCTCCAGCCTTGATCAAAATGCGCAAAAGCTCGGCTTTGAAGCTGCTGCATTGCTCGACCGTATGATGCGTGGCGAGACCATAAAACCCGCCAACTACTTCTTTGAGCCGGGTGAAATCATCACGCGTCAGTCTTCCGACATCATTGCTGTGAAGGATGCCAATGTTGCCAAGGCTGTGCGTTTTATTCGCGAAAATGCCTTCAGGGAGATTAGCAGCAAAGACATCGCGCAAGCCGCTGGCGTCTCACGCCGTGCATTAGAGAAAAAATTTCGTGCTAGCACGGGGCGCACACCGATGGAGGAGGCCCAAGCCATTCGCCTCCGCCGCATCAAGCAATTGCTTGTTGAGTCCACCTGCATTCTCCCGGATATCGCCGAGCAATGTGGGTTCGCCTACCACGAATATATGTCCCGCTTTTTTAAAAAGCACACCGGTCTTACCCCCGGCAGCTATCGGAAAAAATACGGCAAATCTTAGTGTTTTTAAATTTATGGAGCGAACTGCGTTTGTTCGATGATTCGCCAGTTGTAGTAGTTATCCAGTGGATCTGTGCCGATTGTGCTCGGGGTGGCAGCATAGTCTGGAATGCGCGTGTCGTTGGGGTTGATGTATCGCTCGAGTGTCGTGCTTCCGCGGTATTCGCTGAGAACGACGCCTTTTGACTCGCTCCATGTATCCTGGGGCTGGAGCGAGGGGTTTTTGAGCGCCTGCACCGTGTAGTAAACCGTGAAAGTGTTGGACTTGGTGGTGAGGCGACCGAGCAGATTAGTGTAGGGGCGCTCGCGGGTATTGTCGCCGACCAAGGCAAAATCATCTCCATACCAAGCCGTGCGTGCCGCCGCATCTGATGCCCAGCTCGACCCCTGCGGGACGAGAAAAATGTCGCAGATTTCCGTGTGCGATTTGAAAATCTCGTTCGCTGCGAATTTCTCCTTAAATTGGCGCAGCGTGCCGTCGGTTTCACTCAGGTTAATAGGCAGGCGGGCGTTACCTCCGAGGCCAATCCCGAGTCTTTTATATTTTGCAGCATCGCTTTTGCTCACCTTGGCCACTCGCTCGGAATCCAAAACAGAAAGAAGAGGGGTCTTGCGATCGATGTAGGTAAAAGGCTGGATTTGATAGTTCATGTTGACTTTTCCATCGGTGGAAAATGGTTCGCTGATCGCATAGGGCTCCACCACGGGCATCCAAAAGAGGTCCAGAAGCAGGTGGTCGTGTGGCGAGTCCAGCCCCTTGTGACCAGTCGGACCGGGACGGAAAAGAAGGGTTTGCCATGGTTTAGCCGAAATAACACCCGTAGGTAACGAGCCAAACATTCCAGGCGAGGGGATCATGCGGTTAGGTGAGAAGAGCCCGACTCCCAGGCTCTCGGATGTATACCAAAAACCGTCGAAAAAGGGGATTCCGGTGCTGATATTTTTTTGGTTACCGTCATCCGGTTTATTGATGTAGGGGCCATCCATTACGATTCCCATGCCATTGTCCCAGTCGCCGGGAACGCTTGGGTTGTTGGAGGCGAAAGCCCCATTCAAGCCCGATGGCACCGCTGGTTGAGTTGGCTCGGCGGGGGGGCGTGGGATGTTGTCTGGTCCAACCGGATAGGGAGTTTGGAAATATGATGCGCCTTGGACCAAGTTGCCAAACGGACCGCTTCCTCCCATTTGCCAACCCAAATTTAACATCCCGAGAAATGCAGTTCTGTTGGTTCCATTGGCGTTAGGATGGGCTTGGAATGCTTCGGATGGAACTTCCCTCCGAGCAAGCATTCGGTAGTCAGTGTAGTTCCCGCTTGGTGCGAGTGTGTAGTAAACATCTCGATCACCTTCCACAAGGTAAGCTGCTTTAGCTAAATCATTTGCATTACTTAGTTTTCTAGTAGCATTCGTAGAATTAATTAAATACAATAGGTTAAACCGATCAAGGTCTAGTTTGTCTGGTCTTGGCGTTCCTGTTGGCGTTGGTGTTGGTGTTGGTGTTGGTGTTGGTGTTGGTGTTGGCATTGGCATTGGCATTGGCATTGGCAAGCCAAACCCCAGGTTGTGTGCGAGCTTTGGGGTTGGAATGTTTCCAGAAATTTTTCCGAAATCCAAGCGGTAGGTGGAGATCAGTTTGTTTGTATCCGAGATCCTAGCACCATCTTGGCTGTAAAGTTCAATAATCACGTTTCCTGCCGTAAATCCAACGGAAGGTGCTATTGCAGAAATCGGAAGAATGTTGCTGTAGAAGGGAAAGACACGAGTTGCCGCTCCAGGGCCAAGTGTGCGCCCAAAAACGAGTTTGCGAGCGTCGATCATACCTCCAAAGTCTCGGGAAGATGGCGTCGTCCCCCAATTAGGATTAAAATAAATCCAATCGTTGTCTGGAAATCCCATAGGGATTCCATCCAGCGTTGCCGTGTTAAGACCTTTGACGCGGATGCTAAATCCCGATTTTGTTCCAGCCCACCCCACGGCTGGATTAAAGAAACTCATCAAAAACAAACCTTGAACGGCGACTTTGTTATCTGCGGGGATGCGAGTTGTGTTACCGGTCCAAAAAGCGAGATTCGAAGCTTCATGCAGCGTTCCAGCTTGTGAAGACAAAACGGGTTCATTGGGTGTTGTCCCAT
Organism: Terrimicrobiaceae bacterium; assembly: GCA_044352905.1. Lineage (GTDB taxonomy): Bacteria > Verrucomicrobiota > Verrucomicrobiia > Chthoniobacterales > Terrimicrobiaceae > UBA967. Next base: position 140,356 of record JBILCY010000005.1, on the reverse strand, counting down.
TGACAGTGAGATTTCCCTGCCCCACACCAACAAAAAGAAAGCCAGCATCGGCAAGGACTTCGAAGCGTCCGAAACCGCGTGTGTTCCATGTCGGGTGTATCGAAGGTGAGACGATACCTCCGCTGGTGCCGTTGGACGAGTAGCGATTGGTATGGTCGAGAAGAGGATCTTGCAGATTAGTGATGCGCACATAGTCGAAAATTTTCGTCAGAATATCCCTTCGGTCATCAGGGTATTTAGCGTTGAAATTTCCGCCCCACCCAGGGAGATCTTTGCTGGTTAGCGTATCTAGGTAGTTTAAGAGGAGTAAGTTTCGTGGCCGATTGATATCGGTGACGCAGCTCTGCGAGTCGCTTCTCGTGAAATAGTAGGGGCTCTCATTCACTGTGGCCGCCCGTGCGAGCAGCATGTCCTTCGGAGAGCGCCAAGCAGTGCTACTGTTACTACTTACTGGCCATATGCTGACGCGTGGAGATCCAAAAACGTTGAGTTCTGGCGAGCGGCTGTGTGAGGTGAGGAGGAATTTTGCGCCCTCGAGTTGTTCGGCGGAGACGAGGGAGCTGGAGGCACGGGTGGGAGTGTAAAGAAGCTCGCCCGCCGAGGAGAGGAGGCGGTCGGTTTTGAGGGTGTTGTTGGCCGTGTTGGCCACCGTGGCATCCCTCGAGCCTCCGAATGTATAGCGTGGGGTCAGCTGTAGCACTTGGTCGCTGGTGAGCGATGGAAAGACTTTGCCGAGGGTGGTCGTGCCAGGGTGTCCGGGATAGCGTTGGAATTCGCCATTGGCTGGTTGAAACTTGGCGAGATTCCGTTCATCGGGTGCGTCGAAGCGCGGGGTATCCCAGAAGGTGGCGCTGGAAGCGGTGGCATTGCCGCGCCCGCCGGCGGTGTTGATATTCAAGCGGCTGGTATTGTCATCGGCCCAGAAGGCGATGCGGCCGACGATGGGGTTGCTTGCACTGGCTCCGGAAACACTCACCGAGTCGCCAGAGTCAGCCGTTGGCGCGACAATGGCGCCATCTTGCAGCACATAGAGCCATCTTACCGGCATGGGAAGGCTGCGTGTTGTCGTATTCCCGCCGAGCACGGGGATGGATGTCGTGCCATTGCTGGTGAAGCCCTCGACCGTTCCGAGGGCTGAGGGATCCAGGATTGGAAAGCGTGTGGTATTTGTTCCATTCAGCGAAATCGTGACGGGTGCGTTGAGGTCCACCCAAAGAGCCTTCTCGCTCATCCAGGAGTTCGAGGTGGGGAGGTCACTGGCGAGATCCGATGCTTGAGAAGTCGTGAGCGAGGTGGAGGAGTAGAGGCGGTAGATGGTTTGCAATGCCCCGCTGCTGTTAAAAAGTCGAATGGCACCGGGTTGAGATGCCCAAGTGGTGGAGCCGCCTGCGGTGGTGGCGTGGTCGATCTGGGCTTGCACCAGATTCACCACAGTATCCGAGAGGGTGCGGGCGGAGCTGGCGGCCAGTTCGTTGGAGGTGGATTTCCGCAACGTAACCGTGCGGGCAAAAAAACCGATGGCGACAACGGAGACAAGCACCAGCATGCCCAAAACGATGACAAGGGCGGCGCCACGGTTGTGGAAGCGGGAGGACATCATGGTCGATAAAGAATGGGGCGTGAGGTGTCGGGGTTGACTTGGATGGTGACGTAGTTTGACGGTGTGGGCTCCTCTCGGGCGGAAATGGTGAGGAAGAGATTTTTGCGATCAGTGCCAGCGGGGCGCTCGATAGCGCCCGAGGGCCGGATTTTAAATGCCAGATAAGTGGCGCCTGCCCAGGCTCCACCGATCGGCATTGTTCCCGAAACCAGTCCGACCAGCCAAGGAGACAGCGATTCGTTCAGCAGCGTGCCCTGTGGCAAGATAACCGGCTTGCTCGCAGGCTGAGCCTCCGTGGGCCACCAGAGCTGCATGGCAGTGAAATTTGGGTCTCCATTTTTTTTCAATATTCGCACTTCGATAGTGCGGTTGCGCACCTCCGCCAGTTGCCGCGCCAGCTCGATTTGCCCGAAAAAAAGGTTCCCGCCTTGCGTGATCCCACTGGCAGCAGCAATCGAATTAATCGCGGGTGTCAACAGAACGAAAAGGAGCGTCAATACGGCGACAACGGTTAATAATTCGATCAACGAGAAGGCGCGTGTTTTCATGGGGAATTGCTCCACTTCGCCTCTCGCAATGCTACGGAGGATGATAGCACGAGGTAGTTGATTTTGGCTGCGCTCAAATCAGATCGCACGGCCTCTAAATCCGATTCAAAGCGGGTGACATCCGTAAAGCGATTGGTGAAAGCCGATGTGATAACGCTCGGCTCGATCGAACCGGATTCGAGGCGCGATGCCGAGGCCTCATCCATGACAATCATCGTCACTTGCACCGATGGCGGAAGTTGCGCTTTTTGAATGGCGCTTCCTTGCCGGGAATCGTAGGCAAAGTCGGGGCTGAGATCATCACCAGTGGGATCTTGAGCGGAGGGAAGCCGTGGCCATAAAATCAAGGCAAGAACGTTGGAGGCGATGGGAAAACCGACATTAGGCACACTTTTAATATCATTCGTCCAAGAACCATTATTAACGCTAAAAACCTTGAGATTCTCGGCAGCTTGGATTCCCTGCATCAGACGGTAGCGAAACCGCTCGTTCACATGCGATGGCTTCCACTGCGAGTCGCTGCCAAAATTGATCCAGAACCCCACGGCATTCAAAAGACCGCTCGGAGTGGCTGCTCCCGAGCGTGAAAGCGGAGCCTGAAAAAAAACTGCCTGTCCGCCCAGTGACGGTGAGATCAAAAAATGGAGATCGGATTTGCGGACGTAGTCTTTAGGATTAGCTGGATTGTCGTAATCCCAATAGGTGTTCAGGGTCGCTTGCGAAAGAGTCGATAGAATCTGCTCGAAACCGGCCCGCGCTGCCGAAAATTGGTCGATCTTGGCGTTTGCATTGCGCAAAATATTCAAGAGAGACCCTGTCGCCGTGGAAATAAGCACGACCAATAAGCCAAGGATCGCGCTGGCGACGAGAATTTCGACGAGCGAAAAACCACTGGAGGAAGTGCTTCGAGATTTTCTCATGACGCAACAGCTATTGGGAGGTCTGTCTGGCTACGAGCAGGGTAAAGATATTTGTCACCTGCGAAGAAACCGGCGCAAAAACCGGATATGTTACCTCCAAAGTGACCCGCTTCACGCTGTTCCCAAAATCTTCCACCTGCCCAGTGATCGCGGGATCCGACGAGGTAAATCGAAGCTGAAAAAAGCGCTCCGTATCGGGAGCGATCTCAGGCAAACGCCTCCCAGTCTGATCAAAATGCCACGCCGACATGTTTGCCAGATCTTGAAGATCTGCGGTGTTCAACTCCGATCGAACCGCTTTTCGGATCGCTGAAAGGGAGGATTCAGTCGCCGCATCCTGCAGTGTTTTCAGGCCATTGGGAACCAACGCCACCAGCGCCAGTAAGCTGAACGAAACAATCCCGATCGCGATACATACCTCGATCAATGAAAAACCACTCTGCTTACCCAAGGGAGTGGTGGGAGACTTCTGTTGTTTCATTCGAGGGGTGGGGGGTAAGGACGAGGGATAAATGTAAATACTTACTTTTTTAAAGAAGTCAATATGAGAGTTTGCAGGATAGCAAAAATTTATATCCCTGCAGTTGCCAGTTCGCGGCTCTTGCAAAAACAGATTCGCACGCGAAAGTTTAAAAAAGAATTTTCACAAAACCTCCCCAGTCTCATGAAAAATTTTAAATCCCAAGCCGTGCCATCTTTTTGCCGGGAGCGTGGTGGGGAGCGGAAACGGTATAATGGAAGGCTGGGGTTTACTTTGGTGGAGCTATTGACGGTCGTTGCGATTGTGGCTGTATTGGCAGGATTATTATTAGCGGTGATAGGCCGTGTGCGTGCGGGAGCAACGAATGGGAAGACATTATCAAATCTGCGACAGCTTCATCAAGGCGCAGTGACATGGGCGGCGGATAACAACGGCAACTTTCCGGTGATTCATGACAGCACCCACCCGCTTGGAGATATATGGGTAAATGCCATTGCAACAGTTCTCTATCCTGAAGTTGTTTCGAAAGCTGGAACGGCAAACACATATGTATGGAACGTGTGGCCTAAGGGTTATGAGGGAACCGTTTTTCGGTCCCCGAATGCCGAGCGAGGAACGAATGGGGCACCAAGCTTCAATCGATCGATCCCCTCTTACGGATACAACAATAAATTCACGCGATCGAGCGGACGGAATCTCATGGTTCGATTTTCACCATCCAAGACCGTGATGTTTGCTGACAACGATGGCAAGTCGCATGCCTTGGTGGCTGTGGCCTACCCAGGGTATGGGGCATTGAATCCTAGGAACGGCGCGAGTGCTCCATATGCGGGTGATGGGCAAGCCGCAGTGATCTATCTGGACGGGCACTCTGAGATGTTGAGCGCAGAACAATGCCGGAAACTTTCGACAAATTCCACTGATCCTTTTTGGGGAAAGTGAGCGGAATTTGGCTTTACGCTAAGCAGAGCGTAGAGGAACTGGCGCTGTCGAATCGCGGATGATAAGTTCGACGGGGATTCGTTTTTCGATGATTGGGAGAGGGGGCTTTTTGTTGCTGGTGAGTTCGAGGAGGAGGGAAGCAGCTTCGCGACCAATTTGGATACTGTTTTCCAAAGTGGAAGTAAGTGGAGGTGAGACGATGGAGGCGGCACGGCCGTTGCCGTGGGAAACGATGCTGAGATCACCCGGAATGTTAAGTTTGCGCCGTTTGGCGACGGCGTAGAGGCCAAAGGCAATCGGCTCGTTGGCACAAAAAATTCCAGTGACCTGAGGATGGGCATCAAGAAACTGTTCGATGAGTGCCTCGTCTGGAAGGAAGGTAGGCATGACGACTTGGGCGATAGAGACTCCCTGCTGAGACATGGCAGTTTGAGTGAAACCTTCAGCTCGCATTAATCGACGAGTGGAATCGCTCAGGACTGGTTGTGACATGGCAGTCTGGTTGAACCCCTCGGCGCGCTCGCGACCTGTGCTGATGTTCCATGGGCCCCCAATATGGCCTAGCACCCGGTGACCAAGACCAGTGAGGTGCTCGGCAGCGAGTTTACCACTCTGGAAATCGTCACAGCCTACGAAATGGCAGTGGGCGCGCGTTAGGCGTCGCACGACGACTACTAAAGGAATTTTTCGCGAGTAAATTTCGTCGAAATATTCGTCGGAAATCGTGTCGTCGCCTGGAAAGAGAACGATCCCCTCCACTCGACGGTCGAGGAGGTGGTAAATCATCTCCAATTCGTTGATGGACGTAGAGGGACAGTCCAAGGCAATGGGAACATAGCCATGTAGTGCGAGTTCCCGCTGGAGGCCGGTGAGGAGTTGGGCTCCCCATTCAGAGTGGATCGGCAAAATCGTGCCGATTAGTCCAGTGCGGCCGGTTTGGATGCCAGAAACAAGACGATTGGGACGATAGCCTAAGGCATTGGCTACCGCCTCGACGCGCTCACGTGTTTCATCGGAAAATTTCGCCTTCCCCGCTAGGATTCTGGATACACTCGCAACAGTGAGATTTGTTGCTCTGGCGATGTCCTTGAGCGTCGGTTGCAGGGAAGGGTGCTTCATCGTGGTGAATCAGGAATCAAATCAAATACACTATGGTGCAACTAATTTATTCCTCGTGACAGAGAAATTTTCAAGTTTTGCTTTGCGCAAGGATAGCCTTCACTCGGCAACTCGGAGATGAGGATTCAAAAACGCAAGTTCCACTCGAAAAGCATGGCCAAAGGATTGCTAGCCAGCTGAGGAAAATGGGGTGGATATAACGAGCGGATTGGCAGATCTGGAGAGCTTGAGGAATAATCCAGTGAAAAACCGAGAGCGCCTCGAGTTTTTAAGAGGAAAAATTTTGCAGCGGAGGTTGACAAAATCAAAAAAGTAAGTATTTACACAATTTACAGGTATTCCTTCCACTACGTTCATCTCCCATTCAACAAGTGTCCCCGACAGTGTATCCCAGACCGTCCGACCCCATTTCTGCAACACGCGAAGAGCAAACGCATCGAATTTTAAAACACTTTCGATCAGGCAGGCTTTTGGCTCTGGGTGCGATTCTTTGGTGGCAGAGTGGCACGATGGCAACAGCGGGATGGCACCCCGGAGAGGGCCCACAGACGTGCAGCCACTTTAATAAGTCGGTTTTCCCAAAGGGACATCTCGAATCGATTCCCACCCAGAGCAAGAATCCCGAACGCATAACAGAATTTTGCTCCACCCAACAATCTCATCACTCTGTTAAATTGATACGCTCACTCACCAGCGATCCCACCGGGATGCTGTGCGGATGGGGGCTATATCGATCAACTGCACGTAATCGCTAAATTTTCCCAAAATATGAAAAAAACAACCCGCTCCCTCACAAACCCCTGGATCCGCCCCTTTATCGCATCGACCGTGATGCTGGCCTGCGCTGTAACGCTTCAGGCTGAAGTCCGCGTCGATGCCTCAAACATTCCCTTGGCGGAAGGGGAGGTAGGCGACAAATCACCCAAAGCCCCGAAACCTGCTGCAAAAACCCCCCCTGAATTCGCCATCATTGAGGATGAGCCAGGCCTCCCACGCGTGCTTCTCATCGGCGACTCCGTTTCTGTCGCCTACACCTTGGATGTCCGCCGCGAATTGAAAGGCATCGCAAACATCCACCGCATTCCTGGCAATGGAGGGTCTACAAAAACGGCACTTGGTTCCTACGGCCTCAATCGTTGGCTCAAAGAGGGTGAAAAATGGGACATTATCCACTTTAACCACGGTTTGCACGATGCATCATATCGTTTTGCAAATGATTTAGACAAGGATGCTGCCGGCAATTACGCAAGTCCCACCAATGGAGGGCGTCCCAATGTCTCTCTGGAGCAGTATGAAAAAAATCTGCGTGCCATTATTCCCATTCTCAGAAAAACCGGCGCCAAGCTTATCTTTGCCACCACCACGCCGATTCCAGACTCAAAAGCCGAGAAGTATGTGCAGGGGTCGGAAGTTGGCTATAACGATATAGCGCGTAAAGTGATGCAGGAAGAGAACATTCCGATCAACGATCTTTGGGCCTTAGCCATGCCCCAATTGGATAAAACCATGCCCTCTGGTGATAAGTTCCAAGGGCCACGCAATGTGCATTTTGGAAAAGAGGGGTCTGCTGTCCTTGGCAAACAGGTGGCTGAATCGATCAAACAAAACCTCTGACTTCATAATTAAATTATGATCGTAAATTTTAGGTTATTTTTGATCTGTGCCTTGGCATGCGGTGCAACCGCAGCTCATTCCCAGGATGCCTCTTTAAAAAACAAATCGTCCAAGCTCTCGATTGTTAACTACGCCACCAAGCCAGTTCACGCTACGGCTGCAAATATTCCTATTTCAGATATTTATTCTGAATTAGGAGTTCCCGAGGGAACCCCGATCGAAGCAGTGACCGGTGGCGGGCAGGTGATACCTGTTTTACCAGGCGTAGAGAATGGAGAGCAGGTCGCGCGCTTTTTCCTATCGCTTAAGGAAAAAGAAAGAGCCGATCTCACTATACGACCGGCAACAAAGTGGTCCGATCAAATCTCCAAGGCAGATTTCACCGGCGGGGAAGGGGAGATGAGCAATGGAATTCTCTCCTTTCAGTTACGCAACGGGAAGTGGAGCCTCTCTTTTGTTGGTCCGACCTCGGAAACGCGTCAAACCAACCGCACCATTATCAAAGACTGCTGGTTGGATTTTTGGCTGGATCCTGAATCACGTGGCCGCTTGATGGGAATGAAAGAGGAGAAAATCCGCGAAATGGGGCTGATCTCTGGTGCTGACTCAAAACTTCTGCGTAGTGAGTCAAAAATCAACCCGGATGGATCCGTATCGCTGGATCTCCAACGGGGCTTTGTAGGCACTGCCTCACCTGTTGTGCTCCACGAGACTTATACATTACTCGCTGGGCAGCCTATTTTGACATATGAGAGTCGGTTCACAACGACTGGCAACGCCGCATGGTATGTCGCGAATGTCGAGCATGGTGCCGGCATGCGAGGGACTTACGGGAATCTCCTAAAATCGAAACTCCAATACAAATACGACAACCCCAAGGAGCCAAGCCGGATATTGCTCTATGGCAAAGAAAATGGATTCACTCGTGTGGGATGGCGTGCCGAGCGTTGTTGGGTTGGGATAGATGGCGAGTTTGGCTGTGGGATTGGCTTTTCGACGTTAAAAAGCATTGATCGTCCATTGCCCGGAACGGTCGTGTGGCCAATCGGAGCGGAATTTTTCCTCCGTTTGATCGATCAGGAGCAGGAAAACTATCCCTACAAATTTTCTGCCGATAAGCCCTTGGAGATGGGCTTGGCCTTCATTGCCTCAAGTGGGAATACTTCGATCTGGAACCAAACACGCCATCTTTTTAAGGATGTGACGACAGGCAAGTCTCCTACGGCGCGGCAATCCTACGGGATTTATCTCAATGGTAAACCATTGAAATACGCAGAAATTGCCGATTTTGAGGGAGTTTCGAGCGATCTTTCCACCTTTTTAATTGAAAATGGACCAAAGAAACTCGCCGCTTTCGAGATCGATTTCCAGCGCGGGTATGTCCTCCAAGTGCAAGCACAAGGCGCTTCCCCGGAAAATCCTGTCTCTGTGTATGTGTATCCTCCTGGGCGAAATTCACAAAGAGTGGAGATTGCCCAATTGAAAAATGCGGATCCTATTGAAGTCGATTTAACAAAGACAACAGGGTGGTTGGGGAAACGTCAAAAATTTGTTCTTGAGCTCGATCAGTCACCAGAGACGACTTTGGCCAAGCTCTCTGTAAAACCCCAACAACTCTCGGGACCAGAGCTTGGTTCGCCGAGTGACGGCTTGAACATGACAGACCTGGCCACTTTTTTCCGATGGAAACAAGTCAAGGGGGCTGTTGATTATGAAATACAACTCTCAAGGAAAGAAGATTTTAGCGAACCTGTTGAGCTGCGCGTGCGATCAGAAGTGGCTTGGCCTTACTATATGCCAAAAGACGCCGAGCTTCCCCAACCCGGCAAATGGTTTTGGCGCGTCCGTGGACTTGAGAATGGGATTCCCGGTGAGTGGTCGGTAACAAGAACCTTCACGATCAATAACGACATCACCAAAAAGCCTGTCGTCTTTTCGATTACACCGCAAAAACCTCTCTTCACGATTGAGGCCTACATGGTTAAAGACTTTAGTCTTTTTAGAAACACCGTTCCACCAGATCTCAAACCCTCGGTTGCCATTAATTGTGCATGGTCTTATGCAGAGGCAAAAACCAAGGAACGAATCGCTCCGATCGATTTACTCAAGCCACTCCATGAGGAGGGTTTAACGGCTTTTGTTCGCACCCATGGCCCAGCACCGATTTCGGAGTGGCTACCTATTTCCGATTTGGAGGAAATTTTTCAAAAATATCCTAATGTCATTGGCAACATGGGAGGGGAGACACTCTCCGCGCATTTCAAAGGGGGGGATAACCAAGTCTATGTCAGCCGTGTGCTGAAGCTTTGCGGCAAGTATGGTCGGCTTTTCTACGACGCGGATGGCACCTACCCAGCGGAGAACAAATGGCAGTCACTCTATGAAAAAGTGGGGACCCTCATGAAGGAATATGGGGATTATCTAATTTTTGCGCAGAAAAATAATATTCTTCATCGACAGTTTGTCTCCCAAAGCTCGGTTCTGGGCCTGTATATCTCAGATGCCATTTCCAACCAAGGTGCTTGGGAGGATGGAGGCTGGTATTGGCAGCAAACAGGTTTTCGACGCCTCGGCGAAATCTTGGGGCAGCGCGCCGGTGACACGAATATGCCACGCAACTTTTGGAATCTGAACTTCTTAATGGGTATTGCGCGGGGTTGTGCTGTTTTCAGTTTCGAAGGGCAATGTGGCAGCTTGCCTGTGCCAAAAAATTGGAAAATTGCCGAAAAGGGCTTTCCCCCCAATCGTGAAAATCCCATGGCTTATTGGACGACCCAAGGGGAGTTGACTCCCACTTTCCACCGCTTTCTGGCCCCCTTCATGCGCGCGGTGATCAAGAAGCAGCTTGTCCCGACCAAAGAAGAGGTGCTGAAAAACATCTGCTTGGGAGTGTATAACGATGGCGTTCCCAAGAAAGAAGACGGGGACCAATACTACTACGAGTGGAAGGCCTTGTATAAAGGAACGTATGGATTCAAGGACTATGGAGTGATCCCTGGGACGCTTATGGAGTTCTTCCCGGATACCGGGCGCTACTACTACATTCCAGTATTCCCCCAAGGAAAAGTCGAGCTCGGTAATGGGATCGAAACGCTTCCGTTGTCGCAGCTCGGAGATGCGGAAGAAGTGCGGAAGCGCTTTAACAAAGCCTATCCTGAATGGTATGAAGGGGATGCCTTGGTCAATCTCGTAGGGAACACATTGGCAGTGATGAATAGCAACGAAAACCGCGACGAGACACAAAGCTACTCGGTTCCCCTGTCGAATAGAGGAGCCTTTTTGAGTATTGCTGGAACGATCAAACCCCATGCCTATGTGATGGGGAAATTTGAAAAGAGCAATCAGTCACTTTGGATTCAGGCAAATACGGAATACGCGGGGCACGATACCGAGTTGCGGATTTCCTTGAAAAAAGCACCTCAAGTCACAGTGACGCCTGCCAATGCCACAAAGCTCAATCAGTGGGATGAGAAAACCAAGACCCTCTCCTTAACGCTTTCGCATGTTGATGGTGCTGTCGAGGTGGATATTGCCCACTAAGCAAAATTCAAAACTATTTATTTCAAGGAATATGATCCCTAATAATAAGCTAGCTATTGGCGCCATTCTGGCGGGAATGCTGACTGCACAAATACATGCAGCAGAGAAGGCCAATCTCACCATTGTTAATACGAGCGACAAGGAGGTTTATGCCACAGCATTAAGCATTCCTGCAGATGCTGCTGCAAAAGCCGTTGGGGAAGATTTAAAAACTCCTTTAGAGCTCAAACGGGCGGACGGCAGCGTCATCCCATTGGTTCAACAGAATACCGAAGAGGGAAGCCGTCTTCGTGCCGTTCTTTCTCTTAAACCGCGTGAAAGGATGGATTTCATCCTCAAAAAAGCTGAGACCTGGGGAAAGTCTGCGGCTTCCGCTTCGTTCGATATCAAAACTGGAGTGGGATCTCTTACCAACGGCTTGCTGGTATTCAACTATGCCGACAAGACATGGTCACTGGCCTATACCGGGAATCCTGAAGCCAAGATCTGCCAAAACAACCGGATGGATTTTTGGCTTTCGGAGGAGCGTCACGGCCGATTGCTCGGCATGAACGAGGAGAAACTTCGGCAGTTAAAGCTGATACGTTCTACTGAGGACTCAACGTTGTTCGAAAGCCATGCGGTGGCAAATCCCGATGGCTCTGCGACCCTTGTTCTTAAGCATCGCTTCCCGGTGTTGGGTGAAAAGGTCTTGTGGGAAGAAACATTTACTCTGCTGGCTTCCGAGCCAGTCTTGATATACAAAAATCGTTGGATTGGGGAAGACAGCCAATCTCGCTATGTATGCTACGTTGACCTGGGCGCCGGCCTCAAGGGCGAGTTCGGCCCTCTCCTTCAAGGGAAACTGAGATTCTTGTATGATATTCCCACCTCAGGCAGCGAAAAAACCGCTTCCGGAATTAGTGTCGCCAAGACGACTCAGACCAGCACGGCAGGTCCCCGGATTTTGCTCTCTGGAAAAAATACCGGCTTTACTCGCATTTCCTGGCGCAACGAGCGCTGCTGGGTCGGCGTCGATTCCGAACTGGGAAACGGGCTGGCCTTTTCCACGCTTAAGGATGCCTATGTTCGCTTCATTCCCGGTAACACGGTCTGGGTCGTGGGCAATACTGGCTACCTCATTCGTCTGCTTGATGATGTGCAGGAAAATCAGCCTTATGCTTTTAGCAAAGAGCAGCCGCTTGAACTAGGGTTTGCGATTGCGGCGACTTGCGGAGAGGTAGGCATCTGGAATCAGGGGCGGCATCTTTTCAAAGCGGTGACGAGCCAGAAAGCTCCCACCGTTGGTGATGCCTGTGCGGTCTATTTGAACGGGCAACCGCTGAAGCCCGGTGAAACATCGCGCGTCACTGCGGATGCGAAGGACAAATCGGCATTCCTCATGGAGGGTTCCACGCTTAAAGCTCGGATCGAAACCGATTTCACTCGCCCGTTTCAGCTCCGGGCAAAGGTCTCCGCTGCAACGCCGGCGAATCCACTCAAGATTGTTGCGACCTCGGATGCAGGCGAGGCGTTCACTCTGGCGACATTCGATGGACCGGGAGAGAAGACGGTTGATTTCACAGGAATCACGGGTTGGCTGCACAGCCGCAGAGTTTACGATCTCGAGATTTTACAAGGAAATCACGCCCAACTGGAGTCCATGGCGCTCGAGACCGCTCCGTTCGCTGCGCCGGAGCTGAACCTCCCTGCTGACGGGCTCAGCATGACGGATGTCGCCAGTTTTTTCCGTTGGTTTCAGGTCCGTGGAGCGATCGACTATGAAATCCAGTTGGCGCGCTCGCCGGGATTCGAGAACCCAATCAGCTGGAATGTGCGCTCCGAGGTTGAAATGCCCTACTACATGCCGAAGGATACCGAGCTTCCTGCTCCCGGAGAGTGGTTCTGGCGAGTGCGAGCTTTGGAGGATGGCCAGCCTGGGCTGTGGTCTGCCACTCGGCGCTTTACCTCAAACAACAACATCCCCAAAACCCCTCTTGTTTTCAAACCGACTCCTGAAAATCCTCTCTTCACAATGGAGGGTTGTCGCGTCCCCGACTGGAGCCGATTCCAGAAGACTATCCCTGCAGATATTAAAGCCAATGTGGCTGTAAATACGAATATTTACAAAACCAATGACCACCTTGGCTATCTGCGTCCGCTCAACGACATCGGAGTCAAAACCTTTCTCCGCACCCATGGTCCCGGTCCGATGTCCTACTGGGCGCCCCTATCCATGGTGGAAGAGATTTTCCAAGCCTACCCGAATGTCATTGGCATCGCCGGCGGCGAAACGCTTTCTGCCCACTACCATGGAGGGGAAAATGAATTTTATATCCAACGGCTTGTGAAGCTCTGTGCGAAATACGGCCGGATTTTTTACGAAGCCGATGGATCCTATCCAAAGGAGAATAAATATCAGGCTCTCTTTGAAAAAAACAGTGCCTTCATGAAGGAATACAAAGACTACTTCATCCTCGCGCAAAAAAACAACATCCTACATCGGCAGTTTGTATCCCAGAGCTCCGTGCTGGGATTGTATCTTGCAGATGACATCGTGGCCCAAGGTGCCTGGGAGGACGGGGGCTGGTATTGGCAGCAGGTCGGTTTCCGCAAGCTGGGTGAAATTCTCGGTCAAAGGGCTGGCGATGTGACTAATATGCCGCGGATTTTCTGGACGCTCAACTATGTGATGGGCTTGGCACGCGGTTGTTCTGTCTTCAGTTTCGAAGGCCAGGTCGGAACAACCCCGGTTCCCAAAGACTGGAGCATCGCCGAAAAAGGTCTTCCCGAAATCACCGACGCAGCCTACCGCAATCCCGCTGCCTTCTGGACGACGGATGGCGAGTTGACGGAAACCTTTCATCGGTTCTGCCTTCCCTTTATTCGTGGATTGCTCCAGAAAAATCTTGTTCCGACCAAACAGGATGTCCTGCGTAATGTGAAAATCGCAGTTTTTAACGACGAGGTTCCCAAGTATGAGACCGGAGATCAATACTACTATGAGTGGGAGGCTCTTTTTCGTGGAACCTACGGTTTCCGTGATGTCGGCGTGCATCCTGGGACACTCATGGAATTTTTTCCGAATACCGGCCGCTTCTATTTTATACCTATCCTACCTCAAGGAAAATGCAGTCTTGGCTCTGGAGTCCAAGTGCTTCCCCTCTCGAAATTTAAGACAGAGGCGAGTGTCAAAGAGACCTTTGATGCAGCGTATCCAGCATGGTATTCCGGCGATGCGTTTGTGGCAGAGATTGGAGATACCATGACGGTGCTTAATACTTGTGAAAATCAAGATGAGACGCAGTCTTTCTCTGTTCCTTTGAAGGGGCGAGGGGCTCTACGGAATTTCAGCGGAAAAATTGGTCCCCATGCCTACATTGTCGGTAAGTTTGAGGAGGCCAACAAGAAATTCTGGCTCCAGTGCAACACCGAATATCCTGATCGAGATACTGAATTGAAGCTCACTTTCAAAGCTGCACCTCAAGTCACAATCACTCCAGCTACAGCCGCGAAGGTGAACAAATGGGATGCCTCCTCTGGCCAACTCACTCTCATTCTTTCGCATGTTGATGGTGCTGTCGAGGTGGATATTGCTCAATAAGAAATTACAAAACCTTAATTTCATTTAAGTGATTATGATCTTTAATAATAAGCTAGCTATTGGTGCTGTGCTGGCAGGGGTGCTGACGGCGGAGATACATGCCGCAGAGCAGGCCAACCTGACGATTATCAACACCAGCGAGAAGCCGGTATATGCGACAGCATTACGCATTCCGGAAGACGCTGCTGCAAAAGCGGTTGGGGGGAATTTAAAAACCCCCCTGGAACTTAAAAAAGCGGATGGCACCCTGATCCCATTGACTCAGCAGGAGACCGAAGAGGGTAAGCAGCTCCATGCCGTTCTTTCTCTTAAGCCACTTGAAAGGATGGACTTTAGCCTGATTAAAGCAAAGTCCTGGGGAAAGTCTCTAGCCTCTGCCTCATTCGATATCAAGACTGGAGTGGGATCTCTTAGCAACGGCTTGCTGGTATTCGACTATGCCGATAAGAAATGGTCACTGGCCTACGCAGGAAACCCCGAGGCCAAGATTTGCAAAAACAACCGATTGGATTTTTGGCTGTCAGAGGAGCGTCACGGTCGTTTGCTTGGCATGAACGAGGAAAAGCTGCGCCAGAAGAAGCTTCTTCGTTCAACAGAGGATTCCACTTTGATTGATAGCCAGGCGGTCGCCAATCCGGATGGTTCAGCGACCCTTGTTCTCAAGCACCGCTTTCCGGTGTTGGGAGATAATGTCCTGTGGGAAGAAACATTTACTCTGCTAGCTTCCGAGCCGGTCTTGATATACAAAAATCGTTGGATTTGTGAAGACAACCAAACTCGTTACTTAACCTACGTTGACCTGGGTGCCGCTCTCAAAGGGGATTTTGGCCCTCTCCTTCAAGGAAAACTTCGGTTCAAATATGATATTCCTGCCTCTGATACCAAGGAAACCTCTTCTGGAATCAGTGTCGCCAAAACGACCAAGACCAGCACAGCGGGTCCTCGAGTTTTGCTGTCCGGACAAGAAAATCATTTTGTGCGAATTTCTTGGCGAAATGAACGGTGCTGGGTTGGCATTGATTCTGAGCTAGGCAATGGTTTGGCATTTTCCACACTCAAGGATGCCTTTGTCCGATTTATTCCTGGCAACACGGTCTGGGACATTCGAAACAACGGCTACCTCATCCGTTTGCTTGATGATGTTCAAGAAAACCAACCCTATGAATTTAGTAAAGAAAAGCCTCTGGAGTTGGGGTTTGCGATTGCAGCCACCTGCGGGGATATAGGTATTTGGAATCAAGGGCGAAATCTTTTTCAAAAAGTTACGACCCAAAAGATGCCTTCGATTGGGGATGCCTGTGCCGTTTACCTCAACGGCAAACCTGTCAAGGCTGGTGAAGCAAGGCGAATTTCGTTAGGAGCCAATGACACTTCTGCATTTTTCCAGGATGGGAGATCGCTCAAAGCATATCTTGAAACGGATTTCACACGTCCGTTTCAGCTCTTGGCCAGGGTTGCCGGGGCCTCTCCCTCCGATCCCCTGAAAATTGTGGTCACCTCAGAGGAGGGGGAAGTCATGCCCCTCGCAACATTTGAAAGTCCTGGGGAAAAGACGATCGACTTCACCGGCGTAACCAACTGGCTGAAGAGTCGGAGAGTTTACACGCTTGAAATCCAGCAGGGAAAGCAGGCTCGGATCGAGTCATTAACGTTGGAGAGCGCACCCTTCAGTGCACCGCAACTGAATCTCCCGGCGGATGGTCTCAACCTCACGGATATTGCGACTTTTTTCCGATGGTTCCAGGTTCCAGGGGCTATCGACTATCAGATTCAGCTAGCCCGCACGCCAGAGTTCGAGAATCCAACGGATTTAACCGTTCGTTCCGAAGTCTCTATGCCATACTACATGCCCAAGGATTCCGAACTTCCCGCCACCGGGACGTGGTTTTGGCGTGTTCGTGCCATGGAGGAAGGGCGACCTGGCCAATGGTCAGCCACACGTCGTTTCACCACGACGAATGATATTTCCAAAGCGCCTGTCGTTTATAAGCCTACACCTGAGAACCCGCTTTTCACCATCGAAGGCAACAGGGTTCCGGACTGGAGTCGATTTAAGAACACCATTCCATCGGATATTTTGGAGAATGTGGCCGTAACCGCAAAGGTTTATGAAACCACGGACCATATCGGCTATTACAGGCCGCTTGCCCAAATGGGTGTCAAAGCTTTTGTGCGCACCCACGGCCCACTACCATTTACTCAATGGGAACCGCTTTCGATGATCGAAGAAATCTTCCAAACCTACCCCAACGTCATTGGAATCTCCAATGGAGAGGTGCTTTCCGGCCACTATCACGGCGGAGAAAGAGAGGTCTACTTGCAACGGCTATTGAAGCTTTGTGGAAAGTATGGCCGACTTTTCTATGATGCCGATGGCTCTTATCCCCAAGAAAACAAATATCAGGCCCTCTACGAGAAAAAAGGAGCATTGATGCATGAATACAGGGGCAATTTGATCTTTGCGCAGAAAAACAACATCCTGCATCGGCAGTTTGTATCCCAGAGCTCCGTGCTGGGATTGTATCTTGCAGATGACATCGTGGCCCAAGGAGCTTGGGAGGACGGGGGCTGGTATTGGCAGCAGGTTGGTTTTCGAAAGTTGGGAGAAATCATGGGGCAGAGAGCGGGCGATGTCACCAACATGCCCAAGATTTTCTGGTCTCTGAACCATGTCATGGGACTGGCTCGCGGATGTTCAGTGTTTAGTTTTGAGGGGCAAGTGGGAACGACTCCGGTTCCCAAAGACTGGCGGATTGCCGACAAGGGCCTTCCCGAAATCACCGATGCCGCCTACCGAAATCCTGCCGCCTACTGGACGACTGATGGGGAACTCACCGAGACCTTTCATCGTTTTTGCCTACCGTTTATACGCGCTGTGCTAAATAAAAAATTGGTCCCAAGCAAGAAGGATGTCTTGGACGATGTGAAAATCGCGGTCTTCAACGATGGGATTCCTAAAAAGGAGGATGGAGACCAATATTACTACGAGTGGGAGGCATTATTCAGAGCTACTTATGGATTCCGCGATGTGGGAGTGCACCCAGGAACACTCATGGAGTATTTTCCCAATACGGGCCGATACTTTTTTATTCCAGTTCTTCCCCAAGGGAAACGCGATCTGGGCCCTGGAGTCAAATTAGTCCCGCTTTCCGAGTTGGGGACGGTGAATCGCGTCAAAGAGATTTTCGATCCAGCGTATCCCGCATGGTATTCCGGCGATGCGTTTGTTGCCGAGATCGGAGATACCATGGCGGTGCTCAATACTTGTGAAAACCAAGATGAGACACAGTCGTTCTCTGTTCCTCTGAAAGGGCGGGGGGCACTGCTCCAATTCAGCGGAAAAATCGGCCCCCACGCCTACCTCATCGGCAAGTTTGAAGACGCCAAGAAGAAATTCTGGCTCCAGTGCAACACCGAATATCCTGAACGAGACATTGAACTGAAGCTCACATTCAAAGCTGCACCTCAAGTCACAATCACTCCGGCTACAGCCGCGAAGGTGAACCATTGGGAGGCTTCCTCTGGCCAACTTCACCCTCGTTCTTTCGCACGGAGATGGTGCCGTCGAAGTGGAGTTCGCTGAGTAGCAACTCTTGGATTGCAAAGAAACCTAAACCCTCAGTGCTCCTACGTATTTCTCCTTACGGTGCTCAGAGCCAACGCCTTTAATCATGTCGAGCAGTTAGTAGGTCATTATTGGATCGGTAAAAAATATTGAATGAAACTTAAAAGTCAAAATCTCGCGAATGTTTCCTTTCCTCTCGGTGGTATAGGAACAGGATGTATTGGTCTTTCCGGCAACGGCAGGCTGAAAGAATGGCAGATTTTTAACCACCCGGATAAAGACCGGGTAAATGGATACAGTCACTTTGCAATCCGTGCGGAGCGCAAGGGGGAAATCGTAGATGCACGGATCCTCCATGGTGATGAGTTGCCGCCCTATGACCCCATGCCCATGGGCGTTCCAAGAGAAACCCTCTCGGGATTTCCCCACTTCAAGACCATTGAGTTCGAAGAGAGATTCCCATTTGCGCACTTGAATTTCAGGGACTCCGCTTTTCCAGGGTCTGTCAGCCTTCGTGCATTTAATCCCTTCATTCCTGGCAATGATAGAGACAGCAGCATTCCCGTTGCCCTCTTTGAATTCACGGTGAGGAACGATCAGGACACTGCAATGGATTACACCCTCATTGGCAACATGGCTAACCCACTGGATGGAACCAGCCTTCATCGCAGTAGAAAAAAGAACGGGGTTCATCACATGGAGCTGGAGGCCGAAGGTGTCCCGGGAAATCTCTGTCTATCGACGGATTCCGCCAATACCAGCAGTCAACGGTATTGGTTCTCCGGCGAGTGGTTTGACAGTTTGCAAGTCTATTGGAACGACATCACCAAGCCTGGACGGTTTGAAGACCGCTTGCTTTCCCCAAGTCTCAGAACAAAGCGCCGGGCCGGATGTGCGATGAACTTTAGCCATCATGCGCTATTGGCCTCTCATATTCACTTGGCCCCTGGCCAATCGGCCACCATCCGTTATGCCATTTCCTGGAGTTTTCCCGTTTATGAAAAATACTGGCATGTTCAGAGTGACGACGGGTTGAGCGAGGCTGCGGATTCTGCTCACAACGTCAAACCCTCTTGGCTCAACTATTATGCCACGCAGTGGAAAAACTCGACCTCCTCGGCCGATTACGCATTTCGCCATTGGGAGAAACTGGAGCGTGAATCCCGTCTTTTTGCAGAGGCGCTCGCTGGCAGCAGTCTCCCTCCAAAAGCTCTCGAGGCCGTTGCAGCCAATCTTTGCATATTGAAAAGCCCCACCGTTCTCCGGCTGGAGGACGGGACATTATACGGCTGGGAGGGCTGCCGGGAAACAGTGGGCGCCTGCGAGGGATCGTGCACCCATGTCTGGAACTACGCTCAAGCACTTCCTTACCTCTTTCCAGCGATAGCTCGCCGAATGCGCGAGGTGGATTACCTCTACAATCAGCAAGCCGATGGCGCCATGCCCTTCCGCTTGCAGCTCCCCCTCGGCACACCCAACAACACTGGCGGCATGTCCTGTGCCGATGGTTTATTTGGCAATGTCATGCTGGTCTATCGGGATTGGAAAATCTCGGGAGACGATGCTTGGCTGGCTTCGCTGTGGCCCTTCATCAAGAGGTCGTTCGATTGGGCGTGGAGCCCCGAGAGCCCGATGAAATGGGATCCCGAGAAGACAGGCATTCTTCACGGACGCCAGCATCACACTCTCGATAATGAATTGTTCGGTCCGAACTCCTGGCTTTCAGGATTCTATTTAGGCGCTCTTAAAGCCGCAGCCTTGATGGCCCGCCATCTCGGGGAGGATGCGGAAATTTTTGAAACCCTCTTCCAACGAGGCAAGGCTTGGGCTTCCGAACACCTCTTCAACGGCGAGTATTTCATTCAACAAATCGATTTGGCCGAGGCGCAAACCGTTCGCTCGTTTGGCTGTGACGACAAGTATTGGGATTCCGCCAGCAAACAAATCAAATACCAGATCGGCGAGGGGTGTGCGATCGACCAAGTGCTCGCTCAGTGGCACGCCGACCAGTATGGGTTGGGGGACCTTTTTGAACCCAAGCAAGTCCGCTCGGCCTTGCGTGCCATCTATCGCCACAATTTCCGCCGAAGCTTTCGGAATGATTTCAATGCCTGCCGCATTTATGCCCTGAATGATGAAGGAGGTGTGATGATCGCCCACTGGCCGGAGGGAGCCAAGAAGCCGGCGATCCCGATTACCTACGACCGTGAGGTGATGACTGGCTTTGAATATGCCTATGCCGATCACCTCATTCGACGCGGCATGACCGAAAAAGGATTGTCTGTGGTCGAGCGGATTCGTGACCGCTACGATGGAGTCAAGCGCAACCCTTTTGCCGAAATCGAGTGCGGCTACTACTACGCGCGGGCCATGTCGAGCTATGCGCTTCTCCTCTCTTTCAGTGGATTCCGCTGTGATCTTGGCCAGGGGGAGATTGGATTCGACCCCATTGGTTTTGGAAAGACTCTTCCTTGCCAGTTCTTCTGGTCGGTGGAAGGTGCTTGGGGCGAGGTTCGGTTCACAAAAAAATCCCTCTCCATTCTCGTGCTTCAAGGGGCTTTCAACATCAAAAGTCTCATCCTGCCGAAAGGGGTTCAGCCTATCAGCGCAGGGATCGGAGGCCATACCGTTTCCTTTGAGCATAGAGAAGATCATCGTCTCGTTTTGGACGAGCCGGAGATATTGGATCCACAAGCCCCCCTGGTGATTCAGTTCCATTGGCAAGCCTCCTAGTTTGAAGTTTTAACACCAATCGCCAAAATTTTAGACGATTCGTCCGGCATCAGGAACGGTGGCTGTAGCGGCGGTCTGCGGCCGCCGATATGGGCGCTGCGACGCCGGTCATAGACCGCCGCTACTGGGCAAAAAATCCCAAAGCAAACGGATCTTGGGATCACTTCAATCTAGGGCTTGGATGGGTTGTTCGGGGCTCTATCTCGCTCTTGAGGTTACTTCAGGATCTCGGCCGAATTCTTTCCATTTTTCCGAAAAATTCGGCGTTTTAAAATTTAAGTATTTACATTTATAGAAAAAGAGGTATTCTTTTCGAGGATAGGCGGAATTTTACTCTTAAAATCAATGAAAGTATTTACACGAATATTAAAATGCGCGGTTCTCGGAGCCGCTCTGAATCTGGGCTCCAGCGCCTTTGGGCAAGCGAATCTCTACTGGGATAGCAATGGAGCGACTGCAGGTGCTGGAGTGGCTCCAAACGGAACATGGGGGACCGATTCCTTCTGGAATACAAATGCTGCTGGAACGAATGGGACCTTTTCGACAACGCTTGTTCCGAGTGTTGGCAATGCCACGGGCCGAGGATTTTTTTCGGCGGGGAGCGACGCGACCAGTAGCTACACAATCACATTGAATGGCACCCAGGCCGCCGGTGGGCTCACATTCAAAAATGGAACGCCGACAATCACCGGTGGGACCATTTTGATGTCCGCCAACTCCACGATACTAAACAATTCCACGCTGGGCGGGACGGCCACCATCGAGTCCGACATCACTGGATCTACTTTGTCTGGTAACTCGTCACTGACCCTCAACACGGCGAATGGAACGAGCAACATCGATTTCCTGATTACGGGAAATATCACGACCGACAACAATTATCGACTTGCTCTCGGTTTAGGAGGAAATGGAACCGGAAGAATCGAAGGAGCAATAAAGAGGCACTATGGTAATCTCAGGCCAAGTTCGTTGACTTGGACAGGGACATGGACGATCGCAGGAAACCAGTCTTTAACTGGCGATGATGGGACAGGGTATATAAATTACACGTCCCTTTCCATGTCTGGAAATATGCACCTTGTCATGGGAGATGATATTAATGATCAACAGTCCTGGAGTCAAAGCGGCGTCACAAGTTCGACATCGAGTTTAACGATTAATTCGAATGCAACAGTCACAGGTAGCACGCAAGTGAGTGGTAATGGCGGAACACTTTACGTGAATGGAGAATATCGGAGTCAGAAATTGGTTTTAGGAAATAATGACAATACATTTGGAATAATTTCATTAAATGGATCCAATGCCACATTTCATGAGTTGGATTGTCGCGGAACTGGAGTCAGTAAAATCGTTGGATCAAATTCTAGTTACGCAAATCTCATTATAGATAATCCTAACAATCAATTTTTAAAATCTAACGCTCAACTGGGTGGGAGTGGTTCCAATGAAAACAATCTCCATCTTGTCAAAAAAGGAAATGGAACCCTGATTTTACAAAGCACAAACACCTATACTGGTAACACGACTATTGAAGCTGGAACACTTGAGATCAGTGAGCAATCAAGACTTGGTAATGGTCATTATGCCGGATCGATCATCAACGATGGAAAATTTTTCTACAATGGAGCCTTGGATCAAACGATCTCTGGTTCGATTTCAGGGGCTGGCGAGCTTGTAAAAAATAATACGAGTTCCTTAACCCTAACTGGAAACAATACCTACAGTGGGTTAACAGCTGTAAATTCAGGAGCATTAATAGCCTCCACGAGAAGCGTGATTGGAGATATCAATAATTACGCCACTGTCACATTCGATCAGAATTTTGACGGAACATTTTCTGGCGCCATGAGTGGGACAGGAACTTTTGTGAAAACAGGAACAGGAGCCCTCACGGTGGCAGCCGCGAATTCCTATTCGGGAGGCACGATAGTCAATGCGGGCAGCCTCATTGGCACCTCAAATTCCGTGCAAGGAAATATCCTGAATAATACGCTAGTGACGTTTAATCAGAATTTTGATGGAACATACTCTGGTTCCATGAATGGAACGGGCTCTCTTCTCAAACTGGGAACAGGAACCCTCACGCTGGCATCACCGAATTCCTACACGGGAGGCACGGTCGTAACAGATGGCGGTCTCACGGGCACGACAGATTCCTTGCAGGGAAATATCCTCAACAACGCCCTTGTCACATTCGATCAAGATTTTGACGGAACATTTAGCGGCTTGATGACCGGCAATGGCACTTTGATCAAAACGGGTTCTGGAAAAGTTTCGATTATCAATTCTGTCCCGACAATCAGCACCACGATCTCGAATGGTGATTTGAATGTGAATGGGGTGCTGGCGTCTCCATTGATTACTGTTGAAAACGCAGGCTCATTGAGTGGATCTGGCATGATCCTTGGTAATGTGATCAATAAAGGCCTCGTGTCGCCTGGAAATTCTCCTGGAACATTAACCATATCAGGCGACTACACCCAGGATTCTAATTCTACATTGCGCATAGAGATAGTCGACCATTCCAACTACGATAAGTTGATCGTTGGAGGAAAAGCCTCCTTGGGAGGTGGTTTACAGGTCATTCCTAGCCAGAGTCTCGTAGTAAAATATGGAGATCGTTTTGATATCATTTTCGCCGATCAAATCAGCGGTGAATTCGCCTCTGTTGTTACTCAATCCCAAACTGTCCGAGCTCGTTTTGTTAATTTTGGCACTATCGGGGCTCTACTAATCACGCCAGCGGACCTCGCGGATGTTGCTGTCACTCCAAACCAGAAAGAGGTTGCCTCCATTTTGAACAATTACCGTAATAGTTCATGTCCTGACAGCGTTAGGGTGACCCTAGCGCTGGATTTCCTGACAGCTGAGCAATACCCAGCGGCATTCGAACAAATCATGCCATCTATTTATGAAAGCTATGTAGATTTATCTATAGAGCAGTCTTTCATCAACATGCAGATGATCAATCAGCGGCTCGGTTCGATCAGGTTAGGAAGCGCCGGATTTGCTGCGTATGGAATCGAACAGCCCATCAAATATGATCGCGATGGCCGAAATACCTTGGAACCCTCGGATTTAAAGTCTCATGTGGAGGGATACCAAGATCAGAACTGGAATCTTTGGGTCATGGGAACGGGAATTTTCTCGAATTCCCGTAATCTCAATAGCGTTCCTGATTATCGTAGCAACTCCGGTGGGTTCATTGTGGGATCGGATTATTCCTTCAATGAGAATCTTAAAGTGGGATTCTATTCGGGGTATCAATACTCCTACACCCGATACGAGAATGAAAGTTCGCTCAAAGCCAATAGCCTGCTTTATGGTCTATACTCTAGCTTCGTAAAGGATGGTTACTTTGCAGATGCTGTTGTGGGAGGCGGCTATACCGGTGGCCAAGCCAACCGCGAAATTCAGTTCGGCACCTTGGACCGAAGTGCAAAGTCCGACCCCAATAATGCGCTGTTTACAGCCGGATTGAACCTCGGAAAAGATTGGAGTATCAAAAATTTCATCATCACTCCGATGGCTGGAGCCCAGTATACTTATATTGCATCTCCTGAATTCACCGAATCTGGTGCCGAGAGCCTTGATCTAACTCTCAAGCAACAAAATGTCAGCAGTCTCCGAACAACCTTGGGCGGTCGGATTGCCTATCCTTGGGAAGCGCCAATTAAGCTCTTCAATCAAGCGCTTTTGATCGCTCCTGAAGTAAGAATGTTTTGGGTTCATGAGTTTATGGATGATGCCCGCGCTATGCAGGCATCCCTGAATGGTTGTGAAGTGGAGTCCTTTGAATATATGACTAATGCGCCAATTCGAAACAGCGTTTTTGCAGGCGTAGGGTTTTCAGCGCAAATTGGTAAAAATTGGAATTGCTCTGCCTTTTATAATGCGGCATTTAATAGCAATAATCTCACAAGCAATATAGTCAGTGTTGGATTAGGGTTTTCATTCTAAAAATGCTTCATATTTGCTAATGAAATAAATAATCATTTCAAATGATTAAAAATTTACTTATTACTCTATTCTTGATGTCCAGCGCTTTTGCGCAAACCCAATTGGACTCTTTGCTTTCGGAATTTCCCAAGCCACCGCCGGGTGCCAACCCAGCGGCATTTCCGATGCCCAGGTTGGATTGGTTTCAGAGGGTTAAAGCTAATAATGCTGAAGCCCAAGCAAAAGCCGCTTCCATCCAAGTTGTATTTGACGGCGATTCCATCACCGACGGCTGGCGAGGTGGCGGCAAGGCCATTTGGGAGGAACGCTTTGCCAAGTTCAACGCCATCAACTTTGGAATCAGCGGTGACCGCGTAGAGAACGTGCTCTGGCGCATCAACCAAGGGCAGTTGCAAGGTCTAAATCCCAAGTTGGTCTTGATTATGATCGGAACCAATAACTTTGGAGGGGTGCCTCAAAATGTCGCTGGAGGGATCAAAGAGATCGTCGATGCTTATCAGAAAGCGTGCCCAGAGGCGGTGATTATCCTTCAAGCCATTTTCCCTAGGCGGGAGCAACCGAACGACCCGGCTCGTGCTTGGATTAAAAGCGTGAACGCACTGCTTTCCAAGCTTGCTGATGGCAAAAAAGTTATCTTCTTAGATTTCTCAGACAAATTTCTCCAACCTGATGGGACTTTAAGCCGCGAAGTGATGCCGGACTTTCTACATCCAGCTCCAAAGGGCTATCAAATCTGGGCAGATGCTATCCAGCCAATTATTGAGCAATATGTTACGGTGGATTAACTATTGCTATATTAGTCATTAATTTACCCTCTGGATTTAGTAATGAAAATTGCCAGCCAATCAGGATCAGATTCTCAAAAATAATTGAGTTGAAAAGTTTAACTCAATTTAGCTGATAAATCTTAAAATATTAAGCCCCCCAGCCACAGATCCCCCGCCTATGTCCGTTGGCTTCATGCCAGCAATCTCCCCTTTATACCCCAAACCTAAGCATCAAAACAAATGAAAACACAATCCAGTATCTCAGATACATCATCAGAATATGATTTTGCGGCGATGATCAGACCGGTTCCAACAGAAGGAAAATTTTGCGATCCAGATTACTTCACATGGTGTGGCTCGGCAATTAAAGACGTGGAAGGGAAATACCATCTTTTTTATTCACGGTGGGAAAAAAGATTCGGCTTTAATGGTTGGGTTACGCATTCCGAGGTAGCCCATGCGATTGCCGATAGTCCTCTGGGACCTTACCAGCATATTGATGTCGCCCTGCCGGCGCGCGGTCAGCAATACTGGGACGGTTTCTGCACGCACAACCCTACTGTCCTCCATGCCCAGGACGGGAAATATTATCTTTACTACATGGGAACTCGAGGGGGTAATGCCAATGAAGTTGCTCCTGCTGATGAGTATGCGCCAAAATACAATGATGAGAACGACACGGTCGAGGAATGCGGGAAACAGCCTCTGAATTGGGATTTCAGGAACAATCAACGGATAGGTGTGGCTGTCGCGGAGTCGCCGAATGGACCGTGGCAGCGTTTTGATCACCCTTTGATCTCGCCAACCACGGGATACCATGACGCCCTCTGTTGCAATAACCCGTCTATCGTGGAGTGGTATGGACTTCCTGATTTAGAACGCTCAGACAAGATGCTAAAACCATGTTACTTGATGGTTTATAAAGCGATTGGTGATAAGGGCCAGTTGCCTTTTGGGGGGCCGGTGGTGCATTGCGTAGCGACAAGCGACAGCCCAACAGGGCCTTTTGAGAAACATCCCAACCCGATTTTCGTCAAAGAGGGCGTTCATTTTGCCGCTGAAGATCCATTTATATGGTTCGATAGCCAATGCTTTTGGGCAATTGTTAAGGACCAAGCCGGCAACTTCACGGGCAAGGGAAAATCACTGGCGTTATTTCAGTCTGACAACGGCTTTGACTGGTCCCCCGCAAAGAACTTATTTGTAACAACTGCGGATATCCCATGGGCTGAAAAACAGGAGCACAAGCTAGTCCACCTGGAGCGCCCCCAACTTTACCAGGAAAACGGTTCCCCTGTTGCGTTATTATGTGCAGCCATGGATGTTAATGCGAACACATTCAACGTGCAGATTCCTCTAAGTATCATGCCGGGGAGTGCTGAGCCAGTGGGGGAGGGGAGCAATGAAAACATACCCCAGCGGCATGCTGCCGACGTGGATTCAACGCGGCGTTTGCCATCCTCCGAATGCAACCTCCGTTTGGAGGCTCCCGTAAAACATTGGAGTGAGGCAATTCCACTTGGGAACGGCCAGCTTGGTGCGCTTCTCTGGGGGCATGATAATCAACTGGTTGTTAAGCTGGATCGCTTGGACATCTGGGATGAGCGCTGCAACCCGATCTGGCGCAAGCCGGAGTTCACTTGGAAAAACATCCAAGATTGCCATGCTGCGGACAACTTAGACCGCATTTACCAGCTTTATGACGGCCTTTGTAAAGACAGGCCGCCGACCCATATTGCTTTAGGCAAACTTCTTTTGACGCTGCCTCAAGCAAGCCGGGCCACCCTTTTTGAATTAGATCTCGCACAGGCTGAGGCTAGGGTTGGGTTTCAAGATGGTAGCACCGTGACCGCCTTCGCCAGTGCGACGGAGCCAGTCATTATCCTTCGGTTGCCAAGGCAACCAGAGCGTTTCGATCTCTGGGCCCCAGGTATTGAGCCTCAGTGGCCCGCCGCTCTTGGCTACCCTGAGCCGGTCTTCGGCCACGACCAAGAGGCTCAGTGGTATCAACAAACAATTCCAGAAACTGGGGATGTTTACGGATATGATGGAACCCATCGGATTCCTGAGTGGAGCTTCGTCGTCTATGCCCAGTGTCATCGCATTGCCGATGAAACGCTGGTGGCCGTCACCATTACATCAAGCCTCAAGGATGGTCCTGATCCGCTGGCCGCAGCCCGCATCAGGACCCACAAGGCTTTGGGGATCGGCTATGACCACCTGCTGACGGCGCATCGGGGTTACTGGACCAGATTCTGGGAGACCTCAGCGGTTTATATTCCCGATGCGGAGATGCTTCAGCACTATTACCTGACGCGATATTTCCTCGGCGCGTCTTCACGCCCCGGCTTTCCTGCAATGAGTGCGATCATGAGTGTTTGGACTGACGACAAGATCCTCCCCACATTCAAGAACGACTTGCACAACGATCTCGAAACCCAAGTGCAATACCAGTCCTACCAGACGTCTGGCAACTTTGCTGAGGGCCGCGTGCTTTTCGACTATCTCTGGGACCTGCTGCCCGTCTTTAGGGGTTATGCCAAGTCATTCTTTGAATCCGAGGGTGCTGCCGTGCCGGGTGTCATGACCTTGGGCGGCCATCCATGCACCGGTTGGCCGCAATATGGAAATTCCCCCACATTTGCAGGCTGGCTCGGCTGGCTCTTCTATCAACACTGGCGTTATACGCAGGACCGGGAATTCCTAGAGTCCCGAGCCTATCCTTGGTGCGTCGCTATCGCTGAGTGTTGGGGAGGGCTGCTGAGAGAGGACGATCAGGGCATTCTCAAGCTGCCGCTATCCAGTTCGGCCGAAATCTTCAATAATTCGCCGCGCTCCTGGCTCCAACCGAATAGCAATCAGGATCTGGACCTGATGCAAACCCATCTTCTGGGCCTGGCCGAGATGGCGGATGTTTTAAACCGCAATGAAGATGCTAAGCGCTGGCGGGAGATGGGCGGCAAACTTGGCAGGCATCATGTGGACGATGCAGGCGCCCTGATGTGGAGTGCCAATGAACCTGTCCAACAGTCGCACCGGCATTTCTCGCATATGATGGGAATATGGCCCTTCAACCTCCTCACGGTGGACGGTAGCGACCATGACCGGCAGGTCATCGCCGCAACACTGAAGCGATTCGACGAGCTCGGAACAGACGCTTGGTTTGGCTTCAGCTGGACCTGGATGTCCTCCATCCAGTCACGTGTGGGTGACGGCGAAGCCGCTCGCCGACATCTGGATGTGTTTCTCAAGGGATTCACGACTCGAAACGGGTTCCATATGAACTTTGATATCAATAATGTATTGGGCGCAAGGCGGGTGACCAATGCAGCCGATGCGGCCTGCATTCCCTTCTCAACGGAGGGTTATTTCACCATCGAAGCGAACATCATGGCCAACCAAGCCATACAGGACATGCTGATACAGAGTTGGGCGCCGAGCATCGGCCATGGCGAGGCAGGTATCACGCGCCTTTTTCCAGCTATGCCATGGGATTGGCACGAGGCATCTTTTACAGACCTGCGGGCCGAAGGAGGATTTCGCGTCTCCGCTCGAAGGGAGAAGAATGCCACCATATGGTTCAAAATATCGGCCGATAGCGATGGTCTCTTCCGTTTGCACGACAACTTCGGCGGGCGCATCCCCCAGTGGATCGGTGCAGAAATGACCAAGATCGGTCGGAACTTCGAGCGGACGATGTGCCAAGGGGATGTCATCGAGGCAACGCTTGAAACGCCGAGTGCACTTCCGCCGAGAAAAGGGGTTGGTCCCGCGTATTGACACATTTTATGGTCTACAAAGCCGCCATAGAGGTCCTGAGCGAGACAACGCAACTCGCCGAGGAGCCCGCCCGGACGGTCGGCTTATATTACGCGGGCGGCCGCTTGGCGTCCACGACCTACCCCGGCGGCACTGAGGCCTCGTATCAATACAACCCCGTGGGAGCTACCACCGCCAAAGTCTATGAAAATGGCCTAAGCGCGCTCTACCGCTGCGATGCAGCGCAGCGTCTTAGCTGTTCAGTCCCAGAGAGTGATGGTGAGGATTGGAAATAAAACGGTGAGGTTCATTTTGGAAGCAAAGACAGATGTGTTGATATGGGGTGAGGCCGGATAGAGTTTTGAGTCGCTTGGCAAAGTTATAGGCGTTGAGAAAGGCCGCGAGGTGTTCGCGCAACTGGGCATGATTTTCGTAGTGGTAGGTTCGCACGGTGGCTTTCTTGATGGTGCGGTTCATGCGCTCGACTTGGCCGATGGTCCAGGGGTGATTGGGTTTGGTCAAAGGGTGATCAATGTTGTGGCGGGCACAGGCGACCTCGAAAGCATGGGCGCGGAAGACTTCTCCGCGTGCCCAAGCTTGACTTGATGTCTGCTCCCACCGATCCGGCATTGCCGGGAGAAGTAAAGTGGGTGCCGTTGTCGGTCAGCACCGTGTGGATTTTATAGGGAACGAGGGCGATGAGTGCCTGCAGGAATTCGGCGGCCTCTTTTCTGGTTGCTCGCTCGACCCGCCTGGCAAAAGCAAACTTGGAGGTGCGATCCACAGCCACGAAAAGCAGGAGTTTGTCCTCCTGAGTGCGGACCTCGGTGGGATCGATGTGGAAGTAGGCGATGGGATAGTCCTTGAACTTTTTCTTGGGTCTGGACCGATGGCCCTCCAACTGCGGCAACCGGCTGATGCCATGACGCTGAAAGCAGCGATGCAGGGCGGAACGGGTGAGCTGTGGGATGGTGGACTGCAGGGCGTAGAGACAGTCGTCCAAGGCCAGTAGTGCGTGCTTGCGAAAAGCCGCGATAATATAGCCTCTGCCTCGACACTCAATGTCGTGGAGCGCCTTTGCTTTGGCCCCATGGGCGCGTCATGTGTGAAAGAGCGCCTGCGCCAGTTCTACACGATTTTGGGGTTTAGGCCGGAACGTTTGGCCGGCGTCAACAGGTTCTCTTGACTATGTTGGATCGCCCGACGAACCACCGTTATCGTGCGGGCGCAATTGTGTAGTAGTTGTCCCATAAGCTTTCCGGTGATGGCACACCTTGGCGCCATGCACCATCACTCTCTGGGACTAAACATCTAAAGAATAGCAGGCTGTTCGCTTCCGACGGTGTTTTCAGGTCGGGGAACCTGGTGATGCTTGTTTGGATGAGTTAAGAATATTTTTGACTCCGTAAATAGGCAAAAACCAACAAACAACAAAAATGCCTGTGGAGGTTACTCCACAGGCATTTTGCTATGAAAACACCCGACAACCACGCCGGGAAATTTTTTACTTTTTGGTCGTTTTCTTTTTGGAAGGACGAACGACTACGAATGATCCGTTGGCACCAGGGATGGCGCCGGATACGACGATCACGCCTTCTTCGCCGCGCACTTGGAGGACGCGGAGATTTTGGACGGTGATGCGCTCGTCGCCCATGTGACCGGGCATGCCCATGTTTTTCCAGACACGACCGGGAGTGGAGCGGTTGCCGATGGCGCCGTTACGGCGGTGCATGGTGGAACCGTGGCTGGTGGGCTGGCCTGCGAAATGATGTCTCTTCATAACGCCTTGGAAGCCTTTGCCTTTTGACTGTCCGATGACGTCAACGAACTGTCCAACCTCGAAGTTGGTGACTGGCAGATCGACGGATTCGGGAGCGGTCGCACCGTCGGCGAGACGGAATTCGCGAATGAAGCGCTTGGGTGTAGAAGAGGATTTGGCGAAATGACCGGTCATGGCCTTGCCAACGCGTTGTGGCTTTTGGTCGCCATAGCCGATCTGAAGGGCGGAGTAGCCGTCCGTATCGCTGTTTTTGACCTGAAGAATGCGGTTGCCGCCTGCTTCAATGACAGTGGCGGGTGTAACGCGACCCTTTTCATCATAGATGCGGGTCATGCCGAGTTTTTTACCGAGAAGTCCGATGCTCATGGCGATTAGATTTTGATGGTGATGTCAACGCCGGCCGGAAGATTGAGTTTCCGGAGTTCATCGACGGTTTTGGAGGTGGGCTCGACGATGTCGAGGAGACGCTTGTGAGTGCGGATCTCAAATTGTTCCATGGATTTTTTGTCAACGTGGGGAGAGCGGTTGACGGTGAAGCGCTCGATGCGGGTGGGGAGTGGAATGGGACCGGTGACTTTGGAGCCGGTGCGCTTTGCGGTTTCCACGATCTCCGAGGCCGAGGCATCGAGAATACGGTAGTCGAATGCCTTCAGGCGGATTCGGATTTTTTGACCATTTGGTGCTGCCATAAATTAAAAGAACTTTTGATTTTTCCTGTGTTCCCGGCAATCAGCGGGACGGGCAATGTAGGGATTCGCCTGATTCAGGCAAGGGTTTTTTAATGTTTTTTCGGAGGGAAAACATCCCGGGGAGCGTTCGGGTCGGTGGACAATCAACTTGCAAATGCGCGGACGATTTCGCGGATGAGCGTGGGGCCTTTATAGACAAAGCCGGTGTAGAGCTGGACGAGGTTCGCGCCGGCTTGCAGCTTGTCTTGGGCGCTGGCGGCATCCATTACGCCGCCGGAGCCGATAATCGGCAGGGCGGTGTGGCGGCGGAGGGTGCGGATGACCTCGCTCGCGCGACGGATGAGGGGGGCGCCGCTCAGCCCGCCCGATTGGTCGTTGGCGGAGGCGAGCGCAACGTGGTCGAGAGTGGTGTTTGTAGCGATGATCCCGGCAAGTCCCTCGGCATCGGCGAGGGTGGCGATATCGGCGATCTCCGGTTCGCCGAGGTCGGGGGAGATTTTTACGAGCAGAGGCTTCTGCGCGTCGATCGATTTGATGGCATGAATGATCCGGGTAAGAGAGTCTTTGTCTTGAAGCGCGCGGAGGCCTGGAGTGTTCGGTGAGCTGACGTTGATGGTGAAATAATCGCCGAATGGCTGCAAAAGCCGGAAGCTCGTGGCGTAGTCTGACGGGGCTTGGTCGTTGGGGGTCACCTTCGATTTGCCGATGTTCACGCCAACGGGCACGGAGGGCCAGCGACCGGATGCCTTCATGCGGGCGAGCCGGGCGGCAATCGCGCTCGCGCCTGCATTGTTGAAGCCCATGCGGTTCACAAGCGCTTGGTGTGCCGGGTAGCGAAAACAGCGTGGCTTGGGATTGCCCGGTTGCGGCAGCGCGGTGATGGTGCCGACTTCCATGAACCCGAAGCCAAGCCGTTCCCATGCACGCAGGGCGCTGGCGTTTTTATCCATGCCGGCGGCAAGCCCGACGGGGTTTGGGAATTTAAGGCCGAAGAGATCGACGGGACTTCGGGGAGTGTCTCCGAAAGCGGCCTTCAGCATCGTCTCGGGCGTGGCGCGAAGCCCTGCAATGGCAAGGTTGTGTGCGGCCTCAGCAGGAAGGCGGAAAAAAAGCGGACGTAAAATCGAACGGTAGAAATCCATCGGAGGGGTAATCATTATCAGCCTGCAGTGGCGGGACAACCAAAAGACTCCCCAAACCTCCTGAAAAACCGTGCTTGGGCAACTGAATCGCTCTGCGCCTCAATCCTGCGCCATCCTCTTGCTATGGGCATGGCGGATCCATTTTTCCACTTCCACTGCGGTGAAAGCGATCAGCGCGACTAGGACGATCAGCGCCCATGCCTGCCAGCCGAGTGGCGTGGTCTGGAAGAGATGATTCATCGTCGGGGTGTAAGTGAACAAAAGTTGCGCGCCGATCATGGCGGCGGCCCCGGCAAGCGCGAGTGGGTTTGAGAAAAAGCCAATCGAAAAAACGGGTCGACCCAGCGAGCGGCAATTGAAGAGATAAAATGTCTCCACCATCACGATCAGATTCACCACGGCCGTTCGGGCCTCGGCCAGCGTGTCTCCGGCAAGGTGCATCTGGTTGAAAAACAAACCCAGGCCGCCGAGCAGCATCAGCCCCGACACCATGAAGGTGCGCACGATCAGCGGAACAGTGAGGATTTTGCTGGATGGATCCCGGGGCGGGCGATCCATGAGCCCCGGTTCCTTTGGTTCAAAGACCAGCATCAATCCAAGCAGGATCGATGTGGCCATGTTCACCCACAGCAATTGCACCGGCACCACGGGTAGAGTGATGCCGAGCAGGATCGAGGTGAGCACAATCGATCCCTCTCCGAGATTGGTTGGCAGCGTCCACACAATGAATTTGCGCAGGTTGTCGAAAACGCCCCGGCCTTCCTCCACAGCGGCCTCGATCGATGCGAAATTGTCATCTGTGAGAATCATGTCTGCCGCCCCCTTGGCGACATCTGTTCCTGTGATGCCCATGGCGATTCCGATATCCGCCTGCTTGAGCGCGGGGGCGTCGTTCACGCCGTCCCCTGTCATCGCCACCACGTGGCCTTGCTTTTGCAGGGCCTGCACGAGGCGCAGCTTCTGCTCCGGGGCCACGCGGGCGAAGACCTGGGTTTCCTCGACAAGATTCACGAGGGCGTCATCCGGCACATCCTGCAATTCCCGTCCGGTAACGGCGCGCACATCTTGACCCTCCGACGTGAGGCCGATGCGTGATGCGATCACGCGTGCGGTTATGGCATGGTCGCCGGTGATCATCTTCACCTGGATCCCCGCGCGGCGGCATTCCTTGATCGCTTGGATCGCTTCGGCTCGGGGCGGATCGATCATTCCCTGCAGGCCAAGAAAAGTGAGGCCCTCCCTCACATGGTCGTGTCCGAAGTCCTCTCTGCGGACATCCAGGTGCCTGCGGGCCATTGCAAGCACCCGCAAACCGTCCCCCGCCATCTGCTGCACGGCGGAGCGCACGGCAGCAGCATCCAGCGGCACCAGGTCTCCATCGGGCGACAGCGCATCGACACACCGTTCCAGCAACCGCTCCACCGCTCCGACCTTGTAGACGACACCGCCCTTCGGTCCCTCATGTAGGGTGGCGCGGAACATATGCTCCGATTCAAACGGAATCATCCCGACGCGCGGCGCAATCACCTTTATCTCTTCGGATAGAATGCCGCCTTTCGCTCCCGAAACCAGCAGCGCGGCCTCGGTAGGGTCGCCCTCGGCCTTCCAAGCGCCCTTTGCGTCCGTCACCAGTTGCGATTCATTGCAAAGCACTCCAGCAACCAGGCATTCCCGCAGTGCCGATTGCGAGGTGGCATCGGCTCGGGAGCCGTCGTTTGAGCGGATTTCACCGTCGATGCTGTAGCCGGTGCCAGTTACTTCAAAAAAGTCGCCGCCCGCATACACGCGTTGCACCGTCATGCGGTTCTCGGTGAGCGTTCCGGTTTTATCCGAACAAATCACCGTCGTGCCGCCGAGCGTCTCCACAGCGGGGAGCTTTCGGATGATCGCGCGGCGACCAGCCATGCGATTGACGCCGATGGCGAGAAGGATCGTTACTGCGGCGGGAAGTCCCTCGGGGATTGCTGCCACAGCCAAGGCCACGGCCGCCATGAACATCTGGAATGCCGGCTCGCCCCGCAGTGTGCCTGCGACAAAGGTGAGCGCGGCCAATGCAAGAATGGCGTAGAGCAGGGACTTGCTGAAGGCCTTGATTTTTTTTGTCAGCGGCGTGTCGATTTCCACCGCTTGCGAGATGAGTTGGGCGATGCGGCCGGTTTCCGTCGCGTCACCTGTTCCCCAGACCATTCCGGCGCCGATGCCTCCCGTCACCAGCGTCCCCGCATAGACGTTGCAGCGGCGATCTGCGAGCACCGCATCCTCTTCCACGGGATCGATGTCTTTTGCTATCGGCAGGGATTCTCCGGTGAGTGCGGACTCGTCCACGTGGAGGCTTTGCGACTCAAACAAACGCAGGTCCGCAGGCACACGGTCTCCGGCTTCGAGAAGAACCACATCGCCGGGAACAAGCTCGTGCGATTCCAAGCGCATTTTTTTGCCTCCACGGCGCAGCGTTGCGCAGGTTTTTACCATCCGGCTCAGGGCATCGATAGCCTTCTCTGCTTTGGACTCCTGGATGAATCCAATGATCGCATTCAGGAGCACCACTCCGGCGATCACCGATGAGTCCACCCATTCCTCGAGCGCTGCAGTGACGGCCACGCCGGCCAGCAACGCGTAGACAAGGGGTGCGTGGAATTGCAGCAAAAAGCGTTTCCAAGCCGGAGTGCCCCGGCGGGCAGTGACGGTGTTCGGTCCATACTGCGCGAGCCGCTGCCGGGCCTCCTCCTCGTCAAGCCCCGCTGCCAACCTCACTCCGAGCTGTTGCGCAGCCTCTTCCGCCTCCAAGCGATGCCAGGAGGTGGTTCTTAAAACCTGTTCCGAGTTCATGAGTGAAAAATTCTGCGCCTTTTTTGACCTGCAAAGACATTACCTCGTCTCTGCAATCTTTTCTAATAATACAGACGCTCCCAAATCTGGCGGAGGTATTCACCGTAGTTCCATCGGGGTCTCTCCGGGGAAATGGCAAGCGCACCGTCTTCCATCCGGATCCGCCAGGAGAAAACCGCCGTAGGTGCGTTTTCAGATGAAAGAGGCCCGCTCGCGTGACGCCGTTCGCCAAATCGCCAATCGCTTGCCAGCCAGCCGCTGGCGTCCGGTTGCACGGTAAGGTAACCATTGGAAAACCAAAGCAGCCGCTCCAAGGCGAGTGTGTCCCGGATCTCTGCGAGGGCGGCTTTGTTTTTGGGAATGAAATCGAAGGTGATTTGCTTCCCCGGCCTGAGCAGCGAATGGTAGGCGACATGGTAGCCGTCATCGGTTTCCGCCAGGCAGCGCCAGAGCAACGTGTTGAAGGCGGTCGGTGCCGTCATGGAACGTTCCGCCGCTATCTCCGAATCGGCCAGTGCTTTTTCAAACGCGCTTCCCGCCATCTCTTTGGCCGTGAAGCTCCAGAGCACATACAGCGAGGCAAGGACGATGCCGGCGTTGTTCGCGATGCGGCGCAGCCGGGCGGTGGGCGTGTAAAAAATGGCGATCAAGAGGCCGAGCAGAAGCGGGGCTGTGAAAAGAGGGTCGATGATGAAAAGATTGTTGAACCCCGCGCGGTGGTTGCTAAATGGCGCAAAGACCATCGTGCCATACACCGTGAAGACATCGATGAGCGTGTGCGTGGCAAGGATCCAGAAAACCGTCCAAGCCGCTGCCAGCGTCGAGATCTTGCCTGCGTGGATTTTTGAAATCATCCATCCGATGAGCGGAGCCGCCAGGAGCATGATCGGCAAGGAGTGCGAGGCGCCACGATGCCACTCGAGCCGCTGGAGATGATCCAGCCATGGATACGCGATGATGTCCAAGTCCGGCAAAGTGCCGAGCGCGGCCCCCCACACGATTGCTTTGTTGCCCAGCCGCCTTCCCATGCCCGCCTCCGCCACAGCGGCTCCCAATGCGGCTTGAGTGATGGAGTCCATGGCCTTGAAAAAAAACGGTGGCTCTACCGTGGCATCACAGAAGCCCTGCTCGTGAGGTGTTTTGAAAGGCTCCCGCATACATGGTCGCACATTTCAAAAATCGTGGGATCGATGATCCAGTAGAAAACCTGGAGACCCGCTTTCCGTCTCCCCAGGATGCCTGCTTCGGTGAGCGCGTGAAGGTGGCGCGATACATTCGCCTGGCTCAGCCCCGTTTCATGCACGAGGTCGTTCACGCATTGCTCTCCACCCTCCAGCGCGATCAGCAGTCGCAAGCGGCTCGGCTCTCCCAGTGCCCGAAAGCGGGCGGATATCAGCTCAAGGGCCTCGGCGGTCATCGCCGCTCGTTTCGGGTGCGAACTTTTCATAAAGGATGCGGAGATTTTTATTGAATATATAACTATATACTCATATTGTCGAGTGTGTATTTATGAAAATAAAAACCCCACCCGCTGCGGTGCTCGCAATATTCGGCTTTGCGGGC
This sequence comes from Terrimicrobiaceae bacterium, assembly GCA_044352905.1. Taxonomy (GTDB): domain Bacteria; phylum Verrucomicrobiota; class Verrucomicrobiia; order Chthoniobacterales; family Terrimicrobiaceae; genus UBA967. The sequence goes on along the minus strand of JBILCY010000005.1, from coordinate 103,222 downwards.
GTGTTTCTATCATCTGATGCTCTTGCAAGTCTTGAGAGTAGCTCGGAGACAAAAGCCGGGAAAGCCAGCGTCAAGGCGGTCGAAACAATCGAGGTGCAAACCGCTGCCCGTCCAGTCACGGAGGAGGTGGTGGGATCGGTGCGCACCAGGGTGAGGTCGGTGATTGAGGCGAAAGTGAGCGGTCGAATCGCAAGCTTCCCGGTCGTGCTGGGACAAAAAGTGAAGGCGGGCGACGAGTTGGCGGAGATCGATGCAAGGGAGATCCAGGCCCGTATGGAACAGGCCGTGGCGCAGCGCGAGCAGGCGGAGAAAGACCTCGAGCGCGCAAGAACGCTCGCAGCGAGGCAGGTTTCCAGCAAACAGGAACTCGATGCGGCAGAAGCCCGCTACAAAGTCGCCGATGCGGCACTGCGCGAAGCGAAGGCAATGATGGGGTATGCCCGTGTGACTGCGCCATTTGATGGCGTTATTTCCCGCAAGCTTGCCAGCGTGGGGGATCTCGCCGCTCCGGGGAAACCGCTTTTGGAAATCGAGGATCGCGGCACCTTGCGGTTCGAGGCCGATGTGCCCGAAGCGCTCATTGGTTTTGTCAACGGTGGTGACAAAGTGCGTGTGACAATCCCGGCGATCGGTAAAAATTTCGAAGCTCTCGTTGCCGAGGTGTCTCCCACTGCCGATGCCGCGAGCCGCACGTTTTTGGTGAAACTTGATTTTCCCGAATCCAAGGAATTGCGGGCGGGGCAATTCGGGCGTGCGGCGATTCCGGTTGCGGAGGCCGTGTCGCTGCGAATCCCACCGTCGGCGCTGGTGAAGCGCGGACAAATGGAAATCGTTTTTGTGCATGAGGGAGGAGTGGCGCGGATGCGATTGGTGAAAACCGGCAAGGTCTTTGATGATGGGGTGGAAATCCTCGCGGGACTCGCCCCCGGCGACAGGTTGATCCTCACTAATCCCTCGCAGTTGAAGGATGGCCAACCCGTGGAGGCTGGAAAATGAATCCCTCCCGAGAAAGCCCCAGTGCAGACGCCTCGCTGGGTTTGGCAGGCCGCATCGCGGGCGCCTTTATCAATTCCAAGCTCACGCCCCTCCTGGTCATTGTTTCCATTTTGCTCGGCCTCTTTGCCGTCATCGCCCTGCCTCGCGAGGAGGAACCGCAGATCAAAGTGCCAATGATCGATGTGATGGTTTCCATGCCGGGAGCCAGCGCCAAGGAAATCGAGGAGCGTGCGACGCGCCCGATGGAGCACCTTCTCTGGGAGATTCCCGGTGTGGAATACATTTACTCGATCTCGCGTCCGGGCGAGAGCCTGCTCATCGTCCGGTTTCTTGTCGGTTCCGATCTCGAGACGAGCCTCGTTTTGCTCAACGAAAAACTTCGTTCGAATTTCGACCGCATCCCGCCGGGTGTCGGCTCGCCTCTGGTGAAGGCGAGGTCGATCGATGATGTGCCGATTCTTGCGCTCACTTTCCACAGCCAAAACTACGATCACCTGACCCTGCGCCGTCTTGCCGCCGAGGTGAACGATGCCGTGAAGCAGGTTCCGTTGGTGGCCGAAACGACCCTGATCGGTGGCGCCAAGAGGCAGCTTCGCGTCCAGCTCGATCCAGCGCGCCTTGCCTCGCGAAACCTCAGCCCTGCGGGCATTGTCCCGATGTTGCGTCAGGCAAACCGCCAGTTTGCGTCCGGAGGGCTTACTGCTGGTGACCGTGAAATCGCGGTGGAGACCGGGGCGTTTCTGGAAACGGCCGAGGAGGTCGGAAACATTGTGGTCGGAGCAAGTGCGGGCAAACCCGTTTATCTGCGGGAAGTCGCCACGATCATCGACGGCGCGGAGGAGCCCTCCCAATACGTCCTGCACTCCAGCGCAAAAAATGACGGGCCCGATGAGGCGGCGGTGACGCTGAGCATTGCCAAGCGACCCGGCGCCAATGCCATTGCCGTGGCCGACTCCGTGCTGCGGAAAGTCGATTTGCTCAAGGGCACGCTCATTCCCGAAGACGTGGAGGTGAGTGTGACGCGCAACTACGGCGAGACGGCGGCGGAGAAATCCAACGAGCTGCTTTTCCACATGGCGATCGCCATCGTGAGCGTGTCGCTCCTTATTTTATTCGCCCTTGGCTGGCGCGAGTCGTTGATTGTGGCGATTGCGATTCCTGCAACCCTGGCTCTCACGCTGTTGGTATTCTACCTGCTCGGCTTCACCCTCAACCGCATCACGCTTTTTGCCCTGATCTTCAGCATCGGCATTCTGGTGGATGACGCCATCGTCGTTGTGGAAAACATCGTTCGCCACTTCCACCTTCCCGGCAACAAGGGCAAAAGCTGGACGCAAATTGCCGTGGAAGCTGTCGGCGAGGTGGGGAACCCCACAATTCTCGCCACCTTTGCGGTGATCTTTGCCGTGCTGCCGATGGCTTTTGTCGGCGGACTCATGGGGCCTTACATGCTTCCGATTCCCATTGGAGCGAGCGCGGCGATGTTTTTTTCCCTGATCATTGCCTTCGTCGTCACTCCCTGGGCGGCGATCCGGGTGCTTCGCTGGAGCCATGGCGAGAAGCGGCTGGCTTCCCACGGGGAGATCCACGGCACTGGCAGTGCAGCGCATGAGGAGGATTTTTTTACACGCTTCTACCGACGCGTCATGGGGCCGCTGCTGCATAGGAAATCCGCTCGGCGCGGCTTCCTCGGCGGCATCCTGATCCTGCTTTTCGGCTCATTGGCCATGGTCGGCCTCGGCTGGGTGAAGGTGAAAATGCTGCCGTTCGACAACAAGAGCGAGTTCCAGATCATCCTCAACATGCCGGAGGGCACGTCCCTCGAACGCACCGCCGCCGTCGCCCGCGAGATGGCTGCTGTCGTAAAAAAGGAACCCGAGGTGATCGATTGCCAGGTCTATGCCGGCACCGCGTCGCCGTTTAATTTCAACGGTCTCGTGCGTCACTACTTCATGCGCCGGGGAGCGAATGTGGCGGATGTCCAGGTGAACTTAGAGTCGCGACACGACCGCAAGGCGGCCAGCCACGACATCGCCAAGCGGGTGCGTCCGGCAGTCACTGAAATCGCCCAACGCCATAACGCGCGCGTGGCCATCGCCGAGGTTCCTCCCGGTCCTCCGGTGCTTCAAACCCTCGTCGCCGAGGTCTATGGACCCAATGAAGAGGCACGCCACGCGCTGGCACGCGAAATCATCGCGATCTTCAAGCAAACGCCCGGCGTGGTCGATGTGGACTGGTATATCGAGGCGGATCAGCCCAAGGCCCGCTTCGTCATCGATAAGGAAAAGGCGGCACTGCACGGCGTGAGTGCCGAGACGATCTCCCAAACCCTGCGTCTTGCCGTGGGTGGGGATGCCGTCGATTTGCTCCATGTGCCGAGTGAGAAGGAGGATGTCGACATCATCCTCGAGCTGCCGCGTTCGCTCCGCACAACACCGGGGGAGCTGCTCGGCCTGCGGGTGCGCTCGGGCGATGCCAACGCTTTGCCGGAGCCGGGTGCCTCCTCCGCCTCCTCGCCGCTCATTCCCTTGCGGGAATTGGTGACGATCCAGGATACGATCACCGATAAGAGCATCCATCACAAAAACCTGATGCCGGTCACATACGTCATCGGCGATGTGGCCGGTGTGGTCGAGAGCCCGGTCTATGCGATTCTGCAAATGAACAAGGCGCTTGCCGGGCTGGACACCACGAAATTCGGTGGCGATGGCGCCTCGCTCGCGGTCTACAATGCCTCGATGCCTTTCAGTGACGCCGCCCCCGCTGTAAAGTGGGATGGCGAGTGGCACATCACGATCGAGGTTTTCCGCGACCTCGGCCTCGCTTTCGCAGCGGTGCTGGTGCTCATTTATGCCTTGATGGTCGGGTGGTTCCGCTCATTCCTGACGCCACTCATCGTCATGGCGGCGATCCCATTCTCGCTTGTCGGGATCCTGCCCGCCCATGCGGCCATGGATGCCTTTTTCACAGCAACCTCGATGATCGGCTTCATGGCTGGCGCGGGAATTGTGGTGAGAAATTCGATCATTCTGGTCGATTTCATCGAGCAACGGCTTGCGGAGGGCATGCCGCTCGATGAGGCAGTGATCGACGCGGGAGCCGTGCGCTTCCGCCCGATGCTTCTCACAGCCATGGCTGTTGTCGTTGGCGGCGCGGTGATCCTTTTCGACCCGATCTTCCAAGGTCTTGCCATCTCGCTCATGGCCGGAGAAATCGCTTCCCTGCTCATCAGCCGCATGGCCGTGCCCGTGCTCTACTTCATCGCCCACGCGAAGGATAAGGCCACCGGGGCCGGGGTCTGATTTCTGGTCGATGCCTTTGGGGCAACCCATGGCCCAAGGCATCGGGGCAACGCATGGGTTGCAATACCCGGCCTCAGAAGGTAGTTGGATGTCCCTTCGAAATGAGTTCTGTGATCTATCTTGACAATAATGCGACGACGCAAGTCGCTCCGGAGGTCTTCCAGGCGATGGAGCCGTGGCTCCGTGGTGGTTATGGAAACCCTTCCAGCGCCTACCGCTTGGGACGCGAAGCTTCGTCTGCTTTGGACGAGGCCAGAGCCCGCGTTGCGACACTCGCCGGTTGCCAGCAGGGCGAGATTGTCTTCACCAGTTGCGGAACGGAATCGATCAACACGGCCATCCAGTCGGCATTGGCCCTCGATCCCGACAAACGCCACATTGTCACCAGCGCGGTCGAGCATAGCGCCACGGTCAAACTCTGCGAATATCTTGCCCGTCGCGGTTATGAGATCACCTGGTTGCCGGTGGACTCCGGGGGGCATCTCGATCTGGCACAACTGGAGAGTGTCATCCGCTCCGATACGGCGATGGTCTCCCTGCTGTGGGCCAATAACGAGACAGGCGTTCTTTTCCCCGTCGAGCAGATCGCGGCCATCACGCAAAAAAAGAAAACCGTCCTCCACATCGACGCCGTGCAGGCATTCGGCAAGCTCCCGCTCAGTCTCGAGGGGATGGGGGTCCAGTTCATGAGTTTCTCGGGCCATAAAATTTACGCGCCCAAGGGTGTTGGCGGCCTCTACGTCAACCGCCGGATGAAATTCACCCCGCTCCTGCGAGGGAGTCAGGAGGAATCGCGGCGTGGCGGCACGCAAAATGTCGCTTCCATCGTGGCCTTCGGCAAGGCCGCCGAACTCGCCGGTGCCCACCTTGAAGATCCGCTCATTCAAGCCCTCCGTGACCGGTTGGAATCAACCCTTCTCGAGCAAATACCGGGTGCTTCGGTGAATGGCGACCGCGTGAACCGCCTGCCCAACACGACAAATATTTCCTTTGAGGGAGTGGAAAGTGAAGGGGCCCTGATCCTCCTCGACGAGCGCGGTATTTGCTGCTCGGCCGGCTCCGCCTGCACGACCGGCTCGGTGAATCCCTCCCATGTTCTTAAGGCCATGGGGCTCTCGAACGACCGCGCCCGCGCAAGCCTGCGCTTCTCCGTCGGTCGCTTCACTACCGCTGCCGACATCGACCGTGCCTGCGAGGTCATCCCGGCCGTCGTTGCCAAACTCCGCGAAATGTCACCCGCCGGCAGCCTCGTCGCCTTTTCTTGAAATGGCTTCCGGAAGGATTGACCACAGAGGACACAGAGAGGGATTTTATGAAAATGAACCTTCGGAGATGACGAGAGAATTTCCCCGGCCGCCCTTTGATTCCGCCTCTGCGCTCTCTGTGTCCTCTGTGGTCAATCCCCCCACGCCCTGATTTTTTCACCAACCATGCTCGAAAAACACCTCCTCCAAATCGTCCAGGAACTCTCCCTGCAACCCCGCCAGGTAGCTGCCACCGCTGTCTTGATCGAAGAAGGCGCTACGGTGCCGTTCATCGCCCGCTATCGCAAGGAGCGCACCGGCGAGCTGGACGAAGTCCAGATTGCCAAAATCCGCGACCGCATGCAGGAACTCGAGGAACTCGATAAGCGCCGGGAGTCCATCGTGGGCTCGCTCAACGAGCGCAAGCTTCTCACCGAGGAGCTAAAGGTCAAAATCGATGCCGCGCAAAACCTCTCCACGCTGGAGGATCTCTACCTGCCATTCCGCCCGAAGAAGCGCACCCGTGCCACGATGGCCAAGGAAAAAGGTCTCGAGCCGCTCGCCGAGCGTCTGTGGGAGCAATTGCCCGCCACCAACCCCGATGCGGAGGCCGCGGTCTATGTTTCCGTCGAAAAAGAGGTGCCCGACATTTCCGCCGCTCTTGTCGGTGCCCGCGACATCATTGCCGAGAGGATCAACGACTCGGCCGAGGCCCGCGCCGCGCTGCGCGAAATTTACCTCACCAAGGGTGTGCTGAAATCGAAGGTCGTTTTTGAAAAGGAAAAAGAGGCGGTGAAGTTCAAGGACTACTTCGACTGGAGCGAGCCTGTCGCCCAGTGTCCCTCGCACCGCTTCCTCGCCATCCGCCGAGGCGAGACGGAGGGCATGCTTTTCTCCCGCATCACCCCACCGGAGGAGGAGGCCCTCGCGATTCTCGATCATCTTTTCGTAAAAGGCTCGCATCCCGCAGCTCAGCAGGTGCGGCTTGCCGCGCACGATTGCTTCAAGCGCCTTCTCGGTTTTGCCATGGAAGGCGAAGCCCGCATTTTCTACAAAAAGAAAGCAGACGAAGAAGCCATCCGCATCTTCGCCGAAAATCTCCGCGAACTCCTCTTGGCCTCGCCTCTCGGGCAAAAAACCATCCTCGCGCTCGACCCCGGCTTCCGCACCGGCAGCAAGCTCGTGGTCATCGATCCACAGGGCAAATTGCTCATGAACGAGGTCATTTATCCCGAGAAAGGCGCCCGCGACCGCGCCGAGGCGGCCGAGGTGATCAAATCCGTCGTCTCCCGCTTCAAAATCGAGGCCATTGCCATCGGCAATGGCACCGCTTCGCGTGAAAACGAAAGTTTCGTTCGCGCACTCGGCTTGCCCGCATCCATCCCTGTCGTCGTGGTGAGCGAGTCCGGCGCCTCGATTTACTCCGCTTCCGAAGTCGCCCGTTCCGAATTTCCCGATCTCGATCTCACCGTGCGCGGAGCGATCTCCATCGGCCGCCGCCTTATGGATCCCCTTGCCGAACTCGTTAAGATCGACCCCAAATCCATCGGTGTGGGGCAATACCAGCACGACGTCGACCAAGCCGCGCTCAAACGCTCGCTCGACGACACCGTCGTCTCCTGCGTGAACCACGTCGGGGTGGAATTGAACACCGCCAGCGCCAACCTCCTCGGCTACGTTTCTGGCCTCAACGCCCGCACCGCGCTCGGCATCGTGGAATACCGCAACCAGAACGGACCCTTCCAATCCCGCGAGGATTTACTCAAGGTCCCCGGCCTTGGCCCCAAGGCCTTCGAGCAGGCCGCCGGCTTCCTCCGCATCCGCAACGGTCGCCATCCGCTCGATGCCAGCGCCGTCCACCCCGAGCGCTATCCGCTCCTCGATAAAATGGCGACCGATCTCGGGTGCACAGTGGTCGAGCTTCTTAAAAATCCCGCCCGCCGTTCCGCCATCAAACCCGAAAAATACATCACCCCCGAGGTTGGTCTGCCCACGCTCCAAGACATCCTCAAGGAACTCGCCAAGCCCGGCCGCGACCCTCGCAAGCAATTCGAGGCATTCTCCTTCTCCGACGAGGCCATGAAAATCGAGGACCTCAAGCCCGGCATGAAGCTCCCCGGCATCGTCACCAATGTCGCCGCCTTTGGAGCATTCATCGATGTGGGCGTTCACCAGGATGGGCTCGCCCACATCAGCCAACTCAGCGACCAGTTCGTAAAAAATCCCTCTGATGTCCTTAAGGTCGGCCAAAAGGTCAACGCCACCGTTCTCGAAGTCGACCTCGAACGCAAACGCATCAGCCTCTCCTTGAAATCAAACCCCGAGATTGGCGCTGCTCCCCGAGGCAACCGCGACAATCGAGATGGTGGCGGCAACAGGAATTTCCAAAGCCGCCCCCAATCCAAAGCCGCCCCGCAAGTCGACTGGTTCACCGCCGCCATGAACCGGCGGAATTAGAGCTTTTCAATAAAATCTATAGCCGAATGAGACGAACAAATTGAGGGTATCTTTGGCTGTGACCGTGGTCAGGGCATCGCCGATGGCGGCGAGAAAGCCAAAGAGGGCCAGAAGTGAAGGGGGCAGAGATTTCATACGATAAAGCAGAGGGTTTGCAGCGCGACCTGCAAGCCTTTCGCCTCAATGCCCTTGAGATCGAATCAAAAACTACTGGGTTAACCTGTTGTAATCTTTGCCGAAGCTTGATCGACAGATTAACTTTGCGCCCAATCTCCGCGAATCTTTGAGGACATCTCTGAGTTGAGGCTGTCTGGCGATAGAATGCGATAAGCCTTGGAATCCCAAACTACTTCGCCTCCAGACTTGATCGCCATGAGTGACAGATGGCTGATGGCGTCTGTGCGGATGGCATCGTCTATCGGCGCGACAGTGGGAGAGCGATCTCGAACGCTTTCAACAAAAGCCGAGAAGAAGTCCTTGTGATACCTCACGCGTCGATCCCCCTCGATCTGTCTTAATTTTAGCCATTCCGGATTACTGGCCTCTGCCAAGCCACGGCTTAGGCTTAACCAGCCTTTTGATCCATAGAAAGTGGTGCCATTGGTGGAGGAATTCCGACGATATTTTTTGATGACTGGCTCGGCGATGTCGTCGCTCATGAAGCGCATCTTCGTCCCGGTCGCAAAATCGATTCCCACATCCCAAGTTGCGCAAGTGTTGAAAAGCCCGTCCGGTGTCGGGAAGTTGCCGGTTCCGCGAAATTTTACCGGCCCTTTGGTATCGTCGTCTATCCCCCAAATGGCGATATCCATCGGGTGTGCCCCCCAGCCGGCGATAAAACCAATCGAGTAGTCTGAACAGAACCAAGAACCTTCGTTGGTAATGCGATTTTTTGTGCAGGGTCTCATCGGTGCAGGACCGATATAAAGATCATAGTCCAATCCATCCGGAACGGGAATTTCTTGGAGCGATCCACCACCCATGCCGTGCGGTGCCCAGACTTCGATTCGTTCAAGATCACCGATATATCCGTTAAGAACGAGCTCGATGCCGCGTTTAAGGATTTCTTGGCTGCGCTGTTGCGTGCCGTATTGAAAGACGCGTCCAAGTCGGGTGCAGGCCTCCTTGAGGGCGCGGTTCTGATCGAGCGTGTAGCCAAGTGGTTTCTCCACATAGATATCCTTGCCAGCCCGAATCGCCGCAAGGGCAATAGGCACATGCCAGTGATCGGGAGTGGCTATTACTACGGCATCGATAGAATCATCTGCCAGCAGATCGCGGAAATCATTGAACAACTTCGGCTGGTGTCCCTGGGCATCCTTCACTATCTGGCCAGCCGCATCGAGTCGGGATCGGAAGGGATCTGCAATTGCCGCGCTCATAGCTCCTTTTGCATACAGGAAATTTTTAAGGACGATGGTGCCTCTCTGGCCGACGCCGATATGACCAAGTCTGATCGTGTTGCTGGGGGCAGTATCACCTCCCAGTAAACGGCTAGGCACGATTTGAGGGGCAATGGCAGCTCCTATGATGGTGCCAAGAAACCGCCTGCGTGTGAATGTGGATGATGTTTTCATGTTCATGGGGATCACTTCGACCAGCTGAGTAAGCGCTCTGCGGAAACTTTGACGGTCGTCTCGCCGACCACTTCCAAGGTGGTTGGTCCGTCAAAGCCGATGTCTGAAAGATGTTTTACGATTGCCTCGATGCCCACGATGCCATCGCCCAGCGGGATCGTCCCCATGCCGCAGCCGAACTGCTTGCCGCGTTTCGGCAACCATTCTTCCGACATGTCTTTCCAATGCACATGTTTGATGCGCGGCCCGAATGTTTTGACGAACTCGAGTGGATCGCCGCCGCCGAGCCACGAGTTGCCGGTATCGAGATTGATGCCCACTGTCTCCTCGTGGCCAAGCGCGTCAAGGATGCGCGTCATACCATCGACCGTATCTGTTAAAATGCCATGGGGTTCCAGTAGGATTTCTATGTTGAGGCTACGAGCCCAGCGGATGGGTTCTTGGAGTTTTTCGACAATGCTGAAAAGCCTCTGGTCGTCGGTAAGCCGATGGCCGAATTCGGTTTTGGGGTCGCCTTCGGTGGTGATCACTTGTTTTACCCCTAGAAAATGGGCGAGCTTGATCGCCTTGATTATTTGATTGGTTCCGTAGCGATCAGGCGATGTCGGATCGAGAAGATTGGCGTGAGCACAAACGCTGGTGAGCGTAAGCCCGAACTCATTCACCATATCAAGGATGGTGGCTGGGTGGGAGTCGAGGCTGGATGACGCGGAGAAACCGTATTCAGTGCCAAGAGTGGCTCCATCATGATTGTCGGTGAGGTCCGCGTAGTCGAAACCAAGCGAGCGGATGAGTTCGAATTGCCGTCGCATGGGCGAGAACGGTTGCATGAGAGCGAAGCAGCCGATTTTCATAGTTTTCTGTTTTTAGTTTGGTTGCGGACTGGGTTTGATGCGTTCATTAGCAGCGGGATCAATCCAGCTTTGTTAAAAGCGAAAATTAGCATGTGTATGGTTGACAGACTTGCAATGTTTGCCACTGGTAAATATTACACATTTCCGAATCAATGAAACAGCGCACGACCTTTCGTAGTGCAAAAGAGCTTTTCCACGCAGACACCTGTGAACTCCTTAAGAAAGCCGCCGACTCGGGTTGTATCCGCTTGGAGGCTCTCGGTAGCTGCAGCTATCCAGGAAGCCGCTTGCCCCGCAACGATCTTCGTGAGGTTTGCATGCTGGGTTATTGGGATGCGCCATTCGAGCAGGATTGGGGGCTTGATTGGCACTGTAACGAAGGAATCGAGATTGGCTATCTTGCGACTGGTTCACTGCCGTTTAGCGTGGGCAAGCGGTCTTATCAGGTGCGTCCCGGCAGTTTGACCATCACTCGCCCGTGGCAGCGCCACCGGGTAGGAACTCCAAATGTGCCGGCCAGTCATTACTCATGGTTGATCCTCGATGTCGGCGTGCGTCGTCCAAATCAGCCTTGGAGCTGGCCGGACTGGCTGCTTTGTCCCCAGAGCGGCCTTAAGCGCCTGACCAACATTCTGCGACAGAATGAACAACCAGTCTGGCAATCGGATCCTCACATCCGCAGCTGTTTTGCAAGACTTGATGAGGCTGTCCGGTTGGGGGCAAGCAAGGCAAACTGCACCAGAATCAAAATTCTTATCAACGATCTCGTGGTCTTGCTTGCGGAGATGATGGAATGCCGCCGCCCGTGCTTGGACAAGACTCTACCGAGCAGTGAGCGAACCGTGCGTTTATTTTTGGAATCGTTGCACGCAAGAATGGACGAGCCCTGGACCTTGGATTCCATGGCGGATGCATGTGGGCTAGGGCGCACCCATTTCGCTGGCTACTGCCGCAAGCTGGTGAATATGTCTCCTGTGGAATACCTCACTCGCTGCCGTCTGGATGCATCGGCGCGGATGCTTACGGAGAAATCCAGTAAAAGCGTCACTGAGATCGCGTTTGGTTGCGGGTTCCAATCGAGCCAATATTTTGCTCGAGTTTTTCGCAAACATTTTGGTTTCGCGCCCAGCGAATTCAGTCGGCGCAGAGGCTGAATCGGAGTGCATAATTTGCCATATCTGCTCGAAGTTTTAAGCGGTGACAATCAACTGTAGAACAACCAACGCGCTGGTTGGAAACGGCGAAGAAAATCCTGAACCAAAAGCGTTCCAATAGCGGGGAAATCTACTCGCTGCACGCACCGGAGGTCTACTGCGTGTCCAAGGGCAAGGAACACAAAAAGTATGAGTTCGGCGCGAAGGGCTCGGTGGTAGTGGACAAGAACGTCGGGGTGATCTTGGGAGCCTGCAGCCTGTCGGAAAACGACTACGACGGTCATGCGTTGGAACCCACGCTCGAGCAGGTCGAGCAGGTCGAGCGGGTGGCCGGCTACCGGTCTGCGGTGGCGATCGGCGACAAGGGTTTTCGAGGTCAATCGCATTGCGGGGAAACCGAGGTAGTCACACCAGGGAGAGGAAAGAAAAACGCCAGCGCCTACGAGAAAGGCAAAGCCAGAAGCAGGTTTCGCCAAAGGGCAGCGATCGAGCCAAGGATCGGGCGCCTGAAGAGCGACTTTCGACTGAATCGCAACTTCCTCAAAGGGCGAATCGCCGTCCGACTCTGGTGGCGAAGCAGCCTTGGGATCAACGAGGGCGCTTTTTTCCATTCTGCTGGTGGCGAAGAGAGGCTGAAAACCAAGAGCCCGCAGGCTGTGGCAAGCCTTCCCCCTTGCACCGGTAAGCGGATGCTTGCATCATCGCGCTTCCCTCCAAACCACCGACACATTCTTTTTATAGAACCCGACAATGTCCGAAGAAAAACTCACGCCGATGATGCAGCAGTATCATGCCGTCCGGCGGGAGTTGCCGTCCGGGACATTTCTCCTGTTTCGGCTTGGTGATTTTTACGAGATGTTCGGCGAGGACGCCGTGGAGGCTTCCCGCATTCTCAATGTGGCGCTCACGAAGCGGGGAGTAACCCCGATGTGCGGAGTGCCCTATCACGCCGCGCGCAATTACATCGAAAAGCTCATCGCCGCCGGGTGGCGCGTGGCGATCTGCGATCAGGTGGGCGAGGTGACTGCCGGCAAGCTCGTCCGGCGCGAAATTTCCCAGATACTGAGCCCCGGCACGCTGGACGACTTTGGGCTCGACGACCGCAAACCAAACTTCATCGCCGCGCTGGCCAAGCGAGGCGATGCCTACGGTCTGGCCTACTGCGACCTCAGCACTGGCGAATTTCGCCTCACGGAGCTGGATTCTCTTCCTGCCTTGCTCGACGAGCTTGCGCGCCTATCGCCTGTGGAAATCCTCGTTCCAGACCACCAGATCGAGGCCTTTGCCCAAGTAAGCCCTCAATCTCCCCTCGACGGCTATGTTTTTGAAACCGAGCCCGCCACCGAGTTGCTACGCTCGCATTTGAAGGTCCACTCGCTCGATGGGTTCGGTTGTGCCGACCTTCCAGCGGGCACTGGTGCCGCCGGGGCGCTCCTCCATTACATCACGCGCCAGATGCGGCGGCCTGCCGGGCACCTCCGACATCTCCAGCCCTACAGCCGTAGCGAATTCCTCATCCTGGATGCCGCCACACAAAGCCACCTCGAGCTTGTCCAATCCCGGGCGGGTCGCCACATGACGCTCCTCGGCTCGCTCGACCGCACCGCCACCCCGATGGGAGCAAGACTTCTGAGGGAGTGGATCCTGCATCCGCTTCGTGACGCCGCTGCGATCGAAAGCCGACAGGATGCCATCGCCTCGCTTCTCGATGATGCCATGCTCCTCGGCGACTTGCGCACGCGCCTGGCCGAAATCCGCGATATCGAGCGTGCCGCGGCGCGGCTCGGCGGACCTTCCGGCAATGCCCGTGATCTCGCGGCCCTCGCCCAATCGCTCGACCGCATTCCCGCCCTTGCTGCCAGCTTGGGATCTTCCCAAGGCAGTCGAATCCCATCGCCGCTCCTCTCCGGTCTGATCGAGAGACTCCATGCGCTTCCCGCGCTTGCAGAAAAACTCCGCACCGCCATCGTCGCCGAGCCCCCTGCGGTGATCCGTGACGGCGGCTTTATAGAGCCCGGTTTCGACGCCGCCCTGGATGAACTCCGGGCCGCATCCCACGAGGGCAAAAACTGGATCGCCGCCTTGCAGGAAAAGGAAATCGAGCGCACGGGCATCAAGTCGCTCAAGGTCCGCTTCACCTCGGTCTTCGGCTACTTTATCGAAATCACCAAAGCCAATCTAGGCTCGGTGCCGGAGGACTACATCCGCAAGCAGACGACGGTGAACGGCGAGCGTTTCATCACTCCCCAGCTCAAGGAAATCGAGGGGAAAATCCTGGGTGCCGACGAGCGGGCCCGTGCGCGTGAGATTGAGATTTTCGGCGAGCTTCGAGCGGATGTCCTCGCCGAGTTGCCCCGCTTGCAGGAGACCGCAGCCACGCTCGCCGTGCTCGATGTGCTGTGCTCGCTCGCCGAGACCGCGCGCCTGCACTCCTACTGCCGCCCCGAGATCGATGATTCCGATGTCTTGCAAATTGCAGACGGACGCCACCCCGTGCTGGATCAGCAACCCGATGGCTCCCGTTTCGTTCCCAACGACACCGACCTCGGCACCGACGATAAAAAATTCGCCATCATTACCGGCCCGAACATGGCGGGAAAATCCACCTACATCCGCCAGGTCGCGCTTCTCACCCTCATGGCGCAGACCGGCAGCTATGTCCCTGCCAAGTCGATGCATCTGGGCCTCGCCGACCGTATCTTCACCCGCGTCGGTGCCAGTGATGACCTTGCCCGCGGACAGTCCACCTTCATGGTCGAAATGAACGAGACGGCGAACATCCTCAATAACGCAACCTCCAAGAGCCTCGTCATTCTCGATGAGATCGGGCGGGGCACCTCGACGTTCGACGGCCTCTCCATCGCCTGGAGTGTCGCCGAATACCTGCACGACCGCATCTGCTGCCGAGCCCTCTTTGCCACCCACTACCATGAACTTACCGACCTCGAGCGCACACGTCCGGGCGTGCTGAACCTCAATGTCGCCGTTCGCGAGTGGAACGAACAAATCATCTTCCTTCGAAAAATCCTGCCCGGTCGCGCCGACCAGAGCTACGGAATCCAAGTCGCCCGTCTCGCCGGCCTCCCCGACTCGATTATCGCCCGCTCCAAGGAAATCCTCGAAAACCTCGAAAAATCCGAACTCAATGCCGCCGGGCAGCCCGCTCTTGCCAAGTCCCTCCGCAAGCGTCTGACCCCCGACCCCAACGCGGCGCAGATGCCACTCTTGTAAAAACAACGATGCCGGGTCTGCGGGCAAGACATCCGAAAAATGGTTTTTCGTGGCCGGTGACTCTACGGCAACATGTGGGGCGTGGGTGCGTTTTTCATTCGATTACTGGTTGTGGCGGCGATCACCACGGCGGCGTATTGCTTTTGGCCACGGGAAAGTTCGTTGGAGTCTTTCCAAACGGCGCGGATCGCCGGTCTGCGTATCGAGGCGTGGCAGGAGGCGGAGGCGCGCAACACAGCGGCGGTGGTGTATGCGCTTTATCGGATCTTCGAGCGTGAATTCAAAGTGCCTCCCCCGGCGGCGATGAATGCTGCATGGGAATACGCGAGAGCGATCAGGCTTTTCAAGGATTCCGCTGATCGTGCGGATCAGGAGCGGGCGCTGCAGCCGTTGCAGCAGGTGTTTCAAATCCTGAAGGAGAAAACGGGTAGGGGATTCGACGTGGAAGTGGCGGCGCGACTGGAACTCTACACATGGATGCTCGCCGGTGACCGCGCCAAGCGCCAGCAGTTCACCGCCGCAATCGCCGAGAAGCTCGCCCTCCTGTATGGGGGGGTCGCGGGTGATTACCAGTCCGCAGCAGATGCATTCGCCCAATCGGGACGCCTCATTGCCTCAAAAGACTGGTCCCGCGCCTTGCAGGCCGAAAGCTCCGCGTGGCGGCGCTTGCGCGAAATACTGACCGCCCGCTCTACGACAAATCCTGCGCAGTGACACTTTGCTGGGGGCGTGAGGCCAGCAGGCGGGCTTGCTCGATCACGCGCTCGGGCGCTTCGTCGAAGCGGTAGCCATGGCAATTCGGGCAAGTCACCACACGGGCTGTAACGATGGATTCACAGCCTTCGCATACTTTGAAGTTTTCCGGCGCGGCGATGATTTTCTCGGCACGCGCCGTGCGCTCCGCAAGATGCTGTTCGTTCGACACGATTTGGTGATAAGGCATCAACCCCTTCTGGGAAAGCCGTGATTTTCGGTTCCAAGTGGAAGGGGTCAAACAGGGATCAAATCTTGATGCAGATCGAGTGGATGAAATTGGCGATGTCCTTGGCGCCGGTGGGATGCCCGAGGCGGGCGGCAGCCTTCACGCGATCGGCATAAAGTTTCGCCGGTGGCTCGAAGAGTTCGCGGACGGCATCCGCAATCTCCGAAGGGGTCGATGCAAAGGAACCGGCGCCTTTTTCGAAAAGCAGGTGCGCATTTCCCTCCTCCTGCCCCGGCACGACTTGGGTGATAATCATCGGCGTGTGGGCGGCCATCGCCTCCTGCACGGCAGCGCCTCCCGCCTTGCCGATGAGCACGTGGCTGCGGCGGATGATGCCAGGCATCTCGGGTGTCCAGCCATGAACCTCCAGAGGCTTTTCCAATTCGGCTCCAAGTTTTTTCATTTGTCCCTGGAGCTTCTGATCGCGCCCGCAGGTGACGGTGAGCGCAGTGTTTTCGATATCGAGAAGCGCCTGGGCGATCTCGAGCGCGAGGTGCGGCGCCGAGTTCACCATGAAGAGGACCTTCCACAAACCATCCTTCGGTGGGCTCTCGCGGGGATGCTCGTCCGGCGTGGCGAAAAGCATCGGCACGGGAAAACCGGTGACGCGGATTTTCTCGTGAGGGATTCCTACATTCTCAATCACGCGGGCGGTGGGTTCGTTTGGAACTAGGAAAAAGTCGCTGTCGCCTTCGAACCAGATCGCATTGATAGTGAGAGAGTCGGTAACCACCGTGATAAAGGTGAATGGCCGCCGCCGTTTACCAAGCGCATGGTTAATGAGCGCGCCGTAACCGGGAAAGGTGCTCACCACCACATCCGGCTGCATGTTCAGCAGCTTTTTGCGCAGCGTGCGAACCGATCCGCCGAAGAGTCCAAGCCAAAAGATGCCATGCCCGGCATGCGGTCGAGCATCTTGTAAATCAAACTCCAGAGCTTCGGAGCGCGATTGATCGTAAATTTGTAGGCGAGCTGGGCCAGTTGGTGAAGCCAGCCGGAGCCTTCCTGGTAGATATCATGCACTGACACGCGCAAGCCGGGGTGGGTCTTCCGTATCGCCAATTCGATGTTGCGAGCGGCGGCATTGTGGCCTTCCCCGAAACCGGAGGTGATGATCAGCACAGAGCTTACGACCATGTGATTACCGCTGAGCCAATCAGTAAGATGGATGCAACGCAACCCAAAGGATTTAACAACGTGTCAAACTTACCTAAAACGGCTCCTCATCGAGGTAATCCGCTGACCGGGCCGGCATGGACGCAGTGGTGACATCCCAAGTCTCCAGCAATGCCTCGGGGATTTCCTTGAGGAAACGCGACGGGGTCTGGAATGTCTCACCGTAACCGGCACCGAGACGAAGCTCGGGGTAGGTGAGGTAGAGTTCATCCATGCAGCGGGTGATCCCGACATAGAAGAGTCGGCGCTCCTCTTCCAGCGAGTCGGGATTCTCGATGCTGCGGCTGCTGGGGAACATGCCGTCGGCAAGCCAAACGAGGAAAACAACCCGCCATTCGAGTCCCTTGGCCTGGTGAAGCGTGGAGAGGGTGACCTTCTCGGTCTCGGCTCCTCCGGCAAAGGCCTCCGCAGTCTCGAACCCGCCGAGCAGGGCGAGTTGTGCCAGGAAGTCCTCGCTTGTCTCGAACTGTGTGGCAAAGGCCTTGAGCGTCTCCAGGTCCTCATGGCGGGCTTCATAGTTTGGGAACTTCTCTTTCATGTAGTCCTCGTAGATCGCGAAGAGCACGCACTCGATCATGGCGTCGGGCTTGAGAGGACCGGAATCCGGCACGAGGTCGGTGAGGGTGTGGACAAATTGCGTCCATGCCTTCTGGGATTTCGCGGGAACCTTCAGATCCGCAATGGCGTGGAATCGGGTCGTTCCCTCCAGGAGGGTGGAAACCCGCTGCCACAGACTCTCGGCGGTTTTTGCACCGATGCCCGGCAGCATCCGAATCATACGCTTGAAGGATGTCTCATCGCGGGGATTGATGGTGAATTTCAGAAACGCCGCGACGTCCTTGATGTGTGCCTGCTCGAAGAATCGAAGCCCGCTGGTGATGGAAAAAGGGATACCCCGTTTTGTAAATTCCAGCTGAACTTCCATCGAGTGGTAATGGGCTCGGTAGAGCACCGCAATTTGCTCGAGCGGAATCCCCTCATCGGCGAGTTCCATCACGCGCTGCGCGATGAAGGCGGACTGCTGGGTGTTGGTCGGCAGTGCGACCAAGGCGGGCTTGACGGAATGCGGTTTGCGAACCGGTGAGAGGTTTTTTGGAAATTGTTTCTCGTTTTGGAGGATCGCCGCATTGGCGAGTTCGATCACGCCGGGCACACTGCGGTAGTTCGTCTCGATCTTGAAGACGCGTGCGCCGGGATGCGTGTCGGGAAATCGCAGGATGTTTGCAAAATCCGCACCGCGCCATGAGTAGATGCTCTGCGCATCGTCGCCGACCACCATCACATTGCCATGGTGCGCGGTAATCCTATCGATCAACTCGGATTGGAGGCGGTTTGTATCCTGGTATTCATCTACCAGCACGTGCTGGAACTGGCGCTGGTAGTGCGCAGCGATGTCGGGATTCGTGAGGAAAAGCGAGAGGGTTTTGGCCAACAGGTCATCGAAATCCATCGAGTTCGCCTCGCGCTTGTTGGCCTCGTAGGCGGTCTGCACCCGCTCGATCTCATGGGCTATCGGAATGAAGTAGCGGTATTTTTCGGAGAGAATCTTCGAGATTGGCGAGCCGGTATTCACCGAGAGGCTGAAAATATCGGAGAGCACACCGGCTTTGGGGAACCGCTTGTCGGTGGAAACAATTCCCTCGCGGGTTAAAACCGAGGCGATCATGTCCTCCGAATCCTCGCGGTCCATGATCGAGAACCCCTGCCGGAACCCGATGGCCTCGGCATGCTGGCGCAGGATGCGGTTGCCGATCGAGTGGAACGTGCCGCCCCAGAGGCCCTCGGCGGCGCCGGGGATGAGCGTGTGCACCCGCTCGATCATTTCACGCGAGGCTTTGTTGGTGAATGTGAGGAGCAGGATCGATCGGGCCGGGATGCCTTGCTCGAGAAGCCATGCGACACGGTAGGTGAGGGTGCGTGTCTTCCCGCTGCCGGCTCCGGCGATGACAAGAGATGCCCCGCCGGGGGAGGTGACGGCGGCCAGTTGTTGCTCGTTCAGCTCCGCAGCAAAATCGATTTTGCCCACAGGAGCGGCGGGCTGGTGG
The DNA here is from genome assembly GCA_044352905.1 of Terrimicrobiaceae bacterium. Lineage (GTDB taxonomy): Bacteria > Verrucomicrobiota > Verrucomicrobiia > Chthoniobacterales > Terrimicrobiaceae > UBA967. The sequence goes on along the minus strand of JBILCY010000005.1, from coordinate 84,204 downwards.
AGCGTGTAGGAGCGGGCCACGCGGATCTAGTTTGAGGCGATGCGCAGCTTGGTCATCTGGTTGGAGTTCATATCGAGACCCCGGGCAAGAAGCTTTGCCGACTCGTCGGCCACAATTCCCTTCTTCGATCCAAGCACCACGGCGATGACATCGCGACCGTTATGGGAGCCGCTGGAGATGAGGCAATGGCCGGCGAGGTTGGTGTAGCCGGTTTTCATGCCATTGCAAAAGGTGTAGGTGCGCAGGAGGCGGTTCGTATTTCTCAAGGGGACGACTTTCCCCGAGGCGAAGCGGAAATCGTAGTTTTTGAGCTTCATGATCTGGCGGAGAGTCGGATTGCGATAAGCAACCATGGCGACGCGGGCCATGTCGCGCGCGGTGGAATACTGGCCCTCGGCGGGAAGGCCGTTCGGATTTTTGAAATTGGAATTGGTGCCGCCGAGTTCACGCATGCGGCGGTTCATTTTTTCCGAAAAAGCGGCAAGGCTGCCGGCGTTGTCACGGGCGAGTGCCCGGGCGACATCGTTGCTGCTACGGATCATGAGCGCGTGCAGGAGCTGGCGGCGGGTGTAGCTGTCACCCGGTTTGATGTAGAGCTTGAAGGGCTCGCACTGCGTGTCGGCCACGGTGATGGTGACTCTTTTATCGAGGTCTCCGGCTTCGGCGACGAGCAGGGCGGTCAGGAGCTTCTGGGTGCTTGCAACAGGGCGGGAGGATGTGTCGTTTTTTTTGTAGAGCACTTGGCCGGTATTCGCATCCAGAAGAATGGCGGCCTTGGCGGAGACGGCTGGCTCGATGGCCGACAGGTCGGTAAGAAGAGCGACAGTGGCGAGGCAAAGCAAAGTGCGGAGCTTCATGTGGTGCAAGTTATGGGTTTTTTGGTTTCTGGCTAAACAACTTTTCCATGGAGGGATCTTTTTCAACTCCAAGTTCCAGCGCACGGTAATAATGCCGGCGGGCCAGCTCGATGGCGGGAGGTTTTTCCTCAAGGTAAAAAACGGCAAGATTATAGTGGGCATCCGCATAGAGGGGATCGAGTTCCACAGCGCGGCGGAGTTCCTGCTGGGCTCCATCAATCCACCCCCTACGGCCGATCACGATCCCAAGGAAATTTCTGGCGCGGGGGTTTTTTGGATCGTGGAGCACGGCTTGGGAGAGGGCGGCAAGGGCTTCATTCGGGCGGTCTTGATCCATGTGGATCATTCCCAGGGTTAGCCATGCCGGAGCGGTCTCGAGTCGTATGCGGATCGCCCGGTTGAGCAGTTCCTCCGCTTTGCTGTTATCTCCGCTGTAGAACTCGACCATACCAAGGTTCACGAGGCCCATGAGGTTGTCTTTGTCGAGCGAAAGCACGCGTTCGTAGGCCCGGCGGGCGGTGGCGTAGTCTTTGCGCTCGAATGCACGATTTCCTTCCGCCACAGCCTCGGCGAGAGTCGCGGGAACAAATGCCGGGGGATTGGCGGGGAGCGGCGGCGGAAGCACGATGGCGCTCAGCAACACTGCGAAAAGAGCGACAAATCGAATGCCACCGCGACGGGTCATTTTCCCGAGAGTTCCTTTGCGCGGCGTTCGGCGGCGCGCACCGCTTGGGAAAAGGCGGCACGCACGCCCCTGTTTTCCAATTCGCCCAGCGCGGCGGCGGTGGTGCCTCCGGGGCTGGTGACCATTTCCCGCAGAATGGCTGGATGCTCGGCGGTTTCTTTGGCCAACCGCGCCGAGCCAAGAACGGTCTGCACCGCCAAGTCCTGGGCAAGCTTGCGGGGGAGTCCGCTGGCGACTCCGCCATCGGCGAGCGCTTCGATCACCAGAAAAATGTAAGCCGGTCCGCTGCCGCTAAGTCCCGTGACCGCATCGAGCAGCTTTTCCTCGACGGGATAAACCTCGCCGATGCTGGAAAAAACGAGATTCGCCTGGTCCTGATCTTCCTTGGTGGTCGAGGGGCCACAGGCGTAAGCGGTAGCCGAGCTTCCGACAATGGCGGGGGTATTCGGCATGGCCCTGACAATTCGGGCGCCGGGACAGTGGTGGCGGAGAGTTTCCAGATCGAGTCCAGCGGCAATCGAGATCACCAGCTTGCCTTTGAGCGATTCGCCGCACTGCGAGAGTGCTTTTGCCGCATCCTGTGGTTTGACACACAAAACAACCACGGGCGCGGCGGAGGCGGCTTGCGCATTGGAGTCGCTAATATTCACCGAGGTGGTGTCGCGAAGGTTCTGGAGCAAATCGGCATCCGGGCAGGCGGCAATGATATCCGCCGCGTCGCAAACTTTTGCGCGCAACATGCCTTGAATGATCGCCGATGCCATGCGGCCCGCGCCGAGAAACGCATATTTCATGCGGGGGAGCGTAAATCGCCGCCTTGTTTTTGCAATTGCTCTGTTGAAGAAAGAGGTGCCCCTCAGTCCAGTAAGGCGATAAGCCACTCCTGCAGCATCCCGTAAATGCTGGTCTGCAACAGTGCGTATTCGTGGGGATTGTCCAAATCCCCCGGCTGGCGGCTCATCTCCGCATCGGTGAATCCATGCACCTCCGCAAGGGCGAGGCGGGCTTGATTTAGGGCGCAGAGCCAATAGTCGATGTGTTTGCGCGGAATGGTGAACGAGCGGGAGCCGTTGCTGTTCGATGTCGCGCCGCGCAGGTCGGCGGCTACAGCGTCACGGGCTGTGGCAAATCCTGCATGAAGATCAGGCTGCACAAATGCCTTCCAATCCTCACAGAGTCCGGTGGCCTCGGGATCCTCCGATGGCGACTGAAAAAACCGCGATTCCACACGGGGGTCGTCGGCTTCGGCTGCGCTCTTGACGCCGGCCAGCATCTGAAAAAGAGGCTCGGCAATCCCCTCGATGCTCACCGTGCCATCCTGTAAAATTCTCAACGCAACCTTCATGGTTGAGCAGCTTTTTCGAGGGTTGCCAGCAGGAGGTGGGCATGGAGTTGCTGGACGTAAAGTTCCGCCTGTTCGCGGGAGCCGGACCAGACCAACGACCTGCCGTTGTTATGCACCTCAAGCATGTGCCGCTCGGCTTTCTCGCGCGAAAACCCGAATACGCGCCGAAAAGTGAGGCACACATAGCTCATCAGATTTACCGGGTCGTTGTGGACAATGACGTTCCAGACGGAATCGAGATCCGCTTGATCCTTCATCTTGGTCTCGGGGGTTTCGACGGCGGCCATACATTCCATATATTTCAAGCGGCACGGAGACCTTGGTTCGTGGGAAGATTTTCCCCAAGGCAATCGGCGACGGACTGCCAAAGCTCTCCCAGAGGGGCTGCGCGCATTTCAAGGAACACAAGCGACGTCAACATCACAGGTGCGGGAATATGAAAAACAGCGGCGCGTGCCGAGTAGACGACTGCAAAATGAGCCGGCGAGTCGCCACGCTTGATTGCCGCGATAAATTTTTCGAGCCGGGTTTCTCCCGCTGGAGCGTGAAAGCTGGTGGCCAACTGTCGGCCTGCCGTGCGGCTTGTTGCGGAGAGCGGACCGACGAGTCTTGTGGAAACAAGGGTATCCACCGCGATGATCTCCCGGGCTCCTTCACGCATTGCTGTGTGGGCACTGAGGGCGGCGGGGGAGATGACTGGCAGCCACACGGTGTCGCGCCATCGGCGGCGTTCCTCAGCCGAGCGGGGATCTCCGTGAAAGGTGAGAGGTCCCAACGTGTCGAGGCATGGCGCGCAGAGTCTCGCGACACGGAAAATCTCCGCGCGCATCTCGTAGAGGAACTGGTCGCCTGCCGGCTTCATGGGAGGGAATCTAGCATCGCACGTCCTTTTTGCTTAAAGAAAAATCTTACAACAACGCCCAAACCGTCGCGGATGGAGAACTGGTGGAAAAGTCAGCGGGCGGGGGAACGGCTTCAAAGCGTGTCGTATGCGATATAATCGCTCGGGCGGTCGCCGTCAGGCGGTTGGCATCCCACGAGGAGCAGTTTGTCGAAAGGAGAATGGCCGCCCCGGGTGCCGATACCGCCAGAGCTGCTTCCAGAAGCGCACCGAAATCCCGCTCGAAGCGGAATGTTTTACCCGATCCTCCACGTCCGAAGGTCGGCGGGTCCAGAATGATCGCATCGAACGTCTCGCCACGCTTGGCAAGTCGGCGCAAGTAGGTCGGCACATCCTCGGCGATGAAGCGATGCCCCTCGGCGGCGATGTGGTTGAGTTCGAAATTTCGCCGTCCGCGTTGCAGGGAGGATTTGGAGACATCAACGCTCGATGTCAGCGCTCCCACGCTGGCTGTGACGACCGAGAACGCGCAGGTGTAGGCGAAGGTGTTGAGAAGGCGCTGGGGCTTTCTTTGACGAAGGAACATGCGGTTCGCCCGCTGGTCGGGGAAAAGACCGGGCGAATAGCTTGCGCTGAAATCCACCTCGAAAAGCAGTCCATTCTCTTGCGCGGTTTCGCGCGGCGAGAGCGCGGTGTCTCCTTGGAGCAAGACCGGGATGTCTTTCTCGCCGGGGCCAGTGACGAGCTGGCGGTGGTAGATGCGTTGTGGACTCCATGGAATCGAGTCCGCCCATTGTAAAAGGGAATCCGCAAGTTGCCGCGGATCGTAACCCGGACGCGAAGAGGTCAGCGCGGTCGAGGCAAAGCGCTCGATCCAAAACCCCGGCCCCTCCGCGATGCGGAAGGCGTTCGTTCCCGAGTCCTCCAAATCGCGGAAGATCCCTGCATCAAGCCAGCGCACCGGATGGCTCATGTAGTCGGGACAAAGGGTGGCAAGGGGCAATCCGCCGTGTCGGAAATGGCCCGCAAGAGTTCGAATTGGGTGTCGTTCACTTTGCCGTCACTCATCACCGCCGCTCCGCAGGCGGCAAGAATGGTTTTTTTGACCTCGGGGGAGGCTTGCGCAAGCCGGTCGAGCGCTGCATCGAAATCCTGCAAATGAACATCCTCATGTCGTGACATGGGAAAGGCTCCTTTGGCTTGGCCCAAGTGGGCAAGTCCGGCGTGAAACGACGACTCTGCATTTTCAGGGCCGGCACCGTCCTCATTCGCGATTGCGGAAAGCAGGAGGCCTGTATCGGGGAGTAAGGGAACGATGGAGCGGTAGGCGATGCGCAGAGGTCTGTTTTTGGTGAATGAGCAGTCGAGGTGGCGGAGGAGGAGTTTCTGGAGAGTGTATTCAAAGAGGCGCATCTGGCCATCGGCCTCGATGAGCGTGTTCACATTCGTGCGAAACGTTTTGTATTGCGACTCGGACATCGTTCGCAGGGCGGGAAGGGCGAGGTCGGCGAGGGCGAGTTTCTGCGCAGAGGACAATTCTGCGCGCCGGGCAAACATCTCGCTTGTCGCCGAGCGCATGGCGCTGTCGGCTTGGATCAGGCTGAGTTCCTTGTCCTGCGTGGCAGCGTCTTCGGAGAGGAGGAACGAGTAGAACAGCGCGCAGGCACCTTGGAGTTCGTGGGCGGCGGTGAGTGAAAACGCCGGCAAGCCCGAGAGCATGGAAGCGGCGGCGGCGAGTTCGAGTTCGCCGGGCATGCCGGGCCGTTTTCTAGGGGGCTCGGGGCGAATCGACGTATTTTTTGGAAGATCGAAATCGGGAGCGATGCGGGCGATGCGTTCCCGGATCGGGGGATGGGTGGCGAAGAGATTGAGCCACGACTCGGCGAGGCCATTGCCGAAGAACATGTGGCTCGCCTCCTGGGCGCGTGGGCTCTGCAGGCGTGAGGTGGCGCCGCCGATCTTGGCGAGCGCACTCGCGATGCCATTCGGATTGCGGGTGTATTGCACGGCGGAGGCATCCGCGAGAAACTCGCGCTCGCGGCTCACGGCAGCTTTGATGAGCTTGCCGAAGAAAACCCCGATCCAGCCGACGAGGTAGAGCAGAAGTCCGGCGACAATGAAAAACATCAAGATGGCATTTCCGTTTTTCTCATTGCGCGAGCTGGATCTCGGTCGGGTGTGCACAGCAAGACGCAACAGGACGCCGCCGATGATCGACAGGAAAAGAATGCCGTTCAGAAGCCCCATCAGTCGAATGTTCAGCCGCATGTCTCCATTGAGAATGTGGCTGAACTCATGCCCGATCACGCCTTGGAGTTCATCGCGTGAGAGCTGTTCGATGCAGCCTCTGGTGACTCCGATAGCGGCATCGCCCGTGCCGAAACCCGCTGCAAAGGCGTTGATCGCAGGATCGTCGAGAATGTAGACCAAAGGCACCGGCGTGCCCGAGGCAAGCGACATTTCCTCCACCACATTAAGTAGTCGCCGCTCGGCGGGATCCGTGGTGGAGGCGCTTACGGGCACGCCGCCGAGCATTTCAGCAACGACTTTCCCGCCCTTCGACAACTCGGTTATTTTTACAACACTCCCTATCAGGACCGTGATGAGCACTCCTGCCGTGGTGAGGCCGAGAAGCAGCACGTCGCCCGGATCTTCATCAAACGCAATGCAGAAGCCGAGATGCAAAGCGACAATGATGCCGACAACAGCCATCGCAAAATAGAACATAAGCCGCTTTGTGCGTCGGCGTGCGTAGGCTTGATGTTCAAAAAAATCCATGGGGAGCCTTCAGTCGGCTTCGGCTTCCGACGGAACGACAGTTCCCCGCTTTGTATTTGCCGCAGGGCAGCAGCCACGCTTGGAAGCGAGAATGAAATCGAAAAACTCCCTCGCTTCCGGCCCCCATTCGGCTTTCAGGGCCTCCTGCACGGCGGCGCGATATGGGAGGTTGCCAAAGAACACCTCACGGTATGCCCTGCGAAGCTCATAACACACCTCTTTGCCGAACCCCGCCCGGCGGAGCCCAACGACATTGAGGCCGTAGGTATTGTTGCGGCCCGATGCGATGGTGAATGGCGGGATGTCTTTGTTAAAGCTGGAGTCTCCCGCCACCATGGCACGACGTCCGATGCAAACATATTGGTGGAAAACCGAGCCGCCGCCGAGAACCGCCGCTTCACCGATGTGCACATAGCCGCCGAGCAGGACATTGTTTGTGAGGATCACTCCATTGCCTATGTCGCAGTTATGCCCGACATGGCAGCCAACCATCAGAAAACATCCGTCGCCAATGCGTGTGACCGTGCCTTCCTTTGTGCCGCGATGAATGGTGACGTATTCACGGATGCGGTTGTTGTTGCCGATCACTACTGTGCTGTGGATGTCCGATGAATGGGCGAAATCCTGAGGGGCGGCACCAATCACAACACCGTAGCCGATTCTGTTTCCTTGGCCGATGGTCGTCTTACACTCGATCACGGCATGGGCCTGGATCACGCAGCCTTCACCGATGACGACCTCCTGGCCGATGATTGCATAGGGACCGACCTCGATGTCGTCCGCTAGCTGCGCGTCGGGTGAGATAATGGCTGTGGGATGGATTTTCATATGAGACCGGCTTCCTTGAAACTGTAATATGGCACCCGTCCTCCATCCGGCGAGCCAAGGATCACATGGTCGATGAGGTTGATTTGCAGGAGGTGCGCCGCATCCTTGAGGCTGCGTGTGATTCGATGATCGGCCAAGCTTGGCGTCGGGTCGCCGCTCGGGTGGTTGTGAACAATGACGACGGCGTAGGCGCTATGGATCATGGCGCGTCGGAAAATCTCTCGCGGATGTGCCACACACTCGTTCACCGTGCCGCGTGAGATTTCCTCGGCCCGTATCAAGCGCAGCCGGGAGTCCAGCATAAGCACCCGCAGGGATTCTTGGCGCAGCGCCATGAACTCCTGTCCAAAGACGTCGAAGATGCTTTGCGGCGTGTCCAGCACAGGGGCAAGATCCCGGCCTCTCGCCAAGCGGTTCCCAATCTCGAAGGCGGCCGCCATTTCCAGGGACTTCGCAGGGCCGATGCCTTTGGCTAGACGACGGATCTCCTTTGGGCTGCACCGTGCAAGCTCCACAAACCCGCCGCAATCGCGCAACAAGTCCCGAGCTACCTGCAAGGCGTTTTTGCCGGGGATACCCGTGCGAATGAAGATCGCCAGCAACTCGGCGTCGGAGAGTGTCGCCAACCCATGCCTCTCCGCTTTTTCACGTGGGCGCTCTTCCAGCGGCATTTCCAGCAAGCGAGTCGTCTCCATGGGCACCTAGGCTAAGTAAATCGCCGTGCCCGAATCCAGCATAAGATCCAACACAAAAATCGGGGCGAGAGGATTTGAACCTCCGACCTCCTGGTCCCAAACCAGGCGCTCTACCAAGCTAAGCTACGCCCCGATATAAAAAATTGCCCCTCTACGGCAGTGGCGGTATGTGATTTTGTCTTCTACACACGTGACGCCACTCCGGTAAGGGCTGCTAACACTAGCTTTTGTTTTGCCGTTGTAAAGCCTCCCGGCAGGCTTGGACAAATTTTCCCCACGGACACATGCGGACGTTGGTTGTTTAAGCGTCTGCTGGAGCAGGGCCGCAGTTTGTGCGCTGGAAATTTCATTTTTTATTGAAAACGTTGAAGTGAACTGATGGGATCACCGGACCGCATGCCCGTCGCCATGAAATCTCCCGATCCCAAAGAAGCAGCCCTGACGGCGCTTGAGATCGAGTCGATCGAGATGTTCATCGGCTTTTTCAAGCTCATCGGTCTGCAGAAATCGGTCGGGGAAATCTACGGGCTGCTATTTGTTTCCGAGCAGGCATTGCCCATGGATGTGATCATGGAACGGCTGGACATCAGCCTCGGAGCAGCAAGCCAAGGACTCAAAGTATTGCGTTCTGTCGGCGCGATAAAAGCGGTCTATGCGCCCGGTGATAGACGGGACCACTTCGTCGCAGACCTGGAACTCAGCAAATTTGCGACTGCATTTATCAAGGAAAAGCTCCAACCTCGCTTGGATCGCGCTCTTCAAAGCATCGACCACATGCAATACATGGCAGGAGACCAGAGCATCGACCAAAAAGAATCAGCCCATCAGCGCATTGAACGCCTAAGACACTGGATAGAGCGCGCAGAAAAAATGATGCCCTGGATTTTAAGGTTTCTGGTGAAATAAAAACCGACGCCCCGCGCGTCAAAACACCTGTGAAAAGCAGGAAGACAGTCTGGATTAATGATGGACCGCGTAGATTTTTCCGCCGATGACCAAAGGCGGCAGCATGCCCTAACACTGCGCGCTTTTTGAGGGGATAGAAAGCATCCCGCGCTTTCTGGGGCAAATCGGCTTCCCTCTTCCTGTTTGACACCCGAAGTCGTAATAACTAATGTTATCCCATGATCGTGCAATCCAAAGTTCGTAAAATCGGCAATTCCCTCGGCGTGGTTCTTCCCAAGGAAGCCCTGCAGCAACTCAAGGCGGAGGAGGGGACTATCCTATATTTTACCGAGTTGCCCGAATGTTCGTTGCGGGTGACACCAGAGCGGCCGGGGTTCAAAGATTTCATGGAGATCGCTGAAAGAGGCATGCAGAAATACCGCAATACCCTTAGGGAACTTGCAAAGTGAACGAGCCAAATTGGCTGGGCCACGAGGTCTTGATTGCTATTCAAGGCGAGCTGCTTAACCGCTTTGGCGGTTTGACTGGAATTCGCGACGAAGGGTTGTTGGATTCTGCCATCAACAAGCCAAAAAACCTTTTCACCTATGGCAAGCCGACCATCTTCGAACTCGCGGCGTCTTACGCAACCGGTCTCGTCAAAAATCATCCCTTCCTTGATGGAAACAAGCGGATCGGATTCATGGCCGCCTATGTTTTTTTGGGGGCAAACGGCTGGAGCCTCGAAGCCACCGAAGAGGAAGCCGTGTTAGAAACTCTGGCGCTTGCAGCGAGTGAATCCACCGAAGCCGATTACACGGCGTGGCTCGCCAAAAATTCCGTCGAACTTTAGCCGGAACGACTACGTTTTGTCCCTGAAGCGCCCACGCGCAAATAGCATTTTCTGTCAGTCGGCAAAGCCGAGTTCGCATTACCCATTTCGCATTTTCTAAATGACAAAGTATTCCACTAAAATCGAAGGCGCTTACCTATTGCGTCCGCGTGTCTTTGGAGATGCGCGCGGTTTTTTTCTTGAGAGCTGGAACAAGGAAACTTTCGCCAAGCTCGGGATCGACGCCGATTTCGTGCAAGACAATCATAGCCGCTCTACGAAGTATGTCCTTCGCGGACTCCACTACCAATCCGGCTCGGCTGCCCAGGGAAAGTTGGTCTGGGTGACATCCGGCACAGTCTTCGATGTGTTGGTGGACTTGCGCGAAAGCTCGCCGACCTTCGGAAAGTGGGATGGCTACATGTTGACGGCGGAAGCGCACGAGCGCTTGTGGGTGCCACCCGGTTGCGCGCACGGATTCCTCGTCTTAAGCGAAGTCGCCGACTTCCACTACAAGTGCACCAATTACTACCGCCCCGAGACCGAGCAAGCGCTCCTATGGAACGACTCCGCCGTCGGCATCGAATGGCCGCTCCCAGTTGGTATTGAGCCGCTAGTCTCAGCAAAGGATGCGATCGCTGCTACCTTTGCGGCTTGTGAGAAATATTCCTGAATTCCAATTGAAACTTATCTGTAGCAGAGGTCTGCGACCGCTGACAGTTAACAATTCGGTGCATATAAAAATGCCGCTAAAAGTAAAACGGGCTCTCTTCAAATGTCATATCTGGAGCAAGATCGAGTGAATCCCGAATGAAAATTTCCATCGTCACCCCTTCCTACAACCAAGCCGCGCACTTGGATCAGACGATGCGAAGCGTCCTCCTAGCGGCGGATGGCTGCGGAGCCGACTTGGAGTATGTCGTGATCGATGGCGGCTCCACTGATGGCAGTCGGGAGATTCTGGAACGCCACGCGCACCGCTTTGCCTACTGGTGTAGTGAGAAGGACGGCGGGCAATACGCCGCCATTAACAAAGGCTTCGAGAAAACCACCGGCGAGATCATGGGCTGGCTCAATTCCTCCGACCTCTATTTTCCTTGGACCCTCTGCACCGTCCGCGAGATTTTTGAGAAATTTCCAGAAGTCCAGTGGATCACCGCCTTACGCAAATTCTGCGTTCAAGAGGACGGCAGTTTCGAAGGTATGCAAAAGATGCCCGGATTCGCCGGTCGCTGCTACTACGCCGGAATGCACGGCGGCCCCAAAAATTCTGATTTCATCCAGCAGGAAACCGTTTTCTGGCGGCGCAGTCTCTGGGAACAAATTGGATCAAAAATTCCAGACCGTTGCAAATTCGCCGCCGATTTCCACTTGTGGGGCGAGTTTTTCCGCCATGCCCCGGTTTACGGCGTCGATTGCCCATTGGCTGGGTTCCGTTTCCACGGTGACTCCCGCAGCACTGCGGACCGCTACATGGGCGAAGTCAATGCCTTGCTGGAGGATTGGAAAAAAACCGGAGCCAGAAAACAAATCGCGCGCGGTTTTTGCACCATCATGCGCCACTGGGAGGATGGCAAAAGCTCGTGGGCCATCAAACGCCACGGCGGCGAGGAATTCATCTGGATCACGAAATTCCTCGAGCAAAAAATTACCGACCTCCTCTGGCGCCTCTGCAGTCTTTTCTATCTCATCCTTAAGCCCTTCCTCTTTACCATCCGGACATTTCTCTGGCCCATCCGCCGCAAAGCGCCGTGGAGTTATTGAGACAGACCATCTGCGAGTCGAGTGTGAAGCTAATACAGACAATTATTTGACAAGATGATATGCATCTTGTCAAATAATTGAACAAAATGCAAATTTTTGACCATCTGTTAGACCTGCACGAGTTAGCCATTCGTGAAGGCCAGCGGTTGCCGCAGCATCGTCCATTGTTCTAGGTTCTGCGCGAAGAAAAGGGTCGCCATTTGGCTGGAATCGTGGGCCCAGAGGTGCAGATAAGACCATTATTTTGAAGCAACTCGCTGCCGGAGATAGTGAAACATTTTATTGCTCGGTGGACACCCTGGAGGATGCCAGCGATCTTTTTGAGATTGCAAGGGAACTTTCGAAGCCTCTGCGCCTTTTCTGCCTCAGCCTCAAGCCCGGCATCTTTAGCATCCGGACATTTCTCTGCCCCATCCGCCGCAAGGCGCCCTGGAAGTATTGACATATAAAAATGCATAGGTATGTATGCGGGCAGGAGAGCAAGATTAGTATTAAATGACCAATTTTATTTTCTGTATGTGTATAGATTATTTCAGAAAAAATAAATTAATAAAATATTAACAAAAAATCCTATTGAAGGCATTAAATGCTTTTATGAAAAAAATAATTTTAAGAAAACCAATTAATTATCAATCGCTGGTTGAGCGGGCTCACCTCATCGCTTCCTATCCGAGATCTGGTAATACTTGGACTAGGTTTTTAATTAAAGATATTCTTTCTAATGCTAATGAGGAGTTGGTAAGTGCGGGGCAAAAATCTAAATTTGGAACTGCTATACCTGATATTCATGCAACAAAAAACCTAGATGAAATAATTCAATCAGAAGATTTCAGTGGAATTATAAAAACTCATTACATTGATTCGGATATGAATAATAAAATAATCTATATATTCCGCAAAGCAATAGATGTTCTTCCGAGCTATTTGAGATTTCACAAATACTCTGGTTTTGAAAATTACGATAAGCCTTACAGTTTTAAATTGACAAATTGTTTTTTAAATGAGTTGATTTCTCATTGGAAAACTGCAATTAAAATTTATTATAAATCTCCAAATCAAATCTTTTTTCTTTCTTATGAGATGCTTCACAATATTCCTAATGAATGTCTAAAAAGCTGCTGCAATTTCCTTAAATTTGATAATGTTTCTGATTTTAATATTAGCAAGTCAATAAAAATGAATGAATTTAATTCTATGAAAAATCACTCGTTCTTTTCTGAAAATAGAAATAACGAGGTGTTCATGGCATCTGGAAAAGTGGGTGCTGGAACAATGGAATTTAATACAATGCTCAAGATGTGGGTTGAAATAAAGTCATTATATTATTATAAAAAATTGCATAAAAATGCCTTAATAAATTGTAAAATAAATATTAACCCGGTAATCTAAAAGATATTATTTATGCCATCAAAAATTCGTTAATCGCGAATTAACCATAAAATGATAATTACAAATTCGTTTGTTTGGATTAACTACCCAAAAACAGGATCGACTTTTGTAAGAGAGGTCTTGCGTGAGATATATTCCAAAATTGAATCTGATTCAAATCTTGCTAATAAAAAATACATTCCTGACTTTAAATACCTAACAAAAAAAATTGAAAAAAAACTAAAAGATTTTTCTCTTGGAGTAAAAGCAGAGATTCATTTGGGTAATCAACAGCGATGGATGTTTGAAGTTTTGCATTCTGAATTGAGGCCATTTACAGGAGACAGATTTGGTAGCCCAACTCCACATGGAACGATTTCTCAAATTCCCAAAAAGTATTGTAATCTTCCGATAGTGTCTGCTATTAGAAATCCAGTAAGCCGATATATATCAACATACAACTATGCAGATTGGAAGAGATCTGTTCAGTTGCCGGACTCGCTGCAGTCAATTCAATCAATTTTTCCCGATTTTCCTAATCTTGATTTCCAAACATTTTTGATATATATCGATCGCTATTATCGAATTGGAAAATGTGTTGTTGGAAGTGATGTATTTGATGTAGGGCCGCTTTCCTATGATTTCTTAAGTTTTTTCACTACAAATGCATTATCTGAGGATAAAAACTTCTATTTTAATAATTGGAATGATGTAAAAAATATCACTCATAAAGTAAATTTCTTAAAATTTTCTACACTGAATATTGATTTGTATCATTTGTTATTAGAAATTGGATTTAATCAATCTGAAGTCCTATTTATTTTAAACAAGGAGCCAGTCAATCAGTCCTCAAAAGAATGTATTTTAAATAACTCAAATCTAAATTATATAGAAGAAAAAGAATGGCTTCTTTATCGGATTTTTGGTGAGTTTTGAACAATGCCTACCAATCCTTGATTATTTAGAATCACGGATTCGAATAATTTTTCTTAAATATGCGATTGGCAATTATGCAGCCTTATTTTCTGCCTTACATTGGGTATTGGCAATTGATTGCAGCGGTCGATACTTTTGTGATCTATGACAACATCAAATACACCAAGAAGGGGTGGATCAACCGGAATCGGTTTTTGAGGAATGGGGTGGAGGACACATTCAGTTTGCCGCTCCGAAAGGATTCAGACTTTCTAGATGTGAACCAGCGGTTTTTGGCTGATTCCTACGACAGGGAAGATTTACTAAACCGATTTCGAGAGGCTTATCGCAAAGCCCCGGAATTTTCTTCCGTGGTGCCACTTTTGGAGCAAATTATCCGAAATCCTGCAGCGAATCTTTTTGAATACATCCTTGGGTCGATTCGCTCGGCATGCGAGTTCTTGGAAATTACAACGCCTTTGGTGGTTTCTTCAACTATTGATTGCGACCATTCGCTGAAGTCCGCCGAGCGAGTCCAGGCGATCTGCAAAGCCCTCGGTGCTGATACCTATGTAAACCCAATTGGTGGAATGGAGCTTTACTCCAAGGATGATTTTGCGAGAAATGGAATTGATCTGAAATTTTTGAAAGCCCTGCCATTTGAATATGAGCAAGGTGGAAATGCATTTGTGCCTTGGTTGTCGATTCTTGATGTATTGATGTTCAACAGTAAAACCGTAATCAAAAAAAATATTGAATGAATATACAATTTTCTAATAAAGATAGCTCAAATTCTCTTGATCGACATATCAATGCATATGAAGGAGATAATTTATATGACTTCGATAACAACATACTTCTCAATTGGTATCCCCAGAGAATCATTCATTTGACGGCGGGTAAGTCTTCTTTGCTGGAGTTAGGTTTGGGACATGGTTTTTCTACAAAAAAATTCTCACAGATATATTCTCCTCATGTCGTTGTAGAAGGCTCACCCGCTGTTATAAAAAATTTCCGCATTCACAATCCAAATTGTCCAGTGCAAATCGAAGAATCGTTATTTGAGCATTATAGCACAAATAATCGTTTCGATGTCATTGTTATAGGTTTCGTTCTTGAGCATGTTGAGGATCCAGTTTTAATTTTGAAACGATTCAGCCAATTCTTGGCAAAAGACGGTCGAATCTTTGTTGCGGTTCCAAATGCAGAAGTTCTAAACCGCCGTGTTGGAAAGATAATGGGCCTCATAGATGATATTACCAAGCCTTCTGAAAATGATCTTATGTTGGGACATCGTCGCTATTACACTGTATCTACCTTGCGAACAGATCTTTTGCGTGCGGGGTATGAAGTGGCACAAATCGAAGGAATTTATCTCAAGCCGCTAAGCACTCGACAAATGCTTTCTCTCAATCTAGCGCCAGCCGCTATTGATGCTTTGTGTCTTGTGGGAATAGGCTATCCGGAGTTGAGTTGCGGACTGCTTGTGGAGGCTCGCTTGCTTTGAAAATTCTGCTCGTTGGTGGTTCCTCGGCCGTATCGCAGGCTTTAATTCCAACGCTCGAAAGCCTGGGCGAACTGAGGACCGCCGGAAGAGAAGGCTGCCATATTGATCTCGATCTTACATTCCCGTGGGAAAGTTTTAAAATACCAGCGGGAACCAATGTCGTGGTAAATACCGCTGCTTCATTTGGCTCTTCGGGATTTGATGACCTGTCACGTGGGGTTGAACTCAATGTTCTCGGGGCGCTTAAGCTATTGAATGCTTCCATAGCATCTGGGGTTTCTCATTTCGTTAATTTTTCAAGCATTAATGCAAGCTTGCCTGAGTCATCTCCCTATTTTGATACCTATGCGCTTAGCAAACGGCAGGGCGACGAAGCTATTGAGTTAGTCTCGAGAAAAGTTGGAATTAGCTGCACCATTTTAAGACCATCTCAAATTTACGGAATGCCATTTTTTCGTAGACGCCAAAAGTTCCTATATTATGCTGTTGACCAGTCGATAAAAGGATATGATATAAAAATTTATGGGAACCGGGCGCCTTTAAGAAATTACATCCATACAGATGATCTTTGCAGAGTGGTTTTTTCGGTGATTAGCAAGAGGGTCACCGGATGTTTTCAGTGCGCTCATCCGAACAATTCCAGCTTTGCTGATATAGCGGATGCCGCAATTTCTGCTTCTTCATCCAAGGGGCAAGTCGTATTCGATCAAACAAAAGCCGATATTCCAGATAATGTATTTCCATATGACTCTTCTTTATATGAGAGTATTGGAACTCTCCCATTTATAGGCATTCGTGAAGGTATTCAAAAGACGATGGAAGGTTTAATGCAAATCCCGAAATGACAACAATTTTAGTTACAGGAGCCAGCGGGATCGTCGGCTACGGAATACTCAAAACACTACGGAAAAGTGGAAGGGATTTTAAGTTGGTGGGTAGCACAATTCATGAAAGTTCTGTTGCTCCAGCTTTTTGTGATATCCTTGAGATAGCTCCTTTTACAGGTGGTGAGCTATACTATTCATGGCTAATTGATGTAGTAAAAAAACATGGAATTGACATCATGATCCCAGGCATCGAGATTGATATGCATTCATGGTCGGCCAACAGAGAGTTGTTGCGTGAAGCTGTAGATTTTGTCCTGAATGTAAGGAGCTTAGTTGAGCTTTGCAGGGATAAATGGGAGTTTTATCTTGACTTGGAGCGGCGCTCCGAGTCTTGCATTATACCAACTTTTTCCACTGGGCGGTTTGATGAACTGGCATATAAATGCGGCCTTCCATTTCTATTAAAGCCAAAGCAAGGGTATGGATCGAAAGGCATCATAAAAGTTAATACCCAAGAGGTCTTTCAATTGCATGCGAGTCGGTTAGGTTCAGAACTCATAGCGCAACCAATTATTGGAAATGATCATGAGGAATTTTCCGTCTCTTGTTTTGGAGACGGAAAAGGGGGCTTTTTTAATATTTTTTCTCTTCGCCGCAAGTTGGGACCTGCAGGATTTACAGAGTGGGCTGAGGTTGTTGATGATCACCTTTTTCTCAAAACAATATCCCGATTATGCTCCTATTACTTGCCGATTGGACCGACAAACTTTCAATTTAGAACACACAATGGAGATTTGAAACTCCTTGAAATCAACCCAAGAATTTCTTCTGCCACCTCAATACGAGCCGCATTTGGATATAACGAAGCACTGATGTCCGTGGATTACTTTTTAAATAGCATATGTCCATCTGTTCCAAAAACTACACGGGGAAGCGCTATTCGTTATCTTGAAGATCATATTATTCGCTGATGAAACTGGGTCTTATTTCTGATATTCATGGCAATTACGAAGCTTTGAAGGTAGTTCTTGCCGAGTTGGAACGGATGGATGTGGATGAAATTTTCTGCTTGGGTGATGTTGTCGGCTACTACCCGCAAATCAACGAATGTTGCGAGGCGTTGAGGAAACGGGGGATCAAGTCCCTAATGGGAAACCACGATTGGTATTTAAGCGGTGGGGGTTTCTGTCCGCGCTCGAAAAGCGTCAACGATTGCCTTGCTTACCAGCGTGAGATCATTAGAGCCGATAATCTTGAGTGGGTGCGTGGTTTTATGACGCATGCTCGCTTCGGAAAACTAAGTCTTGTTCATGGTGGGTGGAGTGATCCTATTGACGAATATCTTACCCATCCATCCGAGGAGTATTTCGACAGAGTCGAAGGCGATTTTTTCTCGTCTGGTCACACGCACATTCAATCCCTGCACACATGGCATCGAAAAACTTACTGTAATCCAGGGTCTGTAGGTCAACCGCGAGACAACGACCCAAGGGCTGCCTTTGCGATTTTCGACGATCAATTTCATCTCTTCCGCGTGGAATACGATATGCAACCGGTATTTGATTTGATGGATTCTCTTGGGTTTGGCGATTATTACTATGGTGGATTGAAGACCGGTGCGCGTAACCTTTGTCGACTACCATCATAAATTTTACGAAAATGTCGAAATTAAAAAAGTTTAAGTGGCGCAAGCTAGGGTTCCTTTTCGGTCCTGATTTTCCTCTTGCGCCGGCTTGGATGCACACACATGCTCAAACACCATCGACTTTGTTGATGGGTGATCGCTTGCGTATTTTCTTTTGCACGCGGCCCCCCGCCGATGCTGCCGGACAATTTGTCAGCTTGATCGGTTTTGTTGATGTTGATCCAGAGAATATTTTCCGGATAATAGCCGTGAGTCAAAAACCAGTTCTTGATCTTGGAGGGCGTGGAACTTTCGATGAATTTGGAACGAATCCGGTATCCGTAGGCCGTTTTAACGGAGAAATAAAACTTTATTATGCTGGCTGGACGCGATGCGAGTCTGTTCCATTCAATGCGGCTATCGGTGTTGCGGTGAGTTCCGATGGAGGAGAATCGTTCCGTCGCATTGGTCCTGGTCCGGTTCTCTCCTACTCTCCTGACGAACCCTTTGTGATTGGCAGTCCAAAAGTTCGGAATTTTGGAGGAACTTTTTATCTTCACTATGCATCTGGGCACAATTGGTTAGATTCAAGTGGCCGCCCGGAACCTGTATATCGACTTCGCTTTGCCACCTCAAGCAATGGTTTGGAGTGGAAAAAAGCGGGGCGCGATATTCTATCCCCAGTTTTAGGGGAGAACGAGTGTCAAGCGGGTGGCGATATTTTCGAATTTGAAGGACGCTATCACATGTTTTTTTCTTTTCGGCAAGCGCTGGATTTTAAAAACAAGGCCCGTGGTTACCGTATTGGATACGCTGTGTCGGAGGATTTAGTTAATTGGGTTCGCAGTGACGAATGCGCTGGCATCGATGTCTCGCCCGAAGGTTGGGACTCTGAAATGGTGAGTTACGCCCATGTTTTTAAATTAAACCAAAAACTCTATATGCTTTATCAAGGAAATAATATGGGAGCAGAAGGTTTTGGACTTGCCGTTCTGGATTCTTAAATTTTAAAAAATTATGATGAAGTGGGAAAAAATCGGGAAAATATTTGATCCGCGGGAGCATGAGTTGTCGTGCGGTTGCACCCAATTTGCAAAGAGTCCACAAGCTTATATACATGATAATTATGTCCGGATCTTTTTCTCATCATGCTCTTTGGATCAAACAGGAAAATATTTGAGTCATGTCTGCTATGTCGACTTTTCTAAAGACTTTCAAAACTTAAAAAACACAAACAAAGCGCAAGTTGTTCCACTTGGTGAGCTCGGTGCTTTTGATGAGCATGGAGTTTTTCCAATTCACATTTACCAGCAGCAAAATGAATTATGGGGATACACAACTGGATGGAGTCGAAGGGTGTCGGTGTCCGCTGAATCTGCAATTGGTTTGGTTGTCAGTCGAAACAATGGACAAACTTTTGAAAAGTTTGGGAAAGGCCCCATCATGGGAGCATCTCTGCATGAGCCATTCTTGGTTGCTGATCCATTTGTTCTCAAGCGATCGGGGGATTACCATATGTGGTATATAAGCGGGAAGCGATGGATTTCTTTACCGGAGGCAACTCAAGCCGAGAGGGTTTATAAAATTTCCCATGCCATATCGGATGACGGAATTCAATGGAAAAGGGACAACCGATTAATCGTTCCGGATTCCATCGGGGCGGATGAGTGTCAGGCCTTGCCTTCTGTGGTGGAGGTTGACGGGGTCTACCACATGGTCTTCTGCTACCGAGATGCCATCGGATTCCGAACTGAAGCGGGCAAAGGATATAGGCTGGGCTATGCCTATTCCAAAGACCTGGTCCATTGGACGCGGGACGATCAAGTTCTTGGGCTCGAGCTTACCGGTGAAGGTTGGGACGGGCAGATGATGTGCTATCCCCACCTTTTTCGTTTGGATGAGCGGATTGCACTTCTTTACAATGGAAACAATTTTGGAAAAGAGGGATTCGGGCTCGCTATTTTGGAATCTCATATTAACGAACATATTAAATCATGAAAAGAGACTATAACACGGAATCAAAAGACAACACGGAGAGGAAATACGGCTACACCTTTGACTATGATGTTTTGCATCATTATATGATCAAGGCTTTCTCTCCGTCGATCATCAATGGCAATGCTTTGGAATTGGGAAGTTTTGAGGGCCGTTTCACGGAAAGATTGCTGGAACTTTTCAACCAAGTGACCTGCGTTGAGGCCTCGGATGAAGCCGCGACAAAAGCAAGGGTTTCTTTGGGAGACAAGGTGATCGTTCATGAAGGCTTGTTCGAGCAAATTCAACTCGGCGAAAAATTCGATAATATTTTTCTCACCCATGTCTTGGAGCATGTGGATGACGCGGTGGGCGTGCTACGCCGTATCAATGACGAGTGGTTATCTGACAAAGGGCGGCTATTTTTGGTTTGCCCGAATGCTAATGCCCCTTCGCGGCAAATTGCGGTGAAGATGGGGTTGATTTCTCACAATTCCGCAATTACTCCCGGTGAGGCCAAGCATGGGCACCATCGCACTTATTCGCTCGGCACGCTGGAGCGGGATGCCGTCGCCGCAGGTTTGCGTGTCGTGCAGCGTTCGGGGATTTTTTTCAAGGCGCTTGCCAATTTCCAATGGGATAAGATTCTCAATACGGATGTGATTTCGCAGGAATACTTGGATGGGTGTTATGCGCTCGGGCAAGTTTATCCAGACCTGTGCGCAAGCATTTTCCTCCTTTGCGAGAAAGGCAAGTGATCAAGGAAAGCCAGTAAAACCCATAGCTAAAGATTTTTGATGAACAATAAACTCTATGTAGGCCGGCCGAATATCGGTGACAGGGAGCGTTTTCTGGAGCGCGTGAATGGGATTTTGGACCGTCGCTGGCTCTCGAATGACGGGCCGTTGCTGAAGGAATTAGAAGAAAAGGTGGCAGGGTTTTTAGGGGTCAAAAATGTGGTGGCGATGTGTAATGCGACGGCGGCGCTCGAGATTGCATGCCGGGCGTTGGATTTGAAGGGTGAGGTAATCGTGCCCAGTTACACTTTTGTGGCCACGGCCCATGCGTTACAGTGGCAGGAAATCACGCCGGTTTTTTGCGACATGGATCCGGCGACACACAATATCGATCCAACCAAGATTGAGCGATTGATAACGCCGAGGACGACCGGAATTATCGGTGTGCATGTTTGGGGGAGGGGATGCGAGGCACAGGCAATCGAATCCATCGCGGCCAAGCGAAATCTCAAGGTTATGTATGACGCCTCGCACGGGTTTGGCTGCACAAAGGGAGGGCGCATGCTCGGGACTTTTGGCGAGTGCGAGGTTTTCAGCTTTCATGCGACGAAGTTCTTGAACTGTTTTGAAGGTGGTGCAGTAGTAACAAACAACGACGACTTGGCTGAAAAAATGCGTTTGATGCGGAATTTCGGTTTCGTGGATTTTGACAAGGTGGTTTATCTGGGCGTGAACGGGAAGATGAGCGAAATCCATGCCGCTATGGGCCTGACAAATTTTGAGGCTATAGATGAAATCATTGCAATCAATCGCCGAAATTATGAAGCCTACAAAGTCGGTTTGGTAAATGCGCCGGGCATTTCTGTGATCAACTATGATTCCGCCGAGCGGAATAACTACCAATATGTGGTGATCGAAGTGGATTCAGAGGTTTGTCCGCGAAATCGTGATGAGATCGTGGAAGCGCTTCACGCACAAAACATCATTGCCCGAAAATACTTCTGGCCTGGGTGCCACAAAATGGAACCGTATCGCTCCCTGCAACCCAATGCTGACCTTCTCATGCCCGAAACGGAGCGCATTGCCGCCCGCGTCATCGTGCTGCCCACAGGGCAAACGGTGGAGGAGGAAACGGTTTCACGCGTTTGCGAAATCATTCACAACGCAGCGATGAAGTAATTGCTGGCGCAGTCACCAGTAGCGAGAAAACAAAGACAATGATATCTTCAGGAAACCAATTAAAGCGTATGCTTTTAGAAAGGCCGGTTCGCATTGCCGATCAGATTTGGCCAGAGGGGGTGGTGCCGGCGCTGAGTGTATTTAGTTGGGTTTTTAATCACAAGAATTTTATACATCAGAGCATTCAAAGTATTTTAAACCAGGAAACAAGCTTTCCTGTGGAAATTATTATTCATGACGATGCATCTTCTGATGGAACTGCAGAAATCATCCTTGATTATGAAAAAATGTATCCGCAACTATTTAGGAACATCTTACAAAAAGATAATCAATGGTCGCAAGGCAAATGTGTGGTTCGTCCGTTATTTGAGATGCCTCGCGGCGAGTTTATAACCTTGACGCACGGAGACGACTATTGGACCGACTCGAAAAAACTTGAAACGCAGTTTCGCTACATGCTAGAAAATCAGGATTGTGTCGGCTGTTTTCATCAATCACAACTGGTGGATGAAAATAATAATGTTTTAAAAGATCACCTCTATGACTATGATCAGAGCAAATATAATATGTTGGAGGCGTTTTCGAAACTTCGAAGCCGTTATTCCACGGCTTCTCTTTTCTTCAAAAATATATTTGGGGAAATAAATCTGCCAGAATGGTTTTTAAAAAATCCAAATGATATGGCTCTAGAGATATTGCTCTCTCAGTATGGTTTTTTTGGTTATATTGATAAAAATATGTCGGATTACAGAAAGCATATCGGAGGGATTTGGTCTCAAAAGACATTGGAGATGCAGCATTTTGAGCTCATGCATAGGTTTCAAAATTATCTGGATGATAATGATTTCCCTTCTGTATTAAAACCTATTGTAAAAGATGTATTCAAAGAAATTCAGGACAAGCATCCATTGAAATTCAAAGTTCAAAATCTCGAAAACAGTATTGATGATTTAAAAAGGCAAATTGATTTTGCTAATGAAAATTTAAAAATGATAAAAAAAAGTTTTTCATGGAAAATAACTCTTCCATTGAGAAGAATTCAGAATTCATGTCGCAAGTTATTTTAAAAACCATATTTTTATGAGGAAAAAACTTGAGTTATATTTAATAAAGTTTTTTAAATTGCAAACCACCAACTTTCTGCTTTTTCCTTTTAGAATAGCTTTTGAATTATGGGGTAAGCGCGAGTTGATCGCGCATTTCACTTGGCGGGAATTTGTGGGGAGGTATCGGGGGGCGCATCTTGGATTAGTTTTGAGCGTTGCTTCGCCTCTCTTGCTCATGGTGGTTTATACTGTTGTTTTTGGCTTCCTGTTCAAAGGGGCTTTTCCAGGCGGGGATGGGAAGGTGCCTTTTGCCCTTGCGCTTTTCAGCGCGTTGATTTTCTTCCAACTTTTCGGCGACACGATCGGGCGGGCTAGTTCCTTGTTGGCTACGAATCCCGGATTCATCACCAAGGTTGTTTTTCCTTTAGAAATTCTTCCGATCACTCTCTTGGGTAGCTCGTTTTTGCATTTTCTTTGCAGCCTTTCTGTCCTACTTGCTGGAGTTTTGTTGATGACGCATACTTTGCAGTGGACTGTTTTACTATTGCCCCTGCTTGTATTGCCCGTTCTTCTGTTATCCCTTGGCATCGCATGGGCGCTGGCGGCGTTGGGCATTTATTTCCGGGATTTGGAGGCTTTGATTCCGCCGATGCTGATGGCGCTGACTTTTATGAGTGCTATTTTTTATCCCCTTTCGACAATACCGCAGGAATTCCATTGGGTCGCACTCTTAAATCCTTTCGTTGGCTTTTCTGAAATGGCGAGGGCGATCTTGGTTTTCGGGGAAGTGCCGGATTGGAAAGTTTGGCTCTATTGCTGTGGGGTATCGATTGCCGCATGCCTTGCGGGTTATTTCGCTTTCATGCGTTTGAAGAAAGGATTCTCTGATGCCCTCTAATCATTCAAACCAAGGCGATCTGGCGGTTGGTGTTTATCGTGTGGGGAAAACCTATCGGATTTACTCTTCCGCTTGGGAGCGATTTCAGGGGCATTTTCTCGAAGCAGCTCCGAAGCCGACAGGTCTGCTCCGGAAGATGGCATCTAATCATGTAGGATCGCTGGGCCACGAGTTTCAAGCCTTGCACGACATCACATTGGAAATCCGCAAGGGGGAAAGCGTGGGAATCATTGGCCGCAACGGCTCGGGCAAATCCACCCTTCTCCAGATCATCGCGGGAACACGCCCTCCGACCACCGGGAGCGTGCAGGTTCACGGGCGGATTGCAGCGATTTTGGAATTGGGAAGTGGATTCAAGGGGGATTTTACGGGACGGGAAAATGTCTTTATCAATGGCTTGATTCTTGGCCTGTCGCGGGAGGAAATCGAAAACAAATTTCCCCAGATCGAGGGATTTGCCGATATAGGTTCCTACATTGATCAACCGGTCAAAACCTATAGCAGCGGAATGCTTGTGAGGTTGGTTTTTGCTGTTCAAGTGGCATTGGATCCGGAGATTCTCATTGTGGATGAGGCTTTGGCGGTGGGAGATGTGTTTTTTCAACAAAAATGCGCTCGCCGGATGCAGGATCTCAAGGAGGGCGGGACGACCATCCTGTTTGTCTCACACAGCATGCAGGTGGTCAGGAACCTCTGTGAAAAAGCGGTTTATTTGAAGGAAGGCCGCTTGGAGTATTTCGGGCCGACGCTCAAAGGTGCGGGTCTTTATTTCAGCACGACTGGCAGCCGCGACCAGCGCCGGGATTTGGCGGAAGCCCCGCGCGAGTCCGATGAAATTCCAAAAGATGCGGTATGGAAATGTCCTGCGGAAAATGGGGCTTCCAGTTGCGTGGAATGGATTCGTGTGGAAGGGGAAGGGCGCGGCCTTGAGGGGCTCGTTGGGGATGTGATAACTCTGGAAGCCAGGCTAAAAAATCACGGTGCGGATGTTGAAGAGTGTCATTTTGGATTCAATATCAAAAACTCTTTCGATCAACTCCTCTGCTCTTGCAGCACCCATACCAAGGGGCTTGATCCTATCAAGATGGAGAGCGGGGAGTGCAAATCGATTCGTGTAGATATACCCCTGAATCTCGAACCCGGGGCCTACACGCTATCCTGTGGCTTGGGAAAAGTGGACGAAAACGGGCAATGGATCAAAATCCACGGAACGGGGTGGTTTGGCCCGCTTCAAATCCTTTGGAATTCGCGCACTGGAACACTGCCATTCCATGGGCCGTTTGGATTGCCTGTGATGATGGATATTGCTGAATAAGAAACTTTTTTTAAATCCAAGAAAACACAATATGCTTTTTAATAATAAAACCAAAACATTTGTTTTCCATCATGTTCCTAAATGCGCTGGAACATCCATGGTCTCTTTATTCTATCAGGTATTTTCGATTTACAAAGATTACACCTCAGAATACACTGACTTTTCGTCATACCTCCGCTATCCTGTTGAAACGAAGTATTTGAATTTGTCTTCCATTCTAATCGGGCATTGGAATGGAAATAGCCATTATTTCAAGCAACGGTATCCTGTTTTATGGAAAAACCCGAAAACTTTTAACTTTTGTATCCTAAGGGATCCTTTTGAAGTTAGGAAATCCTTGTTTCGATATGAGCGTCAGATTCTGGAGTCGCGAAACGAGAAATCGCCGTCTTTCGAGGAGCATCTTAGGGGCAGGAGTAATTTGTTGTCGGAATGGATGGGCTTTGAAGGGAAAAACCCAGATCATTTTCTTTCCGCATATAGTTTTATTGGATTCGTTGAGACAATAGGCAATCAAATGACCATTCTCCGAAAACAAATGATTGTTTTTTGCGAACAATTTCCTGTAGAGCCAATGCGTGAGCGGGCGCTGCATCAATTAAAAACCCATTTTCCCGAGCAGTTGCCAACCTTGAATACTAGTCGAAAGGATGAACGCGAGGAGGAATTGAATGCCCATCGTGAACTTTTTGAAAAACTTAACGAACGGGATCTAACTCTCTTCCATGCAGCCAAGTGCCACAAATGATCCAAACACCATTGAAATTTTCGATTGTAACTCCCTCTTTCAACCAAGGGGCGTTTTTGGAACACACAATCGAAAGTGTCATATCTCAGAATGTGGATTTGGAGTATGTCGTTATTGATGGTGGATCGAGTGATCAAAGTATTGATGTCATAAAACGATACGCCCCGAGACTTCATTATTGGTGCTCTGAGGTCGATGCGGGTCAATATGCCGCAATCAACAAGGGGTTCTCAAAAACCAGCGGTGAAATCATGGGGTGGTTGAATTCCTCGGATCTCTACTTCAATTGGACGCTACCAACTGTTTTAAAAATCTTTACCCTGTTTCCTGAAGTGAAATGGATTACATCATTGCAGAAAATATGTTTGGATGAATCAGGAGCCATTGATGGAATCCAAAGAGTCCGGGGATTTGGTGCGAAAACCTTTTTTCAAGGTCGCCATGGCGGGCCGCAGAATCAAAATTTTATTCAACAAGAGGCAACATTCTGGCGTAGGTCGCTGTGGGATCAGGTTGGAGCAAAAATTCCTGAGGAGTCGCGCTTTGCGGCCGACTTCCACTTGTGGGGAAAATTTTTTCAACTGGAAAAACTATATGGCTTGGATTGTCCCCTAGCAGGATTCCGGGTGCATGGCCTAGCTCGAAGTGCCAGCGAGTCTTACCAATCTGAAGTAGACAGCCTTTTGAAAGAATGGGAGGCAATGAATTGGATTGGAAACGCGCCACAGGGATTTTGTAAAATAACCAAACATTGGGATAAAATGCCTAATGGATTGAAAGAGGGGTTTTGGAAAATTGAAAAAATTCATGGAGATGAGTTGCTCAAACTCCCTGAGCAGGCTGAGAACATTATTTTAAACATTTGTTATAAATTATATTGTTCTATTGTTCAGTATTGGTATGGAATTGAAGGCATATTTTACTTTATCATCCGATTAATTCTTTGGCCAATCAGAAAAAAATCTCCATATAAATATCAATAAATAATGAAAAACTATCTCGCAAATTTATTTGGGTTATCAAATAAAACCGTGGTTCCTAAAGGCGTCTTTCAAGGTCTTCAAATCCCAAACTCAAACATTGCGGAGCAAAAAAACGAAGTAAACTCGATGGCTGCGGCATTTGAAAGATTAATCAACACACACATCCCTATTGGGACTGTGATTGATGTTGGGGCATCTGATGGGCGCTGGTCTATTGAAGCATCCAATTATTTTAAAGATGCTCAATTTCATTTGATAGAGGCAAGATCGGAGCATAGTTCCTCATTAGAGGATATTTGCTTAAAGAACACGGGGTGGGGCTTCACTAGTGCCGTAGCTGGGACGATTGATGGTCCATTTCGTTTTTTTAAACCTCCAGGCAATCCGTTTGGAGGTCGTGCTGTGGCTACTCAGTATTTTGATAATGTTTCGCTACTCTATAATGATGATATTGACGAAAAAGAGGAGTCTCGTAAAGCTTTTTCAAAACTACCCGATCAAATTGAAAGGCATTGTGTTAATGTCGACAGCATAAAAATCGATACTCTTGTAAAACAAAAAAAACTTCCGGGGCCTTACTTAATTAAGTTGGACACGCATGGTTTTGAAGTCTCGATTTTGAAGGGATCAGAAAAAACACTTGAAAAAACAAATATTCTTATAATAGAGGTTTACAATTTGCGAATTGGTAGTGATGTCCTTCTTTTCTGGGAGCTTTGCTCTTGGTTAGGAATGCGGGGTTTTCGAGTTTATGACATTTTTGATCCTGTTAGGCGTGATTCCGACGGCATGCTGTGGCAAATGGATTTTGTATTTTTAAGGGATTCGTTCCCAGGTTTTCAAAAACTGACAACTTGAAACCAAAAAAGCCTTAAAACCAAATTGAAAAGCTTATCCATAATAGTTCCAACTCGGAATTGTTTGAAGGAGTTGCTATCTAGTGAAGAGGCCTTGATTGAGTGGCTTGAATCTGCGACTGAAGTCATTTGTGTTGATAGTCATTCAACAGATGGCACTCGCGAGTGGTTGTTGGAGTTTTGTGCCAATCATCCCAACGCTTGCCTTATTGACCATCCTCCCGGCCTTTATTCATCCTGGAATTCGGGACTTTCACGATCCACTGGAGAGTGGATTCACATTGCAACCGCTGGAGATACATTTCTGCCTAATGGCGGAGAACATCTTTTGGAAATCGGTGAAGCCCATGTTGCTGATTTAGTTATTTCGCCGCCACAGATGCTATATTCTGATTTGCAATCGGCACAGATTCGCTGGCCTGTGCATGACATGATTGAAACCCTATGTGATAATCAATCAGTTTGTGAATTAGCTCTTAAGGATAAAATATTCTGGTTCTTCTTTTTTTTGCCTTCTACTGCGATTGGTAGTAGTGCCAGCAACATTTATCGCGGATCCTTTTTGCGATCTAGACCATTTCCGACGATCGCAGGTCAAGCGGGGGACAGTCTGTGGGCCATCCAAAACGTCGCGCAGGCAAGAGTAATTTTAACTTCAGAACAATGTGCTCGTTTTATTGTCTCAAAAAAGTCTAATGGCAAAGAAGAGAGTGCACTAAAACAGGCTGCACTTTTTAAGACACTCGTCGAGTGCGCTAATGCAGTGTTGTATAGCTATAAGCCAAATGCAGCGGATAGAAAACTATTGGATTCCATATGGAATCCACAGTTAGAATTATGGGATTGGCTTGCTTCACTCGAACAATCCGAAACCAGGATCAATCATGTTCTCAATGAACAGTTATCTTATATTTCGACTTTGGAACATGAAAATAAAAGGCTTCACGATGAAGTGGAGAGATTGGGTAAAATTCCTTTTACTGAATTGATGCCGCCTATTAAAATGCATCATTTATCTGCGTTAATGCGCGCGGCAAAAAAAATGCTCAAATAATTTTGGGTCTTGCCTAGTTTGGAAGTAAAGAATATAGATAAATCAATAATAATCATTGAAAAACAAGTATCTAAAAAAGGCACACATTTCAGAGGTCAAATTCCGGAGGGTTTTGAAGTGTTTTTGCGAGGACATCCCCGCGATATCGACGGCCAATTTGAGTGCCATCAACCGCAATACCGTTCAACGGATTTTCACTCTGCTTCGTGACCGGATAGTTGATATGGCCATCGAGGAATCCAAGCCATTTGTCGGGGACATTGAAGTGGATGAAAGCTATTTCGGACCTTGGAGGGTTCGTGGCAAACGAGGTAGAGGCGCCTCTGGAAAAATCCCCGTTCTTGGTCTGCATAAACGACAGGGAAGGGTGTTTTTGAGTGTTGTCAAAAACTGTTCCAAGGCAGAGCTTATGCCAATTCTTCAAGGCCGAATTGTAGAAGGCAGCGATGTCTATACTGACGGTTGGAAGGCTTACGATGGATTGGTAACAAACGGCTATCGACACCACCGCGTTCATCATCATGAAAATGAATTCGCTAGAGGTAAAAATCATGTCAACGGCATCGAATCATTTTGGAGTTTTGCGAAGTTTCGCATAGCAAAACTTCGCGGAGTCAGGAAGGAAAAATTCCTCATACACCTCAAAGAATCGGAGTGGCGTTTCAATCATCGAACTGATAACATTTACTTGATTTTGCTATCTCAAACACGCCATTTCCCCCTCTAAACTAGGCAAGACCCTCTGTTATTGTAACCACATCAGATCGCCGCTGGAACTTTGATTCATGGATTCCAGTTCCAAAAAACGAGAAGAACTATGATTTTGGAATTAAGCTCCAAGTTTTGCGAGGCAGAGTCGAAGTGTGTTTGATTTCAAAAGATTCCGAAGATAAAGATCGCATTACGGCATCATTTGAAGCATGGCCCACGCCGAACCCTATGGAATATGTATTGGAATCTTCTGGGTCTCGAACCGTGGAAAACATCTTGATTAGAAACAAAATGCCGGATACTGCGGTCTCAAAAGTGGAAATCTTTGAGGTCAGGCAAAGGGCAGATGGAAGTAACTGGTAACTGGTAACTGGTGGCGAGTGGAGTAAAAAATGCGGTGATTCTTCTTGTTTTACGCCGCAGAAAATGCGGTGATTATTGAAATGCGTTTTGTGTGGGAACATGCTGATTGGCCGAATTGGTCTTGCGAATTTACTCGCTTGGAACCAATTTTAAGGAATGCGCATCTGAATCTCGGCAAGCTTCATGGAAAAATGGAGATGCTGGGCTTGGAGGCCAGAGGGCGCGCGCAATTGGAGGCAGTGGTGGCGGAAGCGCTCGAGACCTGCGCGATTGAGGGTGAGGCATTGGATGTGCATTCGGTCCGCTCTTCTGCGGCACGGCGCCTTGGTTTGAAGGGTGGGGTGACTGCAGTGGATCGGGTGGCAGATGGCGTGGTTGAAATGGTCTTAGATGCCATGGAAAAGCCTCAGGAGCCATTGACACAGGAGAGGCTTTGGGGATGGCATGCAGCGATTTTTCCAACCGGATACAGCGGCACCTCGAAAATCCGCGTGGCCGGGTGGCGGGATGATGCCAAAGGACCGATGCGTATTGTTTCCGGGGAACTCGGGCGGGAGAAAGTGCATTACGAGGCTCCTCCGGCTGAGCGAATTCCTGCGGAGATGCAGGCTTTTTTCGAGTGGATCAATGAAACCCAACCGGGCTTGGACTTTCTCGCTAAGGCAGGGAGGGCGCATTTGTGGTTTGAGGCGATTCATCCTTTCGACGACGGAAATGGACGAATCGGACGTGCAATCGTGGAGTGGGTGATGGCTCGCGGAATCGGAGGAAATGCCTTTTTTAGTATGTCAAGGCAACTGGAGCGTGAACGAGTCGAATACTATCGGAAGCTTGAGACCTCCTCCTGCGGTGATTTGAATGATGAGTTGTGGCTGGGTTGGTTTTTGGGGTGTGCAAGCAGGGCGATCGAGGGTTCGGGCGAAATTTTGGATGCGGTCATGAAAAAAGCCCACTTCTGGAGCCGATGGCAGGGGATTGCCCTGAACGAACGCCAATCACTCATGCTGAATAAATTGCTTGATGGATTTGAGGGTAAATTAACATCATCGAAATGGGCAAAGATCACAAAATGCTCGGCAGACACGGCGTTGCGAGATTTGCTTGATCTTGTGGAGCGGGGCGTGCTCTGGAAAGCGGATGCTGGAGGGCGTGGATCGCATTATGTTTTCTTAAATCAAGATGATTAATGGGAAATTATTTAGACAGAATCAGAGCGCAGTGGAGAAAGACTGCCGAGGGCAGCCCGTAGGGTGAGCGAAGCGAGTCAATTTGCAGGATGTTCAGGAGGGACAGGATACTTTTTTATACAAAATAAACAAAATTAACGGAATGTGGAGGGGCTGAAGTGGCGAGTGGCGACTTCAAGCCGGAACGAGATCGCGAATAGTGTCAATCCAAGCGGATGATGAGTTGATACCAGGTTCTTGGTGACAAGAGTGAGGCTGGTAAATGCACGGAATTGAAATCAGTTGAACTTTAGCGCCGGACTATGATCGCAGGGTGATTGGCACGGATAGGCAGTCACAGACATCTGCTACAGGGGCGCTCGACGCTTTCTTTGTGACTTTTGAGCCTTTTTGTGGCCAAGAAAATTTCAGCCGCGAAGATGCGCAAAAAGACACAAAAAATACAGAAAAGCTTGAAGTGAGTGTTAATGCACTCGACTGCTATTTCCGTGCACTCTTGATCGCAAAGTTTGACATTAAAATTCATTTCTGGAATATTATATTCTGAATATGAATAATTTTATCAATCGGGAAGCCGAACTGGCGCATTTGGAGGCCCAGTATGCTGGCAGTTCCGGTAGTTTGGTTGTCCTTTATGGGCGTCGTCGTTTGGGCAAGACATCTCTTTTAAGAAAGTTTGCTGAAGATAAGCCTCACTGCTACTTCATGGCGGATCGCGCGGGCGAATCCGCCCTTCGCCGTTCTTTGGCAACCGCTATGGCGCTGGCTCTCCAGGAACCTGTTCTTGGCGCTGGGGAATATGCCTCGTGGTATGATCTTTTCGCGGCTTTTGATCGATTCCGGCCCAAGGGTAAACGCTTCGTATTGATTTTCGATGAGTATCAGTATCTCTGTCAGCAGCAGCCAGCCTTTTCGTCTTTCATGCAAAAATGGTGGGATGAGCACTGGTGCACAGCCAACCTGGTGCTGATCCTTTGTGGCTCGGTAACCTCGATGATGTATCGGGAGACTTTGGCGGCATCGGCACCGCTATATGGAAGGGCAAGCGCACAGATTTTATTGCGACAGATCGGGTTTAGCCACATTCCAAAATTTTTGCCGGACAAATCATGCACTGAGCGGCTTGAGTTTTTCGCTTTGACCGGCGGCGTGCCGCGCTACCTCCACTTGGCATCACCTTACCCCTCGTTTAAGGAGGCTTTGGCTGCGTTGGTGTTGCACCCGGATGGCATCCTGCACAATGAAGCCAGGCAACTGCTCCAAGAGGAGATACAAACGCCGAACCAGTGCTGGAGCATCTTGAATGCGATCGGTTCTGGTGCCAACCGGATTTCAGAGATTGCCGGTAGGATTGGTCAGCCGGCTAACAAACTCACCCGGTATCTGGATTTATTGAAAGACCTTCATCTTGTGCGAAGGGAGACACCGTTGTTGGAACGAAATCCCGCAAAATCGAAGAAGGGGATTTATATCGTCTCAGATCCTTTTTTTCGCATGTGGTTTGGAGCCATCTACCCCTACATGAGTTTCTTTGAGTTTGCCGAAATGGAGCCGGCTTATTCAAGAATCGAACCGCTCATCAGCAAGCTCATAGCGGAGTGCTACGAGGAGGTGTGCAGGCAGTGGATTCGGGAAAGAGCCCTTGAATTCCATGCCGCCAGAGTGGGGCGGCAGTGGTCGAGTGCGTATGAAATCGATGTGGCGGCGATCAATGCGAAATTTGAACTCACGGTCGTTGGCGAGTGTAAGTGGTCGGAAAACAAAATGGGAATTTCCATTTTCCGGGAACTTGAAGAGAAGGTTATCAAGCACAACCTTCCGATGGCGGAGGATTGCCACTTCGTTCTTTTCAGCAAATCCGGGTTTACATCGGATTTGGAGCAATTGGCCGCCGAACGGAAAAATATCGTTTTAACTTCCGAGCTTGCACGGTGATGAGGTATTCTCAAAAATCATGTTTCTGACAAGACTCGGTAGAGAATGGTTAAGGTTTTGGATTGAATGTCGTTTTGATTATTCCAGATGAGTAAAAGTGCAATGAAAAAACTGTTACCTATTGCCGTAGTGAGTATTTTCTTTACGGCATTTGTGATTAACCATTCGTTTGAGCGCGGTCGATTGCAATATGAGGTGGATTATGAGGATGTAATTTCGCATCTTGATGGATTGAAGCGCTATCGGTTGTTAGTGGACGAGGGGCAGGGTCGGTTGCAATTCTTGTATCAATATGTCGTGGACCCACCGCATGCTCCCTTGCACAGTCTCCAAGCGATGATGGCGTTTGCTTTTCTTGGCATTCATGACTGGGCGCCGTATGTGTTGAATGCGGTTCTTTTATTTGCTTTGTTGGCAGGACTTTTCTATGTGCTGAGGGAATTTGGAGTTTTATCTTTTGCCGCCGGGGCTTTGTTTTTTCTTTGCACGCCATTGGCGTATCATACGATCGAGGAGTTCCGGCCGGATTATCCGAGTGCGATTGCGACGGTGTGGGGGATTCTGCTATATTTTCAATTTTTGAAGACATCCAATCCCTGGCTGGCGGGGTGGGCTGGTGCCTGCTATGGGTTGGCTATGCTGGCGAAGCCGCCGGTTTTTCCCTATGTGCTTGCTATGGGGGGCGGTCCGTTTTTTTGGGGTTTGCTTTCGGGCTTCCGAATCGATGGGTGGCGTGGTGTGTGGAAGGGGGGGCTGATGGCTTGGCCTTTCTTTGTCGGTTGTGCGGTGGTGGCTGGGCCTCATTTCCTTGTGGCGGCGCGTAAGATCGTTGACTATTTTATCTTGAATCAGTTGGGATCGGACTCGCACTTATGGGCTTTCAATGAGGGGTGGGGGCAGCGGATCGCCTATCATGTAACTGGATATGGAGGATGGCTGGGTTTGGGCCGGCATTGGATACTGGCGCTCGTGCTGTGGGGGTGTGCTTTGGCCGCTGGTCTAAAATTTGTGCGCACTGACAAATCCACGCGAATCCTTCTCGGGCTCTCAGGAATGACTGCGTGGGCTTATTTTTTCCTGGTCATCAATCCGCACATGAATCCGTTTTTCGGATTAACCTTCCAAATTTTGCTTTTGTTTTCAGGGGCGGCTTTCTTAGGGTGGATGGTCGGGCAGGGAAAGGTTCTGTGGAAGCGATTTGTCTTTGGAGGGGCAGTTCTGGCCATACTGGGGGTGGCTTTTTTGTTGGCTTTTCGATTGCCCGTGCGGAAAATCGAATTCACTTTTGGCCCCGAGTCGCATAAGGCTTTTTTGAAAAATGCCAACCGGGAGGTGCTGGAAATTCTTGAAAAACACCGGAACGAGGGGGCGGGGAGGTATTGTCTTGTCAGCACATATGGGGTCGTTTCATCACACACATTGCAATGGATGTCGGATAAGGAGGAAAACGGGTTTCGTTTCTTTGGTGTCACTTACGAGCCGATTGAAGGGGTTTTTGCAAAGTTTGATGTCGAGGATGGCCCTTCGAGAGTGGATTTTGCGGTGGTTTCGGAGCCGGGCATACTCGGGGTGCATGATTTTTTGCCGAATGCGAAGACCTCAGGGCCGCTTTTAGAGTATCTCAAAGACCATCGGGAATATCGGGAGATCGGGCGTGTGCCCGATCCGAATGGCAAGGCCTATGTGATCTTTAAAAGATCGAATTCCACAAATCAATAAAACTAACAAACCATGAAAAAAGCACTAATCACTGGAGTCACTGGACAAGACGGAAGTTACTTGACGGAGTTTCTTCTGGCCAAGGGGTATGAGGTTCACGGGATCAAGCGCCGGGTTTCGTCGTTTAATACGGGACGGGTGGATCATATTTATGAGGATCCGCATAAGAGTGGGAAGCGGTTTGTGATGCATTACGGGGATTTAACGGATACGAGCAACCTGACCCGGATTTTACAACAAGTTCAGCCGGATGAGGTTTACAATTTGGGGGCGCAGTCGCATGTGGCGGTGAGTTTCGAGTCGCCGGAATACACGGCGGATGTGGATGCGCTGGGGACGCTGAGGTTGCTGGAGGGGATTCGGTTGCTGGGATTGGAGAAGAAGACGCGGTTTTATCAGGCGTCGACTTCTGAGCTTTACGGGTTGGTGCAGGAGATTCCGCAACGGGAGACGACGCCGTTTTATCCGAGGAGTCCGTATGCGGTGAGCAAGTTGTTTTCGTATTGGATCACCGTGAATTACCGGGAGGCTTACGGGATGTATGCCTGCAACGGGATTTTGTTCAACCACGAGTCGCCGCGACGGGGGGAGACTTTTGTGACGCGGAAAATCACGCGCGGGCTTTCGAATATCGCGCAGGGGTTGGAGGATTGCCTTTACATGGGGAACATAGATTCGCTGCGGGACTGGGGGCATGCGAAGGATTATGTGAAAATGCAGTGGATGATGCTGCAACAGGAAAAGCCGGTGGATTTTGTGATCGCGACGGGGCAGCAGTATTCCGTACGGGAGTTTATCCAGTGGTCGGCAGAGGAACTGGGGATTTCGCTGAGGTTCGAGGGTGAGGGTGTTGAAGAGAAGGGAATTGTGGAAAGTGTGGCAGGTGACAAGGCTCCTGCGGTGAAGAAGGGCGATGCGCTTGTGAAGGTGGATCCGCGATATTTCCGCCCGGCGGAGGTTGAGACGCTGCTGGGGGATCCGGCCAAGGCGAAGGAGTTGCTGGGCTGGGAGCCGGAAATCACGGCGCGCGAGATGTGCGCGGAAATGGTGGCGGAGGATTTGAAGAGCGCGCGGAAGCATGCCTTGCTGAAGAGTCACGGTCACGAGGTGGCGGTGAGTCGGGAGGGGTGAGGGGCGGTCATAGACCTCCACTTCGGGAAAACTTGATCGATCAATGAAACTTCTTGGTATCACTGGGGCGACGGGGTTGTTGGGAGGGCGGTTTTTGCGGCATGTGGCGGGTTCTTTTAAAAACATGATAGACATTCCATCAATTTATAGTTAAAACATCTATTGTGGAAGACAGAATTATAGTTCCGCGTCCATGTTATGAGGACCGGGTGATGGCTTGGATGGGGCGTCCGGTCATCAAAGTTTTGAGCGGCATCCGACGATCTGGTAAAAGTTCGATTCTTCTGAGGTGCAAGGAGCGCTTGGCGGCGCAAGGGGTGCCCGACTCCGCGATTTTGCATATCAACATGGAGTTACTGGTCAACGAGCGGTTTCGGGACATCCATCTTCTGAATGCGGAGGTTCAAGAGGCGTTTATTAATAATGGAGGGAAGGTTTATTTGTTTCTGGATGAGGTGCAGGAAATCCCGGGTTGGGAAAAGTTAGTGGGGTCTTTGCTGGCGGAAGGCATTGCGGACCTGACTGTGACGGGCTCGAATGCTCATTTGCTGGCTGGAGAATTGGCGACGCTTTTGAGCGGTCGCTATGTGGAATTTCCGGTTTATCCTTTGTCGTTTCGTGAGTATTGCGATTTTTTTTCCTTGAGGTCAGGGCGCGAAGCGTTTCTGAAATTTTTACAGAGTGGGGGGTTTCCCGGTTTGGTGGCATTGGATTCAAAGGAAGAGGCGCGGAGGCAGTATTTGGAGGCGTTGTTGGATAGTATCGTATTGAGGGATGTGGTTGCGCGGCACAAACTGCGGGATGTGGATATGCTTCGGAGAATCCTACTGTTTGTAGCCGATAGCGTGGGGTGTCCGGTTTCCGCGCGTTCGCTGGCGGGATTTTTGAAAAGCCAGCGCCGTTCGACCAGCGTGGAGAGCATTTACAATTATCTGGATCACTTGGTGGAGGCTTTTGTGGTGGCTCAAGCTCGGGTTTATGATGTGCGTGGCAAGAAGCTCTTGGAGACGGGTGGGAAAATTTATTTTACCGACTTGGGCTTGCGGCATGCCCTGCTGGGCTATCGATCTTCGGATATCGGGCAATATTTGGAGAACATTGTTTATTTGGATTTGAAACAACGGGGCTGGGATGTCCGAGTGGGCCGGGTGGGTGAGTGGGAGGTCGATTTTGCTGCCCAAAAGGGTGCAGAGAAATGCTATATCCAGGTGGCATATTTGACTCCAGACAAGGAGACGCTCGATCGTGAATTACGGCCATTGCGAGATATTCCGGATAATTTTCCGAAGTATCTGGTTACGATGGATGAAATTCCGCCTTCGAGCGAGGAGGGGATTCACCGAATGCCGATCGAGCATTTTCTTCTACGGCAGGATCAGTTTTGATTCCATCATTTCATGAAATATCTTGGTATTACCGGTGCGAGTGGGCTTGTCGGAGGGCGGTTTTTGCGGCATGTGGCGGGGGCGATGCCTGAAGTGCGGGTGCGGTGTCTGGCGCGGCATGTGGCGGGGCATTTGGAGTATCCGGGGGTGGAGTGGATGTCGGGGGATTTGATGAACGAAGCGGATTGTGCGGAGTTTATCGAGGGGTTGGACGCGGTGGCGCATTTCGCGCAGTCGAATTCGCCGGCGATTTCGGACCGGCATTGGCCGAGCGATCTGGTGGCAAATATTTCGCCGGGGTTGAATTTGCTGGAGGCGTTGCGGAGGCGGCGGGGCGGGGGAATGTGTCATTTGGTTTTTGCGAGCAGCGGGGGGGCGGTCTATGGGAGCGAGCCTGCGGACGGGGTGGCGTTTCGTGAGACGGATGAGTGCCGGCCGTTGAGTCCGTATGGGATTCAGAAGCTGGCGATGGAGCATTATTTGCGGACGGCGAGCGAGCAGGGGTGGCTGCGGGCGACGGTGCTGCGGATCAGCAATGCCTATGGGGAGTTGCTGGCTGCGGAGAGGAGGCAGGGGCTGATCGGAGTCGCGATGGCGCGGGTGCTGGCGGGTCAGGCGGTGAGGGTGTTCGGGTCGTTGGACACGGTGCGGGATTTCGTGCATGTGGAGGATGTGGCGAGGGCATTTGGAGTGGCGGCGCAGTCGGGGGGCGATGGGTTTCGGGTTTTCAATATCGGGGCAGGGCAGGGGCACTCGGTGGCGGAGGTGCTGGAGTTGATCGGCCGGGTGACGGGGCGCGAGGTGCGGACGGAGGTTTCGGATTTTGGAAAAGCGGCGATCGGCTTGGTGCCAAAGGTGGTGCTGGCGAACGGCAAGGCGAAGGAGGAGTTGGGCTGGGAG
Source organism: Terrimicrobiaceae bacterium (assembly GCA_044352905.1). Taxonomy (GTDB): domain Bacteria; phylum Verrucomicrobiota; class Verrucomicrobiia; order Chthoniobacterales; family Terrimicrobiaceae; genus UBA967. The sequence continues at coordinate 46,331 of JBILCY010000005.1, read as the reverse complement.
CCGGAGATTGGCTTGGAGGAGGGGATTCGTGGGATGGTCAGGTAAGGGGGAATTGGAAATGGGAAATGTATGGAGGGCGCTGCGCCGTTAGCACTATGGATTCCCGCTTGGAAACTTGAACCTCTCCCCTGCCAACGAGGACGTTGGCGCTCCTATTCCTGCGCGGTTAAACTGGTGAGAAAGCATAAAATTTTAGATCTGGATTCAGTGGATTTTTCTTGCAGGAAACTGTCGGAATGTGACAGTTCAGTGCAATTCTTCGCTTGCTGAATTTATCTCTTATGCTAAATACGGCGTGTGAAGTTTGAATTTTTCCATAAATCCGTTACTTTTCCCTACTTCTCAACGGCTTTTTTGCGGCAGCGTTTTCCTGATATTGCGAAGGGGTATTTGTCGCTTCAGTTGACGCGCTGGTGTGAGGCGGGGAGGTTGGTGCAAATCCGCAAGGGGCTTTATGCGTTTGCCGATTCCGAAATGGGGCTGTCTGGATTGGCGAATGAGATTGTGGCTCCGAGTTATCTTTCGGGGTTATGGGCTTTGGGACATTACGGGATGATTCCCGAGGCTGTTTGGGAATATACGAGTGTGTGTCGGGTGTCTCCCCGGAGGAAAGTTTGGGAGACGCCATTCGGGAGGTTCAGCTACAGGCAGGTGAAATTTTTTTCCGGCTACGAACGGGTGGATTGGGATGGAAGGCACGTTTTCCTCGCGGTGCCGGAGAAGGCGCTTTGTGACGAGTGGTATCTGGCAGGTGGTGAGTGGTCGGTAGAGAGGCATCGTGAGATGAGATATCAGCAAATCCAAGGATTGAAGGAGGAGTTGCTGGAGGATTTTGTGGCGGGGTTCGGGTCGCCCAGGTTAGATCGGGCGATGCGAACTTTTTTGGAGTGGCGTAAGGAAGAGGGGAAGGGAGAATGAGGCGGCAGATCGTCGAGGTGGCGAAGGGTGGCGGGGCGAAGGCGGCAAATGTGTTGAGGGAATTGCTGCAGTGGGAGATTTTGGCGGCGATGCATGGGGCGGAGGCTTTTCGGGAGGTGGCGTTTGTCGGGGGCACTTGTTTGAGGTTGATGCATGGGCTAAGGAGGTTTTCAGAGGATTTGGACTTTAGCGCGCGGGGTGGCGATGGGGTGCCGTTTTTGGAGGGGTTTCCAAGGGAGTTGGGGCGGTTTTTGGAATCGCGGGGTTTCGGGGATGCGGAGGTGTCGGTTGGAAAATCCCATGGGGCGGTGCGATCGTTGTGGGTGAGGTTTCCCGGGGTGTTGAAAGAGGTCGGGGCGTCTCCGATGGCTTCGCAGAAAATTGGCATCAAACTGGAATTCGACCTCAATCCGCCGCCGGGTGCGGATTTTTCAGTTCAGGTGGTTTCAACTCCAGCGTTGATGGCGGTGGGAGTGCATGATCTGCCGTCCTTGATGGCTGGAAAATTGCATGCGGTTTTGGCGCGGTCGTATACCAAGGGGAGGGATTGGTATGATTTGCTGTGGTATCTTGGAAAAAAGGTCGAGCCGAATATTGGGTTTTTGCAGAATGCGTTGGATCAGCAATCCTCGAAGTGGTGCGCGGATGCGGGGGATTGGAGGGCTGCGGCGCGCGCATTGACGCTGGAGGCGGATTGGGCGGCGATTCATCGGGATGTGGGGCCGTTTTTGGAGTCGGGTTCGGAGATCGGGATGTTGCAGGAGGAGATTTTTTTGGCAGCCTTGGAGTTAAAGTAGAAATGCGTGGCTGGTAGGCGTTTTATTTCGGTAAGGAAAAAATTGAAGAAATCCGTGGTTCAAAATAAATCTGTATGGAATTGAAAAAGCCTTTTTTGTCTGTGTTGGTGCCATGTTACCGCGATGAGCAGGGGCTGGAGGAGTTGCATCGGCGCTTGACTGTGGTTTGCGAGGGGCTGGGCTGCTCGTATGAAATCGTGCTCGTGGAGGATGGGTCGCCGGATCGGACTTGGGAGGCGATTTGCCGGTTGGCGGAGAAGGATTCGCGGGTGGTGGGGCTCCAGCTTTCGCGGAATCATGGGCATCAACTGGCGGTGACGGCGGGGTTGGCGCATGTGCGGGGGGAGCGGGTGCTGATTATTGATTCGGACTTGCAGGATCCGCCGGAACTTTTGCCTGAAATGATGCGATTGATGAATGAGGGGGCGGACAATGTCTACGGGCAGCGGTTGAGCCGGAAGGGGGTGCCGGTGTGGAAAAAATGGTGCTACAAAACCTATTATCGCCTTCTGAGTGCCTTGGCGGGATGCGAGATTCCGCCGGATACGGGGGATTTTCGCCTAATTAGCCGCCGGGTGGTGGATCTTGTAAATGAAATGCCTGAGCATCACCGGTTTTTGAGGGGAATGATCAGTTGGCTGGGGTTCAAACAGGTGGCTGTGCAATACCACCGTGACGCACGCTTTGCGGGCGAGTCGGGATACACGCTGGCGAAACTCTTCAAGATCGCGGTGGATGGGATCACGAGTTTTTCTATCAAGCCGCTTCGCATCGCATCCGTTTTGGGGTTTGTGTTTGCTGGGCTGTGTGTTGTGGGGATTGTTTATTCTGTCGTGGGACACTACCAAGGCAAGACGGCTGTGGCCGGGTGGACCAGTCTCATGTCGGTGATTTTGCTGGTCGGGAGTTTGCAGTTTTTCGTGCTGGGGATGTTCGGCGAGTATTTGGGGAGAATGTTTGTGGAGCAGAAGAGGCGGCCACTTTTTATTGTGGCAAAGAAAGTTGGGGGATGAATAATGAATAAGAACGAAAGCATAGCAGCTGAGAGATATTCCAATGAATCATGGTTGCCGCCTTGGACAATCAAAGAACATCACGCAAGATATAATTTTGTATCTAAATATGTTGCGGGAAAGATCGTGGTGGATTGCGCATGCGGTTCCGGTGAATCATCACATATTTTCTCTCAAGCAGGCGCGAGTCGCGTTACAGGAATCGATGTTGATCAAGCGGCGGTGGAAAATGCCCGTTCAAAATATGTTGCGAATGGATTGGAGTTCTGCTTGGGCAATGGAAGCGATCTGCCACTGGGAGATTCGGTGGCGGATGTGTTTGTTTGTCTGGAGACAATCGAGCATGTGAAGGAAGACAAAAGTTTTCTTGATGAGGTCTGGAGGGTGCTGCGTCCGGATGGTTTACTCATTTGCTCTACTCCAAACAGAGATGTTACGAATCCTGACACAGTTTTGGAAGATACCCCGTGGAACCATTTTCATATCAGGGAATATAATGAGGTTGATTTTAAGCAGTTGATTCGGAATCGCTTTAAAATTGTCGAGTGTTTTGGTCAGAACCCAGTGCATCCAATAATTTCCCAATCCAGTCGAATGATAGCCAAAATCTTTGGAAAGCGAATAGCAGTTAAATTTAATCAAGGACTAAAATGTCGGTGGTTTTTGTTCGATGCCAAGAAATTGCATGAGGTTCAAAAATCCTATCGAAGCATGGAATATTTTGTTTGGGTGATGAGGAAATGATAGTGAGTTATCAATAAATTTTGAGTGTATTAATATGGAAAAATTGTTCTACTGGTCAGATATAAGGATTCTGTATTTGGCAATCAGTTTTAGTTTGTTGTCATTGCTTGCTATTCTATGTCTCATGCCGGCGATTGATATTAAAAAATATAACAATCGTATATTTAGAATATTAAATTCAGAATATGTTTTCACATTCGTATTAATTGCATTTGTAATTACTTCAAGATGGCCTAGTTTGTTTTGGTATAAAGGTTATTCCATCGATGAAGATCAATTTCTGAGTGCGGCTTGGATCTTAATTAAAGATCCGATATTTTTTCGAAGTGTTGAAACTGGTTCAAGTGGTCCGATGAACATCTATCCTATGCTGGCTTCGATGGTATTCGGCATTAATCCGGGGTTTATATCTATTCGAATAGTGGCATTGTGTATAACATGCGCGGCATTAATTTTATTTTACTTTGCTTGCAAAAAAGTATCGGCTGTTGAATACGCTAGAACCGGAATTTTAATACCTGTCGCATTCTTTGGATTAACTTCTTTTTGGGATTTTTCTGGCTACTCAAGTGAATTGCCATCGATATTTTATCTGTCTATTGGCATGGTGTGCGCCAGTTCCATTTTTGCTATTAATCTTCCTGAAGAATTATTTAAACTTAGAGTATATAGTTTTTTTGGAGGATTTTTTATATCACTTGTCCCATTCGCAAAACTACAAGGGGTATATCTCGCTCTTTTTACTAGCGGAGTCTTATTAAGTGCAATTTTCTTGAATAAACACTTTAAAATAAAAGAAAAAATCGTTTCTGCATTCGTTGCAATTTCTGGTGGGTTATCTTTTCCTTTGCTCTTCGTAGGATTGTTGTGGAGCACGAGTTCGTTCGGCTATTTTTTTAATAGCTATATTTTAAATGCCTTGGCTTATGTGGAATCTGGTCATAAAGGATTCAATCCATTTGTGTTTGCGTGGGAGATAATACAAAAAGGCATTGACTTTCAAATTATCTTTTTAGGGTGGAGTTTTATTACAATCATTAGTTTAATAGTTTTATTAATTATTTATATAATACAAAAGAGGGTTTCTGGCTTCTTATCATTTTTTCTTTGCTTGTCCTTTGTGTTAATAGCTTTTTACACCGTCATAGCTCCGCGTAGAGACTGGGCCCACTATTTGCTATTTGTTCCGGTTTATTTAGGTATTTCCATGGGTGTTTTATTGCAGGTCTTGGATAACAACACTTTTTTTGAAAGACAAAAATACAAATCCACTATTTTGTGTATTTTGGTTATATTAATTTGTGTATTTCCAATTGGAATATACCGAAGCATAAAAACCAATCCGTGGATTGGCTCTGCTCATCAATGGTTGCCAGTTCATTCTCAGTCTTACTCGCCGGTTGGAAAAGCAATTTTAAAAGCTGCTAATAGCAATTACTCAAATTTATGTGTTTGGGGCTACAATCCCGATTACCATAGTGAAACTAAGTTAAATCAGTCTACAAGGTTGAATATTTCTACAGGTCTTTTTACTAACAATTATTTACAGGATTTCTTCAGGAAAACCTATCTGGAAGATTTACAAAAAAACAAACCTGAAATTTTTGTGGATGCAACAGCCCGTAATCAATTCCCTGCCTTAAATGACCCAGAAAAATATAGACATGAGGTCATTCCTGAAATCCGAGATTTCGTGGCAGAGAACTACACGCTTATTGAGGAAATCGATGGCGTTCGGATTTATAAGTGGAAAGAGGTGCATCCTTGATCGATAAGCCGCGCGGTCCATTGATTTCCGTTTGCATCCCAGTTTACAACGGGGCGGCTCATTTGCGGGAGTGTCTCGAGTCTGTGGCCTCGCAGAGCGGAATTGCCCTGGAGGTCGTCGTGCGGGATGATGGATCAAAGGATGGGTCGCTGGAGCTTGTGGAGTCCGTGGCCAGGGATTTCCCTCAAGTGGAATGGAACGTCGCTCGGAATGCGGCCAACCTCGGTATGGTGGGAAATTGGAATGCGTGCTTGATGGCTGCGAAGGGGGAATTTGTGAAAATGATGGGTCAAGATGACCTGTTGGAATCAAATTGTTTGAAGAAACAGGCAGTGTCACTGCAGGCCAATCCCTCAGCGAATCTGTGTGTATCCGCTGCGAATCTTTACTCGGCTCGCAGTGCTCGGCTTTTTCCGAAGCGACGCCATTGGAGCGAGGGGTGCCATACAGGAAATAAGATCATTATCGATTGTGCGCGGCGTGCTTATAATCCTCTTGGGGAGCCGGTGACGGGTTTGGCACGGCGTGAAGGGATGCTGGCGCGTGGTGGTTACGATGAAACCCTAAGGTATTGGGTGGATGTGGATATGTGGTTCCAATTGATCCAAAATGGCGCTTGTGTGATCCTGCGCGAGGCGCTTTGCGGGTTTCGCATCCATCGTGGCGCGGCATCCTTTACGCTGCAGGGGGACTCCTATGGGGAGTTTCTGGAAATCGCAAAACGCTATGCTCCAGGCTCGGCCGCTTCCGGGCGCTCGATTGCCCAACGCGTGCGGGCTGGCATTGATTCGCTGGCGCGTTTGGCCATCTACCGGATTTTTGGATAAACACCCCGCGCATGGTCAACCAAGCATTGATGTTCGTGTGTGATCGTGTATTGTGATACCATGGCTACAAAGACAATCACATTGGAAATTGATGCATACGAGCGTTTGAAGAGTGCCAAGCGGTTTCCTCGAGAGTCGTTCTCTGAGGTGGTTCGGCGGTTGCCGCTGCGATCCGATGCCATGACGGCCCGCGAATTTCTAGAAATGTCCCGGAGGCGGGGTGGTCTGCTCACCGAGGCGGATTGCCAAGTGATCGACGAGCTGAATGCATCGGACCTTCCGCCGTCGATTCCATGATTCTTGACTCCACATTTCTGGTTGATTTCGAGAGGGAAATGCGACGAAAAGAGCATGGTCCGGCTGGGATGTTTTTGCAATCGAACGGCGATGAGGTGCTTTGTATCACATTCACGATTGCGGGTGAGTTGGCGGCTGGGGAATCTTTGGGTGGCGATCGCGAAAAGTGGGAGGCTTTTATGTCGCCGTTTCGGTTTCTTTCTTACACTCCAGAAGTGGGTTGGAGGTTTGGAACAATCTATCGCCGTCTGCGCGCCGCTGGGATGTTGATCGGTGCGAATGACCTCTGGATTGCGGCCACTGCCTTGGCTTTCGGGCAGCCGCTGGTCACGCGTAACGCCAGCGATTTTCAGCGGATTGATGGATTGGAAGTTCGCGGATACTGACTATGGGGAGTCTTAAAAAATTGGAACAGGCAACGGAAGGGAATCAAAAAAAAGCGCCTCTGCAACTGCTCTCCATCGTTATACCCGCGCGGGACGAGGAGGGGTGTATCGCCAGCACGGTCGAGCATCTGCATTTGGAACTGAAGTTGCATGGCGTGCCTCATGAAATCGTGGTGGTGGATGATGGCAGCAAGGACCGCACTTGGGAAATACTGCAGGAAGTCAAGGACAGGGTGCCGACTCTGGCTCCTGTGCGAAATACCGGAATGAATGGCTTCGGGCGGGCGATCACCTGCGGCTTGGATGCCGCCAAAGGCGATGCGCTGGTCATTATGATGGCTGACGAGTCCGATGATTGCCGGGATGTGGTGCGCTACTGGCAGAAGCTCAACGAGGGGTATGACTGCGTCTTCGGCAGCCGATTTATGAAGGGGGGCGGGGTGATTGACTATCCTGCCGTGAAACTATTCGTCAACCGCCTTGCCAATGCCTTCGTGAGAATCCTCTTCAACCACGGTCTCAATGACACGACCAATGCTTTCAAAGCTTACCGCAAGACCGTGATTGATGGCATCCGCCCGATTCTCTCACCGCATTTCAACATCACGGTTGAGATACCTCTCAAAGCCATCGTGCGTGGGTTTTCCTTCACTGTGATTCCGATCACTTGGCGCAACCGGCGCACGGGCGAGGCAAAGCTGAAGATCAAGGAAATGGGGAGTCGCTACCTTTTCATCTGCTTATATGTCTGGCTTGAGAAATATTTCTCGCGCGGAGATTATCGGGTGGGTGGAAGAAATTGAAAATCACGCTGCTTATTCCCTGCTTTTTCTAGCGTTTAGTATGCGAGGTTTTTCGAATTCGGCTTAGCATGGCCTTTCTTGCAAACAATCAATGACTTCCGCTGCCCCGCTTTTTACAATCATAACGCCCACTCTGAACGCCTCTTCAACGTTGGAAGAGGCGATCTCCAGCGTGCTGGAGCAGGAGATGCCGTGTGAGCATATCGTCATGGACGGAGGGTCGAGTGATCGCACGGTCGAGATAGCCCAGTCCTTTCCGCATCTCACCGTCCACAGCGGACGCGACCGCGGACTTTATGACGCCATGAATCGTGGCGCGTTCTTCGCCCGCGGCGAATGGCTGCTGTTTTTACAAGCGGACGACTGGTTGCCCAAAGGTGCACTGGCTGCCTACCAAGCTGCTATCAAAAAAAATCCAGAAGCAGAGATTCTTACGGGTTCCGCAGAGGCCATGCAGCAAGTCGGCGAGAATCTCTGGGAACCTCGATGGAGTCGCGCCTCGGTAGCCGACAAAGCGCTTACTGTAGAAAATATCGCCCTAGGAGAGCCCATGCTCAACGCACGAGTCATCCGCAAGAGCCTCTATAAAAAAACCGGGCACTTCGACCTCGCCTACTCGCTCGCCTCCGATCGTGACTTCCTGCTCAAACTTGCCGCAATCAAGCCACCAGCTGCGACGCTCTCCGCTATCACTTATCGCTATCGTTGGCATGAGGGATCACGCACCATGAATGCTGGCAATACCCTGAGCCAGAAGTTGACGGCCGAGAATATTGCGATTGCGCGAAAGCAATTATCCGCAGGTGGTTGGAAGGCTGACGATCGCTGTGTTTTGAAGCTCTGGCACAGTCGGCAGTCCATACAGGCTGCGATGTGTGCGCTGGAGGCGTTTGATCCAATAGGGTTCTGCCAGGTGGTGCCGGGAGCCATGGTGCGAAATCCGGCTTGGCCTTTGGAATTTGGGTGGGAATTTGCAAAAAGTTTCGCTGGTTGGGTGGGTAGGGGATTCCGGACGCGCTCGCAGCTCAGGGTATGAGCAGGGAAGAGAGTTTTGGATTGAAGGGAGCTTTTGTGGGCAATGTTGGAAAGCCCCGTGCAACGGTCATTGTTTCGCGGGGAGAGGGGCAGCTAGGGAATAGGCTGTTTCAGTTCGCCACATTTCATGCGGCATCGCTTGAGTTGGGTTTTGAACTTTGGAATCCCGCGTTTGGAGATTATGCGCGGCATTTTCCGGAGATTGCCGGGGATGTTTTTTGTCGGCCTAGATGCGTGAAGCCGCTCCGAGGAAGCCGCAAGTTGGCTTGTTGGTTTTTCGCAGGTGTTGCTTCAAGAAGGTGGCGGAAAGCGGTTCGGTTATTTGGTGGAGATATACTGGATATTTCGGTGACTCACGATGAGCGGGAGGAGGAATATGACTTGGGTGCTGAGGGGTTCGCTCGCCACTTAGCGGAACATCGATTTTTAATTGTCCAAGGGTGGAAATTTCGCGCTCAAGACGCGATATGGCGGCATCGGGCAAAATTGCGGGAAGTTTTGCGTCCCCAAGATCACCTGGTGGATGTGGCAACGAGGAGTGCATTGGCCGCTAAAGGGGATGCGGATGTTTTGATCGGCGTTCATGTGCGGCGAGGGGATTATGCAGGCTGGCAGGGCGGGCGGTTTTTTTTTGAATGGGGAGACTACTCTCTTTGGATGCGGCAGGCGGTGGAGTTATTTAAGGGCAGGCGCGTGGCATTTTTGATTTGCTCCAATGAGCCGACTGTTCGATTGCCTCATGTGGAAGGTGCCATGGTTACGGCGGGACCTGGTGGAGTCATTGAGGACTTGTATGCGCTGGCGTCGTGCGATCTTTTGATGGGACCGCCAAGCACTTTCACCCTATGGGCATCGTATTGGGGAGGGGTGCGGCTACACATGCTCGAGAGGGTGGGTGAGTCGCTTTGGGAGGGCGGCTTTGTGATGCATCAAAGAATTTAAAAATATAAATAATTTATAATGAATAATTTAGTAATATTGCTTGATGCTCTATGGCGCGAGTGAGCGTGGTGATTCCCGCGTTTAACCGTGTCCATTGCATCAAGAGGGCTTTGGATTCGGTGCGTGCGCAGGGACTGAGTGACTTTGAGGTCTTGCTCGGGGATGACGCTTCGACAGACGGAACGGTGGAAGCGGTGGCACGCGAGTTCCCGAGTGTCCGTGTGGTAAGGTTGGATTTGAATTCCGGTGCGGCGGCTGCGCGAAATGCAGCGATAAATTTGGCTACCGGCAAGTATTTGGCGTTTTTAGATTCGGACGACGAATGGTTGCCTGGCAAGCTGGAAGCGGAGCTGGCTTTTTTGGAGGCGAATCCGGACGTGGCCGTTTGTGCAACATCACATATTTTTAAGCGGTGTGATGGTGGGGAGCGCGCGGTAGTGGTGGAGAATCCTGTGGATTGGTATCGGGAGTTGGAAGAGCGTCAATCGTTTCACGGCGCAAGCACACCGGTAGTGAGGCGCGAAGTTTTGGAATCGGTGGGTTTGCAAGATGAAACGCTGAGAGTGCTTGAGGATTGGGATTGGATGTTGCGAATTGCTCGTCGGCACCGCATTCATGTATTGGCAGCATGTTTGGCGGTGATTCATGAAAATGGTCCGTCGAATCCCGACTTCACGCGCCAGTCGATGGTGCTATTTCTCAAAAAGCATCTCGCGGAAATCAAGTCTCCAAGGGTTCGCCGCCGTGTGGAATCCCAACATTGGGAAAACACGGCGCGATGTTTTTTTCGGCATTCACGGAATCGAGAGGGTCTCGAATGCGCTCTCACATCAATTGCCATCTCTCCGCTGCGCAACCCCGCCTTGGTGGCGGCGTTGCCGATAGCATTTGCTGATAGATTATTTGGAACGAAGTTCCTCAGGCGAGTGATTGCTGCACGAGGTGGATTGTCGATCGTATGAAAATCCTCTTTCTCTCGAGCTACGCACATTTGGTTTTGGAGCGCAGCGCGACTCGGGTTTCTGGGGGGGCGGAGTTGCAGGTGGCGCTGCTGGCACGGGAGTTGGCGGGGCGAGAGATCGAGGTATTGATTCTTGGTGGCGACACAGGGCAATTGGATGGTGCGGTGATCGATGGTGTAAAGATTCGAACCGGGGGGGGATTTCATAGCGGGAACTCCACAGCGATGTTGGCTGCAATGCCCCGCGTGTTTTCGGTGATCCGGGAGGAGCGGCCGGATTGGGTTTTTCTGTTGGGGTGGACGGCTTGGATGGCGGCGGTGGTGGCGATGCGTGGACCGCTCGGGTATCAAGCCGGGTTTATTTGCGGGCTGGACAGCGAGCTGACCGGCGACTTCAGGCGCGAGAATCCGGTGCGTGGGGCATTGTTCGAATGGGGAGTGGCACAGAGTGATTTGCGTTATGCGATGACCGAGCAGCAACGGGAGCTTTTCAAAAAACGCGGGTGGAGTTGCGCGATGTATCGGAATTTGATTTTGCCCAGGGCGTTTCCAAACGCAGGAGTGAAGGAAGTGGATTTTCTTTGGGTGTCGAGATGCCAACCGGTCAAGCGGCCTCATGTATTTTTGGATTTGGTGGAGTCTCTGCCGGGATATTCGTTTGAGATGGTCTGCCCGCGAGAAGATCTGGGGCTGTGGGAGAGCGTGGCCAAGCGGGCGGCGGGCTTGGGAAATTTGCGGTTCATCGAAAAAGTGCCCTACCACGAAATCCAGAGTCGTTATGATGCGGCGCGGGTTTTTATTAATACTTCGGAGTGGGAGGGGTGGCCGAATAGTTTTATTCAGGCGGGGCTGGGGCGGACGGCGTTGCTTTCGCTGGATGTGAATCCGGATGGGATTTTTGAACGGTTCGGGTTGGGGTGTTTTGCCGCCGGGGATTTTGACAAATTGAAAGCGGATGCGCGGGCGATGATGTCGGATGCGGCGGGGTTGGCGCGGATGCAGGAGGGGTGTGCGCGTTTTGTTGCGGAGATGCACGACAATGTGAAGGAGACGCAGGCGTTTTTGGACGCTCTGCGGGGATAGAGAGCATTGGGCGGCGGCGTGCTTTTCTATTTGAGATCAGTTGTTTTCTTGATCGTGTTAAAATTTTAAAAATCACGTAATATCATAGCTGTAAAACTTTTTTACGATTTTAAGAGGCGTTTCCTGATTCTTTTTCAAAAAAGATTGAAAAAACTCTTGCCGAGGCGCGAAAGGCGGATAGCTTAAACACCGTTCTGGGGGGAACAACTGCCCGCTGTAGCATTCGCTGCAGCGGGCAGTAACTTTTTAGGGGCATTGTTTCGATGCACCCCTTCCTTTGATTGTCTCCCTGCTACCTGCTTTTCCCAGCGATGCAGAAACCAAAACGGCTTGGCGCATGATTTGAGGGGACGTAGTGTTCGCTTATGCAAAAGACACGTCTCTGGCTGATGTTTCCGCCCCGGTTGATTACCCGTCCTGTGCTATGGGAACTCGCCAAGAAATTTGAAGTCGTAACGAATGTGCGGCAAGCGAGTGTGACCGATGAAATCGGTTTGGTTTCGCTGGAGCTGGATGGAGAACGCGAAGAGATCAAAAAAGCCATCGCTTGGCTCGAGGAGTTGGGCATCAAGGTCGAGCCAGTGGAGATCGGCACGATTGCAAGCTGAGCATTGCGCCTGCCCATGCGACTGCTTCTCGTTGATGGCCATTATTACCTCTATCGTTCCTTCTTTGCTATTCGGGGGCTGAAAAATTCACGCGGCGAGCCGACGAACGCCATCTACGGCTTCATCAAGGCCATTCGGAAAATGCTGGCCGATGTGAAGCCTGACCGTGCCGCGGTGATCTGGGATTGCGGACTGCCTGCGCGGCGCACCGAGCTTCAGCCAGCCTACAAACAAAACCGCTCCGAAATGCCCGACGAGCTGCGTCCGCAGGAAGACTGGCTCCAGGAAAAAATCCCGCTCCTCGGGCTGGCCAGCCTGCATTTGCAAAACACCGAGGCCGATGATTTGATCGCATCCTATGCCATGGCTGCGCGCAAGGATGGTGCAGAGGTTGTGATTGCGACCAACGACAAAGACATCCTTCAACTTGTTGATGACTCGACATCCATTTATTCGACTGTGAAGACGGATATCAAAGACGGTGCCTTTGCACTGCTCGATGTCGATGCGGTTCGTTTAAAATGGGGAGTCGATCCAGCACACATCGGCGATGTCCTCGCCCTCACCGGAGACAGTTCGGACAACATTCCCGGCGTTCCAGGGATCGGTGGAAAAACAGCAGCCTTGCTCGTAAATGCCCATGGGGCGATCGAGAGGATGCTTGAAAATCCGTCGATCATCGAAAACGCAAAGCTTCGCGATAAACTCGTCTCAAACCGTGACCTGATCACTGCCAATCGCGAAATGGTGCGGCTTGATGAGCATTTGGCACTGCCCGTTCCATGGCGGCAACTCACGATCCAGCCGCTTTACGGTGATCTGATAGCTGCTCTGCGAGAATGCGAGTTTCGAACGCTGCTACAGGAAATCGAGGCCGAGGCTGCCAAGGTTGGAGTTGACCTTCCGTCCCCCCCCCAAGCAGCTACTCACCAGGGCGAGCTTTTTTAAAAAACACAAGGAAGACGACAGCTCCAGCCCAGGAAATGACGGCTGTCCAAGCGCAGTAATTATACCACCACGGCTGACGAAACTGGAAAACAACGCCAGCCTCGCCACTGGTTTTCACGGCGGAAAAACCAAGCAATGCCTGACGCACCGGTATTTCAATGCCGTCTTCAAGGGCACGCCAGTCGGGATGCCAAGCTTCGTTGAAGACGAGCCATCCGGCATGTCCCGTCGGATCAAAAGAGACGCGCTGATACGTTGCTCCATCACTCCGCTTCACCGGAACAAAATCCCGGCCCTCTTGCATCACATTTCCATCCAGCGAGGCGATACGGCCATTCAAGATATTTCCATGGAGGCCTGGTTCGGTCGTTGGGCCTCCGTCCATTTGAATCATCGCAAGATGGTGCTCCGCCCCGCCCAGCGCGGCGATGGCAGTCTCGATGCCGACGCTATCGGTTTTTACAAAGTCCCTCGCTAGGAACGCATATCCCAATGGCTTCTTCACTCCCAGTAGAGCCATCGAGGTGTTTTCAAAAACCACCGGCAGCATCTCGCGAAACTTTTCCTGAAGTTTCTGCGATGTGTCGGGGTCGCTCTTATCGATCAGCACATAGGCGACACCAGCCGTGCGCAAATAGGCCGCTGTTTGCGTGTCATTTAAAAATGCCGATCCCTGCAATGCCGCAGCGCTCCGCTGTTGCAGGTAGCTGTTAAAAGCCTCCGACGTAAGCGGCCTGCCCGAGAGCCATGGCGTCATCAGATAAAAATAGCGTCCCGAGAACGGATGCACGCGCCCAGGCTCGGGAGCGGTCTTTAAAAAATCCTGCACTTCCAGAAAGTCGTTCCATACCTGTCGATCCATTCGCTCGGTAAAAAACGCTTTGGCATAGGGGCTCACATCTGCCGCCGCCAACACTGTTAGCGCCGCGACGAAAGCCAACCGCTGCCACCGATGGCGCATTTCAGCCATAAAAACTCCTGCTGATACAGAGACGGCGGCGACCAGGAACACTGTGCCTGTAACCTGATAAAAATCAAAAGGCGCACGGATCTTTTGATACAACGGCAGCAGCTCCAGCAAGCGGAAGCCTGGAACGAATAGATAAATGAGGCTCAAGCCTGTCGCCACCCATTGCCATCGAGCCGACCCCTGCGGGAGCAATTGGAAAATCACCCACACTTGGGCGGCCAGAAGAAACCATGCGATTGCTGGCGTAAAATCGGCTGCCCCGGCCGACATTCTTAGAAATTCAAAATGCCCGCCCAACACGCTTCTCGGGCCAAACGACAGCCAGAACATTCCCATCGCGAGAGCCAGCATGAGCCTTGCAGAGCGGCCATTGGCTCCCGCGTGTAGCGAGCCGCGCAGCAATGCCGTCGCCAGCACGATCGCCCCCGCGACGCCCAGATAGGTGCCTCCGTTCAACGTCGTCGGCGCAAAGCCTGAGTCCATTCCGCCGCCAAGAATTCCATCCCGATCGAGCCAGCTTAACGCACTCTTCGTGCTGAATGCTCGCTGCCAGCCCTCGAATGGGCCAAAATGAAACATCGCGACAAAATCAAGCTCCCGCAGTGCCGGGAGGTTGGGAATCACTGCAAGAAACACAACGCATCCACCGGCGAGCATCATCACAGTCCAAGCAGGTCGCGCTAGTCGGTTGAGTGAAAAATACTCGAATGCTGCAAAGGCGATCAGCGCCGGCACCGCCATGAGTGCCGTTTTTGCATAAGCCAGCGCGAGTGCTGAAAAACAAAATCCGAAGACCACAGCCGAGCGAGCGGTTCCCTCCCGCATCATGCCAACCAGCGACCACAAAACCCAAGGCAGCAACGCCAGCGATGCCACCACCACAAAATGCTCAAACCCAACCGCACGGGTCAGCAGGGAAGGACTCAATAAAAACAAAGCTGCGCCCAACCATGCGGCGCGTTCATCTCCCGTCCAGCGCCATAGGAAAAACACCATCCCTACTGCGCCTGAGAGCAAGCACAGCCCGACCGCAACCTTTGATCCTGCCAGAAATCCCAGTGGAAGCGCGCAGACAAGCAACACGAGGTTTGAGACCATGTGCCCCCATGCCGGTGCCAAGCTCGTGCCTTGCATGAAATTCGGTGACCACCATGGCCACGTGCCTTCGCTAAGAAAGCCACGCCAGAAATCCCCTGCTTTGGCGAAGTTTGCCAGCAATTCCTGACCTGTCACCGGCTGGCGAATCCAGATCCAGCATGCCGCTGCAACCATGCCTGTCAGCAACAAAGCGGCCAACAAGACGGCTAAAAAGGAGGGATTACTCCGCTTCAAAAAAACCATCCCGTGTGTCTATCCGCAGCAACCGTTTTTCGCCAACCATTCCGCATGGGTTCAGAAGCTTAGCCGCCAGCGTTATGTCGTTTTCTGCCCCGGTCCCTCCTGCATGGCGAAGGCAATCCGGAACCCCACACATGAACTCTTCACGTTTGGGTCGTTTGCATTTCGAGCCGAGGACATCAGGCCGCTTCCATTTAGGTCCCATGCTCCACCGCGAAGGGTGTGGTAGGTGCGTGAGGCATTGAAGTTATCCATGCACCACTCCCAGACATTTCCGCTGAGATCGTAAATCCCGAGCGCGTTCGGAGCAAAGGCATCGACCGGCGAGGTGAAGTCAAAGTCATCCGCTTTGAGGGACGGATCGTAATTTCCAGCACCCTTGGGCGGGGGGTATGTCGGTCCCCACGGGTAGCCTGGCAATTTTTTGCTGCGGTCCGCTGGAGTGGGTTCGCTCTCGTTTGGTAGCCCGACGGAGGCGCTCCATTCGAGGTCCGTAAGCATGCGGTAGAACTGATCGGCCCCCATCAGCCCCGACGCCCGCTCTTTTGCCGTCAGCCAAACGCAGAAATCAATGCACTCGTGCCATGTCACATTCACCACGGGATGGGTCGGGTTGGTGGCGTGTTTTTGATCTGGAAATTCCAAGCTCTTTTCCTCGCAGTAGAGACGGTAGTCGCGCACTCGAACAGGCCATGCGCAGACGAGGGTTTGAAACCCGGGGATCGCAACAAAAGGGAGGCCGATGCTGTTGATGAAGGGCTCCGCTGCGGTCGCCTGTGGCATGGGTGTGGATTCTGCCAACCTTTCATCCATCCGCAGTTTGGCAAATGCAGCCAAAAGCCTGCGCCGGTCGCCGATTTTTGAGATGCCGATGTCCCTCAAGTCGGTGTCGGTGAGACTTGGGAGCACGGTATCGTCCACCCCTTCCTGCAGAAAGTTTTTGAGAAGATGCTCGTTCTTCCCAGTCAGTAGAATGGCCTCGAGCTGTAAAGTGGTGCGAATCGGAATTTCCTTCTCCGTGTTTATCATTTTGGCGGAACGGGGGCAGCCCCTGATGAGTGATTGCGGAAAGCATGGTCGGCTTCCCACGCGTATCCAGTGCCTTTAATTAGGTCTGCGTGCCGCGAGGTGGCAACAAGTTTATTTTTATTGTCTTAATTCTGTGCGCTGATTTCCAATGCACCCGATTTTGAAATGACAAAAACACGCCGTCCCACCGTTTTACTCCCCGCCACCCTTTTATCCTGTGCGCTGTTTTTGCTGGCTGGTTGCGTGACCGATAACCGCCATGTGATGCTCATCAGCGCGGCGGATCAGAAGATGGTTCTGCTTCGCGACGGGCAACCCATCCGCTCCTACCCGGTCTCGACCTCCAAATTTGGTCTCGGCGACCGTCCGGGCTCAAATCACACGCCGCTCGGCAAGCTTCGTGTGAAGAAAAAAATCGGCCATGAACTGCCCGAGGGCACCGTTTTCAAAAGTCGTGTGCCCACCGGTGAAGTCCTGCCCGTCGATGCTCCGGGGCGCGATCCCATTGTGACCCGCATCCTTTGGCTTGATGGCTTGGAACCCGGAAATCGAAACGCCTTCGGCCGCTACATTTACATCCACGGAACTCCGGAGGAGAGGAATATCGGCTTGCCGGTGAGCTACGGCTGTATCCGCATGCGCTCGCGCGATGTGGTCGAACTTTTCGACGTTGTGGGCCCCCATGCCCGTGTCTACATCACGCCCAATCCACTTCCTGCCGCCTTGGCGGGAACTCCGCCCGCAGCGGATGTCTCCCAAAACTACGGAGATCCGCCGCGCTTCTAGCGAGAAGCGCGGTCTTGCCCCAGCGCTCCTCATCGCTAAAGTCTCCGTATGCCAAGCCTCGAAAATTCCGCCAATCTTCCCCTCAGAAGTATCGGTTAATTTATTTCATGGACGCGGCCAAGGTTTCCATAATGAACCCGCTCGAGGAGCGGATCTTTTATAAATTCCGTAACGGTCTTCTTATGGCCGAAGCTCTCACTCATCCGAGTATCTCACTCGAGCGCAGAAGCTTTCCATTTGACAACCAGCGGTTGGAGTTTCTTGGCGATGCTGTGATTCAGCTCACCGTCACAGAGCATCTCTTCCGCATGTTTCCCGATTTTGGCGAGGGCCAGCTCACCAAGCTCCGCACACGCATTGTCTCCCGGGCTGCCCTGCGCGAGCGTGCGGCAGCGATCGACCTCGGCAGCTTCATCATGATGGGCCGTGGCGAAGAGGCCAGTGGCGGTCGCGAACGCGCCTCCACGCTTGCCGACGCGTTTGAGTCTTTGGTCGGCGCGATCTATCTCGACGGCGGATTCGATGCCGCCCGTATTTTCACGCTGCGACAAATGGAAGGGGTCTTCACCGAGATCGCAAACCAGCCCGAGGAGATCAACCCCAAGGGCTACCTCCAGGAAATCCTGCAGGCCATCGAACCGGCGGCACCGGATTATCAGATCGTATCGCAGAGCGGTCCCGAGCACTCGAAGGTTTTTATCTGTGTCGTTGTCTGGAACAGCCAAGAACTCGGTCGTGGGTGTGGCTCCAGTAAAAAAGAGGCACAAGTCGCAGCGGCACAGTCTGCTCTTGAGGGAAAAATCTGGGAACAGGTTGTCCAACCGGATCGCTCTCAAAAAAAGAAGAAGAGAAAGAAAAAATGATTTACAATTTATCGCTCCAAACCACCGGCCTTGCGGCAGGGTTGTTGCTTCTGGTATCGCACACCGCCGGTCTGATAAATGCCGATGCCGCAATCAAGTGGGCAAAGACATTCCCGCGTTCCCGCGCGGCGGCGACACTGCTCCTCTTAATCGCAGCAGTGTGGGGCTTTCTTTTGACGAGTTCTATCGATCTGGGTGAGTTCTCACCGCTGCGTCGCTTGATGCTTGTAGGCATAGCGGTGGGGGCCGTGTTGTCGTGGATGTATGTTGAGGAGTTTTTAGCTGTCCGCTCCCTCGGCATGCTGCTGCTTTTGGCGGCGGAGCCATTGCTGGAGTCTGCCGTGCTACGTGATGAGCCAAGCCGGTTGCTGCTCACGGTGCTGGCCTACGGATGGGTGCTGGCCGGTTTGTTTTGCGTTGGCATGCCATACTTGTTGCGCGATGCCATTGATTGGGTCTCCACCACCACAACGCGCTGGCGGCTGGCCTGCCTGGGAGGCATCGCCTACGCCGTTGCGCTCATCGCTTGCGCATTGCTTTTCTGGTAGGCCGAGTTCTCTAAGAGCTGGTGTCTCAGGTGGCTCGTTGCGGGAATGGCGTCAACTCGCTGCGCCGGCCGTGGTGGCTGCTGGAACCTCGTTCAGCTTCCCGGTGTGCACATCGTAGATGTAGCCGTAGACGGGAATGTATTTCGGGATCAACGGATGGTTCCGGATTTTTTCGACATCGTCGATGACCGCCTGGGCCTCGTCGCTGAAGGTGAGCCAATCGATCTTTCGTGCTTCTTCAGAGCCGGGGCCTTGGCCGACATCGCGCCAGCCGTTTTCATCGACGACAGCCGTGTCGAGGCTCTTGGAGAGCAGGTCTCCCATGATTTGATTGTTGAAAAGCACCATGCCGCAATCGGTGTGGTGGATGACAAAAAATTCCCGCGTCCCGAGAAGCTTGTGGGAGATGACCAGGGAGCGGATCGCGTCATCGCTGGCACGACCGCCGGCGTTGCGAATGACATGGGCGTCACCCTCCGCTAGGCCTGCGTATTTAGCGGGGTCGAGACGCGCGTCCATGCAGGTGAGCACAGCGAAGCGACAGGCGGGAGGCAGGGGCAGTTTCCCCTTGTCGCCGAAATTCGCGGCGTAGGCTTCGTTGGCGGCAAGGACTTCTTGGTGGACTTTGGTTTTGCTCATGGATTTTTTTGGAAATTTCGGAGTTTGGTGATGATGGTGGTGGGAAAAGTCAGTGTCCGCAATCGCATTTGAATTTGAGTTCTCAGGAAGAACGGGAGGGTTGGGTTTTATCCTCGATAAATCGGCTGTCTTCAAAATGACGAACATGGCGGAACTGGATGGGCACGAGGTCCCCTAGGCGGATGGCGAGCTCGCGGAGACGGGCGGGGGAGACTTCAGCTTCGAAGTAAGATCGTATGGCGTGAAAAGTCGGATTTACCCGAGGACTTGGTGTTTAATGTGAACTGCCTCGCCGGCAACATGCCCACCTGCATGCTGAAATTTTCCCGTCCAGGCGGTAAAAGCGTCGCACAATACTACAATTTTGTGCGTCTCGGTCGGGAGGGTTATCGGAAAATTCACCAGTCTTGCTACGATACCGCCCGCTAATTCGCTGAAGAGCTGCCAAAAATCGGGCCCATCGAAGTGATGTATGTCAGCGATCCGAATGCCGGAATTCCTTATGTGAGTTGGAAGTTAAAAGACGGCGCACCGCTTAGCTTTTCGCTCTGTGATCTGGCAGATCGACTAAGAGTGTGGGGCTGGCAAGTGCCTGCCTTCAGCATGCCTCCCGACCGTAATGAACTCGTTGTTCAACGAATCCTGGTTCGCAACAGTGTGTGACGCGCGATTTGGTGACGCTTCTGCTCGAGAATTTCCGCAGTGCAGTCGCGTATTTCGAAAAGTATCCCGTGACATCACCGCTAGGCGCGAGTGAATCCGGCTGCTAATGGGACTGACTCCTTGCGTTCAAGATGGTCGAGGGAGGTTCGCTCAAGGTGGGTTTGTCCACTTTCTTGAGAAATACAAAGGTTCCGGCCGGACCAGCCCGACCGGAACCACTCGTTGTGTGAGATTTTTATTTGCCGAGCCCCTTATGGAGAACATTGAGCAGCGAAGTGGAGGAATCCTTCGTGTCGCCACTCAACTCCCAGAACATCGCTCCGCCGAGTCCGAGCTCTTTGATGTAATCCACCTTTCGTTGCACGATCGCGGTGTCGTCGAAGGATACCCAGAGGCCGTTGTCACCAGGGGCGAAGAGGAAGCTGGCTTCAGCCTTCGTGTCTTCGAAGACTTCATAAAGATCCGGGTTCGATTGAATTCTAGTGACGAGATCCTTGTAGTCGAAGACTCCAGGTTCATAGGAACCCCTAGGCAGGCCGGTTGAAAGTTGGCCTATGCCGCTGTTCGTGAGAGGCACGCCGCTCCAGCCTCGGCCGTAGAAGGGAACCCCGACGACGAGTTTTTTTGGATCGACCCCGGTGGCGAGGAATTGGCGCACGGCTCCATCGACGCTCCAGAGTGTGGAGGGATTCGCCGCGCCGCGGCCCTCGGGACTGAACATCGGAGCTTGATGGCCGGTGCGTTTGTCCCAGCCGCCCGCAAAGTCATAGGTCATGACATTGACCCAATCGCACGCCTCAGCGATGCCGACGGGTTCAATGTTTCTGATTTTGTCGTCGCCAGCTGGAGCGGCGATTGTGAGGTAGTATTTGCGGCTGTCCAAAGCGCTTCGGGCATCGAGCTGACTGCGGAGTTCACGCAAAAGGAGTGTGTAGTTGCGCTTGTCCTCGGGACGGTAAACGTTGGATTCCAGCCCGCCGCCGACGGGATATTCCCAATCGATATCCACGCCATCGAATCCGTGTTGGATGATGAAATCCACAGCTGATTTTGCGAACCGAGCGCGGGACTGCGGTGTGAGTGCGACATCCGAAAACCTCGAGGAGAGCGTCCAGCCTCCGACCGAAATCATGGTAATTAGGTGCGGATATTTTTCCTTGAGCTTCGCAAGTTGATTGAAATTCCCACGTGGCATTTTTTCCCACGAATCGCCGGGGAAGGCTTTTTCAATCGCGGCCCAGCTGTCGTAGATCGCCACTTCGCCCTGCGGGCTAATGTTTGCGAAGGCATAGTTGATCACATTGAGTTTATCGGCGGGGATATCCGTCACATTGTAATTGCGCCCGTAGATGCCCCACTCGACGAAATATCCGACGATTTTCGTGTCCTTGAGCGCAGGGGGATTGGAGCTGTCGCCGGGCAGTGGAAGCGTCGTGGTAGATGTTGACGGAGCAGGCGTTGGGCTGGGAACTGGAATCGGAGCTGGTGTAGGCTGAGGCGTTGGAGCTGGCGTAGTTTGTGCTGCTGGAACTGAAGATTGGCTCCCGAAGAGGACGACCTTTGCGGGCGGTTCGGTCAAATTTCCAGGTGAGGCGTTAAAACCAAACGAAACGCTTCCGCCAGCTGGGATGACGGAGTTCCAAGCCACAGGACGGAACTCTGATCGGATTCCAGAGCGGCTGTGTGAGGCATCCCATGGTCCCGAGGGATTCGTTGCCAAATCCATGGCGGCGATCCAGTTGGCGATCGGTGCCGAGGTTGTGTTAATAAGTTTCACGGATGCTGTGAGTCCGCCGCCCCAATCCGAAACCACGCGGAATTCCATGCGGAGTCCGTTTTGTGTCACGTCCACATTCGGCGAACCAGCCGGCACGGTGGGAGCTGGTATCGGGTCGCTTGGAGGTGTTGGCGAAGGAGCAGGCGATGGCTCTGGTGAGGTAGCCTGCCCGCCAGGTGTCACTGATATTTGATTCGCAGAAAATCCCCCGGGATTTGCTACGAAGCCGAATTCGACTTGGCTGCCGGCGGGAACTGTGGAGTTCCAACCAACATGGCTGACCTCCACGGTATTTCCATTTTTTGAAATTACGGAGGCATTCCAAATGGAGGAAATGGCACCGGGCATCGAGACCGTGGCGCTCCAGTCGCTCACGGGAGTGGAACCCGTATTTTTCAAAACAACCGCACCGGTAAGGCCGGATCCCCAGTCGGAATCGACACGAGGAACCGCTACCAGCGTGGCAAAAGAGTTCATTGCGGTGAGAGCCAAAGCCAAAGCCGTGGCTTTTAGGGTGGGTATTAAGGTTTTCATTGAAGGCTTTGACTGGTGCCACGTGCGAAAGTTGAAAAAATTCGATGAACCGGCTTGAAAACTCGATGAACCGGCAGTCGGTTTTGGCTTGGAACCCGGTGTCTCCCCCTCCAGTTTCCACTAGCTATGCGAACCAACCCCGCTCCCGACGGATTTCTTCGTGGATGGATTCCCGCGAGTTCTCGTTTCTGGAGGCTCCAGTTGGCTTTCTGGGGCCTCGTCGGCTTTTTGGGTTTGACAACGCGGGTTTCCCTAGGCGAACCGTTGCTACAAGCGCTGGTCTTCACAGTAGTCGTCGTAAACGTCTGCGTATTGATTTCGCTTATCCTGCGGAGAATTTATCTTCTTCGCGACCGGGAGTTTGATATCAGATCCGCCGCGATCCTGATCATGGCAAGCCTTGTCGCCTCAATCGCACAAACCGCCCTCCTTGTTGGCTTCGCTCATCTTGCAGATTGGCATAACACACTCTCAGATTTCTTTGTGAATGTGGTTTTGCGCGTGGTCTTCATGTGGGTGGCGTTCATGGCATGGAGTCTCGGCTATTTCTGGATATGGTCGGAAGCTGATCGCTCTAAGGAATCGGATCTCCGCGAGCAGGCGCAGCGCGAGGCCCAACGCATGGAACTCCTCATGCTCCGCGCGCAACTCGACCCTCATTTCCTTTTTAATTCCCTGAATGCCATCGCAGCCGAAATTCCCTCACATCCGGATGCCGCAACCGATATGGTAAACGAACTATCTGACTACCTACGCTACTCGCTTGACCATCGAAAGGACCCGTTTGTGCATCTCTCTGCGGAAGTCCGCGCCATGGAATCCTACCTGCACATCCAGCGTGCCCGCTTCGGCGATCGGCTTCACTTTTCTATCGACCTGGCGCAAGACGCCGCTTCACGTCCGGTTCCCTGTTTCCTCTTGCAACCCCTCGTCGAAAACGCCGTCAAACACGGCCTCGACCGCCGGGGCACAGGCGTTCTTGCAATTTCCCTCTCCGCACGACGTGCGCACGAAACTTTGGAGATTCGGGTGCGAAACACCGGAACCATCAAGCCGGCTGATCCTTCTCGCGTCGGCGTTGGGCTCGAAACCCTCCGCCGTCGTTTGGAGATCCACTACCCGGGTCGCCACACATTTCACTTTGAGGAAAAGGACGCCGAGGTTGTGGCTGCATTGGATTTGGAAGGAGAGCCATGCTCCGCGTGATGATTATCGACGACGAGCCGCTTGCTCGTCAGGGGCTGCGCCAAATGCTCGAAGCCCTCGGTGATATCGAGGTATGCGGCGAGGCGGAGAGTTTGCAACAAGCGATGGAGGCAATTTCCGCCCTTCAGCCCGAGGGATTGTTTCTAGACATCGAAATGCCGGGCGGCGGCGGGTTTGAACTTCTCTCCCGGCTGGAAAACCCACCGCCAGTCGTATTTTTCACGGCTCACAGTGAATTTGCAGCCCGAGCATTCGATATCCAGGCGGTGGATTATTTGCTCAAGCCCGTTCGTCGCGAACGACTCCACATCGCGCTCACCCGCCTCCGTAATGCCGCTTCTCCATATGCGGAAGGGGATCGCATTTGTCTGCGCACTCCGGGGCGCACCCTCGTTGCACCCTTGGAGAAGATCGTCCTCCTCGAAGCCGAAGGGGATTTCACACGGATTAGTGTGGAAGGCGAGCCGCCGATCTTGATTTGCCAAAATCTCGGTTTCTACGAAAACACCCTCCCAAGCCCGCCTTTCCTGCGGTTGGATCGCCCGCTTATCGTCAATACCGCCCGCGTGGAATCGATTAAATCTGAAACCAGTGGGGCGGGGCGAGTTTGCCTGATTGGCATCCCCTCGACTGTTTCACTGGGCCGCACGGCCCTTCGCAGGCTTCGAGCTGCTGTCTCTGGATAATTTAATCAAACCCCACTCGCGGGGATTTTTTGGCAACTCACAAGTCAATCTTTTTAATTTTGAGTGAATCGGTTGGATTCAGAAATTCACGCCCATGTGGAGGCCGATAATCGTGTCGTTGGCCACGAGGCCGCGTGCGCCGGGGTTGATGATGTATTGGAGCACCGGCTGCACATACGCGAAGCGGTTGAGCTGGATCCGGTAGTCGAACTCCAAGACCGCTTGATAGGTTCTGGGCGTGAGGTCTTTCTCCCGGTCTAGTCTGGTCGCATCGACGCTGTAGTCGCTGAAGGCGAAGGCCACGCCGGTTTGGTCTTTGTCGCGGCCGGGGATGAGGCCTTTGTAAACCAAGCCGCCGAG
This sequence comes from Terrimicrobiaceae bacterium, assembly GCA_044352905.1. Classification (GTDB taxonomy): domain Bacteria; phylum Verrucomicrobiota; class Verrucomicrobiia; order Chthoniobacterales; family Terrimicrobiaceae; genus UBA967. Next base: position 21,802 of record JBILCY010000005.1, on the reverse strand, counting down.
CGCGTAGAACTGCAGGAGGTTATTTTCCGGAGGGGCAAAAGTTAGCGTGCTGAACCAGTAGAGACCTTGTTCGTCGCCCTTGCCCTGGGTGGATTTCACAGAGTTCTTGCCGCCTTTGGAGGCCGCAGCGATCGAGTTTTCCCGGAATAATTGCTGATCGAGCTGCCAGTAAAACTGGAAATTTCCGTCGTAGCGGACGCCGTTGAAGCCGGGCCGCTCGACGCCCCAGTAGATCAACCCTGCCGCATATTTTCCCGGCAATTGTTCCGCACCGATTTTGGGCGTCACTCCGATTTCGTTGATGCTGTAGATGCCGTTCAGCGAGGGATCGGGCGCGTAGCCTTGGAACGAAAGGCCGTGGTTCATCGGATCAAGCCCGAAGGGGTAGGCCAAATACAGACCGCTTTGCGCGTAGAGCCATTCGGTGGGCACAAACCTCAAATATCCTCCCCATGTCGAAAAAGATCCCGCCCAAGGAAGGTTGGGGTTGATTCCTTTGGCCGTGCGAATCGTCTGGTTCACGAACAGCTTGGACTCCGGCTGGACGAGGAAGAAATCGCTCGGCACCTGCCATCCGCCCGAGAGTGTGAGGAAGTTAGAAATTCCAAAAAGCTCGGGCGTGTTGTAGGTCGCGTAGGCTTTTCGTAAACGCCAGCCCGCTCCGCCCGTATAGGAGCTTGCTCGGAATGCGCCCTCGGTGCCCGTGTATTTATTGATGGTGTAGTTGGACTCGCGCCAACGGATATTGCCAGTGAAACTCAGTCCCTCCAGCGAGTCGATGCTGGTGAGCTTGGCGGCATCGATATCGAGGTCGAAGTTGATCTCCTGATCAAATCCCCCGTGCCGCTCGATCCCGCCATCGACGATCGCCAGGAAGTTTGCCCGCCAAATCGCGCGGAAGTTGACGCCTCGGTCTTCGAGAGGCGTCCGCGCGCCAAACCAATCGCCGGTGGCGTATTTGCCCTCCCACCATTTGGTGAGGGGAGGTAGTTTGTTTCCGGCTGATGGTATTTCTGGCGTCTCCCCAAGGGCGATTTCATAAGGAAATACTCCGATGCCAAATACTGCAATGAGGGCCAAAAAACGCAGGGGATGAATGGCTACACTTGTCAACGAGGATGCCAGCCTTGCATAGGATGGCGCGGTCGAGGATATCGAGATTGGCAGGCAGGGCTTATTCACCGAATTCGGTGAGCTTCATGCTGCGCCGATTGCCGAGCGGATGGCCTCGGCGATTTTGTCCGCATGAGCATCGATCAAGTTTTGCTCGCGGCCCTCGATGAGCAGGCGTATTTTTGGTTCCGTGCCTGAGTAGCGCAGGAGAACGCGTCCCTTGCCATCAAGTGCGGACTCGGCGGCGGTGAGGAGGTCTGACACGCCCGGCAGGGATTCGATCGGGGGCTTTTCCTTCACGCGTAAGTTGCGTTGGGCTTGGGGGTATTTTTTCAAGACCGTCTTGAGTTCGCTCAGCGGCTTGCCGGTTTCGATCATCACGCGCAGGATTTGCAGGGCGCTTACGATGCCATCCCCGGTGGTGGCGTAGTCGCGGAAGATCATGTGGCCGCTTTGCTCGCCGCCCACATTGTGACCGTCGCGCAGCATGGCCTCGATCACGTAGCGGTCGCCCACTTTGGTGCGGAGGACTTTGCCGCCTCGAGCTGCAAGGGTCTCGTCGAGGCCGAAGTTGCTCATCACGGTGGCGACAAGGGTGTTTCCTTCGAGGCATCCTCGCTGTAGGTGATCCACGGCGGCGATGGCCATTATTTCATCGCCATCCACCACTACGCCGTTTTCGTCGCAGAGGAGGAGGCGATCGGCATCGCCATCATGCGTGATACCCACGTGGGCCTTTGTTTCCTTCACAAAACGCTGGATCTGCTCGGGGTGGGTGCTTCCGCAGTTGGCGTTGATGTTGGTGCCGTTGGGATGGTTGTTAAAGACAACAAGATCGGCGCCAAGCTCGCGCAAAATACAAGGGCTCGATTTGTAGGCGGCGCCATTGCCGCAATCAAGAGCGATGCGGAGCGGTTCGAGCGTGAGGCCACGGGGAAAGCTTTGCTTGGCAAACTCGACATAGCGGCCGAGGGCATCGTCAATGCGGTAGGCTTTTCCGATTTTTGTGGCAGTGGGACGGATGTTTTCGATCTCCCCGCTGAAGACGAGGTTTTCGATGCGGGCCTCGATTTCATCGTCGAGTTTGAAGCCGTCGTGGCGGAAAAATTTAATGCCGTTGTCTTCGTAGGGATTATGCGAGGCAGAGAGAACAATGCCCGCATCCGCCCTCAGCGAGCGGGTGATGTAGGCCACGCCGGGAGTGGGGAGGGGACCGATGAGCAGGACGTCCGCTCCGAGTGAGGTGAGTCCCGCGACCATGGCATTTTCCAGCATGTAGCCCGAGAGGCGGGTGTCCTTGCCGATGACGATTTTCAATCGCCCGCCGTGGTTGGCGGCTCGGGTTTCTGCAAAGACATGGGCGGCAGCCCGCCCCAGCTTGAGAGCGGTCTCGGCGGTGACGGGTTCGATATTGGCAACGCCGCGAACGCCGTCGGTTCCAAAAAGTTTGCGCTGATTGTGACTCATTTCGAGGGATTCGTTTTCTTAGGGGTGCTCTTTACTTCGGTTGCGGCAGGCTTGCCGAAATCAAACCGACCGGGAGTCCGGCCGACGTTCTGTTTGATGAGATACCAGAGGGCGCAAGCCAGAATCAGGCTCGTGAGCTTGGCCTGCCAGTTGTTGAGAATTATCGCTTTCATATTGTTCCTGAAAAAGAAGCTGGCTGAGACGTTTTCGGAATTTTTCCACACTCAAATTCCGCTCGATATTGCCGGCATGGCAAATGGAAACCTGCCCGGTTTCCTCCGAGACGACGAGCGTGATGGCATCCGACTCCTCGCCGAGGCCCAGCCCGGCACGGTGGCGGAGGCCTAGGTTACGATCCAGATCCTCGCGTTGAGTCAGCGGAAAAATACAGGCTGCCGCCACAATGCGGTCACCACTGAGGATCATGCCGCCATCGTGCAGAACCGTTTTCGGCTGGAAAATGGTAAGAACGAGTTCCTTCGAAAATTCGGCGTCCAGCGAGACTCCGGTTTCGGCAAAGGCCTTGAGATTGATATCCCTCTCGATGGCGATGAGGGCGCCGAATCCTTTGCTGGAAAGCTCGAAGACGGTGTCGGTGATGTCTTCGATCGTTTCCCTCTCCTCGGATGCAGAGGTAAAAAACCGGTGGCTTCCCAACTCGGTGAGTGCACGACGAAGTTCGGGTTGGAAAATCACCACAAGGGCAATTGCCAGAAAGACGGAGATGCTTCGTAGCAACCAACCGATCACCTCGAGATTCAGAATCTGGGAGACCAGCGTGAGAGTAAGAAAAATAAGGGCCAGACCTATCAATATCCGAGCGCCATACGTGCCGCGCAGATAGATGTAGATATAGTAAATAACGATCGCCAGTATCGCGATCTCGATCCCCGAGGTCCAATTCTCGCCTAGAAAGGAAACAATATTTTCAAACATCGCCGAGTATTGCCTCCGTCATGCGAAGCGCTTCGCGGTGGGGTTTCGGTTCATGCACGCGCAGGATGCGGGCTCCATGCTCACGGCAGTAAGAGGTGAGCGCAATGCCTGGCCAGAAGCGGTCGTCCATCGCTGTGGAGCCTGTGATCCAGCCCAGGAAGGACTTTCTGGAGACCCCAACAAGGAGAGGGCGTCCGAATGCATGGAATGCGGAAAGCCCCCGCAGCAACGCTCTGTTGTGCTGGGGCGTTTTGCCAAATCCAATACCGGGGTCGAGGACGATGCTCATCGGGTCGATACCCGACGCTACCGACTGCTCGATGGAGTGTCGAAAAAAATCCCCCACTTCGGCGATGACATCATCATATTTCGGTGCGGCTTGCATTGTTCGGGGCGTGCCCTGCATGTGCATGATCACCACCCCTGCACCAGTCTCTGCGGCGATGCTTGGCATATCGGGGTCTCCGCGCAGGCCGGTGACGTCATTGATGATATCCGCTCCGGCGTCCAATGCCGCCCGGGCGACGGCGGCTTTTGATGTGTCGATCGAAATGAGCGCGTCACTCTCACGGCGCAGAGCTTGTATGACGGGAATGACGCGGCGCAATTCCTCGTCAGCCGAAACCGCCGCGGAGCCCGGGCGCGTGGATTCGCCGCCGATGTCCAGTATGTCGGCGCCATCGGAGAGCATGGCGAGTCCATGGGCCAAAGCGGCTTTAGGGTCGAGATAGGAACCGCCGTCGGAGAAGGAATCCGGCGTGGCATTGATGATTCCCATCACGAGAGCGCGGCGGGAGAGGTCGAGCGTCCGTTGCCGGATTTTCCAGATCACTTTTTGAGCCTGATGGAGGCGGATCGCCCGTGGGCATCGAGACCCTCGATGGCGCTGAACGTCTCGAGGTGCGGGAGTGAGGCGCGCAGGGAGGGTTCGTCAAACATCACTACGCTGGTGCGACGCTGGAACTGATCGACCGTCAGACCTGCAAAGGACTTGCCTGCACCGCCCGTGGGCAATTCATGACTCGGGCCGGCGAGGAAATCGCCTCCGGCTACCGGTGACATTGATCCCAGGAAGACGGCGCCCGACGTCTGGAGTTGCATCGCTATCTCACCGGGAAATTCGGTGGCGATCGAGACGTGCTCGGAGGCGTAAGCATTTGCAGCACGAATGGCCGCATCCATATCTTCGACGAGAACAAGACTGGTGTTTTTAAGCGCCTTGGCCAGCTCGGCAGGGCGCTTCGAGAGCTTCACCTGGCGGGCGACCTCCTTTTCGACACCGGCGAGGATTTTTTCCGAATCGGTAAGAAGGATTGCTTCGCTGCCGTGCCCGTGTTCGGCCTGGGCGAGAAGGTCGGCGGCGATCCACGCCGGCTTTGCGGTCTTGTCGGCGATCACCAAAACTTCGCTGGGGCCTGGCAGCAGGTCTATCGCCACGGTGCCGAAGACCTGGCGCTTGGCTTCCACGACATACGAATTGCCGGGACCAAAAATTTTCTGCACCGGACGGATCGTCTTGGTTCCATAAGCGAGCGCCGCTACCGCTTGAGCGCCGCCCACACGATAAATTTCGGTCGCCCCACAGCTCGATAGCGCGGCAAGCAAGGCGGGCTGAACGGTGCCATCCGGCCCGGCAGGGGTGACGGCGACGATCTCGGGAACTCCCGCTGCCGCCGCCAAGGTGCACGTCATTACCGCTGTGGATACAAGAGGTGCCGTGCCGCCGGGAATATAAATACCCACGCGGCGGAAGGGATCAAATCTCTCCCCGACAATGGCACCCTGCCGGTTTTTCATGAACCAGCTCTTGCGCAGGCTGCGCTTGGCAAAGGCCTGAACGTTTGTGCGAGCCGCATCAATCGCCTTGCGCGTGGCAACGGGAAGGTTGTTGCAGGCCTCGGCGATCTCGACCGGCGTGACGGGAATCCCGCGAGGCTCGAGTTTTGGTCCGCCGAATTTTGCGACCAGCTTCACTAGGGCTTCATCGCCTCCGCTTTCGACAGCGGAGAGGATGTCCGCCACCGATTTGCGCACCGAGGGATCGGCGCTATACCGGCGTTGGAGTGATTGGAGGGCTTTTTTGTAGCCCTTGTCTTTGGGACGAAGAATCCGCATCGGTTACTTCACGTAGGCCAGCACAAAAGCGGTGATGAAGATATTCACCAGCGCGAGTTCGAAGAAGAAATACCAGCCCAGCTTCATCAGCTGGTCATAGCGGAAGCGTGGCACCGTCCATCTTACCCAGATGAAGAAGGCCAGGAGAACGCACACCTTGGCAAAAAACACACCGATGTTCACCAAGCCAAAAAACACGCCGGGGAGGCCAGGGAACGAGCCGTCGGGAATCAGCGGAAATGTCCAGCCGCCCAGAAACAGAGTCACAATCACTCCCGAGCCGGCGATCATTGCGGCGTATTCGCCGAGGAAAAACAGGGCGAATCCCATGCCGGAGTATTCGGTGTGATACCCGCCAACCAGCTCCTGCTCGGCCTCGGGCAGATCGAATGGTGCCCGGTTTGTCTCTGCAAACATGGCGATGAGGAACACCACGAAGGAAATCAGCATGGGGATCCAAATGAGGACGCGTTGCAGGGAAAACCCTGCCGCAAACGAGCCCAAGATCGCATTCACATCGCCGGAGAGAATCAGCTCCCACGAGAGACCTTTGGGCCACCAAGGCAACACCATCCAGCCATTTTCGCGCTGCCATTGAACAATGTCGGGAAGGTTCAGCGTGCCGCAGATCATGAAGACCGGAATCACGGAGAGGCCGAGTGCCAGCTCGTAGGAGATCATCTGTGAACTCGAGCGGATGCCACCGAGGAAGGGGTATTTCGAGTTTGAGGCCCAGCCTGCGAGCACGATGCCATAGACACCCAATGAAGAAACGGCGAAGACGTAGAGGACGCCGATATTGATATCTGCAATCACCATCGGCACGCCGAAGAGGGAGCTGCCAAAGGGCAATACGGCCAGCACCAGAATCGCTGGCACCATCGTGAGCTTGGGGGCGATGTAGTAGTAGAATTTGTTCACCTCCCGTGGGATGAAGTTTTCCTTGAGGAGGAGCTTGAGGGCATCGGCAATTGGTTGGCCTAGACCCAAGATGCGGAATTTGGTGAGAGGGATGCCTGTGCGGTTTGGGCCGACGCGGTCCTGTATCCACGCGCAAATCTTGCGTTCGGCATACACTGTGTAGGAAACGAGTCCGAGGATGAGTCCCAGCAACCCAAGGGTCTTAGCCAGCGATGTCCAGATGAGAAAAGCCTCCGGCTGCATCAACACATTAAGAATATCCATAAAAACAGGCAGCGATTAAAGCCGACTCACGCCCACTGTCGAGACGCAAGGTTTGGCTACCGATCCTGCTGCTGGGAAAAAAACTCAAGCCAGGCTCTTTAAGATGCCATGCCAGTAAAGGAACGGTAGCTGTTCCGTCTCTGTGCGTGGCTGCGGATATTGATTAAGTAGAGCGGTGAAATTCATTTTTGGAAGCACAGTCGGATTTAAAGTCCTCTGCGCATAAGTGTCATTGCCATGGCTCAGGCTGCGATCACCGAAGCCGAGTAGCAGTTCTTTGGATAAAGTGATCCCAGCGGATTGTGGCTGTCAGCGCAGTCCGCATCTGTGTGTCGCTTTTGTAACAATTGGAAAAATGGTTGATCGCGGACAGATCAAAGCTTTGTTTAGCTCCTCAGCATTTTTTTATGAAATTGATCCGTCAACCTCTCCGTAACCACACAGCCGGTTACACCCTGTTCGAGATCATGCTAGTGCTAGGTATCATCGCTGTTCTGGTCGGGTCGGCAATTTACATGCTTGTTGGTAATATTGACGTGGCGAAGGAGCAGCGGGTGGACTCGGACATCGAGGCCATCTCGATGCAGTTGCGGACCTACGAAATGCTGAACTATCGAATGCCCACTACCGAGCAGGGCTTGAAGGCATTGGTTGACAAGCCTTCCACGGAACCGGTTCCACGACGCTGGAAGCAGCTCATGAAGTCGGTGCCCTTGGATCCTTGGGGAAAGGAATACGTCTATCGCAATCCGGGAAAAAACGGCCAGACCTTCGATCTTTATTCGCTTGGTGCCGATGGCAAGGAGAGCGGTGACGATGCGAGAGTTGAGTAAGAATCTAGTCGGTGTTTCTTGGCGACTTGCGGGCTACACTCTCTTTGAGATTTTGTTGACGCTCGGGATCATAGCGATCGCACTCGGAGTGACGTTGCCATTGGTCATGAGCTCGCTGACCAGTTCGCCAACCGAGGCGGTTCTTGAGGAAATCCAAGAGATGGCAACTGCCACACATCTGGATGCTGTGGGCAGCGGGGAGACGGGAAGGATCCGTGTCACTGGGAAGGGGCTTGAAAGGGGAGGGCTAGCAACCGTGTTGTTGCCCAAGGGATGGGAATTGCAGGTAAGGCGATTCGGGGAATCGAGCTTCCGCCCGCCGGGCGAGTCCGAATTTTGGGAATTCAACGGGGCTGGAATTTGCGAGCCAATCGAGTTGATGCTCACTGACGGCGCCGACACGATCCGAGTAGCTTTTGATCCATTGACAGCGGAGGTTTTGCTGGATGAACGATAGGAAGGGCTTCACGCTGTTTGAGGTGTTGATCGCCCTAGGGGTCTTTGCGATCGCGGCCACAGGGCTTGCTATGGCCTTGAAGGCGGTGGTAGATGGCGCCCTCGCTGCGCGGCAGCGCATGGCGGCCAGGCACATGATCGAATCCCAGCTGGCAGCGTCTTATGCGAACCCGCCCATGGAGGGGGTCCGGGAACTCGCTCCGGACACCAACGGAGGGATTCGACTTGTCGAGACGATGGAGCCCGCAGAACTGACCGATATGAACGGAGTGGCGATTCCCGGGATGTGGAAATTGAGAATCGTGGCGACATGGTTGGACTCAAACGAGGAGGCCGAGGTGCTTGTATTTCGACCATGAGCGGGAAGGCATGTCGGGGGTTCACACTCTTTGAGGTGGTCATGGCGATGATGATTCTCGGACTGCTCGCCGGGGCGGTATATTCTCTGGCTACGGCAGCACTTGAAACCAGCAAGGAGGTGAAGCGCGAGCATTTGGCGTGTAACCGGCTGGATGCCCTCCTGCGTGTCTTGCGCGAAACCTTTGTGAATCTCTCCTCCGATGCGGCGGTATCGTTGAATATGGTTGAATCCGTTGACGGCGCGCCGGTGCCCGAAATTGTGCTCGAGCGTGCTCCAGGCGCATTTGGAGTCTCGAGCCCGGGAACATATGCACTGGTCCTCGCCGCGCGGCCCCTTGCGGATGGAACACGCGAGCTCGCTCTGCAACTCCGACCCGGCCGCGATGCTTCATTTGCAACAAGGAACGAGTCGCTGGATGGGCCGTGGATTCCCCTGCTTGCCGGTGTGGAAAATGTGCTGTGGAGATTCAAGCGCGGCGGGGATGAATGGGTCGAGGAATGGCCTAATGGAGCGGGGAGGCCGGAGATGGTCCGGGTTACCTTCGAATATGCCGGAATGCCTGGAAGACCGGTTGATGCGCAATTTTGGGTGCCGAACGTCGAGCCGCTTTCGAACCTGCTGGACGGGCAAAAGAATCAGAAAAAAAACAGCGCCGGGGATGGAAGCAGATCTCCAGTCGAAAATGAGGCCGCCACGAAAAATGAAACCCAATAAAAAATCCGCTGCCGCGCTCCCGTTGGTTCTCTGGTGCGTCATGTTTCTCGCCGGCTTGGTGGTCATGGGAGGCGCGCTTGTGAACAGGTGGCTCGAGGGAGAGTCTCTGGCACAGCGCAAGTTTGTCGCGCGCCAGATGGCGCTAACTGGCGTGGCCATCGGGATGAATCCGGCCATTCCTGCAGACAGTCCCCTGCTTCGAAGCGGCTCGCCGGAGGGAGAGGGCTACGAGGTTTCACTCGCCAGCGAGTCGGGAAGAGTCAATCCGAACTACTGGTTGGCACAGTCTAACAATGCGATCTTCCAGCGGCTTTTCGAGGCTTGGGGCCATGATCTTGACGAGTCCGATACGGCCATCAACGGGCTCGTCGATTGGATCGATGGTGATGATTTTGCCTCTGCCAGAGGTGCTGAGCGGAAGGAATACGAGGCTGCCGGACGGCCGGGCTATCCTGCGAACCGTCCATTGTCGAATGTGCGCGAGATGGAGTCCGTGATGAACCTTCGCGACATCCTGATGGCTCATGGAGGTTGGCGGGATTACTTCACTACGTGGCATGTTGGGCCGCTCGATATCCATGACTCTCCCGATTGGTTGCTTGCCGATCTTGTCGGATTTTCCCCCAGGCAGATCGAGACTATCGTCCAGTTCCGAGCCGGACCAGATGGAATAGAGCGCACGACGGACGACCAGAAATTCCCATCGATCGAAGCAGTCGAGGCATTGGCCGGTGCTGATGGGAGGCAAAGTCAGGCCCTGCGGGGATTTTTCTCGACCGGTGGCGGTGTGGGAATCTACCGCATCGAAAGCACAGGGTTTTGCAACGGAGCCTCGCACCGAATTATTGTGATTGGTCGACAGGATGGGAAGGGGCGGATATTTTCCTGGCAGGAGCTATGAAAAGCGCACCCGTCGATGCCATTCTGAGACCCGGCCCCATTGACTGGGAGCTGTGGGTCGTAGGCCAGCAGGGAGCAATGTCGCTTCAGGCGGATGTAGGAAATCTTTCTCGCTTTAGGAACCTCCTGCTGGCGGTTCCGACGAGAGACATTTTGGCCGTCCCTCTTTGGGTCGGCTTGGAGGGGGATTTGGAGGACATCGTCGAACTCGAGATGGCCTCGCGCCACTTGTTGGCACGAAATGCGCGGCTGAATCACTTATCGGTGCTAATAAACGGAACGCGGAGGCTGGTGATGGCCATGGGTGTGGTGGATGGCGACAGAACGGACGATGCCGTCCGCAACGCGCAGGAGTTCGAGTGTCCTGCGAGGATGTTCCATCCGGGAGATGCAGGAATGGTGCTTTGGCGGGAGTTTTCGCAGGTTTGCATCGCATTTTACAGTAGCGGGGAATGCGTTCATTTTACCTACACGGGGGAGACTAGTCTGACTGCGTCGCTCTGCGAGACGCTGTCCCGCACCGCAGCGCGTTTGCGTTGGGAGGAGGTGCTTTCCGCGATGCCTGCACGGGCTGTGTTCTTAGGAGCATTTTCGGATGACGAGGCAAAAGTGCTCTGCGAGGTGTTTCACATCGATTGGAGTAGAGAGGTGTCGATGCCTCCACCTGTGTTGCCTGCGCTCAGAGCGGCACCACTGTCGCCGAATGCCGCTCTGCGCTTGCAACAACGCGCCATCAGGCGCAAGGTGCTTCGATTCGGGTTTTTAGGTGCTGCTGTCTATGCGTTTTTTTTGTTGGCAATAGTGGTGGACCTTCTGGTCGGAATCCTAAGATCGCGGGAACTGGAGCGATCAGTGGGCGGGATTGAAACGGCGGCGATCGAGGCGAGGAACCGCTTGGATGTTTGGAAAAATGCGCGGCCGGCGGTGGATCCGACCCTTTTTGCGATTGATCAGCTGGCTGCGGTGGCGGCCAGGATTCCCGGCGACCGGGTGCGATTGACGGAATACGAATTCAATAAGGGGAAACTCTTTATCGCCGGTGAGGCGGCGGATGTCTCGGAGTCCTACGAGTTTTTCGAACAGGTGCGGAACGACCCACGCCTGCAGGATTACGATTGGACATCGCGCCAACCGAAGCTTTCGGGACGGAACAAGGTGCGGTTTGAAATGGAGGGCACGAGATACGATGCGGAAGCTGGCAAGTAACGAGAGGCGTTTGTTGGTGGTTTTTTTTGCGGCTGTGTTTGTCGCAGCGAACCTCTTTGTGATCCGTTTCTGGATCGATAAGCGGCGGGACACGTTGCGTGCCACCGCCGCAAACAAGGCGAAACTCGCGGAATACACCAGCCTGGTCTCCGCTGCCGAAATGATCGAGTCGGCCAGTGCATGGATCGCCGCAAATCCTCCGCCTGCTTTATCGGCCGACGAGGCCAACACCAGGCTGCTCGGGGAGGTGCGGGCTTTCGCCGAAAAGGCCGGGCTTTCGATTGTCGAGGAGAGCCTCCTGCCGGTGGCTGCAGGTGCAGGAAAGTCGGCGGCCTTGCAGACAAAGGTCGCTGGCCCGTTTGCCGGGTTCGCGGCGTTTCTCTTCGGATTGCAAAGACCGGAAGCTTGGAGATCGATTGACAGGATAGCGATCCGCAGTGACAAGGAGCCACCCAACGTCATTGCGGAGATTGTTGTGCGGCAACACTACAACGACGGAGGAGACAATCCGTGAACCCGCTGCGCCATATCATCTCGACGACCGCTCTCCTGCTTATAGCGGTCGAGCATCCTTTAATCGCTGCTGCGGAGCCATGGGAGAAAGCTCGTGCACTCGAGGATTTTCCGTCGCTTCTGGGAAGGTCGCCGTTTTCCCTGCCCACCGCCGAGGAAAAGGTGACTCTTGATGACCGGTTCCATCTTGCAGGTGCCGCCACTATGGGAGGCGAGCAGGTGGTTTTTGTATGGGACAAAAACACCCACCAGCGCCTGCTGCTGCGCACGGATGAGGATGGATCGGGGAACAAGCTGGTGGAATTTTTGAACGATCCAAACCCAAAAAATATGCGCGCGAAAGTCCAGATCGCCGGTCACAACGCCGAAATCCGCTTCTCCGACACCGTATTCGAGTTGTCGCAGGCCCCGCAACCACCTGCCGCGAAGGCGCCCGCTGCAGTAAGTGCCCAATCTCAACCGAACCCACAAATCACGCCGGCAGCGCCCGGCAACGAGAAGCCACGCCGCGTGATCCGTCGGCGCGTAATCTCAGGACAACCCTCCCCGAACGAAACTGGACAATGATGCGATATATACAACTGCTCCTTCTTTTTGCGCCGATGGCCGTTTCTTCTTTGGCTGAGGCCCAGCAAGCTCCAACCGTTCCGCCGGGAGTCCCTCTTACTCCGAGGCTCAAGCCGCCTGCCGAATCGCTTGAAAGTGACGATGTCACCATCACCTTCCCTAAGAACTCCATTCTTGATGTCATCGCGTTTTACGAGGTTCTTACAGGCAAGCGGATCATCCGCGATTCGAATCTCGCGGGCCAGGAACTCTCGATCATGATCTCCAAGCCGGTCTCCCGCGAGGATGCGATCGCCATTATTGAAAGTTCACTTTTGCTGAACAACTATAGCTTGGTGCCGGTCGACGGCGAGACCGTCAAAATCCTCGGCCCGAGCCGTGCGCCTCGCACCGAGGGCGTGCCCTTGTTAAGCGAGGAGGCGTTGCTCCCGCAGAGCGACCAGATACTGAGTTTTTACAAGCCACTGGCTTTTCTCGCGCCGGAGGAGGCGATCGCCGTCCTGCAGGGGGTGATCCAGATGAACCCCTACGGGGCGATCGTCCCGGTGCCAAACACAAACGCTATCATCATCACCGATAAGACTTCTTTAATTGACAAGGCATTGGCAGTAATAAGATTAATCGATATTGAGCCTGCGAGAGTGGTGACCGAGTTTGTCACCCTAAGGCGGGCGAATGCCGAAAAGGTAGTTGAAATGTTGAACACCATGTTCACAAAGGACGAAGGCGGCAAGCAGGGTGTTGGTTCCGGCGTCAAGCAGGACCAAGGCAAGCCCGTAAATGGTGGCGGCGAGTCGCTTCCCCAGTCCGCACCGGGCATTTCCAATGCCCGCTACGAGAACAACCTTGTTCCCGGCCAGGCGAAGTTCCTCGCCGACAAACGCACGAACCGCATCCTTGTGGTGACACGCGTTGAGAACTATCGCTACGTAAGAGAGGTGATCGCCAACCTCGATGCCGCCGCCGATTTCGAGCAACCTTTCACTCGCAAACTGAAATACGTTCCCGTCACAGATATTTTACCTGTTCTATCCGACATGCTTTCCGACCCAGACAGCGAGAAGCAGGCCTCGAGCGGCGAGAGCGTTTCCCTACAACAGCGCCGAAACCAGAATCAAGAATTCGGCAACAACCGAAGCGGGAGAAATAATTCCGATAGCGGTGGATTGGACCGCCCTGACAGGTTGGCCAACGAAACGGAGCAGGGCGCCCCTCAAGCCGTGACGATCGGTGAAATCCGGCTTATCGCCGATAGCAACGAAAACAACATCATTGTGTTCGGTCCCCCTGAAAGCAAGCTCCGCACCAAGCAAATCCTCGATCTCCTCGACCAGCGGCCGAAGCAAGTCTACCTTGCCGTTGTTATTGGTCAGTTGCGCCTCGGAAAGGGCTTGGACTACGGGGTGAGCTATCTCATCCGCAACAAGGGGTTCGAGCCGCTAAACAATCTTCTTGGAAACTCTGCCGCGAGCGGCATCGCGGCCACCGCGCTGAACCCGAACATGCTTCCCGGCGGGGTCTTTCCCAACCCCTTAGACATCACCGACCCGAGCAAATTGACACCGGCGATGTCTGGACTAGCGGGGTTGACCGTCTACGGCACCATCGCGGATTCGGTGGATGTCTTCGCAAGGTTCCTTGAGACAACAAACCGGTTCAAGACTCTGTCGCGGCCGGTGGTCTATACTACCAACAACCGTAAGGCAACGATCCTCTCAGGCCAGAAGGTGCCTGTTCCCACGCAGTCTCTCACCACCGCGACCGGCGGGGGCGTCACCGGCAATGGATCCTCCATCACATCCAACATCCAATACCAGGATGTCGTCCTGAAGCTCGAGGTGGTTCCATTGATCAACTCTGACGGAGAGGTGAACCTCGTGATCGCGCAGACGAATGACAACATCGTTGGCCGGGATAACATTGCTGGTAACCAGGTGCCCGTTATTGCCACCCAAGAGATAACCACCAGCGTGCGCGTGCCGAACAAGGCCACCATCGTGCTCGGCGGTTTAATTTCGGAGGACAAGGAAAAAGGAAGCGAAGGCATCCCGTATATCTCGGAGATTCCTGTAGTGGGTTCGCTGTTGGGCGGGCGCACGCAAGACAAGATTGATAAGCGCGAGCTGATCGTAATGATCCAGCCCGTGGTGGTGGATTCCAACGAGGACATGATGAAAGCGAGTGCTTATGAGGGTGATCGCACACCGCTCGGGATCGATGGCCAAATTATGACTGCGCCCCTCGCTGAGCAACCAGGGCCACCCTCGGTCTTCCGCCCAGAGAAGAAAAAGAAAAAGTTCCGATGGCCTTGGAGCAAGCCCGAGTATGACTGAGATGATTTTAGAACTTGCGGGCCGCGCCGGATGTTCCGATCTGGAAAAGTGTCGCACGGTGTTGAAGGCGGCAGCTTTCGCGCAAAAATCACCTGTTGCCGCCATACTCGACTCTGCCATAGTTGACGAGGCGGAGTTTTTGAAGTTGCTCGCGAAAGAGGTTCGGCTTCCATGGCGGGAGGAGGCCGATGTTGTTGTGCCAGAAAATGCCGGTGAGCATTTCCCTGCCCGGTTGGCACTCGGCTGTCTGGTGCTTCCAGCATCACTTCCCGAGTCGGGGGAATTGGAGGTCTTTGTCTTTGATCCCTTCGACCATGCGGTCTTCCAGGCGGTCGTGCAGTTTTGGAGCGGACCTGTCAGCTTGTGCATGACCACGCGGCGGCATCTGCTGGAGAGGCTGAAGACCACCTATGGTGTCGGCGCGGACACCTTTGAGGACTTGCTGGAGGATAGGGGCAGTGATCTTTCTGAATCCGTGCGCGAGGAAGTAAATATCGTGGATGAGGACCACTCCGAGGCCTCTGTCATGAAATTTGTGAACCAGATTCTGCGCGAGGGTCTCCAGCAGGGCGCAACGGACATCCATTTCGAGCCGCTTGGCCAGGATCTACGCATCCGCTACAGGATCGACGGTGTGCTGCATGAGACGCCTGTACCCCAGCGCATCAAGCTTCTCCAGGACTCCCTGACCTCGCGCCTTAAGATCATGTCAGGCCTCGACATCGCCGAAAGACGGCGGCCGCAGGATGGCCGTATCGCGCTCGAGATCGCAGGTAGGCCGATCGATGTGCGCGTGGCCACGATCCCCTGTGTGCATGGAGAGAATGTGAGCCTCCGCCTGCTCGGCCAGCAACGCTTCGATTTCTCTGGTCTCGGCCTTGATCCCAAAAACGAACGCACCATCCGCAATCTCATCTCTACGCCGAATGGCATCATCCTTGTCACCGGGCCCACAGGCTGTGGCAAGAGCACGTCGCTCTACACGTTTTTGAGCGCTTTGAATGTGAAGGAGCGCCGCATCGTCACGATCGAGGATCCCGTAGAACACAAGCTTGACGGAGTCATCCAGATCGCGGTTAAGCCCGAGATCAACCTGGATTTTGCCACCGCTCTACGGAGCATCCTCCGCGGTGATCCAAATGTCGTCATGGTCGGTGAGATGCGCGATCTCGAAACCACCGAGATAGCGATACGCGCCGCGCTCACCGGTCACCTTGTTTTCAGCACCCTTCACACAAACGATGCTGTGGGCGGAATCACGCGTCTTCTCGACATGGGCGTTGAGCCGTTTCTTGTCGGTTCCGCCGTGCGTTCCTTCATTGCCCAGAGGCTAGTGAGAAAGCTGTGTCCGCACTGCGCCCAGCCTGCGGAATACAAGGAGGAGGACCTGTGCGGCTTCGGGTATCCGGTCGAGTGGGCGGAAAAAATTCGGCGCCCGGCTGGGTGTGAGAGGTGCCGTAACACCGGATATGTGGGGCGGTCGGCGATCTTCGAGATTTGTATGATGAGTAACCGCCTTCAAGAAGCAATCCAACACCGTGCGCCGGGTTCTGAGTTGAGGGAGATCGCGATACGCGAGGGTATGGCCCCTCTGCGCAAGGCCGGCTGGGACAGGGTCGCTCAGGGGGTCACCTCCATCGAAGAAGTCCTCCGGGTCACCAGCAGCGAGTTGGAGGTGCTCGATGAATAGCTGCTTGCACCGCTTGGCTCGTCCCATATCGGCGCATAGGTAAATGACAATGGCAGGGTTTTCCTACAAGGCGGTTGATGTTGATGGGCGCACGGAGGTGGGACGCCTCGAGGCAAAATCACGTGCGGAGGCATTCCGTGCGCTGGTCGATCGCGGTATTCGTCCAGTCAGCCTTGTCGAGGTTGGGGTGGGCGGTGCGTCCAGTAAAAAAACATCTGCCGCCTCCGACGCCCTGCTCCCAAAACTCGGGAATGTTCAGTTGCTGCATTTCACCGAAGAACTCGCTGAACTGCTCGAGGCCGGCCTCAAGCTGGAGGGAGCGTTAAAGGTCATCGAGCAACGGCAGGAAAAATCTGGGACGCCGCTCATCGCTGCCCATTTGAGGCAGAAGGTGCGGGATGGCGTTGGCTTTTCCGCTGCCCTGCAATCCTGCGGACGCACCTTCGACATCCTCTATTGCAATCTGGTAGCCGCAGGCGAGGCCTCCGGGGTTCTCCCACAAATCCTGAAGCGCCAGTGCGCCTACCTCACCCTGATCGAGGACTTGCGTCGCCGGGTGGTATCTTCGCTGCTGTATCCGGCAATTGTCTTCGCCTCGGCGATTGTCCTCATGTTCGTCTTCCTCACTTTTTTGGTGCCGCAGTTGTCTGTGCTCCTCGGAAAAACTGGCCAGAAACTGCCCGTGATCACGCGGGCGCTGATCGTTGTGAGCGAGTTTTGCGGCACATGGTGGTGGGCGATCGTGGCGGTGATCGGTCTGCTGGCCATTTTGGCGCGCGGTGCCGTTCGCACGCCGGCTGGCCGCGATTGGTGGCATCGGGCGATGCTCGGTCTTCCGGTTGTCGGCCCCGTCCTGCAAGCCAAGTTCTTCGCGGAAATGTTGCAGACCCTTTCCACCCTCGTCTCGAACGGTGTCGCGCTCCTGCAGGCCCTTCAACTCATGACAAACGCCACAGCGAATGTATATCTGAAGTCCCTCCTCATCCGCGCCTCGGCGATGGTGGGCGAGGGCACCTCGCTCGCAGGAGCATTCCGGCGTGTCGGCTTCTTTCCTCCAGTCATGATCGATATCCTTGCTATAGGCGAACAAACTGGTGACATCGCCACGTCTCTCGAGCGTGCGGCAAAGCGCTACGACCGAGACCTTACTTCCCGCATTGGCCACCTGACCACCCTCGTTCAACCAGCGATTATCCTCCTCGTGGCCTTCTTTGTCGGCATCGTTGCTTACTCGATGATCGCTGGCATCCTCACCAGCGTCAGCTCGCTCAAGGCTCGGTAGTTTTTTGCAGGATAGGCGGGAAGAATATCATGGAGGCAGGACAGAATTGATGGATTTCAATGAATTTGGGTGGGAATGGACTGTCTTTGAGACCGAGTGGGTTGGGGCGCTTTGAGTTTCTAGGTCATCCTCTATAAATCCTGCCCATTTTGGCATTCTCTAAAAAAAACTGCCTCCGGACCTGCTCCATAAGTTTCGAGGCGCTCTCACGCGTCTCCGAACTTTCATCGGTTTGGCTGGGTGAGGGGAGTAAGGAACGATTTGGGTAGAACGGGATCGATGATGCTGAAGTCGATTTCTGCGGAGTTGCTAGACCTGATCGAGCTGGCCGAGTTGGTGGGAACGTGTTGGAAGCGGATGTGGATGCCGGCGTTCCGGAGGAACACATCGCGGCCGGTTTCTCCGGCGGAGCGCTCCAGTTCGAGCACGACCGAGTTGTCGCCCTGTCGGAGCTTTTCGACGGGGAGGAACAGCAAGCCACCTCGCCAGCCCGCATAGATGAGCCTGCCGTTCCAGTCCATGACCAGCGATGGATCGTCGAGTTGGAAGCCCTCCATGTTAACGGTGCCAATCGTCTCGCCATTGACAGTGACTTGGATTTTGGCGGAGGGATCGAGGCCCAGCGCCTCCAGGCGCAGCATGGCGCCCTCCATTTTCCCCTCGACCGGCACGACGAATTCCAGTGGGTCCTCGAGTTGTTCGGTCTCCGCAGCGAGTTCGGCCTCGACGATATTACCTTTCCAGAGGTCGCCACCGAGGGGAATCGGCCGCAAGCCATTAACCTCTCGGTCCTCCAAGACCCGCAGGCCGGAATCGATCAGAGCTGGAGTGCGCGACATCCCAGCCACCGCGACAACATCCTCGCGGAGCGGCACGACTGCCAGGCTGACCAGGGCATCGAAGTTTCCATAGTAGGAGACAAGGAGTGAGCCGCCTTCCTGAGCAAGCGATTTCGGCGCGAGCACGGTGCGTGAGTTCAATCCCACTGCGGTGCCGATGCCTCCCAGTCCATGCGAGAGAACAGTGGATTCTCCATCGTTGTTACGCCATTCCACCGCTGGCCCACCGTCTCCGTCATCCTGGAAAACGACCTTCACTGCATAGGCCTCCGGACCTGAGTGCAACCAGAGCGGTGCTATGGGGATTTCCACCGTCTGCGTTTCTTTGTCGACCAATGCCTCGCCAGCCATCCATGCTGGAGAAACGCTGAGCGTGGTCTGGGGTTGCAGCGCGAGTAGGAAGGAATCAAACGTCCCACCGCCAGTCATGCCGAACGCTTGCGCTACACACAAAACTCCTACGGCAGAAATGAGGCGAAGGGCGTATTGACGAAATGGCATAGTGGATTTCTGTAACCCATCGGATTACGGTTGAAAAGGGTGAGGTATCGGAAGGCTTTGTGGTTGCTGTGGAGCATGGATGGCATGGCCGGCTTTCAGCCTCCTTTTGAGGGTTTCGGGAAGAGGCGTCGCCACAGACCGTAGATGGCAATGCAGCGGAGTGCGCTCACCCCGTCCCGCCAACCGATCTTCTTTCCTTCAGCGTAGGTTCGCCCGTGATAGGAGATCGCAACCTCGTAAATCCTCGCGCCACTTCGGGCCACTTTCGCCACAATCTCCGGCTCAAATCCGAAGCGGTTTTCCTCGATGCTGATAGATTGGAGCAACTCCCTCCGGAACGCCTTGTGGCATGCCTCCATGTCGGTGAGGTTGAGATTGGTTGCCATGTTTGAAAGAAGCGTGAGGAATTGGTTGCCGAGCGAGTGCCAGAAATACAGCACGCGATGCTCATGCGAGCCTATAAAGCGAGAGCCAAAGACGGCATCCGCCTTGCCGCTGAGAATCGGTTTGAGCAGCGCGGCGTAATCGGCAGGGTCATATTCCAGATCGGCATCTTGGATGAGGACGATAGGTAGGCTGGCCAATGCGATTCCAGTTCGGAGGGCTGTGCCTTTTCCCTGATTCCGCCCGTGGGTGACGGGATGGACCCGCGCATCCTCCGAGGCCATTTGCTTGATGATAGCCGCCGACCCGTCTGTAGAGCCGTCATTCACTGCGATCAGTTCGCCCACGCAGGGCTGGGCCAGCACTGCGCGGAGCGCCCGCTCGAGAGTCGATTCTTCGTTGTAGAAAGGCATAATAACGGAAACGACGGCGTTTTCAGAATTCGAGTTCATCGCCTCCGAGACTGCATTTGCGGTCTCACGACAGGAAATTAAATTAACCAAGCCGCTGTTACGAAAATGTCGCAATTTACCGGTTGGGTTCGGGCGCCTCTGCCAAGATTCTCCGCCAGTCTAGACAACTGTCCGGACCGATTCTTAAACCTAAACAACCTCTTTCGATGATTTACAAAAACCTGCTGACTGGTTTTGCAGCATTTAGCTTTTCCGCAATTTTGGCTGCTTTGAATAGTCCGGTTCATGCCGCCACGGACGACTCTTACACAGCAAACGATGTTCTCCTATTTCTGCAAAATCCAGCCGGTGCGGTAGGAAACGATCAGGTCGTCTACTACAGCTTGGGAAGTGCGGTGAATGTGTTCCGAGATTCGACAAGCGGGTCAGTCACGAATTTGGGAAATATTAATACAACCCTTAATGCGACATTCGGGAGTGATTGGAGTAATAAAGCCTCTACCATCTTCGCCGGAGCGGCGGGACAACAAGGTTCGACCAGCCCAACGAACACTGGGGTTTTGGAGGGTGATTACGCGCGCACAGTCTACGTTACCAAGGCGCGCACCTCTCTTGGAACAGTCGGACAGGCAAATTCCGCATCGCCGCTATTTGATCCTGCGCAAACCGGAGTTGCAGGCCAAATCGCGGGTTCAAATCTGATATCGGGTATGACCCAGCCCGGATCGGTAGCTTTTGGTGACACACTCATTGAAGGATACAATCCCTTCTCCAACGGAAATCCGTCTACGGCCTACGGCGCGATTTCAGGCGGCATTCAAAACAACATTGGAAATTCCACACTGACTTTTGGAAGCGTGACCAATGTGGTAACCGCTCTCGATCTTTACCGCGTTACCAAGACCACCGGAACCAATGCAACCGACGCAAATACAGCGCTGTGGCATGTTTCGAACAATAAAACCGCAACTTACTCCAATAACAGCTACCCGGGAAGCAATGGAGCCCGAGCCGATTACTTAGGAACAATCACTCTTTCGAGCGATGGGTCGGTGAACTTTATTTCTCAGGGCACCGCTCCCGCAGCCGAGTTAATCGACGATGCCTATACAGCAAACGATGTTCTCCTATTTCTGCAAAATCCAGCCGGTGCGGTAGGAAACGATCAGGTCGTTTACTACAGCTTGGGAAGCGCAGTGAATGTGTTCCGAGATTCGACAAGCGGGTCAGTCACGAATTTGGGAAATATCAATTCAACCCTTAACGCGACCTTTGGGAGTGATTGGAGTAATAAAGCCTCTACTATTTTCGCTGGAGCGGCGGGACAGCAAGGTTCGACCAGTCCAACAAACACTGGGGTTTTGGAGGGTGATTACGCGCGCACAGTCTATATTACCAAGGCGCGCACCTCTCTTGGAACAGTCGGACAGGCAAATTCCGCATCGCCGCTATTTGATCCTGCGCAAACCGGAGTTGCAGGCCAAATCGCGGGTTCAAATCTCATATCGGGAATGACCCAGCCCGGATCGGTAGCTTTTGGTGACACGCTCATTGAAGGATACAATCCCTTCTCCAACGGAAATCCGTCTACGGCCTACGGCGCGATTTCAGGCGGCATTCAAAACAACATTGGAAATTCCACACTGACTTTTGGAAGCGTGACCAGTGTGGTAACCGCTCTCGATCTCTACCGCGTTACCAAGACCACCGGAACCAATGCAACCGACGCAAATACAGCGCTGTGGCATGTTTCGAACAATAAAACCGCAACTTACTCCAATAACAGCTACCCGGGAAGCAATGGAGCCCGAGCTGATTACTTAGGAACAATCACTCTTTCGAACGATGGGTCGGTGAACTTCAGCGCTGCGGATATCGGTGGAGAGACGCCAACGCCAACGCCAACGCCAACGCCAACGCCAACGCCAACGCCAACGCCAACGCCAACGCCAACGCCAACGCCAACGCCAACGCCAACGCCAACGCCAACGCCA
>JBILCY010000023.1:0-4567 GCA_044352905.1 Terrimicrobiaceae bacterium | reverse complement strand
AGTTGGTCCTGGCGTTGGATTGGGAGTTCCAGTTGGTCCTGGCGTTGGATTGGGAGTTCCAGTTGGTCCTGGCGTTGGATTGGGAGTTCCAGTTGGTCCTGGCGTTGGATTGGGAGTTCCAGTTGGTCCTGGCGTTGGATTGGGAGTTCCAGTTGGTGCCGGAGTGGCATCAGGCGTTCTGGTTGGAGGAGGTGTGCGGTCAGGCGTTCTAGTTGGAGGAGGGGTAGGATCAGGTGTTCTGGTTGGAGGAGGGGTGGGATCAGGAGTTCTGGTCGGGCGTATAGTGGCTGTTGGGGTTTGGGTGGGCTCGTCCGTGGGCAAGGGAGTGGCTGTGGGCTCAGGCGTCGCGCCAGGAGTGGCGCAGCATTTTCCGCTCCCGCAATCTACACAATCCCCTATGATTTCTTGCAGATTTAGATCAACATCATCCTCATTCGCGCAATACGGGTCGCCCATTTTATCCTCTCATACAGACTTTCTATTATAGAAGCCCTATGGTGAAATTTTAATCTTAAGGCTAGACACAGTCGTAATTGGACAAAAGTTGATGCTAACCACTGTGGAGAATTGCAGTAGTGATTCGTCGGAAGCAGGAAACCCAAACCCTTTAGGCGTTGGGCAGTTCATGGATTTGACATGTTTGTCTTGATAAAGACAATCTCCCAACGAGTCTTCCCGCAGTCCCATATCCTTGACAAGCCCCGGAAATTGGCCCACTCAAGTTCGGTCATATCCTTGGGGCATTCGGAGTTCTTTTTGCTCTGGCTCTGTTTGCTGAGCCGCCGCTTGGGATTCTTCATGTTCACATAGTAATAGTCGGGCGGAAGGTCTTCCTTCTTTTTGAATCCTAGTCTCTCGTAGACTGTGCCGTCGCTGTATCTGTTGTCGCTCCACGATATGATCTTTTTGATATTGTTATCACGACACCATTCAAGACACTTCTTGAACAGCTTGCCAGCCCCGCCTACGACTTGAACATCTTTTTTAAAACAAAGTCTGGTGAGCACAACGGCGTCTTTTTCATTCTTTCTGTGGTGCCGGCCAAGATCCACAACGCCGACGAGTTCTTCTTCATAGAACAAACCAAAACAGACCTTGCTCAATTTGTTGGTGCCTTGAAGGTGATAAAGATCACAAAAATCACCCATCTCCTTCTTGGATATCTCCCTCACTTCACACTTTCTGGCTTGAAATCTAGTCTGGAAAACCCCTAACTTGGAAAGGATCAAACTCTTACAGACCTCCTTCTTAGATTTCCACTCGTCGTCAAATATGGTGAGAAGTTGAATTCCCTTGTCCTTGCAACGCTTCCATTTGTCGTGATGGTAGGAGCGGGTCTTTGGACTGAGCGAATCTTCAGCGTGCCAGAATATTCCGCAAAACTCTATCGCGAATTTTTGATCCATGTCATATATGTCTAGTTCTTGATTGCCAAGAACAGAAAAGTCATTGTTAAACTTGTATCCGAAAGAATTGAGCCAATCTCTTATCTCGTTCTGTTGTTTCAGATTGGGTCTATTCTCTGGTAAGCAGAGAGGACTTTTGACTCCATACTTCTCCATGCATGTGTCGTAATATTTCTGCTTGAATGATTCGTGTTTTGCGAAACAATCTACGCCATATCTTTCAATCAATGTATCAATCATCTTTTGTCTGATTGATTTGTTTTGGTGAGGATGTTCTACTCCATATTTGTTCAGACAAGTGGCAGTCCTTTGAGACCAATATTCTTCGGTCTGCGTGAAGTTTTTTTTGCCATATTTTTTAATGCAAGTTTTTTCTCTTTTCTTTTTGACTGATTCATTTTGCATAGGGTGTTCGCAACCGTATTTGTCCAAGTTTTTTTTCTTGCACTTTTCAATATGTTGCGGCGTCTTTGCGAAGTTTTCTTCGCCATACCTATCCAAGCATGTTTTTCTTTGTTTCTTTTTTATTTCCTCACACTTTAAAGGGCTGTCTGTTCCGTATCTTTCTACGAGTTTGTCCCGTCTTTTTTTTGTAAAGTCTGTGGAGGAAAAGTAATTATCTACTCCATACTTTTGTCTATTGGTATTCTTTGATTTTTCAATAAAAATCTTTGATGCAAATAAACTTTTTGATCCGTAAAGTTTAAGACTAACATCTTCCTTTTTCCTGGAGGTGCAGGATTTTGACCCGCAACTGTCTTTGTTCACGATATTGTTTAATTTAGATATGGATTTCTTTACTCTGGTGAAGTCAGTTCCGCAATAGTCGCAACGCACATGAACTTTCAACCTATTTGGGCACTCTTCATAAGTCATGCCCAAATTTACCAAATTCAAGTCATCTAAAATCATATAGAAACCATAACAAAAAAAGTATGCTCAATCAAGAGAAATATACGGCAAATCTCCGAACTTGTATATCAAATCCTCAAACCATTTTTGTCTGTCCTCCCTAGCCTCTTGAATAAGCGTGGCTCCATCCATGGCCACTGCCCCTTGGGCGCCTGGCACGCTCTGGTATTTGCTCCTGATTCTCCCAAGCATCTCTTTTGCGTATGTGAGGGCTCCCTCTTGTATTGCTTGGGAGACCTCTCCCCAATCCTTGTTCTTCTGAAGGTAGTGAACCATTACTTTTTGCACTCTGTATGGGACAGGATAGAGCTTTATTGAATTGAGACCACCTAAAAATTCCCAACCCCCCAAGGAAGAACTAGTTCTACTGTACATCTGCTCGTACTGCCGATATAGTACCCATTCTCCCATTCTACCCCAAATGGGCTGAATCGGGTCAATTAGGCCACCTTGTATGGAATTATACGAGCCACCCGGATAGAAATATTCAATCGGGATCGAGCCTCCGAGATCACTGGCTTGGAAGGCGTAGTTTCCTGTCTTTGCATAAAACACGTTTCTTACTATTCCCACTTCGGGCGGCATCTGGTAGACACTCTGTCCGGGAGTGCAGTTGAAAACATAGTACTGGAAGTGCTCCCTGCCAGCGTAGTCCTCAAATATTTTCATGGCTTGGTCTACGGCCAGATCCAGATTCTGCATGTCCAACTCAAGCTTCACCACCGGGGCTCCGAGCATGAGCATACAGTAGTCCTTAATCTGTTCCCTGACCTTCTCCCTCTGCCTTCTCGGGCCTATTTGATTTTTATTTAGAGGATCGACCGGGCCCAAATCATTGCAGCTGCTGTTGCACTGCATGCTTGCCATGTTGTTCATGCTTGGCCTGTTGATAGCCATAGTGTTGTTTCCTGAGCATCCCATTTCTATTCCTCCAGTTGTATATAGGGTCGGAGGAAATACGAATGCAGAAATTTTCCAAATGGATAGAGGGCAGGATGGGCAAAAACGACCTAGATGCACTAGTGTATGCTGCTTGCAAGCAGCTTGCCTCATCACATCAGGAAGGATCCGAACAAGCCAAAAATGTGATGGATGCATGGAGGGCGTGGGACGAGCGTGGCGAATCATCCCCAATCATAAGGTCGGCGTTGAGAAACATGGTTGTTAAGGGAACCTCCTTTTCTAAAGAGGCCCTTGACGATGCAGAAAGCGCAATTTTCAAAGGACAAAAATGAACCCCGACAAGCCAATGCCACTCAAGGATCTACCTGGCTACTTGAACTCCGTGAGGGAGAGCGGCCAAGGAGACCATGTTCCCGTCGTTGATATGGGGTGCATCATAGAAGACCCAAAGCCTTCAATGGGCTGGTTCAGAATGGCAGCATACGCCGCAGCGGCTTGTCTTCTTGTTGCCGTCGGAGGAGTGTACGCAGCGAACTCCGCAATAGAATTTAAAATTTCCGCTAAAAAACTTGGACCCAGCGATGTTGCAGATCTTGTTGCTGGGAGCGGCGGGACGGTGTTCTCGGTGAAGCAGGAGGAAAGCGGAACATACAAAGTGAAGGTTTTCACATTTAAAAGAATAGGCAATCTGCTGGATCAACTTAGAAGAAACGAAAGTGTTGACAGTGTAGAGTTGGGGAACTAGAGCGAATCGAGCCAGTGATAGGCAGCATCGTTCTGCGGCTCTATTCCGAGTATGTAGGCAACGGGAAGTTTATCTGTCACTATATTGATGTCGTTTCCGTCGCCTCCTACAATCAACTTGAATTTTTCGGATATCTTGTCGGATATGGCCAAAACAACACCACCCTCTACGGAACTTCTCGCATCGGCGTTCAGTCTCATTTTTTTTGCTATTAGATGGGCGTTGTTTTTCTTAAGTATGTCACCCATCATCATTTCATCTGCGGCCTTATGGTGTGATGCATTTTCCATGTCCATGCCATACTTGTCAAAAAAAGAATGGCGGTGGGACACATGCTTGGCGAATCCCATGGCGTCCTCGTAGGCGTCGGGCTCCGGAGGGTTTCTGAATTCAAGCGTTTTGACGACCTTGTTCTCCATATTCGGGGCTATGTGGATTCCATATTCCTTGTCATTAGCGTTGCCAAACACACCCATTAGCCCTTTGGCGACAGGCAAGAACCCTCTTTCGGCAAGAACTCTCATCGTTTGGATACTTGTTCCGTGATACCCGAGGATGGACGGATCCCTTCTGTTCACTCCCTTTATGAAGAGTTCTTTGA
>JBILCY010000010.1:0-66751 GCA_044352905.1 Terrimicrobiaceae bacterium | reverse complement strand
ATCATCGGGATTTCGATCTTGTAGAGGTAGTTCGGCTCGGGGCGGTGAGGCTTCACATCCACATCCTTCACGCTATGGGCGGCTTTTTTCCACTCGGGATCCTTGGTGTAATCGACATCAAGGAGCACCTTGCGGGGTTGCTTGACGGTGATGATGCGAGGCAGGCCCTTCTTTTCCGCATAAGGGGAATAGAAGATTTCGACCTCGTCGCCAGGCTTGAAGGCACTAGCGAGGCTTTGGAGTTCGTTGGAAATGATGCCACCCTGCAAGGCCACCGTTTCAAAATTTCCGGCAGCGCCTCCTTTTTCAAAGACGAGTTCGTATTTCTTGCCGTTCTCCAATTCGATCGCGCCGTTGGAGGCCCCTCCAATCACGACCGGCGGATGAAATTTCTTAATACGCCCCTTGTCGTAGCCGTAGCGGGAATGGATCGCCGTCACCTCGCCCTGATCATTGATGTCGAGTGTTACCTCGTCGTGGGGTTTCGGGGATTTTGCCGAAGCAAGTTCGGTATTTTCGAGGCCATCGGCACTGCGTGTGTGCGGAGCGCCCTTAACGAGAGGCAGGCTCATATTGCTGCCATAATCCATGAGTTCAAGATCCTGAAGGTCGAAACTGATGGTATTTCCGCGCTGGCCGAGGAAGCGGGCCACCAATTTGGAAGGCAGCTTGGGTTTGGCAGGCAGCGGATTGATGTGATCCAGTGCGACACTTACCTTGCCATCCTTCACTGCAACTCGCTTGTCCACAGACTTGCCGGCAATGAGGCGATAGCCTCCGTCTGCAGAGGATTCGAGAGCCCAAGATTTTTTGGGGTCCAAGTCGTCGAATACGAGATCAACCTTGGACGAGTCGCTTTCGGAATGTAGCGAAAACTTCACGGCGTCAGGACCGATATTTTCGATTGTTACGAATACCGACTGATCATCGCCGGGAAGGCGCACCGAAACAGGATAACGCCCCAGTTTTCCATGACCTCGCACGAGGTATCGGGCGGGAAGAATCTCGGACATGGCCGGCCCAAGAAGACGGCGCGCACTGGCGTAGCGGCCTTCGTCATAGAGAGCCTTGGCTTGCTTCCAGATGGCATCCTCGCCACCAGCTTCGCGGTAGTAGCGAAGAAGTCGCTCGCAGACGCTGCGTTCCTGCAGCCAGAGTTGGAGCGTGCGGGTATCCTTGCGGGTGAGGTTGGTTTTGACGAGGTAACCGCTCTGTTTCGGCCAGCGGGTTTTCACATTTTGGGAGATCAGGAATGCGGCGTCTTCCGCTCCCTCGGCATGAAACACGAATTTCAGATAGGTCTCGTTTTTACCGATCATGACATTACCGAGTTCCATCGAATACTGGCTGGTCATTTGGGGCGTCCAGTGGTCGGGATCGGGAAGCTCCTTTTCGGTCAGCGTGGCGACTAACTTCATGTCTTTTGGCGAGTCACCCAGGAAGACCTCGATTTTATTGGCTTCTCCGGGCGAGACGCGACCATCCACATCGAGAGTGAGACCACTTGGAAAAGGATCTCCCGCACTTGTGAGACGGTAGAGCGCTTCACGATGGAATGGCGTTTTTCCTTTGGAACCGGGTGTTTCGATTTTCTCCATCGTCACCACGGGTTGGGCATGCGATGGGGGAGAGGCCGGATCGTTCTCGATGCCATCGACACCACGGACGAATTTTTCGTCACCGTCGTCGGCATTGAAGAGGCAGAGGAATTGTGAGCCGCGCTCGTAGTAGAGCCGCAGCACTTCGAAATTTTCCTTGAGCATGGTGCGCTCGAGGTTGATGGCCGCGAATTTGCCGTTGGCCGGCAGGTAGTCATACATCGCCACATCGCGGAACTTTGTGTTGGCTCCAATGTCTTGGTGTCCGCTCGTGGCACCGATCTCGCCGCTGCTCCAGAGTCCATCGACCATGCCGTGCTGGCCACCACCGTAGCGTTCATCGCCAGCCGGATCATCGGTCATGAAGTTGGGATGCGCGTAGAAATTGTCGAAGCTCTGTTCGTCGGGAAGCACCAGCTTGCCGCGATCCACAACGGCAATGTCGCGCCCCATGGCCTTGCGCAGGCTGTCGGCGTAATCCTGCCAGGTGCGCAGGGTGTCCTTGTGCATCCACATGCGCTCTTCGAGGCTCATGCCGTCGGTAGGATCGAGTTTTACCCCGTCTTTCGCGGCAGACTTTACAACCTCGTCGGTGATCTCGCCGCTGGCCGGGGCAAATTCCCGGACGAGGATTGGCTGGGCGGGTGTTCCGGCCAAGCGTAGCCGGGCCAATTCCTCGGGTGCTCCGGACATCATTTGCTGGAAGCGTTTTTCGAGAAACGCATTCATGTTCGGATCGCGGAGGGTGTAGGCGGGAGTGTTACCCCAGATGTTCGGGAACGAAGCCTGCCAAGCTCCTTTTTGGGGATTGAAACTTGTCTTCTGATAGCGGATGTCGCTGAAGTAGCCGCCGAGGCCGTCGGGGCCAGTAGGCCCTGAGAACCAACCGAGACCGTTGAGCATCATCTCGCCTGGCATTCCGGTGAGGCCCGAGATGCGAAAACCCTTGAGCAGCGATTTGTTGCCATCCTTCGGATCGCGCCCACCGTAGGAACCGCCGAAACCCAGCGTTCCCACAGGAGAGTAATCCTTGAGTCCAGCGAAGCGCTTTTTCTGCTCTTCAAACAAGGCCACCCACTCCTCTTCGGTTTTTGGTTTCGCCGGCTTGCCATCAATTTTGATAGCACCGGGTGGCAGCAGGAGGCCCATGGGTTTGAAGACCTGCTCGGATTTGGCGGTGGTGTTGAAAAAGTCCTCCCACGCCCAGACCCTGGCAATGCTGAACGCTCCCCCACCCTCATGGCGAAGCGTGATCTTGAGCGGCGAGCCGCCTTTCAGCAGATCCTCAGGCACTTCGACAAAGAAGTGGTTGGGCCCCGCGCCGAGTTCTTGATACGTGCGGAAGTAGACGTCCCGACCATTGATCACGACCGTGTAGCCATAGGCATCCGGACGGCGATTGTGGATTTCCTGGAATTCCAAAATCAGCGATTTCGCACCGGCATCGAAAGGAACCTCAAAGGAGAGTTCATCGCCCTTATGGGGAACCGTGCGCACGGAGTTGGAACTTTTCAGGGTCCCCATCTCGGTGTTGAGTTCCTCAATAATCACTGATGGGCTGGCTTGAACCTTGAGGTTCTTGTCACCAAGAGACACCACGCCCACCGCAGCTTGGGAGGTGGACGAGATTGCGGCAATCAAGGAGGCTGAAAGCCACGCGTAAAGGCGTAGTTTGATCATGATAGAAAGGTATGTTGGGTTGTTCAGCGGGACTTCGATTGACGGGAGATCTCCGCGAAACGGGAAGCCATCTGGCGAGTGACTTCAGGATATTTGTCGGCAACGTTGACTGACTGCCGGGGGTCCTCCTTGAGGTTGTAGAGCTGTTCGGGTTGGGCTGTCTCGAGAAGCTTGCCTTGGGCGTCGTGGTCGGAATTCGAGTAGCCGAACTTATCGAAATAGAAGGTGCCAAAGAGACCGCCAGAGCCCTTGCTGGGCATATAAACCCAGTCGCCACTGCGGAGGCCACGACCGCGGCCGGAGTAGACCATCTCAGTGCGAATGGCGGGAGTGTCCACCGGATGTTCGAGCAGTGGCAGCATATTGAGACCATCCGGAGCCGCATTGCGCGGGAGTGGGATGCCGGAAGCGGCGGTGAAGGTCGGGAAAAGATCGGTCAGAGAGAGAAGCTTGTCACAGACCGTGTCGGCAGGAATTTTCCCAGGCCAGCGGGCGATGAAGGGAACGCGGTGGCCGCCTTCCCACACATCGGTTTTAAGACCCAACCATGGTCCGCTGCTGTTGTGGCCTAGAGCCATACTTTCCACGATGTGGCATCCGCCGTTGTCACTGGTGAAAACGACGAGGGTGTTCTCGTCGAAGCCATGTTTCTTGAGGGCCTCCATGACCATCCCGACCGCATGGTCGAGTTGTTGGACATAGTCTCCCAGAGCATCGGCCTTGCTGGTGCCCTTGAATTCCTTCGCAGGAAGGATCGGGACGTGCGGGGCGTAAAACGGCAGGTAGATGAAGAACGGTTTTTCCTGAGTCTGCTTGGAGATAAATTCCGAGGCGCGATCGGCGAGCGTAAGGTCGAGACGATCCATGTCGCAGGCCTCGTGGGCCGCCTTAGCGCCCGCACTACCGCCGGAGTTCATCGTGTGCAACCAATGGGACGGTTGTTCCTTGGTTAGTCGCAGAGGGTCGTTTGGATCGCCTTTGTAAATGCGGGTGTTTTCGATGAAAACAAACGGAGGCTGGGAGTGCGAATGCGGCAGGCCGAAATAGTAGTCGAACCCTGTATCCAGAGGACCGGGTGTGATTTCGCCGTTCCAGAAAGCATCATCATTGGGCTGACCCGATCCCCATCCGAGGTGCCATTTTCCGAATGCGGCCGTGTTGTAGCCGTTGTCCTTGAGAGTCTGCGGAAGGAGGATTTCGTTTTCGGCGAAATACAGGGCGGGTTCGGTGCGCTTGGCGCGCCAGTGGTAGCGTCCGGCAAGGATGCCGTAGCGTGTGGGCTGACACACCGCTGCCGGCGCATGAGCGTCGGTGAACTTCACCCCCTCGGCGGCAAGTTTGTCGATATTTGGCGTCTTGATGAGTGTTGCGCCATAGCAACTCACATCGCCGTAGCCGAGATCATCGGCGAGCATCAGGACGATGTTTGGTTTTTTTACGGGTTGTTTGTTGTTTTTAGGTGCGGCTTCGGAGGCAATGGGTAGCGCGAGCGCAGCAGCAAGAAGGAGGTGGATTTTTTTTATCATAAAATAGGGAATTGAGATCAGGATTCTGATGGAAGTGGCTCGGAACCTTTTTTGGATTCGAGAGGCAAGCTATCCGTGCGGAACGGAACGAGCGGGAAGTCGGCTGAATTATAGAGATCGGAGTCCTGGAACTGAATGTAACCGAAACGCACATTCGCCGGCTGGGGAACCTGCGGGCTCGATACCAGCACACTGTCTTTGCCGTCGATCACTGCATCGGCCCAGACGAATTTGTTGTCCGCTCCGGCGATGGCGAAACCGAGCACTTTGTCACCTTTGGTCTTAAGTCCGCCGTGGGTGTTTTTGAAAGTGACGCGGATTTTGTCTCCATCGACTTTGTGCGAGGCGTAGGAGGGACTGTCGGCAATCACATCCTTTTTGCTGTAAGTGTCGCGAAGAGCAATCTTGGCGAGGCGCTCGCCGAGCGGTTTTTTGTTTGGGGGGTGGATGTTTTCCTTGGTGCCAATGTCCCAAGAAACCACCATCTCCGAGTTCGGTGTTTCATTGGCTGTTTTTTCTTGGGCTTCGCGGATGACCGACCAACTTCCGGGTTTGTTCGGATCGCGGGGCGTGCGTCCGTTGCCATCGTTCCAACTGAACATCGACAACTGAACGGTATGGAAAGGAAGATCGGGCTGACCAAATTGTTTGCGCCATGAAGCGATGATATTTTTCATGAGCCTGTCGTAGCTCTCCGTGTCATCGGCGCTCACGCCCATTCCAGCAGCATTGTTTTCGCCCTGATACCAAATCACACCCTTAATTGCGAGATTGCGAAGCGGCGCGATGCGGGCGTTGTAGAGGGCACCCACCCACCAGCGCACAGCCAGCTCGTCTCGCATATTGTGGGGTTGGCGTTCGGTGAATTTTTGTCCTGCGGCCTCGGCCTCGGCCTTGCGTTTTTTCCAATCCTCGACCTCTGCTTTAAATTTCTCAGCAGCCTCGGCCTTGTTCGCGATGCGGTTTTTGGAATTCTCGACGATTTCCTTGAAGTAGGGATCAGCTTCGAGATCTTTCATGGAAATCCAACATTCGGCGTTGGAGGCACCCACCGGGGAAAGGATCACGCCGATCGGGCGCCCGGTCTCCTTCTGCACCATCGAGCCAAACCAATACGGCACACCGGAGGTGCCTGGGTTGGCTGGCTTCCAGTCGAACCAATTGGTCACCTTGCGTTCCCATGCAAACTGCTTGGTATTCGGCTCCGGAGCCCACTCATTGTAGGCAACGGGAAAAACACGGAAGAGCGGGTTCGCAGGCTGTGACGCCAACTGGTCACCCCCCTCGGATTTGTCGGCACCGGGTTGAGCCATGTTCGACTGACCAGAGGCCAGCCACACGTCACCAAGGAGCACATCGTTAAAGGACTTACTGCCCGAGGCCGCCGTCACTTTGAATGACTGCCCGGTGGCATTCATCGGCATCGGATCGAGTGTCACCTTCCACTCTCCATCCTCGCCGACGGTCGCTTTTTTTTGCTGCCCTGCGAACTCCACAAGAACTTCCTCGCCAGGCTTGCCCTGCCCCCAGACCGGAAGGGGACGGTCGGCTTGCAGGACCATGTTGTTGCCAAAGATCCAGCACATATCCACCGCTTGGAGAGAGGTCAATTGAAGGAACGCCGCCAGCACAGCCAGGAGGAGTGTTTTTTTCATCGTTTTCTTTTTGTGTTACTAGGAGTTTTGAGTGTCGCAGGAGCGCACGTCGCTCCTACTAGATGGGGTTATTTTTGAGGCAACGGGGCGTTATCCGTGCGGAAAGGCACCGCTGGGAAGTCGGCAGAGTTGTAGAGATCGGAGTCTTGGAACTGAATGTAGCCGAAACGCACATTCGCCGGCTGGGGAACCTGCGGGCTCGACACCAGCACACTGTCTTTGCCGTCGATCACTGCATCGGCCCAAACGAATTTGTCGTCCGCTCCGGCGATGGCGAAACCAAGCACTTTGTCACCCTTGGTCTTGAGTCCAGCGTGGGTGTTTTTGAAAGTGACACGGATTTTGTCTCCCTCGACCTTGTGCGAGGCGTAGGAGGGACTGTCGGCAATCACATCCTTTTTGCCGTAGGTGTCGCGAAGAGCAACCTTGGCGAGACGCTCGCCGACGGGACGCTTGTTTTTCGGATGGATGTCCGCTTTTTCTCCAATGTCCCAAGAAACTACCATTTCCGAGTTCGGTGTTTCATTGGCCGTTTTTTCCTGCGCATCGCGGATGATCGGCCAACTTCCGGGTTTGTTCGGATCACGGGGAGTGCGTCCATTGCCATCGTTCCAGTTGAAAAAGGACAACTGAACGGTATGGAAAGGAAGATCGGGCTGACCGAATTGTTTGCGCCATGAGGCGATGATATTTTTCATCAACCTGTCGTAGGACTCCGTGGTGAAGGCATTGACGCCCCTTTTGCCCGCGTTGTTTTCGCCCTGATACCAGATCACACCCTTGATCGCGAGATCGCGCAGCGGCGCGATGCGGGCATTGTAGAGGGCACCCACCCACCAGCGCACAGCCAACTCATCACGCTGATCATGGGGCTGTTTTTCGGTGAACGGCTGACCCGCTTCCTGCGCTGCTTTCTTTCGTTCCTCCCAAGCGGCTACTTCGGCTTTGAATTTTTCGCGCTCCACCTCGGCGTTGGCGATACGGTTCTTCGAGTTCTCCACCACATCTTTGAAGTAGGGATCAGCCTCGAGGTCCTTCATGGAAATCCAGCATTCGGCATTGGATGCGCCCACCGGGGAAATGATCACACCGATCGGTCGGCCGGTCTCCTTCTGCAGCATGGAGCCGAAGTAATAGGGCACGCCGGAGACTTGCGGATTTGCCGGAATCCAATCGAACCAGTTGGTCACCTTACCCTTCCACGCGAACTGCTTGGTATTTGGCTCTGGAGCCCATTCATTGTAGGCAACCGGGAACACGCGGAAGAGTGGATTAACCGGTTTCTTAGCCTCTTCCGCGCCACCCTCGGCATTGACCGCCGGAGGCTGGGCCATGTTTGACTGACCGGAAGCCAGCCACACATCGCCGAGAAGCACATTGTCGAACACCTTGTTCCCCGACGCCGCCGTCACCTTGAAGGGCTCCCCCGTCGCATTCATCGGCATCGGATCGAGAGTTACCTTCCACTCTCCATCCTCACCGACGGTCGCTTTTTTTTGCTGCCCTGCAAACTCCACAAGAACTTCCTCGCCAGGCTTGCCCTGCCCCCAGACTGGAAGCGGACGGTCGGCTTGCAGGATCATGTTGTTGCCAAAGATCCAGCACATGTCCACCGCACGGAGCGGTAAAATGGCCATGGAAGCGGTTACGGCTATGAGTAGGAGTTTTTTCATGGTTTTTTAACTGGTTGTGAGTGGTCACCCTCGGTGCGGACTTCGATCGAGCCGATCGAGCACCAGGTGCTGTTGGTCGTGAGCATTTCAACTTTGAGGTCGAAGGAGTTTTTTCCGCGCACCCATGGGGTGACATCGACCATTTTGAGCGCTCCGAAATTGTTGGAACCCGAAGAAGCGGTCACATACTCGCCGCATTTTTGCCACTCACCACCGTCGGTGCGGACAAAGAGAGTAATTCGGTTTTCGGGATTGAGAATCAGACGGCCTGTAAAGCCCACCGAGGTCTGTCCCAAGGGACGCGGCGCATCGATGCGATAAACGACATGGCCGGGCGTCCAGGCTTTTTTTGGCCAGAGCTTGAGTCCGCGCAGGTCCTTGACATGGATATTGTCCACCTCAAGGGTCCGCTTCTCCCAGGAATCGTCGGCATTGGTGTAATCCTCCTTGAAGATCGTCTCGACCGGCTGGCTGATTTTCAGGATGCGGGGTGCCCGGTTGTTGCTGGTGTAGGGGGAGTAGGAAATTTCGACCCATTGGCCAGGAGCGAAAGCCTGCTTGATGGTCTCAAGGCTGCTGGACTTGAGCGCGGAGAGGCCAACCACTTCCGTATCCGTCATTCCCCTATTGTAGCCGAGTTCGTAGCGGTTGCCGTTGTCCAGTTCGATGATGCCGTTGCTGGGCTCAGGATAGACCGACGGCGGCGTGAACGATTTGATCTTGCCTGCATCCTTTCCGAATTCGGCATCGATCCGCTCGACTTCACCGGCATCATTGAGTGTGAGTGTGACGCGATCTCCATCGAACCGGCCGCGGTAGCGGTTGTTATTGAGTGGCTCACCAACTTTGCGACGGGTTACGAGAGCATCTTTTACCGTGGGAATGCGACGAACCATTTCGCCGTCGGTGAGTTCGATGTCTTGGATTGCAAACCCACCGCCGCTACCTTGAGCCACCAATGTTTTTGGCAAGAGAGGCAGGGGCGGCTGTCCGATTGTCAGATCAAAGGCTGCACGGCCCCCGGTTACGGCGATTGCGTCTTGATCATCTTTGCTTGCGGGACGCAGATGGAACAGAGCCCCGGAGACACGGGAAAGTTTCCAGAAGGATTTTTCTGCAAGGCCGCTGAAGGAAACCGTGCATGGCGTATCGGACTCGGCTCGCATCTCAAGGTCGATGCCCTCAGGCGAGATTTTCAACAAATCAACGATCAGCACCGCGTCAGGCGTCTTGACAGAAACCTCGACCGGTTGGCTGGCGAGTTTACCAGAACCCTTCACTCCGAAGCGCGCAGGGAGAACCTGTGCGTATTCACGGAATAAAAACTCCAAGGCTTGGGTATATAATCCCGCCTGTTTGAACTCTGATGCTTTGCTGAGAACCTGTTCGGAACCGCCAGCTTGCTTGAACATCTGCATCATTCGATCCAAGCGAGCGCGCTGCTGCACCCACAGGCTGCGACGGCGGCTGTCGCCGAGGGTTGGCACCCACCCGTCCGCTTGCCCCGCTTTGATGCTCCATGGGATGTAGGCCGAGATTTGGCTGACCGTTACTTCTGCAGCCATCCCTTCGGAGGCGATCTTGATCGCAACAAAAACCGATTTCTTACCCTTGGCGATGGAGGAGAGATCGATCGTGGCAAAACTTTTGCCACCCCATCCACCACTGGCAACGAAGTCTGTTCCAAGGAGGCTTTTTACTTCCGAAAGTTTATCCGGCGACTCACCAGCCAGCACCTTGATATAAGATCCTTTGCGCGGAACGCGGCCGACAACACCGGACACCTTGAGATCGAGTCCATTCGCAAAAGAGGTTTCGGGATCTTTGATCTCGCAGACGAGAGTGCCTTCTTCATTACTCTTGAGCGGGTGCACGTGTCCGCCTTTGATGGCATCGGAGATACCGCTGACCTCGCGAACGCCGGGAGATTTGGATGGCGACTTGTCACGGGCGAAATTCACATCCAGAACGCGGCGGGGATAGTCAATGGGAGGATTTGGCCTGTCGACGATGCCATCCTCTTTTTTAAGCAACTCCTCGTCGCCTGGCTTTGCATTGAAGAGGCACACAAATTGAAGTCCGTTCCCGTAGGCAAACGGCATGTAGCCGAGATTCTGGATCATCACCCTCTCGATGTTCACACACGCAATACGGCCATTGGCCACCACGTAGTCATACCAAGCCTGGGGATAAGCCTCGGTAAGTTCTCCGCTATTCCACATCCCCTCGTTGAGGTTTGCCTGCCAATAGGCGAATTTCGGGTCGTTCAGCGGTCCGCCGATTCCCCAGAATCCATGGGTGTAAATGTTGTCGTAAAGGGGATCGGAGGGGAATTCGACTTTACCATTATCGATCTTGATTGTTCCACGTCCGAGTCCAGCACGGTAAGCCGGAACTTGCTGGGAAAAATAAGCTCCGTAATTTCTCAACGCCCACTCCGCCTCCTCGCGGGAGAAGCCGTCCTCGGGATTGAGGGTGACTCCCTCCTTCTTTGCCAGTTCGCGGGTTTGACGGCTTGCTTCGATTCCGTAGCCCGGCCCCATCTCGGCATAGATCACGCCCGCGGGCAGTTTCGCTCCGCCCAGTTCCAAAGTGACCCGGCGATCCACCAAGTAGCGGGCCAGTCTCTCGATGCGGTGGTTGTTGATTTTATTAAGATGCGGATCGTTTCGAGTCGGCCAGAGCGAGCTTCCCCACTGGTTCGGGAAGGAGGGGTTGTATGTTTTGGTCTCCGAGTTGTAGCTAACCCCTTCGTATTCGAGATCGGAAAAATACCCGCCGCGTCCGTCCATGCCAGTGGCAGCACCACCCCACCAGGAGCTGAACATCAGGTGATAGGGCAGCCCTGTGGCAGCCGAAATCTCCAGCGTCTCGTCGATCGACTTTTGCCCCTCGGGACGGGAACGTAGGGCGTAGGCCACGCTGCCCATCAAACCTAAATCATAGGACTGCAAACCACCGTATTTTTGCTCGAGTCCCTCGACGACCTTCATTTTCTGATCAGGGTTTTTCTTCAGATCGACAGGCACACCGGCGAGTTCCGCCGACAGGCCGAGGATAAAGCCCATCTTGCCCGCCTTGATGCCCTGGGAGGCGGCCAAGGTGGCGAAGTCCGAATAAGCCCACACATCGGCGAGACAAAATGGAACGCCGGATTCGCTTTGAATGCGGACGCGCATCTTCCCATCCGCTGGGACCAAGGCGCGATCAACCTCTACAAAAAAATGATTCGGACCTGAGCCAGCCTCCTCGTAGTTGCGGAAATAGACCTCCTTGCCCGAAACAAGAATCCTGTATCCAAAAACGCCGACTTGGCGATTGTGAATCTCGCGGAACTCAAGGGTTAAGGGCCCTTTCGATGCTTTCAAATCAGCGGGCGGAATTTTTAATGTAAACTCCAAAGCAGCACCCGCGCCCTCGACTTGGCGCGCGGTGTAGGTGCGCTCGAGCACGCCCAGTCGCGAATCGATACGCACGATTTCCGAGCGTCCGCCCGTCGCTGTCAGTCCGTGGGAGGATTCGCTCGTCGCATTACCGAACACGATTTGATCAGCCATGGATGTGGCCATTTTGTTCGCGCTCGCAATCGTTGGCAAAACGAAGGCGAGAAGAAGCGCTGCGCAAAAAATCTTTTTCATTAGGAGTCTGAGTTTTGAATGGTGGTCGCTTTGCCGGCTTTCCAGTCGGCGTCGATGAGACGAGGAACTTTCAAATGGGAAATGACGGGGCGCGATGCGTCACGGCCGGCTACCCGGTCGATACGAAGGCCGGCCAGCGCGTCAAAGAATCCCCAAACCGCCACACCACGCGGGTAGAAATGGAGATAATTGCCACCGAAGGTTTCAAAGAAGAGGGCCGGTGCTTGGGCATTGGTAGTGAGCTGCCAATTCCAATAGCGCTCGGAGATATGGCGGAAATCCAGCCCCCGGTAGAAGGCGGCGATGTCACGGAGCATGTTCATGGAGATCCAGCCGGGCTTGGCGGAAACACCTGCCATGCCGTCCTGAAGGCCGCCGAGAGCGTATTCGTCCGCCGCATAGTCGCTGTGGGAGCAACCGTATTCGCACAAGCAGGCTTCGCTCGCATTGAGGAGGTCTGTGGCAAGACGGTTTTCGTCCAGACCGGTCGAGAAGCCCACCATGTCCAATGGTGCGAGTCCATTGGAGGTATAGATGTGGTATCCATCCCATCCGGGAACGATTTCCATACCGAGATCCTTACCGGTCCATGGATTTTTGAGACCCTTGCCGTCGGTATTGAGGAGACAGATGTAATGATCGTCTTTCCATCCCTCGGATTCCACACGCCCACGGATAAATTCGGCTTTTTTACGGAAATGGGCTGCTGTGGCGGCATCGCCAAGCTCGTCGAGGATTGCCGCGCCACACTGGAATGCGGCCAGGGTTTTAACGGCAAGATAAACCTGCTCGCGGCCGTATTGGAGAGCCGGAGCGCCATCGTCGATCGTATTCGCCACACCGACATCGGGCACACCCTTGCCTTTGGTATCGCAGCGCTCGAGGAAATGGAGGTAGCTGACGACTGTCTTCGCCCACTTGCGGGCGATGGAAAAATCACCGGTCCGCCGCCAGTGGGCGTAAAGCATGATGAGATAATTGGTGGTCTCCTCGACCTCCATCTCATGCGGGTAGTCCTGCCCGTTGGCTTGGGCCATCGCGCCGCAATCGTGGGAGAGAAATTCCGTCCCCTCCCCGCGGTCGCCCAAAGTCAGCGTGCCGGATTTCGAAAACTCAGGCCAGTAATCGAGTTCGATGCCCAAAAGCTCGGGCCAGACGGCGAGATAAAACGGCGACTGGGTGAACTCGACATCCACCGTGGAATGGAACCCGCAACTTCCCTCCCAGACGCTGAACCAGTCCTTGCCCTCGCGATCCACCCACCAGGTGTTCATAAGCCAGGAATGGAGCGTTTGCGCCATGAGGTTGTTTATCGAGGGAGCGAGGTTGTTGTTGGCGACAACGGCATCGACCTTTTCGGCATTGGTAAAAATTTCTCCCCCATTCGAACGCGCCCAATCCACCACCGCATCGAGGGATGCAAAGCGGGACGCATAGAGGAACGGATGCTTCTTCCCGAAAACCTCGAGCACGGGACCGTTGTGGCTGCACCAGAAAATGTCCAGTGGGCGTTTGCCAAGATTGCTCATCGGCAACTCGATCGAGAAACGGTTCCCATCACGCTTCGCTCCGGGACCAACAATGCGGTCCAACTGCGGCAGACGGCTGGCGGGATCGGATGCTTTCTCATGCGAGCTGCGCAGCGTGAGACTGCTGAACGAGACATCAAGTGAGTCCGCTGCAGAGGGCTCGATCTTCATCTCCTGGCTTGAGACCTCGAAAAACAACTCCACCGATTCCGGCACCTGCTTCACTGGGGACCAGCGGAAGTTACCGGAAATCCTGGAAACGGAGACACGGGCGGCGATAACCGGAATAGTCGAAAAAGCAGGATCCTTCGGGCGGAATGGGGTGGCGAATTCCAGAACGACCTTCAAACCGGAATCTTCATGAATGCCGATATACCGACTGGTGCAGGGGCTGATTCTTTGGTCGATAAAGGTGAACCGTTTCCCCTCCCGACAGAGTGGAAAGACAAAGTCCTTCCCATCGATGCGCAATCCAGCATTTATCTCAAAGGCGGATGCTTCGTGAAACATGTCGAAGCGGATGATGCGAGCGTTCCCCCCCACGGGGTCCAGAATCATTCCATGGCGGGAGCCAAGGACGGTAAGAGCGTCTGCGATAGGATTCATTTAGTTTTGGCTGGAAGGATTTTAACGTTGAGCTTCTGGGCCATCTCGGGAGAAAGCCCGGCAAGGATTGCTTGCAGTGGCGTGTCGCCCTTGTTGTGGACTTCGTTGAATTTTTTAATGATGTCCCTCATTGCGGCCGCGACGTCGGATTCGCTGTTCACGAGATTTTTCGTCTGGTGGGGATCCGTTCCGAGATTGTAGAGCTGCTCCTGGGGAGCATCGGGCAGGATTTTGCCGGCATCGTCATAGTCTGAGTGGGTCTGTCCGAGTTTTACAATCGGACCGGTGCCAAAGAGTCCTCCGGGGCCTTGGTGCGGATGATAAGACCAGTCGCCGACTCGGAGGGCACTGGCTTTGCCCTTGTAAATCATGCCATCGAGACCCGGTGCATTATCCGGATCAAGCAATAGAGGCAACATGTTGACGCTATCGATCGAGGCGCCAGGGGGCACGGGGACATCCGCTGCGGCAAGGAAAGTGTCGTAGAGATCTGTAAGGGAAAACAGCTTATTGGTCGTCTTCCCAGCTGGGATTTTACCGGGCCACCAAGCGATCGTTGGAACGCGGTGTCCG
The DNA here is from genome assembly GCA_044352905.1 of Terrimicrobiaceae bacterium. Taxonomy (GTDB): domain Bacteria; phylum Verrucomicrobiota; class Verrucomicrobiia; order Chthoniobacterales; family Terrimicrobiaceae; genus UBA967. The sequence goes on along the minus strand of JBILCY010000010.1, from coordinate 52,273 downwards.
CCCTCCCATGTATCGGTCTTGGTCCCCAGGAAATCGCCGTTGCTCTTGTAGCCCACCGTCGCCGTATCCCCAAAAACCACACCACCATTGTCGCTGGTGAAGACGACGAGCGTATTGTCCGCAAGTCCTTTTTCCTTCAAGCAGGCCATCACCTGTCCAACGGCGAAATCCAGTTGATTGCAATATTCGGCATTCCGCACCGCATTGTTGTTTTGTTTTTTTATACGCTTGCCGAGCGGGCTTTTGCCTCTGAACTCCTCGGCCACGGCAAGGGGCACGTGCGGCGCAAACCATGGGAGGTAGATGAAAAACGGTTTCTCTTTCGTCTGGCGACCGATGAACTCGCAGGCTTTTTCAGCCATGATGAGGTCGAGCCGATTCATATCGCAGGCTTCGTGGGCGGCCTTGCCACCGACGCTCATCCCCCAGCCGGAGGGTGCATTGGCAGGCGGCTTGACGCCTCGTGCCTTGGCCTCCTCGCTGGAGATGAACTCGATCGGATCGTTGGGATCGCCTTTGTAGACGCGGCTGTTTTCCACAAAAACATAGGGAGGCTGCGCGTGGCTCTGGGGCATACCGAAAAACCAGTCAAACCCGCACTCGTTCGGACCAGGCTTGAGTTCACTATTCCAATCCGTCAGCTCACCGCGGTTGGTGAGCCCGAAGCCCAGATGCCATTTGCCGAAGGCAGCCGTGTTGTAGCCGGCCTTTTGCAGGAGTTGCGGAAAAAGGATTTCATTTTTCCGGAAATAAATCCCCGACTGGATTCGTCCATAGGCCGAGCGGGAATAGTAGCGACCCGAAAGAATCGCATAGCGGGTGGGCTGGCAGACCGCCGCAGGCGAGTGGGCGTCGGTGAACTTGAGCCCTTCGGCAGCCAGCTGGTCGATATTGGGGGTCGATACATCGGTTTGCCCATAGGCTCCGAGATCACCAATGCCCATGTCATCGGCAAGGAACAAAATGATGTTGGGGCGCTTGGTTTCTGCAAAGGTTTGCGCAGCGAAGCAAAAAATAAGCAAAACAGGGAGAATCAGTTTTTTCATGGTTGGGACTCTGGGGTTTTTTCCGTGGCAACACGAAGCTTTGCAACGCAAAAGCGGTGGTCGGCTGAGTTCATTGCCATTTCTATTTTCAGATAGAAATTTTTCAAGCCCTTAACTGATGGGCTGAGATCAATAAATTGATAAGGCAGGTTATCGAGATTTTGGGAAATATTGTTCTGCCACGTGTTGTCGAACTGCCCGCAGCGTGTCCACTCGATACCGTCTTGGCTGGTGTAGACGGTCACCCGGCTGGAATCGTCGAAAGCCCGCGCGGCGATTTCCAGCGCAGTGGAGCCTAGTGGTTTTTCATTTTGGATAAGATAGGTCACGCTGCCGGGCAGAAAAGGCTTGAGCGGACGAAGCAGTGGCATCTCCACGCGATAGAGATAGTTCGGCTCCGGCTTGTGGAGGACCACATCGGCATCCTTGATGCCCACGGTTGAAGCTTTCCAGGAACTATCGACGGCTTTGGAGTAGTCGACGTCGAGCAGAATGGTGCGTGGCTGGCGGACTTCCAGCAATCGCGGCAGGGCGTTGTCCGCTTTGCTTGGCGTGAAGCGCAATTCGACTTCATGGCCCGGCTTGATGGCGTCCTTGAGAGCGGTGATCTCATATGCGGTAAGAGTTCCCTGGATAGCAACTGTGTCGAATTTCGTCGTGCCCTTGTCGAACATGAGTTCGTAACGGTTTCCACTCTCCATCTCGATGACTCCGTTCGATGGAGCGCCAATGATTTTCGGCGGTTCGAATTTTTTTATACGACCTTTTTCATAGCCGTAGCGGGCCTCAACGACGGTGGCTTCTCCCTCGTCGTTTGTATCAATGATGACCTCGTCGTAGCGGTAAGGCATCGTGGCCGTTGGAGATGCTTCGGCATCGTCCATCAATGCGGCGCTACGAGTAAAAATCGCATCCTTTGCCACAGGAATACTCATGCTTGAAGCGTAGTCCATCAGCGCCAGGTTTTGAGTGTCCACACTGATGCGGTTTTTGTTTCCCGAGAGGAATCGCGCCACGAACCGTGCGGGCAGCTTGGGCGTTGTCTTGGGAGGATTGGAATGCTCGAGATCGAATGCAACGCGACCCGCTTCCGTCTGGTGACCGTTCGCATCGGCACGCGAAATCTCATAACGCCCCAGCCCCAGAGGGCGGAGCGTCCACTTCGTGGATGCGTCGGGATTTTCCATTGCGATTGAGAGACGCTGGCCGTCGTGTCCCGACTTGATGCTGAAAACGCAGCCATCCGGGCCGATTTTTTCGATGGTGAAAAACCCCCAATCCTCCGGACGGTCGAGTTTCACCTCGATGGGATAACGACCGAGGCGGCCATGCCCACGCACCAGATAGGTGGCGGGAAGCATCTGCGAGATTTCCGATGAGAGGAGGCGACGGGCGCTACCATACCACCCTCGGTCGAAGAGATCCTTGGCCTGGCGATAGACCTCATCCTCACCACCGGCGGCGAAATATTTTTTCAGCAGGCTCGAGGCGATAGCGCGTTCCTGCGTCCAAAGCTGGAGGGTGCGTTGCTGCCCCTTGGTGAGAGAGGGCTGGACGAGGTAGCCGCTCTGTCGTGGCCAGCTTGTTTGCACATTCAAGCTCAGCAAAAATGCCGCATCGGGCGCGTGGGTGGCATTGAAGATGAGTTTCAGATAAACGGCTTTTTCCCCCTTGGTGGAGGAGCCGAGAGTGATGAGCTTGTGGGAGGTCATCCACGGCGTCCAGTGGTCAGGATCGGGCAGGTCCTTATCCGTAAGCGTGGCGACCATTTCGAGTCGTTCGAGTGATGGGCCGACCAAGATTTCGATATTGTTCCTCTCGCCCGGAGAGATGCGTCCATCGAGATCCAAGGCCAGCGGCGAGGTGAAGGGATCGCCGGAATTCGTGAGTTTGTAGACCAGCTCGCCAGGCGCGGACACGTCCTCGACAGCCAGGCGCACGCTGCTGTGGACCTTCATGTTTTTTTGGGAGATGAGCTTGTCTTCGGGACCGGCATTGAAATCCCGCTGGACGATCACGTCGAGCAGGGCGGGCTGGCGATGCACAGACGGATCGATCGGGTCGTTTGCAATGCCATCGACTTCCCTCACAAACTTCTCGTCGCCGGGATCGGCATTGAAGAAGCACAGGAACTGGAAACCTCTCTCGTAATGCCGCTTCATCACGCTGAAGTTCTCTTTGAGGATCGTGCGCTCCATATTGATCATCGAGAGTTTGCCCCTGGCGCGCAGGTAGTCATACATGGCGATGTCGCGGAAGTTCACCCCCTCGCCCATCTCGCCGCTGCTCCAGAGCCCATCGACCATGCCATGCTGCCCACCGCCCCACCGGGGATCATTCATCGGCTTGTCGGTGAGAAAATCCGGATGCGCGTAGATGTTGTGGAAAAATTGCTCCTCGGGCAGGAGAAGCTTGCCTTGGTCCACAATCGCGATGTCGCGGCCGATGTTCCTTTGCGAGCTGTCGCCAAATTCCTGCCAGGTGCGAACGGCATCGCGGTGCATCCAGAGCCGCTCCTCGAAACTCATGCCATCGGAGGGATCGAGGGTGACACCATCCCTGGCAGCCGCGTCGATGACGGCTTGGGAGATCTCACCACTTGCGGGGGCGAATTCCCTTACGATCATCGGCTGAGCGGCTTGGCCTTTCAGCCGCAGATAGGCGAGTTGCTCTTGGATGCCCTCCGTGAGCTGTTGGAAGCGTTTTTCGAGAAAAGCATTCATCACCGGATCGCGTAGCGCCGCGCCGGGGGTATTGCTCCACATGTTCGGCCACGAGGCACGGTAGGTGCCCAATGCGGGATCATAGATCGTGTGCGTGTATTGGATGTCGCTGAAATAGCCGCCACGCCCGTCGGCGCCGGTGGGTTTGCCGCCCCAGCCCGTGCCATTAACGATCCACAGCCCGGGCATACCGGTCTCCGAGGAAAGACCTATCTGGTCAAGAAGACCCTTTTTTCCCTCCTCCGGATCGATGTGTCCATAGCCACCGGCAAAATTCAAGAAACCAACCGGGCCGTAATCTTGGATACCCGAGTAGGCGTCTTGCATTTTTTTGATTCGTTGGAGTTCGACCCCTTCGCCTTGGAATTTGTTTGGCTCGGTTTCACCCTCGAGCAGGATCGAGCTTGTCGGAAAGATGATCGCCATGGGACGGGCCGTCTGCTCCGGTTTGGCCACCTTTTCAAAGAAGTCCTCATACGCCCAGACGTTGCCGATGCTGAAGGGGCCACCTCCATCGTGCCGCAGCGTGATCTTGAGCGGACTGCGACCTTTAAGAAACTCCTTGGGCACTTCGACAAAATAGTGGTTCGGCCCAGCTCCCATCTCTTGATACGTGCGGAAATAGACTTCCTTTCCATTGACGAGCACCGTGTAGCCGAAAGCATCTGGCCGGCGATTGTGAATTTCTTGGATCTCCAAGATTAACGAATCAATCCCCTTGGCAAAGGGAACCTCAAAGGAAATTTTCTTCCCTTTTTGTGGCAACGTCCGCACCGGATAGGAGTCCAAAAAAGATCCCATCTCGGTTTCCAGCACCTCCGTGCGCACGCCGGAGGAATCCTCCACAGGAGTGGCCGCTGCTCCGATATCAAGACGCATCGAAGCAGAACCGCCGGGAGAGTTTGCCTCCAGCTGTCCAACAAGCGCGAAGGCGATGCACAGTGTTGCCGCCAAAAAGCGGATAAATACGGAAATTCGACAAATCATCGCGGGGAATGGCTCGTTTCATTATTTATCACTTCGGCACGCCCATCGTCATCCTCCCGACGTTCCGCCGTTTTCAGTGCTGCAAAAAGACCTCGGATATCAAGGCTTCCACCGATCGTGAACCAAATTGCAATCAACGCGTTAAAACCAAGGTAGAAAAAGATGTAAACTTTCCAATACGATTCCCACCAAGAAACTGTCAGTGGGCTGGCCACATTCACAAGCGTGACCGTGGTGAACAAAACAATCCAAAATGCATTCCAGCAAACAAGGGCTACCGCAAGCACACGGTCGGCGAGTGAGAAGTCCCGGTTGATGCCAAAAAACTTTTGTAGGAAGTGCACATTGGTCTCCACAGGCTCATGGTCGGACGCAATCGACCACTTTCCACGATGCAACATTTTCTCAAGATTAAACGGCACTCCTTTGTAGGTGAGCAGGGATACAAAAATGTAAATCAACGCAGCGCCAACGATTGCGATGAAATATAAATACTGGTTGTTGAGCGGAAAATCCTGACCGAACTGGGTTATATAGATTGGCGGATAAATGAGGCCGAAAAATCCAACGAATGCACCAAAAAGGATCGCCAGATAGCAGGCCGTCGTCGTTCCCTTTTTCCAATAGAGACCACCGATCACAGCAGCTCCCGCCCCAGGCAGCCAGATTGTTCCCGTGATCGCCCAGAACATGAAAATGGGCGTGTTGGGTGTGTGAAAAAGCCCGAAGGTGAAGGCGTAAAGAGCCACGCCAGTCACTGCCACGCGCAGCAGGCGGATATGCTCGCCGGGAGTGTAAATTTTTTTGCGGAAGGGAATCCAGACGTCTTGGATGAAGATACTGCCCCACGAGTGCATGTAGGTGTTGTGGGTGCCGATGGAGCAAAAGATCATCACGGCAAGGAACAGACCCTTGAGCCCGATGGGCAGGATTTCCGACAAGGTGATCGGAACCCGCATCTGGTTCTGAATCGTCTCGTTGCCGATCGCGTCGAGACGCGCTTGGACGACTGAAGATGTCTGGGAAAACTCGGGAAGATTCAGCAGCGCAAAGGTTGCGACTGCGATCACGATACCCATCCACGTTTGGACGTCCCACCGCCACCCGCCGATGATGACACCCATTTTTTGCTCATGGGGACTTTTCGCCGAGGCGTTGTAGCCTTGGGATCCCTGCCACGCCGCCCGCACAAGGATGAAGTTGAGGATTCCGATGAGATAAAACCAGACATTGAAGTCCTTGATTTCCCCACCCTTCATGGGGTGAACCATCGAGGCATTTTCCGGAGCCAGGCGCGTGGCCTCCATGATGTTTTGCCACCCCACGAGCCATAGGGCGAAGGCGGTGATCGCTACAAAACCTAGCAAGCTTACGATTCCCGAAAAACAATCCGAGAGCATTATGCTGATCTGGCCGCCAAAAATAACCATCAGGAGCGCAACCCCCAAATCGAGCGCCATCAGGGTTGCAAATGTAGACACCTCGATGCTGGTGCCGGGAATCGGGAACGTTTCCGAGAGACCAAGGAAATTCACGTAGAAACGTGCTGCCACTGCTGGAAATACACCAAAATTAATCAACCCGGTGAGAAAGCAAACGATGCCGGCAAATTTGCGGAAATTGGTCGAATAACGGGTCTCGAAAAACTGCGCCAACGTGAGAGCGCGGGTTTCGCGGTATCGGTAATAAACAAAACCGGTGAGAGCCAGAATCACACCCACTGGAAGGCCCAGCAACCCCCACCATATCGAGGTGAAGCCGGCAATGTAACCAGCCTCGTAAAGGCCAACGATCGCGATCACACCCGTGCCGCTGGCCTGCCCACCGATGGTCAACATGTAGCGTCCGGCAAGACGGTTCGCCGCCAAAAAATCGCTCACCCCGCGCACATACTTGCGGGTTGCATTCGTCAGCGAGAGCATGATTCCCGCAAGTCCGATAACAATAATCCAATCCCAAATACTCATTGTGCAGTGTCTTTCTTACTCGGAAGCCTTTTCCAAAATGACAAGGCAGGCTGCCTGGGGTGTATATGGAATCCTCGCCATTTAGACCGGCAATTACCGCCTCTGAGCTGAGAAGTGTCAACCCGAAAGGCAAAGCTTTGCAAATAGCTTAGGGCTACTCAGATTTTCGAGATGATCTGAAGCAGTGGCAAATCGACCTCTTGATCGCCATTGGCAAAAGATTCGCCCTCGATCAGCGAGATGAGTTTGTCAACCGTTCGCCGTGCAATACCTGCGCAATCCTGTTCGGCCACAAGCACACATTTGGCCGGATTTGGCGATCCGATCCATCGATCGAAGCAAGCGATAAGGAGTTCCCTGCCCTCGGCGACGACTGGTTTGTGCCAGAGGAAATCCTGAATGGATCTCTGGTGGGACTCGATGATGCAAAGGGGGCCGGGCAAATCGGACAAAGAACCTCCCGAGGCAAATTGCTTCTCGGTGAGAAATGGAACACCACGCGCATTGAGTGCGGCGAGGGTTGCTTCGTAGCGGCGCTTGTCCACCAAGTTGAGGGACGGTTTAAAAAGAACGAGGAAGGATTTTGCCCCGGCTTCGAGGCATGCCTGCACGAGTTCATCCGAGGCCTTGGAATGGTCGGTGGTAATTGTCGGCAGGTTCATGGAATCGATGGGCACATCGACGAGAACAATGGGGAAATCATGCCGGACGAGTCCGTGAAGCACCGAGAGATCCTCGATGTCGCGCCTGTTTATAATGGCGCCACCAGCCAAAGCCGAGTGCATGGCGGTGATGATGCGGTCAAAAACCTTCTGCTTCCCCAAGTGAAGAGACACCATGAGATCGTAGTCTTTATCGGCTGCCGCAAGTGCGGCTTCCTCGACAAGCTCGGTGTCCACCGAGTTGCCAAGGTCCGGTGCAATAAACCAGAAAAATTGAGACTTCTTCGCCCGGAGCATGCGTGCTGCGAGATTAGGGCGGTAGCCGAGCCTTTTAGCAGTTTCCCGGATGATCTGTTTCGTAGTGGCGTGAACCCGCTTATCATCACTCAAGGCTCTGGATACAGTTGAAATATTGACATCACATACGCGGGCGATGTCGATCAAAGTTGGTGAAGAGATTTTTACCACAAAAGGGAATCTTAATGAATAGCGCTTGGCTAATCAAGGCTATTCTCGAAACTTACTTCCTGCGCAAATAATTTATACGCAGGTTATTATAAAATCCCCTAAAACTCCCCTCCAACATGTTACACGAAAAAGAAAAGTGGTAATTCAACCACTAATCAAGCAATGCCGCCCGGATGCCTTCAAGGTCGGCATGGATGGATTTGCAAAGTCCGCCCGCACCGCCAGCCTCGAGATTTCCTCCGCGCAGTCCGAAAGGAACAAATCCCGCCAGCAGGATCGAGCACACGCCCGCAGCACTGTCTTCAATACCTGCGACCCCGAACCGGTCGTTGAACCCGATGCCAAGGCCCACACGCGCTGCCTCGGCATAAAGCCATGGGTGGGGTTTCGGTGAAAGCTCGCCGAGAGTGCCGGCCTGCCCACCCCGTAGCGGGAAGCCTGCAGTGATGATTGTATCGTAAAACTCCGCAGGATCGCCCATGCCCAGCGTGCGGAAAGCCGAGAGGATTTCCGGGTAGGCCTTTTCGTGGAGACCGCTGGTGACCAGACCGATTTTGACGCCGCGACCCTTGAGTTCGAGCAGGAAATCCTTCAAGCCCGGCGCGGGGGTGAAAGCGTTTGGGCGTCCGCCACCCGCCATAATTGCGGCCAGCTCGCGGTGCGTGTGATCAAAATAGAAATCCCTCGCCTCCTCCACTGTTTTGCCGGGGCAATATTTTTTTATGCAATATTGGAGGTGCTCGGAAACACTGTGGCCGGAGACGTGGGGTAGATCGACCTCTTCGAGTTCGAAGCGCGGATTTCCGAGAAGGCTTGCCGTGGTTTGCTGGATGATCCAAATCCAAAATTCCTCACTGTGCACGGTGGTGCCATCGAGGTCCATGAGCACAGCCTTGAGCGGCTTTTCCAACTTCACCAGATGCACCGGGTAATAGGCCGGATAGCCCATGCTGGAGCGCACGTGCGCCATGGTGTGATGATCGAAACCGACGAACTCCACCACCCCGTCGCCTGTGCGGGCGATCGCCTTTACTCCATCCCGCCCAGCCCGGAAGCGCTGATCGCTGGTGTGCTCGACCGGGGTAAGGCCGAGGGTTTGTGCGTCGGCCCCCAGATTCGGAAAAAGATCGCTCACTTTGTTTTGATGAGGAGCGACACGATCTCGCCCTTGCCTGCGGTGAATGTGGCCTTGTTTTTTGAGAGCTTGAGCTCGCCCAGCGGTTTTTCCTCGAGGGTGATGCGAGAGACCGAGGCGGTGTTTTCCGGCACGGTGATGCTCACATCGAAGCCCTCGGATGTCGGATTGTAGCCGCGAACGACAACCGCGTTTTCATGTTCGGCCTTCTTGAGCGCGGTGACGATGAAGTCAGCATTGTCGAAAGAAATGAAGCTGTTCACCGGCGGCAGCTCGCCGTCGTGCGTGGTGGCGACGATGGCGCGGAGTGGACTCGTAAAGCGGCTTGCAGCCTGCGGCACCTTGCCTTTGCTCCAATCGCCCGCGTGAGCCATCACAGCGTAGCGGAAGACGTGTTTGCCCTGACACTGCGCGAGAGCTTGGAAGACGTGGGTCTCGGTCGGATTGCCCGCCGTGCCGAAGCAACGCAGCATCGTGAGCGCAATCGCACGATCGGGATTGTCCTGCACCTCGTATTCCGAGAAGCCGTAGTGGAGCACGGCGAGGCCATGTTTGCCGTCACTCACATCGACGAATGACAACGTTGGCAGCGTGCGGGCGGCTTCTTCATACCATCCGGTGGAGTCCGGAATCGAGATAGGCCGCTTGACCACATCGAATGCGCTGTCCACATGGCAGTGGGTGGCTTTGTCGAGGCCGGTCGGGAAAAGAACGCGAAGGCGGTGATCCTGGCAGCGGTTGTCGACGGTGGTGACAAATTCCAACTGGCGGCTGCCGTGGCGAAGTGTGATTTCGGTGACGATACGCACCACGGATTTGCGCGACGAGCGGCGCAGGGCACCGTTGTCGATCCACTCGGAACCGTGTGGCACATGGATCTTGAGTTCCTGCTCGAGACCCTCAGGCAGTTCCCAGTCACGCTCGACACGGTAGGTGGCGGTCATTGGCCCGTTGGCCACGAGAGCCACAGCTGCGGATTGGCCGAAGGTGGTGTAGCAGGCGTCGTTGTTTGCGCGGTAATGCACGAGCGGCCCGCCACATTCCCCTTCATCCTCAAAGGCGTTGAGCCCCTTGTAGGCTTGGCCCGTTGCCTTGTCGGTGAGGGTCACCGTGCCGTCGGCCAGCACCTCGGCGCGGAGGAATTCGTTTTCGAGGACATTCACCCTAGGGCTAATGTTGTCCACTGGACGCGAGGCGGCTTGCTTCGGAACCACACGGTAGGTGCTGTAGCCGAAGGCCGGAACCTCGACCGGGATGGCGACACGAAGCCGGGTGGCCTCGACATTGATCGCATTGCCGTATTTGAGATATGCGTAAAAAGTATCGTCTTCAGTTCCGAGCACCTGGGCGCGAACGGCTTTGCCCGTGGAGTCGAACACATCGACCATGATCGGCTTTTTGTAAGGTCCGTAGTTGCGCAGGCCCCAAGAGATCGGAACATCGACCGCGACCTCGACCACTTCGTTGCGCTTGGCGGAGGTGCTGTTGAAAACGCAGACACCGAGTTCGTGCTGGCCGATGGCCGAGAAGTCGATGCGTGTCACGAGGTCCTTGAGGTTGTCGCGGGTCACGCATTCGCTGATGTCGTTGGCAATGCGATAGCGCTCCTCCATGGCGAGCTGCACGCGGTCGATATGGCACCCACCAATGCCGTCGTGCTGTTGGTTTTGGAGGATCTCTTTCCACGCCGAGCGGAGCAGTGTCTCGGGATAAGACTTGCCATGCAGGAGTTGCCAGGCAGAGGTCGGCTCGGCCCATTTCTCCAGGCGATGCTGGCAATCGGCATTTTGCAACTTCAGCGGCATGCGGGCCGAGAACACACCGATGTAAAGCGGCGCGAAGGCATCGGCCTTGGTCTCCACACTCAGCATTTCCCCCTCGAAACGAAGTAGGTTTTTATCCGCACCCGATTCCTCCATTTCCTTGCGGATGCTTTGCACCACTTCGGGGAGGCTGCTGATGGTTACTTCGCCGTAGTCGATGCGCTTGTTGATTTCCTCCACGAGGTCGGGGATGTGCGGATCTGGATTCTCCTGGTCGAAGCCTTGGTAGAAGAGCAGGTGCTTGGTGGACGCCTTGTCCTTGACGGTATCGCGGAGCGTTTCCATGCCCTTGATGGCCGACTCCATGCTCTTCATGATCGGCTGGCGCAGGACATGGTAGTTCATGTCATCCGTGCTGTAGGTATCGGCCAAGCGGGCGATGACTCCACCGTTTTGTTGGATGGATTCCAGATCGTAGTCGCCGGTCGGGAGGCTGCTCGCCCCGCCTGTGGCGCGGATGTAGGGATTGTAGACGTAGATCCAGAAATTAAGGCGGTGGAACGAGCCAAAGGTGAATCCCATCGCACGAGAGCCGTCCGGCGCATCCCACCAGAACTCGAGCTTCTCGATGTTCGACTGGTCGATGCCGCGGTAGAAGAGGATCGTTTCCATTCCAAACTGGCGGTAGATCTGCGGCAACTGAGACACCTGGCCCCAGCTGAAAATATTGTAGGCGCACTTCATCACGCCACCGAGCGACTCGGCGATGCGGTGCCCGAGGAGAAGGTTGCGCACGAGCGCCTCGCCACTCACCAGAAACTCCGCAGGAAGCGTATACCAAGGGCCTGCATGAAGACGCTTTTCTGTCACCAGCTTCTCGACCAGCGGCCGACGCTCGGGACGGAATTCCAAGTAATCTTCCAAAAACGAAGACTGCGCATCGGGGTGGAAGTAAGCGAAGCGCGGATCCTTCTCCATCGCATCGAGGAGGATGTCTCCCGCCTCCAGCAAACGAGCCTGGGTCTCACGGAAGCTCCACCGGTATTCACGATCCCAATGGGTGTTGAGGATCAGATGCATTTTGTAGTTTTTGGAATCACTCATAGAAAAAGAAACAGCGGCTTTGAGAGGGTCTTATACAAAGCTTTGTTTCTTTTTAGCGATTTACTGGCCGCCGGTCAACTTGCCCCTTTGAAAGGTAATGGTTTTTTTATTTAAAAAGAGGATTGAAAATGAAGCATCCGCCCCTCATCTAGGGACTGGTTGATGTATAAAAACCTTCTGACGGCACGTTTGACGCTTGCCTTTGCTCCGATCGGCGGCCTTCTCCGCCCACATCCCGTTTTTGCGATTCTTGGATTTCTTGGCGGTGTGAAAACGACATGCTGATCGACACGCTGATGCCGATTTCCAATTCGCATTTTGTATTTCGCATTTCGCATGTCGCGATCTGACAGAAGAAATCCCTCACACTAAAACACGATGAACAGCTCCCGACGCAATCTCCGCATCGGCCTCATGGAGGGGCTGCTGGCCACTCCTTACACCGTAGTGACCATACCCGGAGGCTTTCTTCTTGCAGCCTTGCTCACGCAGTGGTTCGCGGTCGACAAATCCGCCTTTGGCTGGATCGTCTCCCTCCCCTCGTGGGCCAATGCCCTCCAGGCGCTGGCGCTTCCCCTTATCGCCCGGTTGATGACTCCCAAGGACATGGCGCTCGGCATGGGATGGTTCAACGCCGGCCTGTGGGCCATGCTCGTCGCTTCGCTTGGATTTCTGCCGAAACAGGACGGAAACGCCACCGCCATTTTTTTTGGTGTCTTCTTTTTCATGGCCAGTGTGAGCAGCGCGTTTCAGGTGGTGGGCTGGACCGATTGGGTCCGCCAGTGGGTGCCAAAAAAACTCCGGGGCGCCTACTTTGGCAAACGCAACTCCTGGATAAGCGGTGCCACCTTCGGGTTTCTGCTCCTCGTCACCAGCTTCCTCGATACCCGCAAGGATTCCCTCACCCCTTACGTGTGGATTTTAGGCCTGATGGTCGCGTTTCGCTGCGTGGGCATCCTTTTGCAGCATGGCATCCACGCCGGAAGCAACACCAAGATCGAGACTCAGCCGCTCCTGAAGTCGCTCAAGGAATGCCTCGCCGCACCGGGGCTCGGATTGTTCATTTTCTTTTCGGCATGGATGAACTTCTGGATGTCCTTCACCGGCCCGTTCACTGCCGTGTTCAGCTTTGAGGAACTCAAGCTTGCGCCCGGCACGTTCGCGCTCCTCACCGCCTTGGGCACTGTGAGCGGTTTTTTCGGCTGGATGTTCTGGGGACGCGTTGCTGATAAAGCCGGGGCGATCCCGGTGATAGCTATCGGCAGCTTCCTCTGGGAAATTCCAAATTTTCTCTGGGCCTTTCTCGTGCCCGACAACTCCTGGCTGCTCTATCCGATGTTCCTCTGGGGCGGGTTTTTCGCGGTCGGTTTTTTCATGGGCAGCTTCAACCTGCTGCTGAATATTGTGCCACAAAAAAGCAGCATGGCAGCGATCAGCCTGCACCTTGCCTTCACCTCCATCGCCATGGCCGTGGCCCCGATTCTTTCGGGATATTTGATCGAGCGATTCGTCACACACCAGGGTGGCGGGATCGGCATTTACCACCTCGGCTTTGCCATCAAGTCCGTCGCCTTCCTCCTCGGCCTGCTCATCCTGATTCCCATTCGAGAGCCCGGCCGCACCACCCGCCAATCCCTGCCCGGAGCCTTCCGCACCGTCCGCCAAGCCATGGCCACGCAAGGCCTCGAACTCTTCGCCAACCTCACCCCGTTCCGTAACAATTCAAAAATCAAGAAACGCCCCTGAACCCATCGAAGAGGGGATGAATTAACCACAGAGAGCACGGAGGTTGTTAGGATCTCAGTAGATCAAGAGGCTTTAATAGTTTTTGGGTCTTTGGTTTCACGAAGCCTCAACCTCTAATTGCTGCAAACCCGTCTAAAATTCGAAAAAGAAATCATGTCTCATTCTCCGTGCTCTCTGTGTCCTCTGTGGTCAATCTTCCCGATTCGCTTCCTTCGCCCTCAAGCCATGGGTTGAAAAATCCGGAGCCCGAAGCGTGGCAAGTTAATGCTGCCTTGGATGGTTTCCCCGTCCGGCAATCCCCTCCCAGCTTGCTCCAATCGCACGGTTGCAGGCGCTTCGCCGAAATTCATTAGGAACACGACATCGCCGTCAGAGCCCTTGCGCTGCGTCGCATAGACGCCCGCCGGGAGTTCGCCGGGCAGGATGCGCGGGACGTTATGCTCATCGAGGAGGTTGGAGAAAAACGAACGTAGCGTGCGCAATGGCAACCGCGCCCCGAGATAGATCGCCCTGCCTTTGCCAAAGCAATGGGAGGTCACGGCAGGCTGCCCCTCGTAGAGACCGCTGGTGAAGTGTGCCAGCGCGGTAGCGCCCTCGAGATGGATCGATTCGGCGAATTGCCGCACCTCCACCTCGGGCTCGGCAACAATGCCGTCGCTGAATCTCAGCCTCTCGCTCCGATGGGAGGCCAGTGCGTTTGCCTCCTCGACCCAGATGCCCATGAGACGCTTGAGTGGTCCCGGCAATCCACCGAGATGGCAAAGCCCGTTTGCCCCCACCGCACCGCTCCAATAGGTCGTGACAAATGTGCCACCCGCCTCGACGAAGGCCTCCATGCGGCGGGCATTTTCCTCGCGCACGAGATACCACATCGGGGCGACGATGATTTTTTTCCCCTCCCACCAAGTGCCATCCGGCGGCACGAAATCGACCATCGCGCGGTTCTCCACCAGCGCCCGGTAGTAGGGCATGAACGCCCGCTTGTAGCCGGCGGGACGGTTTTGGAAATGATCGTTGAAGATTCCGTTGTCCTCGGCCAGCGCATACATCGCCTCCCAATCGTGCAGGATCGCCACTTGGGCATCGACCCGCATTTCGGCGACATCCTCGAGCGATTCGAGCAGCGTGCCGATCTCCGCCACTTCGCGGAAGGTTCGGGTATTCTCATGGCCCACATGATCCACCACCGAGCCGTGGTATTTCTCGTAGTTGCCCCGGCTCTTTCGCCACTGGAAATACTGCACCGATAGCGAGCCGTGCGCCACTGCCTGCAGGGCAGACAGCATCGCGAGTCCCCTCTCCTTTTGAGGTGAGGCCATGTGCCAATTTGCTGATCCCGGCGTGCTTTCCATCATAAGAAACGGCATTCCACCCTTGAGCGAACGCATCATGTCGAAGTCAAACGCCGCGTCCATGGCCACGAGGTAGTCGCTCGTTGGCGGGAGCCCCAACCCGTCATTCTCTGGTAAATTCGGCGCAACCAGTGTGTAAAACCCCTGGCGCGGGTCGTGATGCCAGAACGGGTAGTTGTCGAACGCCACCACATCGAGTTGACGGGAGAACTCCCAGAGATCGTAAAGCTCGCGGTGGTAATTCGTCGTTACCAGGATCTCCGGCGTGATCCGCCGCAGCGGTGCCGCCTCGGCTTGGTAGCAATCGATCGTCTGGTGGTTGATGAAGAGCCGCCAATCCATCGCCAGCGCGTTGAATGTATTCTGCCCATGGTCACACGGCGGCTCGATCTGCGACCAGTCGCTGAACCTCATGCTCCAGAAATCGGCCCACCACGCCGTATTCAGGGCCTCAAGCGTCCCGTAGCGCGCCTTCAGCCAGCCGCGAAAGGCCTCTGCACAGAGCGGACAGAAACACTCGCCGCCGTATTCGTTGTTCACATGCCAGAGGATCAGCGCTGGATGCTTCCCGTAGCGCTCCGCCAGCTTCGCATTGATGATTTCGCATTTTTCACGGAAGACCGGCGAGGTCAGGCAGTGGTTGTGACGGTGGCCAAAAAGATTCCTCACCCGGTTTTTTCCCATTCGCAGCACCTCGGGATACTTCTGCGCCATCCACGCCGGACGCGCCCCGCCTGGCGTGGCCAGGATCACGCTCTGCCCAGCCGCATGCAACCGCTCGAAAACCTCGTCCAACCAGCCAAACTCAAATTTCCCCTCCTCCGGCTCCAGCGCACTCCATGCGAAAATGCCGATCGACATCACATTCGTATGCGCCAGCGGCATCAGCCGGTAGTCCTCGGCGAGGATTTCCGGGTAAGCACGCCATTGGTCGGGATTGTAATCGGCTCCATGGAGGAAGCCCTTGGGGAGTTTTTTCATCTTAAATGTTGGGTTTGACCACAGAGAACACAGAGGACACGGAGTTGGCAATCATTTGCAAAGGCTCAGACCGATAATCACGCGACAGCGGAGCCCCACCCAGAAGTCCGACATTTTTGACCGCCGAGCCAAGGCCACCGAGCGGGATTTTGAGATTTTTATTGCGGTTATCTCCTTTAAGGACGGAAAACCCTCACCTTGCTGTTCATCGGCTCGATTGTCAGCATCGCAAAGTTGGGTGGCAAGGCAGTGATAGTGGTGCCGGGTTTTTCTTCGACAATTGTAAAAAATGCAGTGTCGGCGTTTTCAATGCTCAGACGACGGTTTGGATAAAATCGGGTTTCTTTGTAGGGCACATTGGTGCCAAACGATCCTAAGCGCGACTCGGTCCCGCTGGTTACCCCATCAGTTGTGGCAAGCAACGGAGAATATTGGTTTGCTGCCAGAATTATCGCTTTTTTACCAAGCAACTTGGGACGTGAAAGAGATTGAAAAACACCGTTATCATCCAATCGCCATACCTGCATGGCACGGTAGGCCAAATCGCTTGATGGAAAATCGGGGTCTTTTATTTGATAAAAGCGGACAGCCGTCACCGCGTTACGCACCACCGATTCTTGGGCCGCTTCGCGTAGGATGCCAGCAGCCGCGGCAGCCGCTTCGGAAACCGTATGCCCTCCCCTCATGCCTGAGAAAGCCCCCATCACCAGCACACCCAAGATTGCAATTACAGCAATCACCGCGAGCAACTCTACGAGCGAAAAGCCGTGCATTCGTTGAAAGCTCAAATGACCATCCCTACCACTCATGTTCCCGGATTAAACCTCCGCGTTTGCAGCACCCGGATCTTGTGCAAGTCCTCAGGATGGTTCTCTGGCCTTGGATCTGGGTTTTGAGTATAGTCAATGAGGCTTGGATCGTTTTGGGCTAGTTGACGCTCAATCAAATACGATCCCTGCCACTCACCAGTTACGGCCCCATCCCGTTCAATGAATTGACCATCCGCAGCCTGCGGGGAGTTTTGCAGGGTTTGTGCAATCACATGGACTGTGTAGGAATTTGATTTAGTCGTTACTAAGGGATACAGAAGGGCATAGGGACGCTCACGCAAGTTGTCTCCTGTAAGACCGCTCCATTTCAACCCGTTACCAGATGCGGTCCAAAAATTGCGAAGCGATACGGGATCATAAATTCCCGTATTAATACTAGGCGCTGGATTCGATAAGCCGGAATTTAAGAAATGACTGCCAGCTGAACTGCGAAGGTCTGGCACTAAGAACATGTCGCAGATTTCTGTCGATGAACGGAATAAATTATCTGATTCCATGCGCTTTCGAAATCCATCTATTGTTGTATCTAAGTCTATTGGGCGATGATAAATATAATTATTAATAGCAGTAGCCGCAGTAAATGATGCACTGCCACCTACAGACCCAGAAAATGTAGCCTTGTAAAGGTATGGATCCGTTTTAATCCAATTTGCAGTTGAAGCTGCCCCGCCTCCCAAATCATCTCCTGAAATCACGGGAACGCGAACACTTCGCAAAGCTGCGTGGAGAGCAGTGTCTCTTTTAAGATAATTAAAAGGCAGGATTTGTGTATTAAGGTTTACCCGCCCTGAAGTGGAAAAAGGCTCACTTATTGCATATGGATCAACAACAGGAACATGAAATAAATCTACAAAAAGGTGATCCGGAGGCCCTGCTGAGAAGCCAGGATGCTGCAAACCCGCAGGAGGCCCTGGCGTAAAAAGAAGGGTCTGCCAAGGAAGACCTCGCCCAACACCCGTAGGCAAGGATCCAAACATAACCGGGGAAGGCATAATCCTATTTGGTGAAAAATAATTGGGATCAAGCACACCTAAACCGAGATTTCTGAAATAGGGCTCAGTATAAAATCCCGCTTCTCCAGTAACTTTTGTTTCAATGCTTATAGTGCCATCATCAGGTTTATTGATATAGGGGCCATCATTATATACACCAATACCCGTATCCCAATCACCTAGCCCCTCAAGCATCACACTTGGATTCGTTGGATTTTTTAATCCAATAAGATTAGGCTTTACTGTAACTGAGATTAAATCCACGGCGTTAGGTCGCGATGAAATGGCTGTTCCTGCACCAGCTCCCACTGTAAAATATGAGCGATCACCAAGAGCACCCATACCCCAGCGGAAATTATCACCGCCTTGAAAATTGTGAATTAGAGAATGTTGGGTTTGGCTAGATATATAATTAAGACCAATTGTATAATCAGATTCTAAAACAATGCTTTGGCCGTAAATTTGCCTGACATCGCCTTGGCAAGTAGAATTTTTACTAAGGCTTAATGTTCTCAATCGATCAGTCCCGCTCCTCGATAAATGACCATATGGATCGCGAGGAGAAAATTTTGAATTTAAATCTTTATTTGACTTGTCATGCTCTTCTTTATTGGTAAGACTAAAAGAATTAATCATTGGGAACGAAAAATTATATACAATCGGGTATTGATTCAAGGGGTCGCGTTGTGTAATAATTGGCGAAAATCCATCAAACTTACACGAGGTTGTGATGTTTGAACTTGTGGCATTTCCTGCAAGTAAAGTATCGACACAAAAAGGAGGAGAAACCAACGGGTAAATATCTGGACCAGATTGTCCATTTGCAAAATCTTTTAGTAAATTGCTTGTAGCATTTACAGTATTTTGTTGGTAGAGAAGCGAGAGTGGACTCGCCATACCACCAAATCCACGAGGGTAGTATGCATTCGCTGGATTTATTACACCGCGCCCAGAATATTGTTGCAGCGATAATGTTTCCGCATCATTAGGAAACACTTGAATTTGATTAGAGGGCGTTGCGGTTCCATTTGGTCCATAAAGAGTCACATCCGAACTGTTGCTTGAAATCTTGAATGATGACAAGTTGTTAAATTCAAGATTCATATTCAACCCCAGTGGATGCATGCCTTGTGAAGGCGAAAAAAGTTCGATTAGTATAATTGCACGATACCATCTTCGTTCAACATTACTTTGTTTAGCGGGAAATTGTGATAAAGTGTTGGCAAGATCGGGAGAGTCATCGTCTATTCTCGTAATAAGAAAGCCTAATTCGGAAATTACTGGATATCTACCAAAGCCACTTGTTCCATTTTTTTGTATGCGAGTTGGAACGACTTGCCCAAATCCTAATGACTCTAATTCAATGGATTTAGATGGATTTGACATCGCATATGGCAATATCGATGGAGTCGAAGTATCAGCGAGATTGGTGCTACGTATATAATCATAAACTTGTGTTAATATTTGCTTATCGGCAGCACCCCATTTTATTGAGAGGGTTTGATTAGAAGGACCTTCCCCATAACCAGGAACCCTCCGTCCAATTAGATTTACCAAATAATCATAAATTTGCTCGTTTCTTGTATTGAAATCCCCCTGAGGATCATTGGCTTGATTCCGAGTAAAAAAGTATTCATGGCCATTTGCCGTGGAGCAAAAAGCGATGGTCTCATCGAAGGGTGTTCGGTATTGAGGGCCAGTGCGACGATGTATAGGCCAGGCAGCGACTTTCGGAAGACCAAAGAGATTCAAATCCGAGGCGCGACTATTTGCAGTAAGGAAAAAGCGGGTTCTTTCCAAGCTGTCAGCATTAATTGTCGATGACTCTTTACGGTCCGGATCGTAAATCAGCTCGTCCACTGAAGCATAAAGGCGTTCTGACTTTGGCGTGATGGCTGATCCAGTAGTATTTAAATCAACCGTTCCACCTTTAGATCCGCCAAATCTGTATCTCGGAGTCAGACTCATGATTTCCTCTAGACTCAAATTCGGGAATACGGCACTTAGGTGAACAGTTCCTGGGTGTCCTGGGTAGCGCTGGTATTCGCGTTGATAGGGTTGGGCCATCGCGAGTTTTTTTTGATCAAACTCAGAGTGAGCATAGGGCGGCGACCAATAACTGCCTGCGTAGGAGGCATTCGCTGAGTTCCATATATCCCCACCGGCTGTATTGACATTCACTTTAGCGGTTTCGTCATCTGTCCAAAAAGCCACGCGCCCGACGATGGGGTTGGTCTTTGAGGCACCTGGCACTGTCACGACATTTCCGGATTGGGAGGTTGGATTCACCATTTGCCCGTCTTGGAGCACATAGAGCCAACGCGCCGGCATGGGGAGACGTTGGGAATTGTCCCCCGATCCGCTTGATGGAAGGACTGTTCCGTTGACAGAAGAATTGTAACTAAAGCCTTGAACAGAAGTTGAATTGCTGGTCGTAAAAGCCCTGGGGTCAATGATGGGAAAGTTTAATTTCTGTGACCCACTGGTGGAGGAGCTAATCGCTGGGGCGTTAAGATCCACATAGATGCCAGGCTGGGTATCCCAGTTCTGCGACGGCACCTCATTCGAAGCATTGAAGGCGTTCCCAGATACTGTCATGTTGGTTGATGAATAAAGTTTGTAGACCTTATCCGGCCGCGAGCCGCTGGCATTGAGTGCGCTATAGGTGGCATTGATACCATAGGTGCGGATGGCACCTGGCTGGGAAGCCCAAGTGGTGCCAGTTTGAGTGGTAGCCTCACGAATCTGAGCTATAACGGCATCGACACCCAGCCTGGCGAGTTCCTGCACATCGTTGGAGTGGCGAAATGCGGCCGTGGATTTTTTTTGACCAGCCGCCATGGAAAAATAGCCAACGACCATCACGCTGAGTAGCACCAGGGAGATAAGGACAAGAACTAAGGCGAAGCCATTTTGGGCGGTATGGGAATACCCCCTTTGTAACCGGGATTTTATCGGCTTATTTTTTTTATTTGCATTGCCTTGCATAAATTTAATCAATTTTCACCCCACCGCGCATTGGCGACTGGCACACTGGCCCGCAGGACACGATAGCCGATTTTCTTCTCATTTAAATTATCCTCAAGCTGCTGCAAATCATCTTCCAACTTTGCAGCATTTGCAAAAAGTCCGGCATAACCCATTGCTGAGGGCGTGAGTTCCCCTGCACGTGAAAGGCGATTGGCGGAGTCTTCTTCCAAAACCACCATCACGACATCGATAATCGGCGGCGGTGTGTTGCGCGTTTTTTCCGCTATAGAGGAAGTTCCTGCGACCCATGCACGGCTGTCGTAGAGATAATTAGGTGCAAGCACAGCACCTGTGGAATCTTCCTTTTCCGAGAGTCTACCGCGCAACACAAGAAGGATCACATTTTCGGCGGCGACGCGCTTCAGACTGCGCTGGGAGGGATTGCCAACCTGCAAATCGGAAATCCACCCCCTCTGGGCAGCCGCACTAGTAGAATTTGTAGAGGCATACACCGTGGTCTCCTTGGGCAGGGCCTGCACCTCAACAAGGCGCATTTTTTGACCAGTGAGATTCAATGCATTTTTCACAACGGATGGGGTGTAGGGGTCGGATGGCGCATCGACGGCCTCGACAAAAAAACCGGCAGTCTCAACCAGATTGCTAAATGGTAGGCTGGAATCCTGACCGCCCAACTTTTGAAAAAAAACGGCATGTCCCGGATGAGTGGCAGCTCCTGTGCCAGCAACAATCTCAGTGGTAGGTCCCATAATGAGGTGGAGATCGGATTGTCTTTTGATCGCTGCGGGCACGAATGAATTTAAATTTGCCGAGCTGCGAACCCTGCCGCTGCTATCAACATAGTCCCAATATGGCTGCAGTGACAGTTGGGACAATTGTGTCGTCAAACTATCGAATGCCTCTCTCGCCTCACTGTGAGAAGCCGTTTGCATTGCAGCCTTGCGCCACAGCTTAGAAACCGCGTTTGTGGTGCCTGTCACCAGCAGCAGCAACATGGAAAGCAAGGCGATAGACACCATGACCTCCAAGAGCGTAAAAGCGGACGGCTCTGGCCTTGAAGGCATCCCCCCCTTCACTCGATCCATAACAGAGAACCGAGATAATCTCCGGGAAGCGAAGTAAAACTGCCTTTTCATGGAGACTATGTTCCGTCGTCAGGCAAGGTGATGGCTATCATGCTGTTTGATTGACGGTTTTTTGTGATCTCAAAAACCAATCTGTTTGCCTTGGAGCTAAATTCCGCAGTGTCGTTTTTTGTCAATTTCGCCTCATAGATGGCGAAGGGATCAGTAGATTCCACTGGCTCTCCATTTCCGGAGTAAAAGAAGTTGGTCGAATTTGGCCCTATCAATTTTACCGATGAAAAGCCGATATTGCGAAATGTGGCAGTGAGATCCTTTTTTATGAGACCCAAAGCAATGTCATCCGAAGCTGAACGATACATGTTCATTCCCCCAGGCATCAACCCGAGAAGAGGAACCATCGCGAAACTAATAAGCCCAATGGCAATAACAACTTCAATAAGCGAGGCACCTTCCATGCGGGAAATGGCCAATGAGCGATCTTTACCGGCTATACAATGCTTTGCTTTTTTCTTGAGTGCCGATTGTTTCATGGAGGATTTAACGCAGGGGACAACCTTTGCATAAAATTACCTGCGCCTTGGCGTAAAGTCAAACCCTCACGCAGCTCTTTTATATTAGGCGGCGGGATGCGAATGACGTTCGGCAAAAAGCCTTGTTCTTCGTCAACAAACTCCATGGCAAGCTGGTAAAAACGAATGGTTGCAATCGCTGCGACGGCTGCGGAAGAATGGCGACTCAATCCATGAAAATCCGCAAAGCATTTCTTTTGCAAATCAAGCCTGGCATGGCCGAGGAATACACACGGCGTCACAGTCCAATCTGGCCAGAACTCGAGGCCATGCTGAAGGCGCACGGGGTGTCGAACTACTCGATCCACCTCAACCCCGAGACACACGAGCTTTTTGGCTATGCGGAAATCGAGAGTGAGGAACGCTGGAATGCCATCGCCCAGACGGATGTGTGTCAGCGTTGGTGGGCCTACATGGCCGACATCATGGAAACGAATGCTGACAAAAGCCCTGCAAGCAAGCCACTGGTGGAGTGCTTCCACATGGCCTGAGCCGCGCCCTCTGGCCTCGCAATCCCCATTTTTTTAACAAAACCAACCAACAACCATGCCCTGTATCGACAAACCACTCGACCAACTCAAAAACTACACCGGAATCAATCCCAAGCCTGCGGACTTCGATGAATACTGGCTCCGCGCCCTCCGCGAACTCGACTCGATCGATCCCGCACCGGAACTCAAGCGCACAGATGCCATCTCGCCCTCTCACAGCGAGGCATTCGACCTGACCTACACCAGCATCGGCGGAGCGCGGATCTACGCGAAATACGTGCGCCCTAAAAATACCTCCGCCCCCCACCCTGCCATCTTGGAATTCCATGGCTATTGGGGCAATAGCGGCGAATGGATCGACAAGCTGCGTTACTCCGGTGAGGGTGTCGCAGTAGCGGCCATGGATTGCCGTGGCCAAGCGGGTCGAAGCGAGGATGTCGGTGGCACCAAGGGCAACACGCTGCAGGGCCACATCATTCGCGGTCTAGCCGAAGGGCCCGAGAAATTGCTCTATCGCTCGATCTTCCTCGATACCGTGCAACTGGCGCGTGTCGTGGCCTCCTTTGAGGAGACCGATGCCACCCGCTTGGCGACCAACGGCGGCTCTCAAGGCGGCGCGCTCTCGATCGCCTGTGCCGCCCTCGAGCCCCGCATCGCCCGCTGCGTCTCGGTCTATCCTTTCCTCTCCGACTACCAGCGCGTGTGGGAAATGGATCTGGCGAAGGATGCCTACGCCGAGTTGAGAACCTATCTTCGCAGCTTCGATCCCAGAGCGATGAACAGGGATAAAATCTTTGAAACACTCGGCTACATCGATGTCCACCACCTCGCCCCGCGCGTGAAAGCGGAGGTCGTGATGGCCCTCACCCTCCAAGACCCGATCTGCCCGCCCTCCACGCAGTTCGCCGTCTACAACAACATCACCTCGAAAAAAACGCCGTTCATCTACCCCGACTTCAGCCACGAGCACATCCCCGGCTTCGGCGATGCCGCGTTTGGATTTCTCACATTCCACAAGTGAACCCGCCATCCCCCCGGAACAGCGGAATCGACGTGCGCACCCTCTCCAGCGAAATGCTGGAGGTGGCCGTCGT
The DNA here is from genome assembly GCA_044352905.1 of Terrimicrobiaceae bacterium. Lineage (GTDB taxonomy): Bacteria > Verrucomicrobiota > Verrucomicrobiia > Chthoniobacterales > Terrimicrobiaceae > UBA967. Next base: position 28,290 of record JBILCY010000010.1, on the reverse strand, counting down.
GCCCGAGCTGGGCGGTAAAATCCTCTCCCTACGCGATCGGCTGAGCGGACGCGAATGGCTCTGGGCTGCCCCGGACGGACGCGGGCTTTTTCGAAACGCTCCGGGCGACGCCTTCGAGGATGGACCTCTTGCGGGAATCGATGATTGCACGCCCACCGTGCTGCCGTGCGAATGGGAAGGGAGGAGGCTACCCGACCACGGCGAGGTGTGGATGACGCCTGCCACTTGTCGAGTGGATGCCGGGATGCTGAGCACCAGCGTGCGTCTGCCCGTGTCGCCGCTGGTCTTGCATCGGGACATTTCCTTTATCGCACCGAACACGATGGAACTCGTCTATCGCATGGAGAATACCGGCGACAAAGCCGAACACTTCCTGTGGGCCTGGCATCCGCTTTTTCCCCATGAGCCGGGAGATACCATCGAGTTTCCTGTGAACCATGGCGACCCCGGCACGGAATCGGCAGTGAGCGATCTCTTGGAAGGCTCCGGGACGGGGATGATCAAATGCTTCCTGCCCGCTCCCCATGGCCGCTGCGCACTGCGGAGGAGTGACGGGTCGATGCTTGAAATCCGTTGGGATGCCAACTCACTGCCATGGCTCGGCATTTGGGTGACTCGCGGTGCGTGGCATGGATTCACCCACATAGCACTGGAGCCAACCAACGCCCCACTCGACTCCCTCGCCGAGCGCACCCTCCCCCATCGGGATGAAGCAAAATTCCCCCCGCCCCTTGCCCCAGGCGCCTCCCGCACATGGAGGCTGCTGGTAACTGTGCAGTGATTGACTTTTCTTGAGCAAAAAGAAAACTCGCTCTGCCACGCAAAATCGCTTCCGGATTTATTCTGCAGGTGAATACGAACAAGTGCTGTTTCGATTATGTGTGGGATTTGGCAACCCACTCCGGCGTTGCTACTCCCCGAAATGCTTAGCCAGTTCCTTGGACTGGAGTTCGAATTTCTTCGGATTTGTTCGCCTCAGTTTTTCAAGGTTGAGGACTTTCCACTTCAAGGCCGGCAATTCGCTGAGGTGCGGAAATGGCATGAGGTTCCAATCCGGCTTGAGGCGCACAAGGCCGAGCAGAAACTTTTTGTGCCTGTCCTGCAAGTTGTCGTGGAGTGCGGAGCGGAGGTCAGACCGAGCTTCTTGCAGTTCGGCGAGCGAGACCGGCTTGGTTGTCATGCCTACAAATTGCTCCTCGTAGATGGCGGAGAGATTTTTGTCTTTGGAGAAGAGCACTCCATGGGCCGTGTTGTTGTGGCCAGCAAGGTAGCAAACAAAGCAATCGACAACCCTCGTATCGAAATGATTTCTGAGAAACATTTCGCGCACGTCGAAGAAATCCCTCGGATGCTGGCGGTCGAGGGCGGCGACTAGCTTGCCTCCGTAGAGTTCCTCCCTGGCGAGCGATGGAATGGAAAAATCCATCGCGAAGGACCGGCTTGCCAATTCCGAAATCCGGGCATCCCTTGGCGGAAGTAAGGTGCCCCGGAAGTTGTAGTTTACTTCGACCTTCATGCTCACGGCACCGCGCGTGATAATAATCTTCGCGTCCTCCGAGTCACTAGTGCTGACGAGAGTGCCTTTCAATCCCAAACGTTCAATGCGTTCGCACAGGGATTGCAATTCCTGCCGGATCAATTGCAGGGCTTCGTCGCGCGATTTGGCGTGGTCGATGAAGGCAATATCGATATCCACCGACAGGCGGGGCATGTCGTGTAGAAAGAGGTTCAAGGCAGTGCCTCCCTTCATCGCAAAATCGGGTGTCCGGAAGACATACGGGGTAATAAGCAGCATGAGGCGCGCGATTTCGATATAGGACGAGTCCATCAGGCAGGGAGATTGAGGGTGCTGCCATCTTGCAATTTTCCACACCAGCGTCCCTTGCCGAGCCTACCTTGCGCGGCTTGACGGGCGGCAGCGGCCCACGGCAGTTCTAGGTCGGCAGACCATTTGACGCAGAGGCGTGTCACTTTCACGCTCGTGCAGTGTTGCAGAAGGGTGGAAAGCACACTGGCTCGCAAGGTGAACAGCATTTCAAAAATATTCCGCGACTCTTCGACCTCCTCGCACTGCCCGATTTCACTCAGGAGTTCCAGCAAGGCACGCTCGGGGGCGGAGACTAGCGGACCGTGCGGGCGCTCCAGAATGGGATGCAGTTCGAAATCTTGGGGCAGGCTGGAATCGAAAATCTGCTTGCTGACATACCGCGAGAGGAATTGTTTGGCGAACCACTCCGGCAAATGCCCCCGCTTTTTGCCCCATAGCACGATCCGTTCCTGTGCAGGCAGGTTGTGGCTAAATCCATGCCAAGCCAGCGCAGTCTTTCCGCCGACATGAATTTTATTCAAGTCTTTTGAAAGAAGTTTAATAGAGAGGTATTTGTCGAGTGTGACATTGGGAAAAGCAAACATTCCTCTTCCCAGTCGGACTATCCAACCGCTCCTTACATAGTAATTTGCCAAAGCCGGGGAGATACCTAATTCTTTGAGAGCGCGGGTATCAAACGGGGATTCCCTGGGAATGGAGTTTTGCAACCGCTGGAGTAGATTCTGATTGATAAATGAAGCCACGCTTTATCTATGTTTCATTTTATATGATTTGCAACTCAATTTGGGGTGAGTAGCTCAAAATAGGCAAGCTTGTCCAGAAACGGACAATTTTCTAAAAAACGATGTCTTTCTGATTATTCCCTGCCGCAATCAAAAAAAATCATTACGCCCCTACCGCCCGCAGAGCGTCTGTTTATGCGGGTGGCTGCCTCGCATGGATTCGAACCATGACAAACAGATCCAGAATCTGCAGTGCTACCGTTACACCACGAGGCAGTATTTTATTTCCGATGAAATACTTGCGTTAAATTTCAGCGCGCTTATTTCAAGCACCAAGAGACGTCGCAAGGCGGAGGAATCTGCACCTAATGGGTAGCACGGGCAAGAGAAAAACGCTGCGTATTTTTGAATCTGGTTCCAGCAAATTTACCACGAAGGACGTGGAGTAAGAGGCCCAATGATGATGACCGGCGACTTATTTATCCCCCTGGAACCGGACATCAAGATTGCAAACTTCCGGCTCTAGGAGTGCTGTTCTTTGGTTTGATTGAGCAGGGCGGCGCCGAAGACGCCGGCGCTGTCGCCCAGACGGGGCGGGAGGATTTTTGTTTTAAGCTCGGCGTTGAAAAGATGGCCCAGGATGGCCTTGCGTGTGGCGGGCTCGTAGAGCAAGGGAATGTTGCCCACTCCCCCGCCGATCACGATGGCGTCGGGATCGAGGATATTAATAACGGCGGCGATGGCCTCGGAGAATTTTTCCCGGAGGCGGTTGAGTGTATTGCTGGCAATCGGATCGCCTGCTGCGGCGAGTCGGCAAATCTCGGGGAGCCGGACGGGATTGCCGCCGTGTTCGCAGTGGTAGCGCTCCAGGGATGGGCCGGCAATGACGGTTTCGATGCAGCCCCGGCGTCCGCAATAGCAGGGGTGGTCCTCTCCGCGCATGGGATTGTGCCCCCACTCGCCTGCGATGCCGTGCAGTCCGTGGAGTGATTTCCCTCGAACCACAATGCCACCGCCGACACCGGTGCCGAGGATAAGGCCAAGAACGACCTCCTCGCCGGAAGCGGCTCCGCATGTGGCCTCGGCCAGGGCGAAGCAATTTGCATCATTGGCCATGAGGACGTCGCAACCCAGAGAGGCGGTGAGATCGGCCCGGAGAGGGCGTCCATTCAAGCAAGTGGTGTTTGAATTTTTGAGCGAGCCGGTGGGGGGATCGATCACGCCGGGTGTGCCGATACCGATGCACTCGGGGCGGCAGTGACCGGATACCTGCTCCATTTCGGCGATCAGCAGGGCGATGTTGCGAACAATGTGGTCGTAACCGCATGATGCCTCGGTGTCACGGCGAAGCCGGAAAAGCGCCTCGCCTGGCTGATCGTGCCGCATGATGGCGGCTTCGATTTTTGTCCCTCCCAAATCGATTCCCCAGAGTAGAGAATCGTGGCTCACGTCGAGACGCGCATGGGCATGATGACGTAGAGGAAGGGCGTCTGGATCTTGATAACGCCGGGGCTCAGATCGTCAATCAGCTCAAGATAAATCTCGTCGTTGGGAAGATTGCGAAGCGGGTCCATGAGGAACTCGGGATTGAAGGCGATGGAGATATCGCGTCCCTTGTAATTGATGGACATGGATTCCTTGGCCTCGCCGACCTCCGGGGTGTTGGCGGTGATGTCGAGGTTGTTCTTGGTGAAGTTCAACCGCACCGAGCTGGTCTTGTCGCTGCTGAGGATGGAGACGCGGCGCACGCAGTTGTGGAAGGCTTCGCGCTCGAGGGAGACGCGTTCCTTGGCCTCACCGGGAATGACTTGACGGTAGTTCGGGTAGTTGCCTTCGACGAGCTTGGAAACAAGGCGGGTGCCGTTTAGCTCGAAGGCGACAAGATTTTCGGAGCTGGAAATCACGACTTCGCCATCCTCGGTGAGCAGACGCTGAAGCTCGGTGACGGCCTTGGTGGGAAGAATGAAATCGCGCTCGTGGCTCTTGGGAAATTCGAGATCGCTATCGAAAAGGGCAAGGCGGCGACCGTCGGTGGCGACAAGCGTGAGTTTGTTGTCCAGCAGGGAAAACAAAATACCATTGAGCACATAGCGGGCCTCGTCGGTAGAGATGGCGTAGGATGTTTTGCGCAGGCCGTCTTTGAGTTCGCTCTGTTTCAAGGTGAGCGAGTTGGGTTCCTTGAACTCGGGGAAGGATGGGAATTCCTCTTTGGGAAGGCCGAAGATCTTGAAGTAGCTGGCCCCGCAGCGGATCGAAGCCGCATTTTTGGAGTCCACATCGATCACGATCTCGGAGTTGGGCAACTCACGGATGATGGAGACAAGCTTGCGGGCAGGAATAGTGGTGGCGCCGGGTTTCTCAACGCGGGCATCCACTCGGCAGCGGATTCCCACCTCCAGGTCAGTGGTGGTGAGCCAGAGCCCCTCTTCATCGGCTTCCAACAAGGCGTTGGTGAGGATGGGCAGGGTCGGGCGGGTGCTGACGACGTTTTGGATGCGTTGCAACCCTTCGAGGAGGGATTCTTTGGTAACCGCGAGCTTCATGTGATAGGCCCGCGATGTTTAGGGATTCGCCTGTGGGCTGTCAATCGAGAGTTCGGCAACGGACGCCGTGTCTTTTCCGCTGCGTCTTTTGACCTCGCTCCGTCGGGTGCGGGATGTCAGCCTTTCCCCCACCCATTTTTAAATGACTAAGCAAACGAACCTCGGGCCGGTTACCGCCGGCATTCCCAAAAAACTCCGCCTCATAAGGGAGAATGGCATCTCCAAGGCGGCCATCCGTCGCAAGGCTGCTCCCTCGCAAGAGTTTTCGTTTTCTCTAAAACCGGCGGATATCGCGCGCCACCTGGACCGGTTTGTGATCGGCCAGAAGGAGGCGAAGAAAGTGTTGAGCGTCGCCCTCTGCGACCATTTCCAGCACGTGAGGCTTACGCTCGAGGGCAAGGAGGCTCCTTTTTACCAGAAACAAAACGTTCTTATTCTCGGACCGACTGGCGTGGGCAAAACCCACCTCATCCGCTCCGCCGCAGAGCTTATCGGCGTGCCATTCGTAAAGGCGGACGCAACCAAATTCAGCGAAACCGGCTATGTGGGCGGGGACGTGGATGATCTCGTGCGCGATCTCATCCGCAGGGCTGGCGGGGATCTCAAACGCGCCTCGCACGGCATCATCTATCTCGACGAGGTGGACAAGCTTGGCAGCCACGGAGAGGGCGGCGGTCGTGATGTCTCCGGGCGCGGCGTGCAAACAAACCTGCTCAAGATCATGGAGGACGGCGACGTGCCCGTGCTGTCGCCCAATGATGTCACCGGCCAACTCCAGTCGGCCATGACCGCTGCACGGGGCAATACCCCCGGCATGCCCGACAACATCTCGACGCGGCATATCCTTTTCATCGCCAGCGGTGCCTTTGTGGGCATCGATCAAATCGTTCGCGAGCGGCTGGGGGCGAGAAATCTGCCCATCGAAAAAGCAAATGCGCAGGCAGGCACCGCCGATTTTATTCGCTTCGGTTTGGAGCCGGAATTCATCGGCCGCCTGCCGGTGCGCGTGGCCTGCCATGCCCTCGACGAGATGGATCTTTTCAATGTGCTGAGCAAAAGCGAGAGTAGCCTGATCCGCCAATACGAGCGGTCCTTTGGCGCTTATGGAATCGCGTTGCGCTTCCAGCCCGACGCCCTGCGTCGACTGGCCTCCCTTGCCCGCGATGAGCAGACGGGGGCACGGGGCTTGATGACTGTGCTCGAGCGCACGTTTCGCGATCTCAAGTTCCGCCTGCCATCGACAAAGCTGCGAACCCTTACAGTCACTGCCGAGATGGTGAGCGATCCCGCTGCCGCCTTGAAAAAGCTGCTCAAAAAATGACCCTTGGAAAACCGCTGGTGATCTTCGATGGCAATTGCGGATTTTGCCGCAAGTGGATCGAGCGCTGGCGGGAACTCACGGGTGATTCTGTTGACTACGAACCTTCGCAAAAAGTGGCAGCGAATTTCCCCGCGATTTCCGCCGAGGAATTCGACCGTGAGGTCCAATTGATCCGTCCCGACGGCTCGCGGGCGGCTGGTGCGGAGGCGGTTTTTGAAATCACGGCACCCCACAGTGTCATGGCCAAAATAGGCCTTGGTGCTTATCGCCGGTCGCAGCTCATCGCCGCACTCTCGGAGAGTGCCTACGGCATGGTGGCCAGTCACCGGGCGTTCTTTTCGTGGCTTACAAAAATGCTGTGGGGCAATTCGACCCTGCGGCCGTCGTATGCCATTGCCAACGGGCTTTTCCTGCGTCTGCTGGCGTTGGTTTTTCTGATCTTCCTCATCTCCTACCAAGTCCAGTCGCCTGGACTGGTTGGCTCCAACGGCATTTTGCCTGTGGGGGGATTTTTTGAAGCGGTGAGGCAGCACGGAGGCGGATCGGCGTATTGGATGCTGCCCTCGCTGGCATGGATTTCCCCCGGTGACAGGATTATCGAAGTCCTGGTTCTTGCAGGCACTGGGGCGGCACTACTGGCTCTGGCCGGCATTCTGCAGCCATTGTGTTTTTTGACTTTGTGGGCGGTGACGCTCTCGCTGGTCGTGGCGGGGCAGGATTTTTACAACTTCCAATGGGATGCCCTGCTTATCGAGACCGGGTTCGTGGCGATCTTCCTTGCTCCTTGGAAACTCAAACCAAATTGGCAGGGAGTCGCACCGCCGCGATTGGCGCGGTTTGTTGCCGTCGCACTGTTGTTTCGACTCATGTTCAGCTCCGGCGTGGTGAAGCTCAGCAGTGGCGATCCGACTTGGCGCAACCTGGAGGCGCTCCAATTCCACTTTTTCACCCAGCCACTTCCCAATCCCCTCTCCTGGTTCGCCCACCAATTACCATTCGACATCCTGTGGGCTGCCTGCGGGGTGATGTTTTTCATCGAGCTACTACTACCTTTTGGATTTTTCCTGCCGCGAATCCCACGATTGATCGCCGCATGGGGAACGATCGGTTTACAGGCTCTCATTGCCCTCACGGGAAACTATGCGTTTTTCAATGTTCTCACGATCATTCTCTGCCTGTTCTTGATCGACGACCGCTCGTGGCCGCGATGCCTGCAAAGCGTTGCTCTTACGGGATATTTCGTGTCGCGCTGGCTTCGGATACCCGTATGCCTGACCGTGCTGGGTGTGTCGCTTGTGCCGCTGTGCATGAGCTTCCGAGTGATGCCGGGGTTTTTAAAACCCCTCACCCCCATCTACTCTCAGATCGCCCCGTTCCGGACGGTGAATAGTTACGGCCTGTTTGCCATGATGACTACCGAACGACGCGAAATCATTATTCAAGGCAGCAACGACGGGCACACCTGGAAGGATTATGTTTTCAAATGGAAACCGGGACCGCTGGATCGCGCATTGCCGGTGGTGGCCCCCTACCAACCTCGGCTCGATTGGCAAATGTGGTTTGCCGCACTCAGCCGCATGGAAACGACTCCTTGGTTTCAATCCCTGCTCATCCAGCTGCTGCGGGGCAATCCGGAGGTGCTTCATCTTTTGGAGGACAACCCCTTCCCCGATACCCCACCAAGGCTGATCCGTGCCATTTCGGATTTCTATACATTCACGACACCCGAACAGCGCTGGAAAGACGGAGCGATCTGGCAACGCCAACCCGCCGCCATCTACTGCCCGGAGGTTTCGTTGCGAAGCGCTGACTGAATTCCGCGAGGCATATCAACGGCGTCTGCGGTTAATTCTTCCGGATTCGCGAACCGATGGGCCTACTGAGCTTGAATCGGGAAAAAGGCATCTGCGGCGAGTGCCCGGCGAATTAGGGCATTTTGAGCATCGGAAGCGTTTGTTGGTGGACCATCGGTCTGGGTCAGGGTTTCGGCGATTTTCCAAAAGCGCTTCGCATAGCCGAAGGGAGTGTTCGGTTGACGCAAGGGCCAAGCGGATGGAGTCAAGTCTCCGCGTGCCGCCATGTCGCGGATTTTCACCAGTGCGGGATTGAGCCGCTTGCAAAGCCGCCAACTGCTGGCCGGGTCGCCTGCCAGCACCTCCATCTGCGCCTGTCGCGTGAGGCGGCTAAAGGCAACCGGCCGCGTAAGATCGTGGCCTTCGCAGGAAAATTTCTTTCTCAAGGTGGTGGGCAGATTTTTTCGCAACTTTGCAAGGAGAGCCTCGATGCGGCGAGACTCGGCAGATGCGTCAAACAACGCGGGATCGACAAAAACATCGTCGTAAAGATGAGGGAAATGAAACCCCAAGGCCTCCAAATCAGGCATGACATCGGGCAATGCCCGGGCGATCAGCGGGGTTCCATGCGCGGCGGCTTCGACAAATCCCATTCCGAATCCCTCCTGGATGGATGTCAGCACGACCGCTTCCATGTGTCGAAGGATCTCTGGAACTCGCGGCGCATCGGGACTGTCGAGCAATCCCAAACAAACTCCGCGTCCGGCGACCGAACGCACAGCGGCGGCGTAGTCCGCCTCGTCAGCAGAGAATTGCGAGGATGTGGTGGCGAGCAAGGCTTCCGGCCGAAGCCAGCGAGTGAGCAGGATGGCTTCGAGGAGGTTCTTGCGACGAAGAAATCGTGTGGGGCAGAGCCAGATGGGAGCATCAGTTCCGACCCGTGCCCGCAACCACTCGCCCGATTTGAGATGTCGGGCGGATGATGGAACTGCCCGCCTCTCGACAGGGTTCGGCAAATGAAATGCCGTGGAAGGAAATGCGGGGGCGAGTGATTGGAAATCGGGTAAATTGATCGTGACCTGGGCTGTGCGGGATCCATTGCCGAAGAGCACCATTGCCGCTTCATCGAGCGATTGGCATCCATGCGCCTGCAAATCTCGCCACCGGGTCCAACGACCGGCACACCAGAAGTCGTGATGGTGCATGATCAATCCCGCACCAACCGTTGCCGCATGGGCGGCGATCTCGGTGCACAAAACGGGATTTCGAGCCAGCGCCGGGTTGTGAAACCAGATGAGCGTGCGCTCCCCCTTCGCCTTGGAAACAAAACGCCGCAGGACCGAACGAATCTGTCGTGCCACGGACGCCACATCATTTCCCTGCCAATAATCAAAAGCAGCGTTGCCGTGCAAAACCGGCTCGATCTCCATCGAGGGGAGGATGGGTTTTTCAGAAACCGGGCTACCGCTGAGGAGCGTGATGGTGCGAAGTTGGCCCCTGGCCGATCGAACGATCGCTGGCAGGGAAACCTCGACAACACGACGCACGCCCCCGGCCCGCCAGTGGTAGTGCACCACGACAAGATGGCTGAATGGAAACGGCGTGCCGGACATCGCGGCAAATTAGCAGTTTCGCGGACTTGCTCAATTCCCGCCTGATGCCGAAAGTGGGCCTCTTTTTATGTCCGACTTCCACCAGCATGGCACCATCGCGACCCTGCATCGACTTGGGAACCCCGACTATTCCCGACTCGGACGGGAGCTTGATGCGCTGGCGGACACCTCGCCGGTCGCCCTTGTCCTGCCATGCCATGCACGGGATCTGGAATCACCCGCACTAAAGGAAATCCTGGCCGAGCTTGCGGGGGTGAAATTCGTGCGATTCGTTGTGGCTGGTCTCGACGGCGCGGATGAGGCCGCATGGCAAAAAGCGCGCCGTCTTTTTAACAACCTCCCGCAGGAATCGGCGGTGCTGTGGAATGATGGCCCCCGGATTCAGACTCTGATCCAACAGCTTGAATCGGCTGGATTGGAGCCCGGCCCCATGGGCAAGGGACGAAATATGCGCCTTTGCTTCGGCTATGTGCTGGCGGCCTCCAAGGTGCCGATCATGGCGGTTCATGATTGCGACGTGGTGAACTACCGCCGCGAAATGCTCGTTCGCCTGTGCTACCCCGTAGCGCATCCCGAGATGGGATTCGAGGTCAGCAAAGGCTTCAGCGCCCGTTTTTCCGATCGATTGAATGGGCGGGTGATGCGGCTACTCATCACGCCACTACTGCGCGCCCTTGAGGAATGCGGCAGCTTTCCGCACGCCCTCTCATCGTTGCAATGCTTCCGCTACCCGATCAGCGGCGAGGTTTGCCTCCACCGGCGAGTGGCTGAGGCGTTACGCTATCCATCGGACTGGGGTGTGGAAACAGGCATGATGGCGGATATCTTCCGCGTCTGTGACCCTCAACGCGTCTGCCAGGTGGATATCGCCGAGGCCTACGACCACAAACACCAAGCACTCTCCGAGCAAGATCCCCGGGGCGGGCTCAATAAAATGGCCTGCGATGTGGCGCTGTGCCTCCTCCGCTCAATCCCGACGGAATCGCCCGATGTGATGGGGCATCTTGTGCCCCGCTACAGCAGACTTGCCATCGAGATGCTTAAATTCTACGAGGCCGATGCAAGGATCAATCTACTCCACTACGATCGCGACCTCGAGCAACGGACCGTGCACCTCTTTGCCGAGAGCATCGAGCGTGCGATCGAAGTTCATCTCGAAAATCCCAAGCAAGCGCCAGGGGCACCTTCGTGGAACGAAATTCATGAACGCCTGCCGGACTTCGGCGTGGAACTCGCCCAAGCCGTTCACGCGGATAACCACTCGCTTTAAGCAAAAAAAACTGCGGATCGTTTTTTATTTGTAGAGCGAAAAAAGAGGCGTTCCCAGTGATAGGAACGCCTCTTTGTAAAATGCTCGCGGGAAGAATTCACCGCGATGATTTTAAATTAACTTACGCTTGAGGTGTGTAAGTCGGAGCGGGTTGGGCGGGAGCGCTGGAGAAGCGATAGCGACCTTCGGGAGTTCGCTCGAAGTGTCCAAGTTTCTTGCCGGTGCTGGCAAACCATACGTGGATGTTTTGCACTGGCTTGCCGATCTTTTCAGCGATCTCTTTGACGCTGACACCAACCTCGCCGGCAGCGGAAAGGATCGATGTAATCTGCTCTTTCATGAAGCCTTTTGGTGAACGGGAGCCGGAGGATTTGCGGGTTTTCACGGCGGCTTTGGCGCTGCCTGCTTTTCTGCCACGTTTGGCGCGGAGCACACGCACGGCGGATTGTGTTTCACCGGATGCTAGAGCGGCGATTTCTGATTCGATTTCAGCAACTTTCGACAAGAGAACTTCTTTTTTCTTGGTAAGAGAAAGAAGAGCCGTCAGTGTTTTGGTGTTGATGTCTGTAAGTTTCATTAGGATTTCATAAGAGCGGGATTTTTTACATCAGGCAACTTTTTTATGATAAAAAATGCACTTCCAAATATACCCACCAGTGGTGAAGTGCATGTTTATTGGGTGGAGAATAAGACGCGTGATGTTTTCTTAACGGAATCAGATATCACACGTGCTCAGCGCTTTAAAGCTGAATTATCACGGGATTTATTCATCAGGGGGCGCTCCGCGATACGAGCGATTGCAGGAAGCTATACGTGTAATAAACCACTCGAAATGGAGATCGGCATCACCTTGGCGGGAAAACCTTTTTTAAAAGACCATCCCGATTTGCATTTTAACATCACCCATTGCCATGATGTGCTTGGCGTTGCTTTCGCATGCACACCAGTTGGTTTCGATATGGAATCGAAAAGCCGGAAAGGAGATTTTTTGGCGCTGGCGAAACGTTTTTTTTCCACTGAAGAATATGAAATGATAAATAAGCCACACATCAACAAGGCGGCTTATTTTTTAGAAAGATGGACGGCAAAAGAGGCGATGTTGAAACTTATCGGCACAGGTATTGCCGCCGGGCTCGACAAGGCCTTGGTGCTCAGTGATAGCGAGGGTTCCTTCGATGGAAAGAAGATCCATCTCCACCGATTAAACCGGGATGGATACGTGGCAACGGTGGCAAGCTTCTCCGAACCGAAGATCGTGCGGGAGATGGTGTTTTAGGGGTGGCTGCAGCAACCCCACATAGCTCTTAACTTTTCTGCTCGGTTCAAGCCTCGAGTATGAGGGCAAGCCAGAAGAGAAAGACCAGTAGGTGAATCGCGCCCTGTAGCAGATTGGTGCGGCCCCGTCCAAAAGTAAGAACGGAAATGGCGAGCATCACGCAAAGCAGCGCAACGTCTTGAATAGGTAGTCCTAGCTGGACCTCCTGCTTCATCGAAAGACCAATGATCAGCACGGCTGGAATGGTGAGCGCGAGAGTGGCTAGGGCGGAACCAAGAAGCAGATTGATGGAGCGCTGGAGTTGATTTTGGCATGCCGACTTGATCGAACTCAACCCCTCGGGAGCGAGGATGAGAGTGGCCACAATCAATCCCGACAAGGCCGCTGGAAGGCGAAGTTGAGAAGTGCCGAACTCAAGCACCAAGGCCAGTTTTTTGGAAAGAAGGACGACCGGCAAGAGACCGGCAATCAAAAGAAATCCATGGTTCGGAAGGGATAGATGAGAGAGACCCGCCGCTTGCGAGTCATGCTTCGAATTCGGCTGCGAGAAAAACTCCCGGTGGCGCTTGGTTTGAATCACCAGAAACAACACGTAGATGGCCACGCAAAGGATGCTAAGCGCGATGGCCTCCCCTGCCGAATAGGTGGGGCCCGATGTGGCCACAGTGAAATCCGGCATCACCAACCCAAAAACCGCCAATGGCACGATCAATGAGAGGTAGGCACCTGCGCCCTCAAGGTTGAATTCCTGCTGGTGATGACGCCATGCGCCGAGAATCAGGGAAATCCCCACGAGACCGCCGAGCACGATCATTACAACGGCAAACATCGTATCCCGCGCTAGGACGGGGTTGTTTTTTCCAGAAAGCATGACGGCCCCGACCATGCTGACCTCCATCCCGATCACGCTGAGCGTCAGGATCAGTGTCCCGAATGGCTCCCCCAGCCTCTCTGCTATCTCATCGGCGTGATGAACAACGGAAAACGCACAGCCGAGGATCGCAACCACGAGCCAAACCAAGAACACCCCCATGCCCGTGGCAGTGGAGATGCTGGAAATCCAATTGCTCCCCACGGTGGACATGACGACCAGGGATCCCCAACCGAAGAGGATTCCTTTTTCGCGGAAGAGGATCTGGAGAATATTGCTCATGTGCAGCGGGGTGCCGATCAGGCTTTCCAGTCGAGGGCGGCGAGCCTGCGGGCCACTTCCTCGGCGTTGGCGCGGCTGTTGAAGGCGGAGATCCGGAAATAGCCTTCGCCGGCAGGACCAAAGCCACTACCGGGAGTGATGACCACGTTGGCCTCGTTGAGCATTTTATCAAAGACCGCCCAGCTCGTCAGGTGCTTGGGAGCGCGAACCCAGATGTAGGGGGCATTTGTTCCGCCAAAAGTTTGAAGACCGCATTTCTCGGCGGCACCACGCAGAATGGTGGCATTGCCCATGTAGTGCTCGATGAGTGCGGCAACTTGTTTCTTTCCAGCCTCCGAGTAGAGGGCCTCGGCGGCGCGCTGGGTGACGTAGCCGACGCCGTTGAATTTTGTGCTGAACCGACGGTTCCAAAGCGGATGCAGGGGAGTTTTTTCGCCCGTGGAGGTCGTGCATTGAAGATCCTTTGGAACCACCGTGAAAGCACAGCGCACGCCGGTGAAGCCGCCGTTTTTTGAAAAACTGCGGAACTCGATTGCGCAACGTCGCGCACCGGGAATTTCGTAGATCGAGTGGGGAATCTCGGGATCACGGATGTAGGCCTCGTAGGCGGCATCGAAGAGGATCACCGCATCGTTTGCGAGGGCATATTCGACCCAGGCGGTGAGTTGGGCACGGGTTGCCGAGGCACCGGTCGGGTTGTTGGGATAGCAGAGGTAGATGAGATCGACTTTTTCTTGAGGAATCGCGGGGACGAAGCCGTTCTCGGCACTGCAGGGCAGATACACAAGACCGCTGTAGAGTCCCTTTTCATCAGCCTCCCCGGTATGTCCAGCCATCACATTCGTATCCACATAGACGGGATAAACGGGATCCATCACAGCAATGCGGTTATTGTCGCCGAAGATGTCGAGGATGTTGCCGCAATCGCACTTTGATCCATCGGAAACAAAAATTTCGTCATCAGCGACATCGAGCCCCTTGGAGCGATAGTCATTCTCGGCAATCGCGTGGCGCAGGAATTCATAGCCCTGCTCGGGTCCGTAGCCACGGAAGCCGGAGCGCTCCCCCATTTCATCCACGGCTTTGTGCATGGCCTCGCGCACGGCGGCAGGGAGCGGCTCGGTGACATCACCAATGCCGCAGCGGATGAGCCGCGCCGCCCCGTCGGGATTGGCGTCGGTGAATGCCTTCACACGACGGTTGATTTCGGGAAAGAGGTAGCCTGCCTTGAGCTTGAGATAATGCGAATTGAGATGAGCCATGATCGAGCGGCGGATTTGAACAAAATTGCCTCGACGTTGCCAGCCGGGATTTAGGTAAAGCATGCTCCCCTATGGTGCCGCCTTCGGACCTTACGATGCAGTTGGTGACAAAGATGACCCGCGCAAAATTATCGCGGCTGCACAATAGCTTGCCGCGCCTTAAAGCGGGCAGGCAATACCATCCAGGCGCGGATCGCTGGTATAGACAAGTGCACGATGCTTATTGAAAGGGATCAAATTTTTCATCAGGCATCGGGTGGAGGTGTTCAGAAACTCACCACGGCATTAAGGCCGAGCGCGAGGGCGCTGGGGGTTGAGGGACTGCCGCCGGGGTTGATGAGGATTTGCGCGCCGGGTTGGAGGGAGAGGCCGGGGAGGACTTGGATGCTGTAGGAAATTTCCAGCGTGGCTTCGTAGAGTTTCGAGGGTTGAATTTGGTCACTGTAGGCGCCGTAGGCGAAGCCGAGGGCAACGAAATCCTTGGGTCGGCTGTCGAGTGGACCGTAGGCGACGAGTCCGGCACTGAAGTAATAGGGCATCGGGCTGACGGATTCGTCGGGGGCGAGGACGAAACTTCCGAAAACGCCGAGGTGGCGCTTGGAATCGGGCTCACCGAAGCGCAGGAGCGATTGGTCGCCGACGAGATAGAGGCCGTAGCGGCCGCCGCCGGTGGAGTCAGAGTCGAATTTTTGCGTGGTGCCGCCGAGCACGAAGCCGCCGAGTTTGAGGTTGCCGGGGAGGCCGGTGTCGGTCTTGCGTTGGTTGCGCTTCCAGCCAATTTCGGCGATTCCGAAAGGCGGACCGTTGAATGTGAAATCCACGCCATACCGGTTGGCGAGGCCGACATCGGGATCGCCATTGTAGATGCCGGCCATGCCGTAGAATTCTTCGACGGGTGCGAATTTTGCGCGGGCTCCCCAAGTGGTGGCAGGATAGCCGAAGGCGCCTGGCGAGTTGTAGAAGATGGCGAAGGGAATCGCATTAAAGGCGACCGAGGTCATTGCTCGGAAATACTCGGAGGCAGCGAATTCCTCGCCGTAGAGGCTGTCGATAGCGAGGCGTCCGGCGCGGAGCGAAAGTTTGTCGTCGAGGAGGGATTGCGTGTAGCTGAGGTTCGTGAGGCGCGGGCCGGGCGGGGCAACATCGGAGGATTGGATGGGGAAGACATTTCCGACGACGCGCTGGGAGAGTTGCGTGCCGAAATTAACCGCGAAGCCGATGTGGAATTCGCCGCCAGGGAGATCGACGAGTTTTTCGGTGTCGAGCTTCAGGTCCGCGCAGAACATGTTGTAAACGGTGAAGCCCTGCCCGAGGCCGCCGTAGGGGTTGCCGTAGGGATCGGAGATCAGGAGGAATTCGGGAGTGATTCCGCGTTCCCAGAGCGTGGAGCGGAAACCGCCCCAGTCGCCGAGGAGGTAGTTTTCTTGGAAATTTTCCTCCTGCGCGAAAAGCGACGCGCAGAGGAAAAGCAGCGCTGCAAAAACTGCGAGGCACCACCGGTCCCGGGGAGCGCGCCCGCCCCCGGGCGAATCGACACGCGCCCCGCGGGTCGAACTCGAAATGAATGCGGCCGAAGGCCGGTGAAATTTTTCCACGTTGGGCGAGGGGGCGCACCCAACAGCGCCCGGGGCGGGCTCACTCCCCGGAACCATTTCGTTACACGAGCTTCTGGTAGGTCGGCGTGTAAACATGCTGGCGGATGAGGGCCTCCATGTCGGCGGGGCGATCGATTCCGGCGAGGCCGCTGTCGAACACCAACTTGGCCACGCGGGCAGCTGTCTTGATCTCGGTCTCGAGGATGTTCGCTTGAAGCGGATAGAGAAGTCCCTGTTGAAGCAACTCGGGCGAGACTTGATCGGCCACGGCTTTTGCTGCCTCGATGAACATCTCGTCGCTGACGCGCTTGGCCTGGGTGGCGTAGATCGCCATGGCGATGGCGGGGAAGATGTAGAAGTTGTTGGCCTGACCGGAGAGGTAGGTCTTGCCGTTGATCTGCACGGGATCAAAGGGAACGCCTGCCGCGTAGATCGCCTTGCCGCCGGACCAAGTGTAGGCCTGCTCGGGTGTGCACTCGGCTTTTTCGGTCGGGTTCGACAACGCGAGGATGACCGGCCGCTCGTTGATGCGCGCCATAGCCTCGATGACCTGTTGGTTGAATGCTCCACCGATGGTGCTCACGCCGATGATCGTGGTTGGTTTGATGCTTTCGATGGCGGCGACGAAATCGCGCGTCGGCGCGTGGGGATGCGCGTAGGGCAATTGGAAATCGACGAGGTCGGTGCGGGTGGACTCGAGGAGTCCGTTCACATCGAACATGTGCACACTTGCCTGGGCATCCTTGAGCGTCATGCCCTGGTCCACCAGCGCGGAGCAGAGAAGATTCGCCAAACCAATGCCGGCCGAGCCTGCGCCGAGGAAGAGGTATTTTTCATCCTTGAGCTGGGTGCCTTTGAGTTTGGTGGCGTTGATCATTCCCGCGAGCGTGATGCCGGCGGTGCCTTGGACATCGTCGTTGTAAACGCAATATTTGTCGCGGTAGCGCTTGAGCAGATGCATCGCGTCCACGCCGGTCCAGTCCTCGAAGTGGACGCAGCATTTCGGGAAAACCTCCTGCACGGCTTCCATGAATTCATCGACGAAGGAGAAGAGGTCTTCCGTGGCGGGACGGCGCTCGCGGAGGCCGAGATAGAGCGGGTCGGCGAGGTATTGCTCGTTGTTCGTGCCGGCATCGAGATACATAGGCATCAGGATTTGCGGGGGCACGGCTGCGGCGGCGGTGTAGAGTTGGAGTTTGCCGATGGGAATGCCCATGCCGTTCGCACCGAGGTCTCCGAGACCGAGGATGCGACCGCCATCGGTCACGCAAATGAAGCGCACATCCTTCTGCGGCCAGTTGCGCAGGATTTCCTTCACATGGCCGCGGCGTTTGATCGAGAGATACATCCCGCGGGGTCCGCGGAAAATGTGGCCGAATTTGAGGCACGCCTCGCCGATGGTGGGATCGTAAACGATCGGAAGAAACCGCGCGGGGTCGGACATGAGCGTGCGGTAGAAAAGGGTCTCGTCGTGATCGAGCAGGTTGACGAGGTAGATATAGCGATCGATGTCGGTATTCTTGTGGCTGAGTTGCAGGAGCACGCGCTTGAGCTGCAGGTCCTCGGATTCGGTGGTGTCTGGCACAAGGCCGACGAGGCCGAGGGCTTGGCGTTCCGCCTCGGTGAAGGCAGTGGATTTGTTCAGGGCGGGATCGTGGAGGAGATCGGCGCCGCGCTTGGTGTTGGTGGGAGTGCTCATGGATTTATTTTTTTGCTTTGGTTGAAAAGGTCAGTTGGCGGCCACATAGGGCGCGACCATTTTTTTCGGATCGACCACGCGGTCGAATTCCTCGGCGGTGACGAAGCCGAGTTGGAGCGCGGCGTCGCGGAGCGTGAGATCGTTGTCCATCGCGTGGTGGGCAATCTTCGAGGCCTTGTCGTAGCCGATCACTGGCGAGAGGGCGGTGACCAGCATGAGCGAACGGTCCACATACTCGGCGATTTTTTTGAGATTCGGCTGGGTGCCCTCGATGAGGAATTTACCGAAGTTCGTGCAGCCGTCGGTGAGGAGCGTGATCGAGTGGGTGATGTTGAAAATGATGAGCGGCTTGTAGACATTCATCTCGAGGTAGCCGCCTGCGCCGCCGAAGCCGACGGCGACATCGTTGGCCATGACTTGCGCGGAGAGCATCGTGAGCGCCTCGGCTTGGGTGGGGTTTACTTTGCCGGGCATGATCGAGGAGCCGGGCTCGTTCGAGGGAATGACCAACTCGGCGAAACCGGCGCGCGGGCCGCAGGACATCAGGCGAATGTCGTTGCCGATTTTGTAGAGGGTGACGGCCAGCGTGCGCATGGTGCCAGAGAGTTGGACGAGGGCGTCGTGCGCGCCTTGGACGCAAAATTTGTTGGGCGCGGTGATGAAGGGCAGGCCGGTGAGCTTGGCGATCTGGGCAGCGGCGGCTTCGGCGAAACCGGGAGCGGAGTTAATACCGGTGCCGACGGCGGTGCCGCCGAGCGCGAGGCGGTAGACGCCTTTGAGCGAATCCTCGAGGCGCTCGAGATCGTCGGTGAGTGCGGCGGCGTAGCCGGACCACTCCTGGCCGAGTGTGAGCGGCGTGGCATCCTGCATGTGGGTGCGGCCGATTTTGATGATGTCCTTCCAGGCTTCGGCCTTCGCAGAGATCGCGTCGCGGAGTTCGGTGATGGCCGGCAGGAGGCGGCTTTTTACATTCACCGCGGCGGCGATATACATCGCGGAAGGGAACGAGTCGTTCGACGACTGCGCCATGTTCACATGGTCGTTCGGGTGGACGGGGGCCTTGGAGCCAAGCGGGGTTCCGGCAATCTGGCAACAGCGGTTTGAGATCACCTCGTTCACATTCATGTTGAACTGGGTGCCACTGCCGGTCATCCAGACATGGAGCGGGAACATGTCGGCGTGCTGGCCGGCGAGAATTTCGTCGCAGGTTTGAACAATCAACTTAAAGGGTTCGTCGGCAAGACGGCCATCTGCGTGGTTCGCGATGGCGGCGGCTTTTTTGAGGATCGCATAGGAGGTAATCATTTCGCGAGGGATGAGATCCGCGCCGATGCTGAAGTGTTCAAGGGATCGCTGGGTCTGCGCGCCCCAGAGTTTGTCGGAGGGAACCTGGACTTCGCCGAGACTGTCGGATTCGGTGCGGAAAGGGGTCATGGGTTTTGCAGATAATCAGTTCCCATAGAGAAGTCGAAAGAAAAAGCTCGTGCACCGTAGATCGGGTTTTGGATCTCACCTGACGACTGAAATAGTTTTAGTTGAAGCAATTCAAGCAGGGCCGAAAAAATTATGGATTGATGGATGAACGGAAGTCGGGCTCGGTCAGGACCGAAACACTTTGGACTCTGGACACCGCTGGGTTTCTCACGAAAAAACCCTTGCGGCTTTCAGTGGCCCTGTTTAGCCGTGGGCGTTACAATGCCCCACAAAACCTCCTTCCGCACCACCCCGCCACAGATCTCGAACGATTGCGGCGTAAAGACCGCCATCAACAGATCGAATTTTCCGATTCTCCAGGGCCTGGCAATCTACCGCCTCACGCTGAATCCTGGTTGCTTCCGCGAGCCGCACTGGCACGCCAATGCCGATGAACTTAGCTACTGTCTGAAGGGGAAAACCCTCGTCACCATTTTCGCCAGCGGCAACCAGCATTCGCAATTCACCATCTCCGAGGGCGAAATGTTTTTCGCGCCCAGCGGATCGTTGCACTCGATCGAAAACATCGGCAGCGAGCCCGCTGAGTTCCTCATCACCTTTTCCAATGAAATGCCCGAGGACTTCGGTATCTCGGGGTTCGCCGGGTGCCTCGATCCCACAGTACTTGGCAACACCTGGGGGCTTCCTGTCGCAGACATCTCCGGCGTTACGCGCTCGCCGATTGACATCCAAATCGGCCGCTCGATGGGCACGCCGGAATTGACCGAGCAGGCCTCGTATCCGTGCTCCTTGAAATTCCCCATCGAGTCGCGCCCGGCGTTGATCTCAGCGCCGGTCGGCTCGGCCATCGTGGCGCGTCGCGACACCTGGCCCGCCCTCAAACACCAGGCGATGTATTCGCTGCGCGTCCAAGGCATCGGCATGCGCGAACCCCATTGGCATCCCGAGACCGCAGAACTGGGCTTCGTCCACACCGGCCGCGCACGCATGACCGTTCAAAGCCCCGGAGGCTCCGCCGAGACCTACGAACTCGAGCCCGGCGATGTGTATTTCATTCCCCGCGCCTACCCGCACCACATCGAAAATCTCACCGATGGCGAATTGCGTTTTCTTATTTTCTTCGACACTCCCGATGTGCAGGACATCGGATTCACAGGAGCCATTCCCGCATTCGGAGAAAACATCATAGGCCCCGCCCTCGGCCTCACCGCCGAGCAGACCGCACGCATTCCCAAGCTGCCCGCGGATTCCCTGATCGTGGAAAAAGTCAACCCGGTTGCCAAATAAGAAGCCATCAAGTCCTATAACAAACACCACGCACCCGTTTTCGTTCGTGATGGCGGCATTGGTGAATGTCACCACCCACATGATGAACTGTCCCGGCCGATTACTCGATAATATCCACCTTATGGAGCAGGTCCACGGCAGCGCCCTCAACTGACCATGTCCCAAGCTACCACCGTTCCGCTCGGCTGCTCGATTCCCGCCAGCGTGGGCGACGCCCTCCGCCAACGCATGGAACGCACCGGCGAAACGCTCGACCAAGCGGTCACTGCCTGCCTCGCTGAGGCGCTCGATGTCGAGCGGCACTCGATCTTCCAGGTCTCCACCTCCGGCGCGCTGGTGCAGGGTGTTTACCAATCCGCCACCACGCTCGGCGATGTGCGCAAGCACGGGGATTTCGGCTTAGGAACTTTCGTGGACCTCGATGGGGAGGGAATCCTGCTCGACGGCACAGCCTACCGCGCCGGATCCGATGGAACTCTCTCCGAAGTCGTCGACTCCACCCCCGCGCCGTTCTGGGTTACCACCAAATTCCGCGCAGACCGGTCAGAAACCCTCTCCAACATTTCAAGCTGGGCCGACCTTTGCAACCGACTCGCCGCGATGCGCCCCTCGGAAAACCTTCTCGCCGCCATCCGGGTCGACGGCGTATTCGATTTCATCCATGTCCGAGTGGCCTGCAAGGCCGACCCCGGCGCAAGTCTTGTCGAGGCCACTTCGCACCAAGCGGAATTCCAATTCGAGAATCTTGAAGGAACCCTCGTCGGATTTTTCACCCCCGCCTATGCGCGCACCATCAATGTTCCCGGCTTCCACCTCCATTTAATAAGCGCCGACCGTCGCCACGGCGGCCATGTCCTCGAGGTTCGCGCACGATCACTCCGTGCCGCGATCCACACGACCAACGACCTCCACCTCGTCCTCCCCGAAAACGCCGCCTTCCTCCACGCCGATCTCAACGTCGACCCCGCCGCCGCCCTCGCCCAGGCAGAAGGTGCGCATCCGCGTTGACAGACGGGCCTTGGATTTTTCTGACTCGGGAGAGTGTTTTTCCCACTACCAATTTCCTACAAATGCGGCGATCTGATTAAAAAACGCCCGGCCGTTTCCAGCCGGGCGTTTCGAGTTTTTAAGAGAGAGAATCTCTTAGGCAGCAGCGAAGTTTTTCTCCACGGCAGCCCAGTTGATGGTGTTCCACCAGGCCTTGAGGTAGTCGGCGCGGCGGTTTTGGTAGTTCAGGTAATAGGCGTGTTCCCAGACGTCGCAGCCGAGGATCGGGGTGCCGGTGCATTCGACGATTCCAGCCATGAGAGGGTTGTCCTGGTTTGGCGTCGAGCAAAGGCAGAGCGACTTGTCGGCTTTCACGCAGAGCCAGACCCAGCCGCTTCCGAAGCGGGCGAGACCGGCTGCTTCGAACTTCGCCTTGAAGTCATCGAAGCTGCCGAAGGCTTTGGTGATCGCCTCGGCCAATGCGCCGGATGGAGCGCCACCAGACGACGGGCCCATGAGATTCCAGAAAAACGAGTGGTTCCAGTGACCGCCACCGTTGTTGCGAACGGCACCGCGAATCGTCTCGGGAACAGCAGCGAGGTCGCCGATAAGTTCCTCAATCGACTTGCTGGCCAGCTCGGGCGCGCTTTCGAGGGCTTTGTTCAGGTTTGTGACGTAGGTCGCATGGTGTTTGCCATGGTGGATTTCCATGGTGCGGGCATCGATATTTGGTTCGAGTGCCGTGGCGGCGTAAGGAAGTGCGGGTAATTCGAATGGCATAGAAGTGATTTGATTTAGGAAGTCACAAGGATAACGGGCGGAAAGAGCGATTCAATAGGAATCCGGGAGGGTATTCACCCACCACTATCGGGTAAGCGAATCCGCCAGCCGGCGCGCATCCGCATCGGCTGCAAGGATGTTGTCGAGATCGGCGGTATCAGTATGCCGAATCTGGTCGATCACCTCTGCGACCGCCCGCCAGATCGCCGGAAAAACAATGCGGCCCTGCAAAAAAGCCTCCACAGCGACCTCGTTGGCGGCATTGAGCACGGCAGGTCGGGTGCCCCCGAGATGCGCCGCCTGAACGGCCAGATCGAGTGCGGGAAAGTCCTCACGGCGCGGGGGCTCAAAATCAAGGCGGGACAGCTCTGCAAAATCGAGGGGGCGAAGCGAATTGGCGACACGATCGGGCCAAGTCACTGCGTATTGAATCGGAAGGCACATATCCGAATAACCTAGCTGGGCAAGGATGGAGCGATCGATGAACTCCACCATCGAGTGAACAATGCTCTGCGGATGAATGACCACTTCCACCCGCTCGATGGGCACATCGAAAAGCCAGCGCGCCTCGATCATTTCCAGTGCTTTGTTGAACAACGTGGCCGAGTCAACCGTGATCTTTCTGCCCATGTTCCATGTGGGATGACGCAGTGCCATGGCGGGCGTAACGGCAGCCAGTTCTGCGGCAGGCGTCTTGCGAAAGGGCCCACCGGAGCAGGTAAGGATCAGGCGACGCACCGAGGAGGAATCGCGGCCATCCAGACATTGAAAAATCGCGCTGTGTTCGCTGTCCACCGGCAACACATGCACTCCCTTGCGACGTGCTGCTTCCATTACGATCTCACCAGCCATGACTAGGATTTCCTTGCTGGCGACAGCGATGTCCTTGCCTGCTTCGATCGCTGCGAGGGCAGGACGCAAGCCCGCGGTGCCGACGATGGCAACCAAAACAAGATCCGCCTCCGGCATGGTTGCGAGTTCGACCAGGCGCTCGGGTCCGTCGGGTTCGCTGGATACAACGATGCGGGCATCAGGAAAATCGCGTGAGGCCTTGGCGAGGACCTCGGCATTATTGTGCGCCGACATGCCAACGACTCGCATGCGGTCGGGAATGTCACGGGCCACCTTGAGCGCACTGGTGCCAATCGAGCCTGATGCTCCAAGGATCACGACATTGCGGGTTTTCATCAGATTCCGAGAACAAACTTCATGTAGAAAAACAAAAGCGGGGCGGTGAAGAGCAGGCTATCAACCAGATCGAGTGTTCCGCCGATCCCCGGCAGCATGGCACTGGAGTCCTTCGTATGCGCCCCGCGCTTCACGATGGATTCCGCAAGATCACCGATCACGGCTCCGAAGCCCAACAGAAGTCCGAGAACCGTGAGGTCGCCAAAACCGAATGCAGAGAGTTTTTCCGGCATGAGCGCATACATCCAATAGCTGCAAAGAAGCGAGGTGAACAGCGCCCCGGCGAAGCCCTCCCAAGTCTTTTTCGGGCTGATGTGTGGCGCGAACGGATGCTTCCCGAAAAGACTCCCGAATACATAGGCACCCATGTCGCTGAATTTTGTAACACCCACCAGATAAAGGACATAATACTGCCCGCTGGTCATCCCACTTTCGAGACGCGGGGTTAAGTAAATGATCTTCGTGATAAAACTGAAAAGCCACGGGATATAAAAAAGCCCGAAGACCGTATAGCTCATCGCCCGAAGCGGGTCGTTCTCCGCCCCACGGAACATTTGCCGGGCAAATATCGTCACCATGAACAGGACAAGCACCAGGATTTCAAAATCGTGGCTTCCATCCGAGCCACTCGCTCGAGTGATGGCAAAACCGCCGACCATGAGGACGGCGGCACAGATCAATCCCGTGAGCGTGAAGACCCGGATACCATCCGCCTCCAGCATGTGATAATACTCCCAGAGGGCTCGCAGGGCCATGAAGGTAAGGAGGCAGAAAAAACCAATCTCCCATCCGATCAAAACCGTTGCCAGCATGAGCGCCCACAGGAGGACCGTGCTCATGAGCCTAAGAAAAAATGTGAGACGCGTCTGGGTCATTGCCACCCGCAGAGACTGTCCGACTCCTTGATTTTTCGCAACACGGGAGGTGGGACGGAATTTATCAGTCCCGAAAGACAATAGCCCTCTTGCCGTGAACCAGCACGCGGTCTTCGACATGGTAGCGGACACCACGGGCCAGGGCGAGGCGTTCGCAGTCGCGACCGAGCCGCACAAGGTCGTCAGGCTCGTGGTAGTGCTCCACGCGGGAAACCTCCTGCTCGATGATCGGCCCCTGGTCGAGATCCTCGGTGGCGTAGTGGCAGGTGGCGCCGATGAGTTTCACGCCGCGCTCAAAAGCCCTGCGGTAGGGATTGGCTCCCACAAATGCAGGGAGAAAGGAATGGTGGATATTGATGATGCGGCCAGAAAACTCATTGCACAGAGTATCAGGCAGGATCTGCATGAACCGGGCTAGGATAACCAACTCCACAGCGTGCTCATGGAGGCAATCAGCCAGCTTTGAAAAAGCGGCTCCCTTGTCTGTGGAAAAATCGATTTGCTGGTAGGGCAGGCCCTCGCGCTCGACCAGGCAGCGGGCTTCATCGTGGTTGGAGACCACCACGGGAATTTCGATATTCAGTTCGCGGGAACGCCATCGCCATAGCAGATCGACCAGACAGTGGTCCTGCTTGCTCACAAGAATAGCCGTTCGCATGGGACGATCAGCGGGACGCAGCGTCCACTCGGCCTGCATCGAATCGGCGAGCACTTTCAACGAACGTTCAAAATCGCCGGAGGCGTCCTCGATTTTTCCATCCGTAAAAGCCAAGCGCGCAAAGAACCAGCGCGAGACCGGATCGGTGTATTGGCTCACATCGAGGAGATTCCCGCCGTTTTGGGCAATGAAGCCTGTGATTTTGGCAAGAAGGCCAACGGCGTCGGGGCAGTTGAGTTTGAGGATGTGAACAGCCATGCGGGTCAGACGAGAGCCGCAGGCTGTTGAGGAACGGGTGCCGCCTCGGGAGAAGTCGGTGCGGTGGGAGCGGGCGGTTCCTGGAAACCGCTGCCACCATCTCCGGAATCACCCCTGCCATGGGGATCGAAGTAATGATCAAGGGCGAGGAAAAACGCCTTCGCATACCTGGCAAACAGCAAATTGAATAAAACCACCGGCAGTATCACCGAGGTAATCAGGGTCGGTAGAGGCAACTTGTATTTGAACTCGAGGAAGAAATACAAACTGATGCCCAGAATGCTGCCGAAGCCATAATTAATCGCCCAAATGGCCAGGAGGAAATAACCGGTCTCTCGTTCATAGGGATAGCCGCAGCGCGGGCAGCCATCCAGCGGCGAGAAGTAATCGCGCAAGGAGCGGATCTTGAGTAATGGAATAAAGATTGGGCGGGTCCCACACTCCACACACTTAAGGCGGCAGGCGCGGAAGAAATAAAGAAATGCTCTTTTGATCTTAGGGTTCATCGGGAAACGTTTTGAGGAGACATCTCGATGCGCTCGGCTTGGTAGCCGCGGGCTTCTGCAATTTTCACAATGGCGTCACGGGTTGCCGCATCCAGCATCGGCGAGCGTGCAAGAATCCACAGGAACCGGCGCGAAGGGTGGCCTACGAGCGCCCACGAGTAGTTTTTTTCATCCAGGCCGATAATCCAGTAGTCCCCTGCAATCGGACTCCCGGCAAAACGCACGCGCAGCTTGGAGTTTTGCGATCCAGGGACGACAGTTGCCACGCCTTTTGCCTCGCGGAATTTTCCATTGGCCATGCGGCAGCGGTTGATGACTTCGATGCGCCCATCCGGGAGGGTGGTGTATTGGGCGGAGGTGTCGCTTGCACAGCCACGCTGGAACCAATTGGGATATTTTGCGATCTCATACCATCGACCGGTGTAGCGCTGGAGATCCACTTGGGACACCGTGGCAAGCGGTGGACGGGAAGCGCACCCCGAGAGAAGGAGGCTGATCAGCATTGCAGAGGCGGAGATTCTGGCTTTCATAGCGACGATGACTCTACGCCCAGTGCTTTTGTTTTGCATGGCATTTCTCTCTGCCCTCACCGTCTCCTGCGACAAAGTGTCGGATCGTGCTGATTTGGTCTTTGTGAATGGAGCGGAGCCAGAGACGCTTGATCCATCGATCATCACGGGCCAACCCGAGGGACGTGTCGTGAATGCGCTTTTCGAGGGACTCTGCGCCTACGATGAAAATGGCCAGGCAGTGCCGGGCGTGGCGGAAAGCTGGAACGTCTCGCCGGATGGTAAGATCTACACATTTCACCTGCGCCAGAATGCAAAATGGAGCGACGGAAGCCCGCTCACCGCACACGACTTTGTCCAAAGCTGGAAACACACCCTCACCCCTTCAACCGGCTCCCAATACAATTACCAGCTCTACCCGATTAAAAATGCCCAAGCTTTTGCCGAGGAAAAGCTGACTGATTTCTCCCATGTCGGAGTCAAAGCGCTCGACGATCGCACCCTCGTGGTGGAGTTGGAAAATCCCACGCCGTATTTCATCCAACTTTGCGCCTTCCCCACCCTACATCCCCTCCCCGTCGCGCTTATCGAGCGGGTCGGGGATGATTGGGTAAAACCGGAATACCTTGTGTGCAACGGCGCGTATAGTCTCGAGAGCTGGCGCATCAATGACAAGATCCGGTTACGGAAAAACCCTCACTACTGGGATCGCGAAAACGTTGCGCTGGAGACAATCGATGTGCTCCCGATCTCCGACGCGAATGTGGCGTTCAATTTCTACGCCAGTGGGCTGGCCGACCTGCTCATGGACAAGGGACTCGCCCCACCAGCCCTGCTCGATGACCTCAAAAAGCGCGATGACTTCCATGCCTCCCCATTTCTCGGCATCTACTTTTTGCGCTACAACTGCCAAAAGGGACCCTTCGCCGACGAACGCGTGCGCCACGCTTTCTCGCTCGTGGTCGACAAGCAGCGAATCGTCGAAAAAATAACGCGGGCGGGCGAAGAAGCCGCACCGGGATTTGTTCCCCCGGGCATCCCTGGCTACACCGGCACGGAGGGTCTTACTTTCGACCCGGAGAAAGCCCGTCGGCTTCTCTCTGAGGCCGGCTATCCGGGTGGAAAAGGGTTTCCCAACGCCAACTACCTTTACAGCAAAAGCGAGCTGAACGAAGCGATCGCCGTGGAGTTGCAAAGCATGTGGCGCGACCAACTGGGTGTGAATGTGAACCTCGTGCGCCAAGAGTGGAAGGTTTACCTGAATTCCCTCTCGCTTTTGGACTACGACATCGCCCGCTCCAGCTGGGTCGGGGATTATCCAGATCCTAATACATTTTTGGACATGTTCCTCACCGGCGGCGGTAACAACCGCACCGGTTGGAGCAGTCCGCAATACGACGCCCTCATCGCCGCATCCGCCCGGGAACTTGATCCCAAAAAACGCTTCGATATCCTGCGCCAAGCCGAAGACTTGCTGGTGCAAAAAGCCGTCCCCATTTGTCCCATCTACTACTACGTGGGAATACAACTCTACGACCCCAAGAAACTCGGTGGAATTCGCGCAAACGTTCTGGATGAGCACCCCCTGCGACGCATCTACCGCAAGAAGTAGTCGACCCTTAAAAAGGGATTGCTCCTGCTACTTTGTAATGAGCGGTGGGATTTTGGGGTAAAAATCGAAGCATGTAATAAAGCAACGAAATAACCCGCCTCATCCAGAGGCTCAGGTTCGA
>JBILCY010000031.1:0-3291 GCA_044352905.1 Terrimicrobiaceae bacterium | reverse complement strand
CTGGAAGACCTGGGGGACTAAGTCCTGCCCATCGCATAGGCTATCTCGCCAGCCGCGTTGCACACCGTGTTCCCGCCAAAGTAGTACAGGGCCGTCATTTTGTACAGCTCGTCCGCGAACTCGCCGGACCCGTACAACTCAGCCCAGAAGGGGTCGTACTCCATCCTCATGTACTCCAGCACGCCCTCGCGAAACTCCATCACCGCCCTGTGCGCCTGCTCGTTCATATTAAAATCCTCCGAATGAAGGCGTCATTCTATATAATTAAAACCATAAAATCAAGACGAGAAAGATCATTCTGGAAACAAACTGTTTAAAAAATAACTTCGAACCCATCGGATCCCTCCGCTCCAAAGTAAATTCACCTATAAATAGTATATAATTTGCCATGTCCAATCAATTATTAATCAACCACAACTTTGACGAAGGAAATTCTGGGTGGACGGCCTCCGGGGGTTTCGGCACATATTCCCACACCTCATCTAATCAAATAGCGGTTTTAGATGGAGTTGCGTATTTCACCTATGTAAGCAGAACCCTTAGTCAAGTTGTCAACGTGTCCGATCTAGTCGAGAACACTTCTCATTTTATTTGCATTCTAAATATTAGACATAGGCAGAAAGGAGATGATGGCGGATACACGCAAGTGGACACTTATAGCTTCGAAGTGTTATTCAAAGACAGTTCCAACAATATGGTGGCAAGCAAAAGAACGCCCAGCTCAGGAGTGACCCAAGCCCCCAAAGATTTTACAGACATAGAACTAAGACTAGACAGAACGGAAATTCCAAATTCCTTTAACAGCATATCTTCAATAGAGGTGAAAGTAACGGGATTGGAC
Organism: Terrimicrobiaceae bacterium; assembly: GCA_044352905.1. Taxonomy (GTDB): domain Bacteria; phylum Verrucomicrobiota; class Verrucomicrobiia; order Chthoniobacterales; family Terrimicrobiaceae; genus UBA967. The sequence goes on along the minus strand of JBILCY010000031.1, from coordinate 2,450 downwards.
GTTGGTTATTGGAATGGAAACCACGGGCCGATGGTAGACTACATATCTCTATTTTCTCACAAATGTCATAATGAATCCAATTTGATTTTGTATCACGACCCTAGCAATACCAATTCTTATCCCGGGTCCGGATCTTCCGTCTATGATCTGAGCGGGAACGGACTAGATGGATTGGCAAGCAATTTATCATACTCATATCCATATTTTAATTTTAATGGAACAAACTCTCAAATAGAAATTTTGGACAACTCCTTGTTAGAACCCGGCAGTGGCGATTGGACCATGGAGGCTTGGCTAAGGGTTACATCCAACCAATCGGGAGTCATACTTGGCAAATTTGAAGATGGCGGCAGAAGCGAAGATGTAAGCTATAGCATAAGAATAAACTCCAGCGGCAGTTTGTTTGCACAACTAGGGAGTGGAATTAATGGAGAGTATGTCAACAGCACATCTTATCAAACCAGCACAAATATTTGGTATCATGTTATTTATGTGTGGAAGAACGGCGGCACAAAAACATTAGAAACATATATCAACGGAACCAGCATAGGCAGCGTCAACCATTCTTTAAACAGTTTGCTGGACACACCCAATAACTTGTACATTGGTAGCTATAACAACGGAGAATATAATCAGTATTTCAATGGCAGAATAGGAGCGATCAGATTATATAATTCGGCCTTCACCTCAGAGGAAGTTACGCAGAATTATAATTGCGGAACTTCCTTTTTCTTTGATCCTACTCCTACCTCTACTCCTACTCCTAGCCCCACTCCCACCCCTACATATAATTCAAATGAATTGGGGCTCCGGTCTCCGAATTCAAATCATTGGAAATTAAACAAGGGAATCAAAAAAAGACAATGGAATATTTTTAGAGACATAAGAAATCCATGATATGGAACCAACTTTTTAAGCCCGGCCAATAAATTCCCCAGTTTCCAAAAATGTAACATTTTCCGGCCGGATTTTTTTTAGATATTAGGCCGAAAAGGGTACCAAGTTCTATAGGAATTCGATCCTATTTCCCAGTTTCAGGAAATGAAACAGGGATCGAATAAAAAAGGGGTCGGGCGCGCAGCCGCCCCCACCATATCACTGTCCGTCCAGAGATTTTCAAAAAAAATTTCCGGATTTATTTTTTTGAAAAATCCTTCCCGGATAGAGCCCGGCCGTCACCCCTCCCCCCACTTATCGGGGGGAGGGGTCGGTCTTGTGTTCAACCGTTCACGATATAGGTACGCTTGCCGTGGGTCACGGCGGTGATGTTCTCCAACTTGTAGTCGCGGAGGATGACGGGGCGGGCGACCATCTGCCTTGCCCCTTCCACCTTGGAGCGGAGCCATTCCCGCACAAGGCGGCGACCCTTCGCCCCAAGGGGCTGGCCGTTGTCCAGATGGTAGACATAGCCGAGGCTATCCCGCACCATCAGTTCAACATACTCCGCCCCCTTATGATCCACGAACGGGGTGAGGGTGCCATCCGCACGGGTGCGGAGCGTTCCCCACTTGCGGGGCATTGCGACGAACTGGGCGACTTCGCCCGTGGCCGGGTCAATCGGCCGGTTCTCCGCGTTGCGACGACGCTGGACGGCGGCGGTGTAACGCCAGTTGATCTGCCCGTTGACGCGGGCAGTCTTGCGGACGCGACCGCCGAACGGGTTGCCAGCCCGGAGATCGGGCACGGTGGTGGCGGTGATGGTCACGACGCGGCTGCCCCGGATCGCGGCGAGGCCGGAGGAGAGTTGCGAGCGGGTGATGGCGACGGTGGACATGACAAGGTTCCTTACGGGTTGTCGGCGGTGTTGCCGATACCCTTACACTGTCCGGCGGTGTATTTTCAAAAATAATGCGAAGGGATGGTGATGGATCGGGTAGGGATGGATCGGGATACCTTACAGCATGGGCAAAAGCCAGCCCCCGCGACATTCCCTAGGGATTTGTGCGGGGGCTGGCGATGCCGCCGGTTGTGCTAGGCCGCGAACGCTACCCTTCCCGGCTTGACCTTGGCGAGGCGACCGATGCTCACGAGGATGCCGTGATCCTCTTCCAGAATCTCTTGGGCGATCTCCAGAGCCATCCGGCTCATGCCATCGCTGAGGTTTTCGTCGTCCCGCACGGAGCGGACAACGGCTTCCACGGTGGCCTTCTCGGACGCGGTGAGGATCATCTTCGGGGTCATGGCTGTTTCCTTTGCTACGGGATTGTCGGCGGTGTTGCCGATGCCCTTACACTGTCTGAGGATTATTTTTCAAAAAGCGGTTTTAGGTTTAGTGCTATCTGTAGGGTCTGGGGGATACTTACGCCTTACGCGGACAACTATGCCCCCGACATTCGGCAGTTTTTTGTGCCAGAAAAGGCTCCAGGTGTTCCAGGACAGGTTCCAGGTGTTCCAGGAGTTCCAGGACAGGCTCCAGGTTGTTCCAGGTGTTCCAGGAGTTCCAGGACAGG
>JBILCY010000004.1:0-191357 GCA_044352905.1 Terrimicrobiaceae bacterium | reverse complement strand
GGGCCGGACGAGACGGTGCTGGTGCAGGGGTCGGAATTTGACGGGGCCAAAGTGGAGTTGTCGAAGCTGGCCGATAGCGGCCAGCCTGCGGCGGGTCCGCAAAAGATGGAGGTTCTGCAAGGCTCGGAGAGTTCGTTGAAATTCATCGTCCCGGCGGATTGGAAGCAGGGAGTTTACGCGCTGAGGGTGACGGGTAAGGACGGCAAAGTGTCCAAGGAGTGGCTGATCAATTCGCCGGATGTGTGGTGGGTGCAGGGAGACGAGGGGGAGGCGGCCACGCCGGGCGGGTGGCTGCGCGCCTTTGGCAAGTCGCTGAACTTCGGCGCCAAAACGCAACTGCGGCTGACTGATGGAGCCGGCAAGGCGAGCATTATCGAAGCGGGGATGGCCGATGCGTTTGCGGCGTCCTTTGAAATCCCGTCTGGCCTTGCGCCGGGCAGCTACAAGGCTGCGATGCACAACGGGCTGGGTGGCGAGGCGGCGTGGCGTGAGATCGCCAACGTGCGGATTGATCCGCCGGTGGAGTGGCCGCAGGAGGTATTCAGCGTGCTGGATTTCTATGGAGAGGGCGCAGTGGACGAAATGGCGAAGAGCCTCCAGCGCTATAAAAAGTTTGAGGACCGGATGGAGGGAGTTCATTCAGCGTTGCTGAAGGCCAAAGAGAATGGCGGAGGCGTCGTCTATTTCCCGACTGGAAAATACCTCATCACCGAAAAACTTGAGATCCCGCCGAAAACCGTCCTGCGCGGCGATGGCGATCGGTTCACCCTGCTCTGGTGGGGAGAGAAAGGCCGGGAAGACAAGTTTTACGCGGATGTCAATGAAGATCCCGACAAGGCGACGGATCGCCTGGGCGTCAAGCAGCGGGACTGCATCGCAGGAACGGAGCTTGGCATCGAGAACCTGGCTCTCTATGTGCCTTTTAATCATGAGAATGCGGTGGTCGCTACCGGCCGCTTTCGCATGGATCGGGTGATGATGAGGGTGGACCGCGCCTGGCTCATGCGGGGGGCGGATACGTTCAAGATGGCACCCGATCAATGGCTCATCCGGACGGCGAACAACTACCACATCACGAACAGCGATCTCATGGCGACCAAAACGGGAATCTTTCCGGGCAAATACGGAGTGATCGCGGACAACCGGATCGCGGCCAACAAATCCCCGATGCGCTTCAAGGGGGCCCGCGAAGTCATCCTCGAAGGCAACGATTTTTTCGGAACCTCGCCGCTGACTTTCGTCAACATCATCGGTGCCGGCAGGCACATTTTCATTGCCCGCAACCGATTGGATTCGTTCTTCGGCCCCCAGAGCCTCGTGCATTTCACGGCCGATCTGAGCCCGGTGACCTTCTCCGGAACCGGATGCGAATTCAGCGGCAGCAAGGTGACCCTTCCGGAGGTGCCTGTCGATCCGCCATGGCCGAAGAGGCTGGGCACCGAGGACCAGGTTCAGCTCAACCTGTGGAAACACCCTATCCTTGTCGTGCAGAACGGGCGAGGGGCAGGGCAGTGGAGGGACGTTGTTTCCTTTGAAGGGAAAGAGTTGGTGCTCGACCGGCCATTCGAGGTGCTCCCGGATGCCGAGTCTTTTATCATGGTGCTGCCAGGCATCGTGCGGTGGTTGCTGGTGGATAACGTTTTTGAAGACAACGACTGGGTGGTGCCGGGCTACGACATTGGTATCGATGTCATCACGGCCAGAAACAAACTCTATAACGTGGCGGAAATGCTGAACTACGGGGGCGAGCGTCTGGATGGACCTGGGCGGGCCTTCAGCGGGTGGCCGGGCGAGCCCGACCCCACAACAGGGGAGCGTCCGGTGCGCGCGTATTCGCCCAACTGGTATTTCCAGTATTTCGACAACGAAATCCACCGCGGCAACACGATTGTGCGGACATCCGGAGGCTTTACCAATCGGGGGCCGGCTCCGGTCACGCGCTGCACGGTGCACCGCCGCCACCGCTTCATTGACAACGCCGGGAAAATCGTGATCTCAAAAATCGGCAACCCCGACGTAGTGGTCGAAGGATGTGAGCTGCCGGATCCCCGCAGCCGGATCGAAGTGAGCGAACCGGAGGGCGTGCTCCTGCGCAACAACCGCTTCGCCGTGCCGCCCGCACAGGGCTACACGGGCGGAGGCATCAAGGACGCCCTGATCCTGCCCTCGCTCAACCCCTGATGCATCAAATTTTGATTGTATGTTGAAAATGAAAAACAACCACATCAAGGCCTTCTTCTGGGCGGGAGCATTTCTGGGCATGGCGGGCCTCGGAGTCGGAGCGCTTGGAGCGGCTGAATCGCAGGCAGCGGAAAAGCCCCCCGGGAAATACAATGTGTTGTTTATCATCGCCGATGATTTGGGAGTGACCGATCTCGGTGCCACCGGCAGCACGTTTTACGAGACACCCCGCATCGACAGCATTGCTGCCAATGGGATGCGGTTTACGGACGGCTACGCGGCCAGTCCGGCTTGCAGCCCCTCCCGTTATAGCGTCATGACAGGGAAGTATCCGCCACGGTCGGGGATCACCGATTGGATCGGTAGCGGCACCGGAAAACTTGCCGAGAAGGTCTTTCCATTGCTTCAGAAGCCTGTGAGTGAGGGGCTTCCGTTTAACGAAGTCAGTCTCGCCGAGGCCTTCAAGGCGGCAGGCTACACGACCTTCGCGGCGGGCAAGTGGCACCTCGGGAGCAGTGCGCCGGAATGGCCCGAACATCATGGGTTCGACATCAATAAAGGAGGTTACGGGCAGGGCCAGCCAGCCAATTTCTACGCGCCCTACAAGAATCCAAGGCTCAATGACGGGCCTGACGGCGAGGCGCTGAACCTGCGACTTGGGCGCGAGACTGCCGAGTTTATCGAGCATAACAAGAATCAGCGGTTCTTTGCTTACATGTCTTTGTATGCCGTTCATACCCCAATTCAAACAACCAAGGAGAAATGGAAGAAATATCGCGACAAGGCCGTAAAGATGGGGCCGCTGGACCGCGAACGCTACAAAGAGGATGATGGGTATCTGTCGCGACTTGTGCAGGATCACCCGCTCTACGCCGGTCTCGTCGAGGAGATGGACGAGTCGGTGGGCATCGTGCTCGATAAGCTCAAGGAGTTGGGGTTGGATAAAAACACGATCGTGGTATTCACCTCGGACAACGGCGGGGTTGCCATCGCCGGCGGGGAATCCTTTACCTCGGTTCTGCCATTTCGCGGTGGCAAGGGGTCGAATTTTGAAGGGGGCATTCGTGTTCCCTTCCTCATTCAGGCACCGGGTATTGCCACGCCGGGAAGCGTTAATTCGACGCCGGTGATAGGCACCGATTTTTATCCCACCCTGCTGGAACTGGCCGGAATTCCATCCAAGCCCGAGCAACATCTGGACGGGGTCAGCCTGGTCCCTTTGCTGAAAGGCGGCTCGATTGCAAAACGGGATTTGTTCTGTCATTATCCTCACTATCAGGGATTTTTCAACCAGCCTGCGTCGAGTGTCCGCTCCGGCGACTGGAAGCTGATCCACTATTGGGAAGATGGGCGCGACGAGCTGTATCACTTGGCGGAGGACATCGGTGAGCAGAACGACTTGGCCGCCAAAAATCCTGAAAAGTCCAAAGAGCTGCGCGCGCAATTGGACAACTGGCTCGCGGTGATCGGCGCGCAGATTCCTGGGCCGAATCCACGCTGGAAGCCAGAGATGGCAAAGGCCAGAAATGAAGGCCTTGTGAATCGAAAGCGGCATTTCGAGGAGCATGCCATCAAAATGCTGCAACCGGACTGGGAGCCTAAGCCGAGTGAAGGCTGGGGGCCTTGGTGGGGAAGCCAGCGGAACGATGAACAGAACAAGTAAGGAAACAAAATGAAAAACAACTACAGCCTGCAAGATGTTGTGGGGTTCCTGCTCGGTATTATGGGCGGCTTCCTCGTTAGCTCCTTCTGTTTTGGGCTTGCATTAACGGCAGGAGATGCGAGCGCTTTTATCCTTCCGGTGATCGCGCTGGTGCTCGTGTGCTCCGCTGTTCCCGGGTCCGTTGCCCAAAAGCATCCCGTTTTGCTCTGGGGGCTTTTCGTGGCCGGCTATCTTCCATTCCAAGTTATTCTCGGAGCTGCGCTGATAGGCGAAGGCAATTCGGTTGCTCTCTGGGTCATTACGCACCTGGCGGTCGTGCTGTTGGCCGCGCTGGGGATTTGGATCGGGCGAGTGGTTGGTTCAAAAATACCCCTGCATGTATGTAAACAACTGAAAATGATCCTATACAAACGTCATGTTTTAACCTTACTGCTGTGCGCATCGACGTCCTTTTTTGCCCTAGCCGAATCTAGTCCCAAGCAAAACAAGCCGACCGCAAAGCAACCGACGCAGGCAAACGTCGCTTACGGCGCGCACGAACGGCAGGTGATCGATTTTTATCAGGCCAAGTCAGAGCAACCGACTCCGGTGCTCATCAATTTCCATGGCGGGGGGTGGAGCCGGGGCGACAAGAGCGATGCGAATACACTGCTGACCCACGCCCTGAGTCATGGCATATCCTATATCGCTATCAATTATCGTCTCATTCCCGATGCAACGGCAGAGGGGATTTCTCCGCCGGTCAAGGCTCCGCTGGAGGATGCCGCCCGGGCGGTGCAATTCGTTCGCAGCAAGGCAACGGAGTGGAATATTGACAAAAATCTTGTCGTGCTGGCCGGCGGCTCTGCCGGTGCCTGCAGTGCGCTCTGGCTGGCTTTTCATGATGACATGGCCGAGCCGCAGAGCGCGGATCCGGTGGCGCGCGAATCCACTCGCCCTGCTTTTGTCATCGCTGGGGTTGTGCAAACCTCGCTTGATCCAAAGCAGATGAAAGAGTGGACGCCGAACATTAACTATGGGGCTCATGCGTTCGGGTTTGCCGACCATCAAAGCAAAAATTTCGAGGGCTTTCTGGCCGCACGCGAGAGCATCCTGCCGTGGATTAACGAGTATTCGCCGTATGCCCTCCTCACGGCGGATGACCCGCCGGTCTTTCTATTTTATCAAGATACCCCGGCGGTCGGGCAACCGCAAAAGGATCCCACGCACACATCGAACTTCGGCGCCAAGTTGAAGGAAAAAGGCGACCTCCTCGGAGTGGAATGCGTGCTCGTCTATCCCGGGGCACCGGAGACGAACTATAAAAACGGTGCCACGTATTTAACCCAAAAACTGAAGGAACTGAAAGGACAACCACAATGAATAAACAAACTCTGCTATTGATTTCCGCGCTTCTCCCGCTCGGGCTGTGTGCCCAAGCCGTGGAGCCGACGCTGGCGGATGTGCCCTACGGCGCGCACCCGAAGCAGGTGCTCGATTTTTACAAAGCCGACACTCCCCAACCGGCCCCGGTCATGTTTTTCATCCATGGTGGCAGTTGGTTGAGCGGCGATAAAAAGACCCGCATCACCAACCTCGAGCAATGCCTCAACGCCGGGATTTCGGTGGTCTCGATCAGCTACCGATTCATTCCCGAGGCGACCGCAGATGGACTGGTGCCGCCGGTTCAAGGCCCGTTGAATGACGCAGCGAGGGCGCTGCAATTCGTTCGCAGCAAGGCCCCGGAATGGAATATCGACAAGACGCGCATCGCTGCAGTGGGGAATTCGGCGGGCGGTTGCTCGGCCCTCTGGCTGGCGTTGCACGATGATCTGGCCGACCCCGGCAGCACGGATCCGGTTGCACGGGAGTCGACGCGCCTGTGCGCGGCTGCCGGTCTCGGGGCGCAGACTTCGCTCGACCCGCAGCAGATGAAAGCCTGGATCCCGAACATCCTCTACGGCGGGCACGCCTTCGGATTCCCGAACTTCAAGGAATTTCTGGCCGGCCGCGAAAAAATCCTCCCGTGGATTGCCGCGTATTCCCCTTACGAACTCATTACGGCCGGGGATCCCCCGATTTTCCTGCAATACGGCGATGTCCCTGCGTTGGGCCAGGAGCAGAAGAGCGGTCCGCACGGGTCGAATTTCGGAGTCGAATTCGCGGAAAAATGCAAGAGTGTCGGCGTCGAATGCGAGTTCATGTATCCCGGTGCCACCGAGGTGCAATACAAGGCGCTTATGAATTTTCTCAAAGCGAAATTGAAGGGGCCGCAAGGTTGATTTCCTGTCCCGCTCAATTCTCCCGCCAATTGCCCTCGCCTTTTCCCTGCCCAGCTACCACCAATAACTACAACGTGAAAAAAAGATATGAAAACCGTCCTCATCCTGAGCGCTCTTGCCATTCTTTCACAACCCACGCTCCGGGCGGAGGAGACCCAGGGGCCGCCCGTTAATCCTGCCCCACTCTACTGGCAGGCGGCGGCCCTGCTTCCCTCGCTGAGCGAGGCGCAAGCCACGGAGTTGCACGAAATCGCCGCGGGTAAACAACCGGTCGATACGGCCAAACTCAAAGCTCTCGAAGTTGATTCGGCGGCCGCCTCGGTGCGCCGGGCAGCCGCTTCGACGGCACCCTGCGACTGGGGGCTTTACAAGGAAGGCGATCCCCGCAAGGTGGGCATCCCGCCCGTCCCGAAGATCCTCCGACTTGCCAACCTCGCCATCGCCGAGGCAGAAGCCTCACTCAGCCAGGGCAAGAAGTCCGAAGGTCTCGACTGGTTGCTGACCGCGCACCGCATCGCACGGCACTGCGGCGCGGACCAGACCATGACTTCATTCCTCCTACAATCCTCCATCGAGACCATGGCGCTGCAGGCAGCCGCCCGTCACTGCCTCGACTGGGATGAGGCCACGCGCTGCGGCTACGCGGAAAAGTTGAAAGAGTTGCCGCCGCTGAGCAGCTCACAGGAGAGTTACCGCAGCGCAATGGGCTTTATCGAGTGGCTGGAAGGCATTAACCAACTCTCGGAACCCCGGCGAACAGCAGAACTGGATGCGGGCTTCACAGAGGTAGGGAGCGCAAGTCCCCAGACATTTTTCCCGCGCTGGACCGCCGAAACACTCGCCAAAGAACTTGCCGAGTTTCGCAAGTTTTACGTGCGAACCGAGGCCGCCTTCGGCAAATCATGGAAGGAAGGCAATCGGGATCTCGACGCCATCAATAAAGACATGGAGCAGAGCGGATCCACTCTGGTAAAAGCGGCACCAGTCTGCATAGGCAACACCAGTTTCTATAAAAAGACATTCTCCATCGCGACGCTGCGCACGATGCTGGACGCTGTCCTTGAGCATGGTGCACAACTCGATGATTCCCTCGCCGCAAGCTATCGCGATGTGTTCGAAGGCAAGCCGCTGCGCTTGCAGAAGTCATCCGATGGCGGGATCGCCCTTATCGTCGCTGAAGCGTATCCGAAAGAACAGAAGATTCAGCTCGAGTTCGGGAGGTGAATCCGCTCGCTGCGTTTTCGGATCAGAAATCTCAGCAAATTGTGCAAAAGAAAGGTCAGCCCGTGCATGGGAGTCCTCCATCATCGCGTCAAGCTTCGCGTTCCCGCGATTCATCAATAACTCCGAAACTCCCTACCCTATGAAATTCCGAATCAACCGCCTTTTGTTCGCCGCGTCACTCGCGCTCTTGGCAGCCTGCTCCGAACCCAAAGGTCCCTCATTTTTAGATTCAGATCCGCGCTCGTGGCGTGCGGCCGATCCGCCTGCTCCAAAAGGCATCTCCATCGAGGAATATGAGGCTCTAACCAGCACAGGGGCTGTCCCACGAGCGCGTTTGCCCGTGATCATGCAGATGAGCGTTAAGGAGCCCAACCGCTCGCTTTTTACTATTGGGCGGGTTAAGTTCGGCATGACTAAGATTTCCCTGGAAGCCGTGCGCGAGCTGAGATACGCGTCCGAGTTCGATCCGGCCCGCGACGGATCCGGATCGTTCCCAGTAATCCCGGCGACTCCGAGCGCATTCGAGACGAGGGACATCGGGTTCGTCGCCGCGCTCACGGCAAAGGAACTTGGCGGCCTCATCCTTATCGAAGGCGAGATTTCGGTGACGCAATTCCAAGGATTCTCCAGCATGGGAGGAGTGCTCGGGACACCCATCCTCGACGAGAAGGGACGCACCCTGACCGAAAACCGGATTCAACTGCCGAAATTCGCGGTTTTCACCACCCCCGTCTATGTGGCAATCAAGCCAGGTGGATCCAGCACTTTCGAGATCAGCGCGCCACGCGAGGGGACGACCGTGACGATATCGCTGCCCCAGAAAACGTGAAGGGCACTGAGCAGCTTAAGCGTGTGGCAGAACTTTTCGCCATTTACATGATTGATATAGCGACATTCAGCAAACCAGAGGAGGCCCACCTACTCCGAATGCGGCTTGAAGCCGGCGGGGTGGCCGCCAGAATCCAAGACGAGAACATGGTGCAGATCAATTGGCTCAACTCGAACGCGATTGGCGGAGTGCGGGTCCAAGTCCCGGAGGACGACCTTTCCCTCGCTTTGGAGATTTTGCGCGACGAAGGCGTGGCGTTTGAGCCCGAGACGATGCCAGCCTGCCCACAGTGCGGTTCGACCGACACGTCAGCGGATGAGCTACCAAGACGATTGGCGTTTCTTTCGATCCTGCTCATGGGTTTTCCGTTGTTGTTTGGCAAGAGAAGATTGCAGTGCGGAAACTCCAACCATGTCTGGAATGGCAAACTGAAAAAGGCGGGCTGAATTTTCACCCGCCGGCCGTCTCCTCCCTGCCTTTGGCTCCTTAGTAGAGCCCCCCGTCGATGCGCAGGTTGCAGCCGTGGACAGCCCGCGGTCCAGTAACAGCGAACCAAACGGACTCGGCCACCTCGCGCGGCTCGGCCAACCGTTGCTCCATTGGGATTTTCTCGAGCATGTCGTCGAGTTGGCGGCGCCCGTCGCTGCCGAGTGCATCGATGGCGCGCTCGAGGGCATCGGTGCGCACTGGTCCGGGCGACACGGCATTGATGCGCACTCCCAAGGGGCCAAAGTCTTGGGCGGCCTGTTTCACGAAGCAGTTCATGTAGGCCTTGCTGGCTCCGTATGCGGCGTAACCGGCTTGGAGTCGAGTGTCCATGATCGAGCTTACATAGACGATGCTGCCTGAGCGCTGCTGCAGGCGCGATATACAAGCCTGCATGAGCAGGATCGGCGATAGGTTGTTGATTCGCCAGTGTTGCTCGAGATCTTCTTGGGTAAAGTCCTGGGCTGGCTTGATTTTCTGATAGAAGGCATTGAGCACAAGAGCATCGAGGCCTTCGCTGAGCATTGGCAATTGCTCGGGTAGCGCTCGCACTTTCTCGAGATTGCCGACGTCGAGCACTTGCCCGCAGACCGCATCCTCTGGATGGCCGGCAGCCCGCAGTTCCTCAACAGTCCGATTGACGCCATCGGGGTCACGGGCCACGAGAGCGACACGCCATCCTCGCTCCAAGAAAAGTTCTACAACAGCGCGCCCGATTCCTTGGCTTCCGCCGGTTAACAATAAGACTGGTTTCATATTTTCCATTGTTCAAAAATGTGTGGCTCGGGCTCGAACCCGTGTCCGGGAACCTCAGGGGGGAACATCATCCCGTCGGCGATGCGAATGGGTGTTTTGGGGAGTTGGTTCCAGCCAAGATCGGCGAACTCGATACGGTCCACCTGCGGGAAGGCGAGGGCGAAATGGATGTTCCACTCGAAGAGTGTGTTGCAGCAGATGACCGGCTTGGCGAACTCCCGAGCAAGGGGCAGCAACTCCAGCCCGTAATCGAGCCCGTCCCTCGCGCGCACCATCAAAAGAGCGCCGGTTTCCAACAACGGACGCAGAGCTCTTGCGATCGGCACGTAATCGTGCCCGACGACAGCCAGCGATTCCGCGCCGAGGCGGCGATAGCCTTCGAGATCACCCGGATCGAGGGGATCCTCGATGTAAGCGAGATTGACTCCGTGTTTGTTGAAATAGGCAACCCGCTCCATGGTTTCCTGCGCGGTCCACGCTTTGTTTGCGTCGACGGCCAACGAAGACTCGGCTCCGATCACCTCACGCATGATCAAAAGCCGCCTCAAGTCGTGATCGGGATCGGGATGTCCGACCTTGATTTTAAAGGCGCGGAAACCGTCCCGCACCTTGGCGGCATAGAAGTCCCGCAGAAACTGGTCGGGTTGCTGGAACTCGCAGGCGCTCGCATAGGCCCGAATGGAGGACCGTGCGTGCGTGCCGCCGAGGAGCTTGTAGAGAGGCAAACCCGCCTCCTTGCCGACGAGATCCCAGAGCGCCATGCGTGTCGCCAGCGCCAACGCGCTGTCACCGCCAAAGGCTCCAGCAGCTAAACGCGCACCCGTGGGTGTGCGCCCCTCCAAATCGCCCCAGTAGGTGGATTCGAAAATCTGCGTCAGCTCGTGGACTGGGGCGAGCGGACGATTCCATGATGCTTCCTTGGCAAACTCCCCGCCGTGCGCTTTCTCGCCAAAGCCCCAGCCGACAAGCCCGTCGTTGGTTTCAAGGCGTAGCGCCACGGCCCGGTAAGCGTCGTAGTGGCACATGCTGTCCCCGATTGTGCGTCCGGCCGGGATCTGCAGTTTATCGAGGGTAAAACGGGTGATAATGGTCTTCAAATGGCCTGTGGGATATTTATGCTGTTATCGATTGTTGACATTTATTATTCTTCTTTTCGAGGCAACTTATTATTATAAGTTATTTCTTTTAATTATATTAAATAAGTCAATATCGCGGGTTTGAGATTCACGGGGCGAATTGGCTGTTTTGCAAGACGCGCCAATTATAGTGGTGGTCCAGCGAATCGGAATCAATTTTTGTTAGGTCGGATGCGTAATCGGGGATCGTGGCATCATTTGGATCGAGGTAGCGTTCGATGGTGGTGGAGCCTCGATATTCACTGAGAATCGCCCCTTGGTCTTCATTCCAAGTGCCGACTGGCACCGAAGGAGGGCTTTTGAGCGCCTGCACGGTGTAGTAGACCGTGAAAGTATTCGACTTCGTGGTCAGGCGCCCCATCAGGTTGGCGTAGGGGCGCTCGCGGGTGTTGTCACCCACCAGAGCAAAGTCGTTGCCATACCACGCCGCGCGCGCGGCCGCGTCGGTCGCCCAACTGCTCCCTGCGGGAACCAGGAAAATATCGCAGATCTCGGTGGCGGATTTGAAGAGGTCACCGCCGGCAAACTTCTCCTCAAACTGGCGGAGGGTGCCGCTGGTTTCATCGAGGTTGAGCGCAAAGCGGGATGCCGGCGATGCGGCGTTATCTCGATAATTGACTTGTTTGTAGGTCGGAGCCGTCGACAAAGCCACTTTCGTCACTTTTTCAGAGGCAAGGGCGGAACGCAGGGCGGTATTGCGCTTGATGTAGGTAAATGGCTGGATCTGGTAGTTGAGGTTAACCTTGCCATCAGTGGAAAAGGGCTCGCTGATCGCATAGGGCTCGACGACCGGCATCCAGAAGAGGTCCAGCAAGAGATGATCGCTCGGGGAGGTGGAGCCGATGTGCCCGGTCGGGCCGGGGCGAAAGAGCAAGGTCTGCCATGGCCGCCCGGAGATCACTCCTGTGGGGAGCGAGCCGAACATGCCGGCCGACGGAACCATGCGGTTGGGAGAGAAAAGCGCCTCGCCGATTTCTGCCTGGGCTTGGTTGAAGTATGGGTCGATGGTGCCTGTTGGGCCTGTTTGCAGAGAACCTTCGTCTGCTTTGTTGATGTAAGGCCCATCAGGTGTGAAGGAAACTCCGTTATCCCAATCACCCGGGGTTACGCCATCATTGGCCGCGAAAGCCCCGTTGAGACCGGTTGGCACCGTGGGGAATGTGCTTCTCATATAATTGACGCCAACGGCTGTCCAATTATAACTTGCGCCTGAAATTAACTTCCCTGGTTGAATGGAGGTTTGGAGCGAGAGGTGGGAAAAGGGTGCGGAAAACGCCATGCGATTTCCCTCCTTGGCTTGCGGATGCGGAACGAAAGTGTCACTGCTGATGCTGGATCTGCTCAGAGCCCTTGCATCTCCGGCGGGACCCGCGCTGGGATCCAGTATTAAGCTCCACAACACATCGTTAGGAGCGGAAAGCGCTTGGGCCAATTTTGTGCCCTGAGTGAAATTCATAAAGTGCGCACGGTCGCGGGCGGTATCCTTGAGAGTGTTGTCGTTTGAATTCAATCCAAAGGTGTTGGCTATTCCTCCCGCAAGTGTCGGAATCGGCAGTGGGGTCGAGCCGAGTTGGGCCAAATCGATATCAAAAGCAGCCGTGCGTTGTGCATCCGTAAAGCCGCCGGCATTTATTCCATAAAGCTCGATGCGAACTCCTGCGCCGCCGGAGATTTCCATTTGAGCAGAGACAGGAATTCTAATTGGTAAAATACTGCTGTAAAATGGGTTATTTAGAGATGCCGTAGCGGGGAATGTCGTTGGATTGGTCCCCAACCGCAGGCTGGTGGCGGCGCGCCCGACGAGGCGTCGAAACCCCTGCGCGCCCCCCAATTGACCTCCCCCCACTTGGACTCCAGTAGGCGACAAAGTCGGCATAAACACGGCGGTGGCTGGCATGCCGAGCGGAAATGTTTCCCCATCGCAAGTGATCACTAAAGTATCAAGCCCGGTCACCCGGATGACGGGAGATTGCTCATTAATCTGCCGGAACCCTTGCGATGGATCGAAAAGGCTGATTAGCAGATACGCTTGAATAGCCACCCGGCCGGCGGCCGTTTGGTTTGCTGAGGCCCAATAGGTAGAATTTCCCCCGCCAAACTTACTCCCTATTTGGTTTGCGTGGACCGGAACCCCGTCGTTGCCGAGGGCGATGAAGAGCAACGAGACCTCGCTCACCACCGGAAAGCGCCCGAACCCCTGCACTCCCCAGGCCAGATGCTTGGCCGGGACAACCGTTCCATTGCTTGAAAATCGATTCTCCACAGCCATCGTGGAATCCGAGAGGTTGGTGCAGCGGATGTAGTCGAAGATTTTGACGAGGACGTCGCGGCGGTCCTGCGGGTATTTGTTGGAGAAGTTGCCGCCGAAACCTGGGATGACGCGGGAGGTGAGGGTGTCGAGGTAGGAGAGGAGAAGGTCGTTGCGGGGAATGGAGATGTCGACCGTGGTGTTGCCCGGATTTGCGCGCACAAAGCCGTAGTCTCTGCCGTTGATTCGGGAGGCGAAGCTCAGCAACTTGTCCGTT
Organism: Terrimicrobiaceae bacterium; assembly: GCA_044352905.1. Lineage (GTDB taxonomy): Bacteria > Verrucomicrobiota > Verrucomicrobiia > Chthoniobacterales > Terrimicrobiaceae > UBA967. The sequence goes on along the minus strand of JBILCY010000004.1, from coordinate 178,296 downwards.
GCCGTGCGTTTCGAGTTGTCCGTGCTGACTGGCCATACATTGACCCGAGGGGTTCCAAACAAGGTGACTTCCGGGGCGCGGTTATGAGCGGTGAGCAGGAAGCGGGCGTTTTCCAGCTGCTGAGCCCCAAGCCCGCTTGTCGCGCGTTCGTCATTGTAAAGCAACTCGCCCACGGAGGTATACTTGCGTTCTTTTTTCGGCGACACTTTGCTCCCCATCTGGGTGGCATCGCTGGAGCCGCCGAAGCGGTAGCGGGGCGTAAGGGCCAGGAGGTTCGCGGTCGTCAACGATGGGAAAACCTTGCTCAGCGTGGTGGTAGCGGGATGTCCGGGATAACGCTGGTATTCGCCGCTGCCGGGCTGGTTGAGGGCCAGCGCTTTTTCATCCTTGAGTTCAAACCGGGGCGTGTCCCAGAAGGTTCCATTGGCACCGAGCGCACTTCCCCCGGCGGTATTGATGTTCACCTTGCAGGTCTCGTCGTCGCTCCAGAAGGCGAGCCTACCGACGATGGGATTTGCCGCAGTGGCACCGCTGATGCTGACGGTGCTGCCGCCGGTGGAAGTGGGGGCGACGAGTTGCCCGTCTTGGAGGACGTAGAGCCAGCGGACGGGCATGGGCGCGGGTTGCCCGGCAGATGCGCCGGGGGCGCCGCTAATACCAAACCCTTCGATCTGGCCGTTGCCCGGGTAGTCCAGGATGGGAAAGCGAGTGATCGCATCGGCCCCGCTGCCAATGGTGGCGGGCGCATTGAGGTCAACCCAAAGTGCCGGCTCGGATGCCCAACCGGCAGAAGCCGGCAGGTCGCCTGCCATCGTGGCAGGGGCCGTCGTCGTCATGGCAGTGGAGGAATACAACTTGAAAATGCGCTCGAGGTTGCCGGATGGGTTGAAGACCCGGATGGCACCGGGTTGCGATGCCCACGCTGTGCCATTGCCTAGAGTGGTAGCTTGGTCGATCTGCGCTTGAACGAGGCTCACCACCGTGTCGGCCATCATCTGGGTTGTGGCTGTAGAGAGTTCGCCGGAAGCCGACTTGCGCAAGCTGATGGTGCGGGAGAAGAATCCCACGCCAGCGACAGTCAAGAGCACGAGCAGTGCCAAGACGATCAACAGGGCGGATCCATTTTTGGAGCGGATAAGGAGGTTCATGGTCTGTAGAGCAGAGGGCGTCCGGTATACGGGTTCACCTGGATGGTGGCATAGTTGCTTGGCTTTGAACCCGCCGTAGTTCGATCCGCAGCCACGGTAAGGAAAAGATTGTTGCTGTCCGCCGGTGCCGGGTCGATCGCCCCGGAGGGGCGCACCTTGAAGGCGCGGTAAGCTGTGTTTTCACCGCCGGCAGACATTGTGCCAGAGGCCATTTGGCTGAGCCACGGCGAGAGGCTCGTATCGTCGAGCAGTGCGACGCTTTCAGGAAATTTGACGATTCTCGAGGCGGGTTCGGCCGGGCTGGTAAACCAAACCTGCATGCCGGTGTAATGGGTGGCCCCGGATTTCTTGAAAATCCGCAATTCAGTCGTCTTCCCCCGCACGGCGGCAAGCTGCCGAGCAATCTCTATCTCATCGAGGAGCGCGTTTCCAGCCTGCTCGATTTTGCTGGATTGCACGACGGAGGTGAAGCCTCCAGTGGCAAGAGTTGCCAGCACGGCGACGATGGCAACGACCACCAGCATCTCAATCAAAGAAAATGCCCGACAGTTCATTCGCTGCTCCATTTCGATTCCCGAAGGGTTACGGGAATATTGAGAACGGTGTAGTTGATCTTCTCAGCTATCAAAGCATCCAATACATCTCGAAGGTCCTCCTTGTATCTTGTGACGTCTTGAAACTTGCCTGTGAGCGCGGATCGAATGGCCTCAGGCTGCTCCGTTGCTCCAGACTGGATCCGGACCATGGAAGGCTCATCCAGCACAATCAGAGTGGCCTGCACCATGGGAGGGAGTTGATGACGTTGAATTCCGGAGGCTGTCCGGGAATTGTATTGGTAGTCTCCAGTCAGCGCCGTGCCGGCGGGATCGCTCGCAGTGGCTTGGCGGGGCCAAAGAATCAAAGCGATCACATTTTCGGCAATCGGAAACTTGGCGGTCTTGAACCCCTCGGTCCAAGCGGACGTCGCATCTTCATAAACATCGAAAGATTCGCTGAGCGAAACCCCCTGCATGAGTCTGTAGCGATGGCGAGGCGTGTCGACATGGGGCGGTCTCCATTTGTCCTCTCCGAATTCCACCCAGTAACCAACCGCATTCAGCAGTCCGGACGGAGCCGGGCTGGTGCCGGAAGTTGAAAGGGGACTTTGAAAAAACAGGTTTTGCCCGTGCCCGTCCGAGGAGTTCTCAATGACGAAATGGAGGTCGGATGTGCGGATGTAATTTTGGGGATTCTCTGAGTCATCATAATCCCAATAGGTGTTGAGGGTCGCCTGCGAAAGGGTGGCGGTAAGCCGGTCGAAAGCTGCGCGTGCGGAGGCGAATCGTTCGACGGTAGATTGGGAGTGGCGAATCGTGGAAAGGGTGGCGCCGACAGCCACGGAAAGCAGGGACAGTAATAAGGCCAGAACGGCCGATGCCACCAGCACCTCAAGCAAAGAAAAACCGGCATGGGGCTTGCGGTCAGGAGTAGGCATTGGTGTGCTTGCGGCTCACAGGTCGGTTTTTTGTGGACGTAGGAAAGTCAATCGGTTGGTTTGCCGTGGGTTGAAGATCGTGACCGTGACGGCGATCAAGGAGGCGGAGTCACCGGTAAAATCTGCTCCACCTGGGATTGACGGCGTGGAAGTCTGAAAGGTGACGTGATAGAATACTTCATCCTCCAGTGTTTGCGCGGGCTGGCCGCTTATGGTGTTTCCGATCAGCCCCCCGGACTTGTTGAACTCCATCCCAAAATCAGGAGAATCAATCTGGCTGCTGAAGTGAGCTTGGTTCAACTCAGCACGCACATGTTGGATGATCGATGCAATGGCGGAGTCGTTGTTGGATTCGCGGACGCTCGTCAATCCACTCCCGACCAAGCCGATGATCGCCAAAAGCGAAAAAGACACGATCCCAAGGGCGATCATGACCTCAATCAAGCTGAACCCACGTCCAAATGCTCCTTGGGACTCGCCTACCTTGGGAGGTCTATGGCAAAGGAGGGCTAGACGATCGAGGGTATTCATGTTGTGCAGGGGGTGAATATAAATTGACCATTTAACTTATGCAGGTAAATATTTTTGTCAATAATTTTTCTTATGATTGCCTTGGAATCCGCGTCGACTGCCTGATGCCCATCCCAAAACATGCGATTTGCGTAAATATTGCTAATCATTTTGCATGCTGACTTTTACATAAGAAGAGTTAGGCATGATCTGCGAACTCGTTCCCGACTTTCAACCCAGCCCCAAGGACGGTCGTCCTTCGGTTTCCAAGTGGCAAGCCCTGGCTGGAATCTTTTGGATCCTCGACAACGGAGCAAAGTGGAAAGACTTGCTCAAACCCTTCGGCTCCAAAAGCAGTGTCCATCGTTGGTTCTCCCGTTGGGTTAAAGATGGAGTTTTTGAAACCATCTTACGTGCCCTCGGACGCTTCGTTGAGGAACAAGGGCACTTCCGCCTCTACGAGTGTTTCGTCGATGGCAAAGGTCTTGCAGTGGCCGTGAGCACCTCCTCGGCCTCGCCCCATGAGAGCGGACTTATCCAGGAACTCTTCGGCTTCATGCTCGCCAAGGAAAAACCGGCGCGAGTCATTGGGGACAAGGCTTATGACAGCGATCCTTTGGATGCTGCGCTTGCGGCCAAAGGCATCGAAATGATTGCTCCCAACCGATCCAACAGAACTCCAACTCAAGATGGTCGCCCGCTGCGCCGCTATCGCAGGCGCTGGACGGTGGAGCGAACCATCGCCTGGCTCCAAAACTACCGCCGTCTCTGTATCCGCTGGGAAAAATCCCAGCTCGCTTTCCAAGGCTTTCTTCATCTCGCTTGCTCTCTCGTCCTATTAAAAAAGGTTTTTGGATAAATTCTATGCACCCTTATGTATAAGTATGCATAACTTCTTTTGCTGAATTGCTGAACTGCTAAATCTTATAAAAAATGCGCGTGTCGTTAACTTTTGATTTTAATGCAGTGTATGTTCTTGCTAATAAAAGATAAATTAGTGCTGTTTTCTTCGTATCAAGCGATCCACCACCGTGGTTTAAGGAATCTTTTACCAAGGTTACTCAGTGGTTTCATAAGTAACAGTGCAGTATGATCTTGTGACAATCCGAAAACCCCACAAGTTGAATGAGGTCGAATTTATTTTTCCTTTGCTGAGCGACGTCTTGGTGGGAGGCCGTCGGTTCTTTTCTTCGGGAATTCATAAGGGTCTTGCCCAGTTACGGAGGTGATATAATGGCTAAAACATTATCCATCATTGAAGAACAAGTATCAGAAAAAGTCACACATTTCCGAGGTCAAATTCCGGCAAGTTTTGAAGTGCTTCAGCAGTGATATTCCGGCCCTCTCGGCGGGCGTTCTGACCGGTTTGAACCGCAAAACAACCTAGGATCACGCAATGAAGAAACCTCAGCCGATCGATTATTTCACCGAGCCGTCCTCAAAGGAGGAAGCCGTGATTCGGAAGATCAAAGGGAATTTCCGCCGAGAGTTCGTGATGCGGGGAATTCTTGATGGAGGGCTCGAAAGCGTGCCGCCAGCTTGGCTTGAGCACAACCTGTCGATGGTTTTGAAAAACTTCTTAACCTCTCAGCATCCGCGTGCAAGGGGCGGCGAGGATTTGCCAGACCTTGAGGAAGGACAAGTGGAAATCGCGAGGTTGTCCCTGACCAATAGTATGCATGGCGAGGTGACGAGTTTGCGAGCGAAACAAGATGGTGACGCGATCGTGCTTTCCATGGTGGATGAATACGGGACCGAGATCGAACTCGCGGAGAGCCGAATGGACAATCCCCCCAGCGACCGGGGAATCATCTCGATTTTCCGTGACGCCGATCCCAGCCCGATGGACACGGACTGTGCGTTTGAGTTCCAGTCGTTCTTCCACAAGAAGCTCGCGGACTCGAAATACTGAGGGCTTTACAAAAAAACTGATTCCCCCGTAAATGTCCTACCAACTGTGCGAGGATTGGCACACCATGATCACAAAAATCGTGCTTCTCCTGGGGGAATTCATCAGCGCCATCCGCTCGCATAGCCCCGCTGGAACAGAGCTCTACCGCCAAACCGATCTTCCGTTTCCAAAAGATAGGTCAAGAGGAAATGCCGACGCCCCCATGATTGAGGTATCATGAAATTCCGCGTCAACCGGCTCTGCCTTCTTCGCCTGATTGGAATCGTCATGGGGGAGAATCCCGCTGCATTAAAAACCGGACTTCTGCGGCTCCATGCCGAAGGAAGCCTTCTGCGCGTGTCGCACGAACGCGACGAGGCCCATTGCTAAGCGGAAATCTCAACACCGGGAGTCTGCTTTTTACGCCCTACAAAACTGCGCCAACTCCTCTCGGGATATTCCAAGGACAAGCAGCATCGCGAAAGGATCGAGATCGAAGTGACTCCTTACAGCATCCGGTTCGGTCAAACCCAACTTCCCCGCGAAGGATGGGAGATTTCCCTTTTTCTCGATGCAGCCACCGCGCCCGAGCAACTGATCGTTCGGACCACTCCTCCCGATCCCGATTTGAGAGACGAGCAACTTCCGTTGCCATTGGAAATCGGTTCCCAACCCTTCCATTCCTTTCCCTTGAGATTCAGCAATCCATGGCTCTGATCGACACGCCGGTGTGGCAAAAACTACGAAACCCATTTTCCAGCCTCGAAAACCAGAAAACCTAAACCATGAAAACAAAATTCATACCACGCCTAGCATTCATTGCCCTGGCAATAGCGTCTCCGAGTGTCTCCGCGCAGTTTTGCGACGACGGCGAGTTTCTTGGCAGACTCAGCTCGAATCCCTATCTCGCCGATTCCACGGCGAACAAGTTTGGTGCGTTCGGCAGCCCATACTCGGCAGTCAGCATCAACAATTCCTTCGGTCCCTACGGCAGCCCGTATGCGGTGACAAGCGTTTCAAATCCCTATGCAACCCAGGCCCCGAAGATCATTGCCGCCGACGGCCAGTATCTCGGCCGACTGAGCGCCAATCCCTATGATCCACAGTCTGTCTCAAACCCCTATGGCAAATACGGAAGTCCGTATTCGCCCACCAGCATCAACAATCCATACAGCAAGTATGGCAGCCCCTACTCGCCGATAAGCCCAAACAATCCCTATGCCACACAGTCACCGATTTTGTGCGGCGATGAGGATTAAAATTACCGAATGGCATTGCCCGAACCCGTAAAAGAAGCTGAAACTATGCATATGTGCAGCGCTTCCCCTGAATCCTCAGCCGGCCGTGACTGATGGGCTTTTACTACCGAAAATCTGTTAACCTCGGCCCGTTCCGTGTGAATCTCAGCAAGTCCGGCGTGGGCTATTCTGTTGGTGGGCGCGGTTTCCGCGTTGGGACCACGGCGCGTGGGAAAAAATATACCAGCTTCAGCATCCCCGGCACCGGAGTCGGCTATCGCAACTACGGTTCCGGTTGCCTTGTTCTCGCCGCAGGCGTTCCTACCGCATCCTCCTCGGACGCTGGCTGATCGCGACTTGAACCTTTTGCCCCTGCGTCCCAACCTATGAGCGATGACTTGGATCGAGAACATCGAGAGATGGAGAAAGCTGCCAGCCGAGGAGAAACTCCTTCGCCGCTGGCAGGCGATTCCTCGCGATGTGGCCCAGAGCATTGCCTTCGAGCGGGAGCCGGTGGAGATGAGCCTCCTTCCAGGGATACTCGACCGGATCGAGCCACCCGATTTGATTTCTGCACGGCTTCGCGAGCAAGTGCGTGGCTGACCAGGAATCGCCCTGGTTGCCGATTCGAACTCGGTTTCCGCCAAAGCCACTTTTTTACAGCGGCATCAATTCAGAATGTTGCTTTTGATATAACAAAATGTTATTTGTTATATTATAAAAAACATATGCCAGCTTCTTCTCCAGCCCAGAAAATGAGGTCTCTCTCCAAATGTGCGCCAGTGGTGCGGGCGGCGGATGCGGTGCGCGCGGGGATTCCCCGAATGGCGCTGACCCGCATGATGCGTGCCGGCGAGGTGGAGCGGATCGGCCGGGGGCTTTATCGGCTGACCGATGCTGCGGACTACGATCAGCCCGACCTTGTGGAGGCGGCGGCGCGAGTTCCCAAAGGTGTCGTCGTGCTGGTGAGCGCGCTCAATTTCCATGGCCTTGGCACACAGGTGGCCCGCGAGGTGTGGATGCAACTGCCCGCGAACTACCCGCCGCCGCGCGCCGGGCATCCGCCACTGCGGATCGTTCGCAGCCGCAAGCCGGAGGCCTTCACACTCGGGGTGGAAACGCACTCGATCCATGGCATGCCGGTGAGGATCACGGATGCGGACCGGACGATCGTGGATTGCTTCCGCCACCGGGGGACGGTGACGCTGGAGGTGTGCCTGGAAGCACTGCGCGAGAGGCTTCGCAAGCGGCGACAAAGCCTCGTCACGCTTCAGGATTATGCCCAAAAGCTCGGGGCTTGGCGTGTGATGAAGCCATATCTGGAGGCGCTGGCATGAAGAATGTGGCCGCCTCCGTCCGCACCCGCTTGTCGAATTTGGCCCGGGAGACGGGAACTCTGCTCGCCGCGTTGATGGAGCGGTTCGCGCTGGGGCGGTTGCTCTGGAGGCTGAGTCGGAGCGAGGCGGCCGGGCGCTTTGTCTTGAAGGGTGCGCAGCTTTTAGCCCTTTGGGCGGGGGAAGTCCATCGCCCGACTCGTGATGTCGATTTCCTAGGTTCGGGAGATGCCTCGCCGGAGGGACTGGCGAAGTTTTTTGAAGAACTATTGGCGACTCCTTCGGATCCGGTGGATGGCCTTGTCTGGGGTGCGGTTGAGGCCTCGAAAATCCGCGAAGATCAACTTTACGAGGGTGTGAGAGTGACCGCCCGCGCCATGCTGGCGGGAGCCGTGGTGCCTGTGCAGATCGACATCGGCTTCGGCGACGCCATTACCCCCGCTCCCGTCGAGGTGGAGTGGAGGGATTTGCTCGGTTTTCCCGAAGCCCGCCTGCTGGCCTACCCACCTGAAACCGTCATCGCCGAGAAACTCGAAGCCGCCACGGTTCTCGGGCTGGCAAACAGCCGGATGAAGGATTTCTTCGACTTGGATTGGCTTTGCCGGCACCGCGAGTTCGATCGAACGGTTCTCGCCGAGGCTGTGCGGAATACATTCCAGCGGCGGGGCACGCCTATGTCCGAGGCGTTTCCCTCGGCCCTGACACCGCAATTCGCCACAGATCGTGACAAGGGCACGCAGTGGGCCGCATTTTTGAGGAAAAATTCGCTTCGCGCCGATTCCCTTGAAGAGGTTGTCGCGAGGTTGTCGAAATTCCTCGGGCCGGTCCTGACAGGCAATGCGACCCCTGCGCGCTGGAACACGCAAACAGGATGGGAGGCAAAGGAATGAGGCCCGAAATCCCTCACCGCTGTGGGATCGACGGCACCAACTGGATCAGGATCGATCGCGCCCTCTACGACTCCTGCATTGATCCACGCGACTACCGCCCCAAAAAAACCACTTTCAAACCCTGAACCCTTCATCTCTTCCTGCCCGAGTCCCAATACTCCTGTTAATTCTGTAAATCCTGTCGCCCCTGAAAATCCATAACTCCATGAGGAAATTTTAAATTTTAAATTCTGAATTTTGAATGAAAGAAGCGAACCCGATTTTGGAACTGAGCTATCGTTTCGCCCTCGATGTCACGGCGGCAGCAAGGATCATGCGCGAGCGTAAGGAATACGACCTTGCCTCCCAATTTTGGCGCTCTGGGACAAGCATCGGCGCGAATGTCGAAGAAGCCCAAGCCGCGCAAAGCCGGGCTGATTTCAAGTCCAAGATGGGAATCGCGGCGAAAGAGGCACGCGAAACCATCTACTGGCTCCGCTTGGCTCGCGACACTGGGATTCTTGGCTCCAAGATTGCGGAAGACCTCCTGGCACAAGCCTCAAGCATTCAAAAAATCCTCACCTCCATTGTCAAAACCACCTCCGAAAATCCCTGACTCCAAGGGAGAATTTTAAATTTTAAATGCTGAATGCTGAATTCCATCAAAAATCCAAAATCCAACATCCAAAATTCACCATCGTCTTCAATCCACCATTCAACATCCAAAATTCACCATTAGGCTTCTCCTCGCCCCAATCCATCATCCAAAATCCAAAATTAAAACACCCCATGATCACTTGGAAACGCCAACTCCGCACGGCCAGCGAATTTTGAATTCTGAATTTAATCCACCAGCCCAAGTTGCCTCCCAAAATATGTCAATATGTGGGCCCCGCTCACGATGCTTTCAAGTCGACCGAGCATTTTGTTTCTTCCTGTGACGCAGCCTTCCAAAACAGTCGAGCCACACCCTACTCCTTCTGCCTACTACTCGGCGGAGGTGGATGAATTTCTTGCTGCTTCACCGGAGCAAATCCTTGGCTCCATGGCCTCGTGCGGGCAGTTCTCACTCGAGCTCGAGCAGCGCAATGCTTGGGAAGTTCAGACCTCCGTGCTGCAGGCGAGTTTGGTCGGCCTTTCCGGCCGCATTCATCTCGAGTTCGATGTGCCTCGCATTGGCAGCCGGATCGACGCTGTTTTCGTCACGCCCAGCGTTATTTTTCCGATCGAATTTAAGGTCGGCGAGGGGAGCTATCAGCGAGCACACATTAATCAAGCCTGGGACTACGGCCTCGATCTGAAAAATTTCCATAAGGCCAGCCACTCCGTTCCGATTGTCCCTGTTCTGGTTGCCACTGATGCGCTTGAATCCGAACATGATCTTACGCCTCCTCACGCCGACGGAGTTCATCCCCCGGTCCGAACCAACCCGGCTTTTCTCCGCAAGATCCTCGATCTTTCGCTCAGCAAATATTGCGTCCCAATCGTAGACATTGATTCGTGGGAGCGCGCCCCTTACCAGCCGACACCGACCATCATCGAAGCGGCGCAAAGTCTCTACTCACGGCATTCCGTCGATGCCATCGCGCGGCATGATGCCGGTGCACGCAACCTCAGCATTACTTCGGCACGAGTCGAGCAACTCATTGAGGAGGCCGCGCGCCAAAAACGAAAGCTCATCATCTTCATCACCGGTGTTCCCGGTGCCGGCAAGACGCTCGTTGGTCTGAACGTTGCAACCAAGAAACGCGATTCCTCGTCCACTCATGCCGTTTTTCTCTCCGGCAACGGGCCGCTTGTTGAAGTCTTACGCGAAGCTCTGACCCGGGACGAAGTCGAGCGCGTCGCTCAAGCGGCCAAGAAGCCACGCAAAGGCCCTGTGAAGCAAAAGGTGAAAGCCTTCATTCAGAATGTGCACCACTTTCGCGACGCTGGCTTGCGCGATCTTGAGGCGCCGCCGGCCGATCGGGTCGTTATTTTCGATGAAGCCCAGCGTGCATGGGATAAAGCCATGACCGCCGATTTCATGGCCCGCAAAAAGAAGCGCCCCGGCTTCACTCAATCCGAACCCGAGTTTCTCATCTCCTACATGGAACGCCATCGTGATTGGTCCGTCATCATCTGCCTCGTCGGTGGCGGCCAAGAAATCAACCGCGGCGAAGCCGGAATTTCTGCGTGGCTTGATGCCATCCGCGAAGGTTTCCCTGGTTGGCACGTCTACGTTTCACCCGATCTTACCGACTCCGAATACGCTGCAGGCCACGCCATCGACCGCTTGCAAGGCGCCGCCCACATTCAGACCGACAGCGCCCTGCACCTCTCAGTCTCCATGCGCTCCTTCCGTGCCGAGAATGTCTCCAAATTCGTTAAAGCTGTCCTCGACTGCGAGCTAGGCGAAGCCTCCCGGATCCTGCAACAAATGCAGGCACGCTATCCGATCGTCCTCACCCGCGATCTTGCTGCCGCTAAAGATTGGATCCGTTCCCAAGCTCGCGGTTCCGAGCGCTTTGGAATTGTGGCCTCCTCCTCCGCTCAACGACTCAAACCCCACGCCATCGACATCCGCATCGACGTTAATCCGATCCACTGGTTTCTCAACGACGCCACTGACACCCGTTCCAGCTTCTACATGGAAGACGCCGCAACCGAGTTTCAGGTGCAAGGTCTCGAACTCGACTGGGCCTGCGTGACTTGGGATGCTGACTTGCGGCACACTGGTGATGGTTGGAACTACCACAGCTTCCGCGGCAGCCGTTGGCAAAACGTGAACAAGCCCGACGCCAGGCAATACCTCCTTAATGCCTACCGCGTGCTGATGACCCGTGCCCGCCAGGGCATGGCCATCTTTGTTCCGTCCGGAGACGGGCAAGATCCCACCCGAGCACCCAGTTATTACGATCCAACTTACGACTATCTCCGTGCCGTGGGAGTTCAAATCATATAAATATCAATAGCTACGACATTTCTTTCTCCCGCGGTAAATGGGGGTAGGAATTGATTATTGACATCACGTTCTTTAAGAATGCTTCCCGGTATCAAACAACTCCAGAGCAAGCAATCCAAGGCTCGTTCAAATCCATGCCGGTATCTTGATCGGGAGCGATGCGTTTGAATCCGGGAACCATGAGGCACGAATGAAAATGCTGAAATGCTGAACACATGCCAGCGGGCGCTGGCTGGGAACCAAGCAAATTGGGCTTTTGCGCGGTATGCTGCATGAAAGCAGCCCGTAGGGTGAGACATTCTGGGAAGAATGCGAATCAATACTGCCTGCTGAAGGCAGTCCGAAGGGCGACATAATCGAGCGTAGGGAGAAAGACTGCCTGCAAGGCAGCCCGGAGGGTGGAGCGTAGCGAAATCAACCGGGGGCGAACACTCGCGCGATAGCGCATATCCCAAGGGGAAGACAATTGTGTAGCCCAGGGCACCCTAGGCAATCACCTGCACTTTGAGACCTGCGACTCTTCGAAAATGAGATTCATCCGAGGGACCAACGAGGACTCCAAAATCCAAAAACCGCGCCGTGGCAGCTACGGCGATGTCGTTTTGCGGGATCAAGCTGCCGGCTTTTGAGAGTTCGGAAAAAATGTCGGCATAGTGGACCGCGACTTCGGGAGTGAAATCCTGAATCCCGGTCACCCTGCGAATGGCCTCCAATCGGGCCAGGCGGCGGGCGGCTTGGTCGACCGTGGTGGCCAACCGAACACCAACCAGCGCCTCCGCCCAAACAATCGCTGGTATGCAGAAAATGGCATCCGGATCGAGCAGGATCGGGCTCCCGGATGCCTGCGAGCGCTCGATCGAAATGATGGCGGAAGTATCGAGTATCAAGCCCATGGATTCGCGGGAATGGAGTCCATGCGGTTGACTCGTTCAAGATCGTCGGCGAAGGAGGAATCGCAGGGAAGCTTGGCAAGAACCTCGATAACCTCCTTGCCGGTTCCCCCGCCCATCGGCGAGACGGGAACAAGGCGCGCGAGGGGTTTGGCGCTTTTGGTCAGAAGAAAGCTTTGGCCAGCGTGCTTTACCCTGGCAAGCACATCGCCCAAATGCCGGGCGAGTTCTGTGGAAGTGATGGGAATATCCATACAGAAATCTGTAAAATACAGAATTATGTATGTCAAGGTGGAGCCGGCGGGAGCCGAGCGAAGCGGCGAGTGAGTTTTTCGGGCTTCTCGGTCTGGCATTCCCAGTGCGGGAGTCATTGGTGTGCTGAGGGGGAGGAGATCGGACCGGCTTCTTGTTTTTTTCGGTCAAAAAATGTTTTACATTTTGCAACTTTTAAAGAACTCATTATGTGTGAAAACAATCACGGTTCGCGAAATGAAAGCCCACTGGTCGGAAGTGGAGAAGCAAGTAGTCAATGGCGAGATCATCGAGGTCTTGAACCGCGGCAAACCCAGGGTCCGCCTCGTTCCGGCGGGGGCGCGCCAGCAGGTGGTGTGGGACGATCATTTGGCAACGGCGCTTCCAAACAAGGGTCTTTCGGTCGAGGAGACGGTCGCCAAGGATCGTGGAGGCCGCTGGTGACATGCTGTATCTCGATACCAGCGCGCTTTTGAAACTCTATCTTCGGGAGGATGGTTCGGAATGGGTGCAGGCCCAAGTGGGTGCGCAAAGCGACCCCCTTCCGGTCTGGGAGCTGCAGGAGGCGGAGCTAACCAATGCGCTTCGATTGAAAGTGTTTTGGCGCGACATCACGGCGGCCCAAGCGGAGACGCAACTCGCCCATTTCCGCTCGCGCAAGGACCGGGGGCAGTATTTTTTTCCCCACCTCGATCGTGCAGCCCTTATGGAGAGGTTCCGCTTGCTCGCACGCCATAGCATGAAACTCGGCACCCGCACTTTGGATGTGATGCATGTGGCCTGCGCGTGTGAAATCCGCGCCGATCATTTTCTTTCTTTTGATGAGCGCCAGCTCGCCTTGGCAAAGCTCGCCGGGCTCAAGGTTTTCAAAACCGGAGCAACCTGAGCGGCTGCTAATTAGTTCCTGAGAATCGTCCTGAAAACAGGTTGGAGCATGGGGTCTGGTGCTCCAGAAGGGCAGTTCCGACCAACTCTCCCTTCTTATACCAATGTCTCCTCGAAATCCCACTTTCGATTGCTTTATTGTGGGGCAGGCGTCCCGCCTGCCATTCAACGGCTTACGCTCGCAGGCGGGACGCCCGCGCTACATTCAGAAGTCCAAAAGCAAGCGGCTTTTGGTATTATACATGTAGCGGGTTGCCGAGGTGGTTTTGGCGCTATTGGCCCTTGGCGATCCGCTTGGCGTTGTGGGCGGGGAGGCCGGCTTTTTTGAAGCGGGATTGGGCTCGGGCGATATCGTAGGGAACGCGGCGGTGAAGTAGGAGGTGTTGCTCGTAGTCGTAGAGCATGTAGCTGGCGCGGGGGTCGTCGTCGCGGGGTTGGCCGACGCTGCCGACATTGATGGAATAGCGTTTTTTCCCGTCGAGGCGGACTGGTGAATCTGAGGGCTTCAGGCATCGGCAGGCGGAGGTTTTTGGATTTGATTCCCAGACGGCGGGGACATGGGTGTGGCCGTTGAAACTGATGAATGTCGATTGCGCTGCAAAATGGGCTTCAGCCGCTGCGGGTTCATCGATGTAGAGGAACTCGGGAGGCTTGTGGAGCGAGGCGTGGGAGAGAGTAACGGGATCGAGGTCGGCGGTGAGGGGGTGGATCGCAACCAGGATTTCTGCGCTTTGGTGAGTTGCTCATTGGCGAGTTGGATGGGTTGCTGGATCGATATATCCCAGTCCTCGTCGGGGATTTTGTCGGCAATCAACAGCATGGCTTCATGGTTGCCGAGGACTGTCACTGCCGAGGTGTCCATGATTCGCTGGACGCAGGAGGCGGGCTCAGGGCCGTAGCCGACGAGATCGCCGAGGCAGAACATTCCTTTGACCGGGAACTGTTCGATGTCGGAAAGAACTGCTGTCAGGGCATCGATGTTGCCATGGATGTCACTAAGGACCGCAAAGAAGGAATCGGGTTTTGAGGGCATGGGATTTTGTTTGGCTTCTACTGGGCGGTTGGGGGTGAGTTCAGCAAGCGAGTCTGGAAATGGGCGAGCAATTCCTCAAGGGCAATTGGTCGTCTGGTGATATCGGTGGCTTTCCAATCGAACTCCACGCAGCCGGTCAGGCTGCGTTTGAGCCAGGCCACTTGGGTCCACCACATTTGAAGAGCGATTCCTAGGTTGGGCGTGGTGATGCTTAAAGCTTCTTCGATTGCTTCGCGGATGGCGGGTGCTTTTTGCTGTCTGACCAAATCGAGCAAGCGGGTAAGGGCGGGTTTTTGTATAATCGGCTTCGAGGCGAATCCCGTCGGCAGGTTTCCTAGATCATAGTGACTGGCTTGAATGGTGCGCCAGAGATCAAGGAAGTCATCTTCAAGGCCCGGCAGATCGCCACGCTCGAGGGAGCGGTTGGATCTCATCAGTGGTGTTGCTGGAAGGTTTGAGTGACTACCCCTGTCTGGTATTCCGCCGAGACGGCTTTGATTTCAGACCCGCCGATCTCGGCCCAGAGCTTCTCGGCAAGTGCCATGGCGGCTTTCTCTCCGATCTCCTCGGTGACAGGGACGGTTGTGTAGTGGAATTTTCGTCTTTTGACGGGTCTCTTGGTGGGGATGTGGTATTTAACAAGATAGCGTTTCTCGGATTGAGGGTCTTTTTTCATGGTTTGGTGGATTTGAAGAGTCCTTTGTCCTGGAACATTTGGATGGTTCGTTCGACAAAATATTCCCATTCCTCGTCGGAGCGTTTGCTGGAGAGGCCGAGGAGGATTTTGGAAGTCAGGGCTCTCGCATCTTTCTGCCAAGTTTCAATCTGGTCGGATGGGGAGTGAGGCGTGCTCATATGCCAACCTCCTCGGTTTCTTCCTCGCGGCCTTCGAGCACCCAGTCTTCGAACACCGCCTCGAAGTGGCTGCCGAGTTGCCGATAGATGTTCGACTCGATCCGGGTGAAATGGCGGAGGCTTTCGCGATCCTGCCATTCGGCATTGTAGTCGTTGTAGCCGGTGGCGAGGTTGCCGGGGAGTTGGTCGAGCGAGCCTTCCTCGAACTGGCGGACGAGTTCTTCGAGTGTGAGCGGGTCTTTGGACTTGGTGATCGGCAGGGTGAACTTGCCCTCGTATTCGTCCTCGATCCGGTAGGCAATACCGGTCGGGATGGGACGGGCGCGCAGGCTGATCACATCGCTCGTGGTGGATCGCAGGCAGATGCGGGCGATCTCGACTTCGCCGGGAATGTAGGCAGGTAAATACTCGCCGCCCATGAACGAGGGATGGATGCGTCCGAGTCCTCGCCGGTCCTCCTCGCCGAGTTCGTCTTGCAGGAGAACCTCGTCGAGTCGCTCGAGTTGCCCGGTATCCCAGAAGTCGATGACCATTCTTCGGCGGTTTTCGCCTTTGATGTTTTTAAGGATGGATTGCAGCGGGTCGGAGTCGTCCCAGTAGGATATGGGTCGGAAGCCGTAGCGAATGCCTTTGACCTGTTTCAAAGCGCACCTCCTTCCGCCGCGCGGCGGAGGATTTGGTCGCGGAGTTTCCGGGCTGTTTTGAGGCACGGGGTTCCCAGGCTCTGACGCACACGGCGCTTGGTGTAGTCAGGAAAATGCAGGGTGTAGTGGCACCAGAAAGTGCCGTTGTTGTTCCAGAGGTGGTGGTCCGGGTTGTCCGGCAGAACGCGGATGGATGCAGTGGGTGTTTTTGTCATGGTGTGTCTCCTTTTGGGTTTCGCACCAGGAATCCGAGCCAATAAAAATCCGCCGTTTCCAATCAGGAGCGGCGGTCAATTTTTGAACCGTGGAGATTTTTGTTGTTCGGTTCTCTCGAACCGCACATCGCTTGGGTTTTCCAAGCAAGCCACCGTGGGAGTTTCTCCAATTCCTCGGTAGGCACCCTGCGGCTTTTGACGGCCACAGGAATTCCTGATGTTTGGTTAAATGGTAGCAGTGATTCCGCAACCGGCAACGGGCATTTGTGTCATAGGGAAATCGCCTTTGCCGGCTTCGATTTTCACGCGAGGGAATCACAAAGTGCTGAAATAAATTTGCAGGGCGAAACTGTAGGTCAGGAAGTGAAGGATCGCCTCGATGGTGACTTCGATCTCTGTGAGTGTGGGCTTGTGCGGTCGTCCGGAAGGTAAGGTATCGATGGCTTGCTCCTCGATGGCTCGGGGATCCGCCAATCCGACTTCCGCAGGTTCCCAAACAGCGTCGGCGTATCCTTTCTCGCGCAGGGTTTGAATGGTGGTGAGTTCCTCGGATGTCATGGGTTGGTTCCTTTCAGGTTCGCAACCGGAATCCGTGCCAAAGCAAGAACCGCCGTCCTTCTCAGGAGCGGCGGTTCTTGAATAGGCCGTGGAGTTTTTATTCGAGCCTTTCAGCCCGCACATCGCCTGGATTTATCCTGGCAAACCACCGTGGGATTTTCTCCATTCCCCGGTTGGCATCCCATGGCGATTTCGCGCCGCCAGGACATGCGAGCGGCACCGAAACGCTCCTCGAGGCCCTTGCAGCCCGATTGGTAGGATTTCTGCGCGTTGTCTCGGGGGGGAGGGTTGTGGGGCTGGCTGGCGAAAGCTTTTGCTTGGCTCCTAGCGGCAGCGCTTCCTTTCGCCCTCCGCGTAGAGCACGCGCAGGTAGTCGTGCACGGTGACGCCGCGAGGGTCTAGGGGGCTCTGCGACAAGGGAGCCGGGGTGTGGTCGCCACCCCCTCGGACACACGGGGCTCCCCCAAGCGTGCGGCTCCTCAGCGCACGCACCAATTCAGCGAATCTTACGGGCAACGTCACCCTCCGCTTTAAGAACCAACGCTCGTCTCGCCATCCGATTCGACAACTCCAATCAGTCAACATTTGCCTGCCGACCCCTAATTTCCAAAGGATAGCAGACTGTTGGCTCCCGACGGCGTTTTCCGGTCGGGGAACCCGGTGTTATTTGCTTAGAAATACGTTCTGATTCACGCAGTTTTGGCATTCCGCTTTAGGAAAACTTTTGTGCTCACATGGAAGATATGACAACCTGCCCAGCTCAAATCTCAAATGCTTAACTCCACCAATCCCACTGAGCCTTCTCCTAAAGACAAGGCGGAGTCTTCCAAAGCCATCGACCTCGAGGTCAAGGATGCGAATCTGATTTTCAATGCCGCTTGGCAGGAGTTGGAAAATGAGGTTGGCATCGAGGGGCTGCAATTTCCCAATGAGGTGATCTGGCTGAACGGCGCCCCTGGTGCCGGTAAGGGAACCCAGACTCGATTTATCCAGCAGTATCGCAGCCTTACGGCGAAGCCGATTGTTGTGAGCGAACTCTTGCACAGTCCCGCTGCGCGCAAACTCATCGATGCGGGATTAATGGTTGGCGATCGGGAGGTGACGGGTCTGCTTTTGCGGGCATTGCTGAATCCCGAGAATGCAACCGGGGTGGTGGTCGATGGCTATCCGCGCACGAAAGTGCAGGTGTTGTGCCTGCGTCTGCTCCACGAGAAGCTCAATGCGCTTCGTCTCCAGTATATGGGCACGCCATTAGCCTCGCATTTCCGTAAGCCCATGTTCCATATCGTGGTGTTGTTTGTGGATGAAGCGGAGTCGGTGCGGCGTCAGATCCTCCGTGGCGAGCGCGCCCGCTTGCACAATGCGAGTGTGGAGGCGTCGGGAGTGGGGCAATTGGTCGAGACCCGAGCGACGGATTTATCCGATGAGGCGGCCCGCAATCGCTACCGCACGTTCAAAGAGGTGACTTACGAGTCCCTGAAATCATTGCGGGAGGTCTTTTTCTACCACTATGTGAATGCGCAGGGCAGCATCGAGGAGGTTCAGCGGCGCATTCAGGATGAATTGCGCTATCAAAGCTCGCTCGAACTCGATCAGGCGACTTTCGACCGCATTTCCTGCATCCCGATTGCGCGCGAATTGAGCATCCATGCCCGCCAGGAACTCGTGAACCGGCTGGATTCCTACAATGCCGAGCACCCCGAGTTGTTTCAGCAGGCGGTGAGCCTGATCAATGAGAAATTCATGCCGATCATTCGCAGGCACACGATGTCGGGCCGCGCTCACATCAACTCCGAGAGCGAGATTTTGCTTAATCCTCTCGTCCTCGCGATGATCATCGACGTCTTTGCCGATCGCGGCTACGACACGGTGATCGATATCCGCCGCTACGAAGTGCCCAAGCGGGTGAATCCAGAAACGTGGGAGATCGAGTCGCGCGAAAAAATCGTCTGGCGGTTCATTGTCAATTTCCCCGGTTCCCGCATTCGGCGTGGCCAGTAAATCAAGCCCTGCTCAGCCGATGGGGTGGTGGTGGCTTTTCCGTTGAGGTTCGGCTCCAAACGCTCTCAACCCGCTACGGCGGTTGTTTTGTCGCGTATTGTCCAGGCGATGCCGATGCAGATTTCGTAGAGCAAATACATGGGGCCACCCATGAGGAGGAGGGTTACGATATCCGAAGTGGGGGTGATTATTGCTGCGAAGATGAAAATAATCACCACGGCAAATGCCCGGGTGCGACGCAATAGGATATGGTCCACCAAACCAAGTTTTACGAGCATGAGCACGGCCAGCGGGAGTTCGAAGGAAAGCCCAAAAGCAATGATGAATTGGGTGGTGAAGGAGTAATATTCCCGCACGGTCCAGGTCGGCTGCCAGTTCATCGCCTGGGCGTCGTTGAAGAAAAAGGCCAACGCCTTGGGCAGCACGACGAAGTAGCTGAAAGCCGCGCCGAGTAGAAACAAGCCCGAGCCAAGCACTGCCGTCGGCAGGATCATCGCTTTTTCTTTTGCCGTGAGGGCGGGCAGGATGAATTCAGCCAGGAAAATGACGATAAGAGGAAACGAAACGATGACGCCGCCATAAAAGGCGAGCTCCAATGAGATGGTGAAAGAGTCGGCCACGCCGAGGGATTGCAGGTTTGCAGCGCGCCCTGGATCGAGGTCGACAAGCGGACGCTGAATCACGGCGGCAATCCGGTCACGAAAGGCAAAGCAGCCTCCCATGCCAACGATGAGAGCTACCGCGATTTTAACGATGGTGAGCCGGAGATCCTCCAAGTGGGCAATGAAGGGCTTTGCCTCATCACCACGATTGCGGAAGGCGAAAAATTTCTCCAAAAGCCGTGGTTGATTTGCCGGGTTGTGTTGCACGCGGGCGGGAGTTTCAGGCGAGGCTTTGCTGCCAGCGGACGATTTCGCGGGCAACGTTCTCGGGCGAAGGGGCGCCAATGGCTCGACGGGCCTCCAATGCGGCCCTGAGATTGAATGTGTTTTTCACAATTCCATCAGTCAGCACCGAGGAGGCGGCAAGGAACTCGGCGGGGTCAAGCTTGTCGAGGGGCACTCGAAGTTCCTGTGCACGGGCGACGAGACTGCCGACAATTTCATGCGCTTGGCGGAAGGGCACCCCGCCTTCCACAAGTCGGTCGGCAAGATCCGTTGCCAGCAGCAGCGGATCCCTGGCAGCTTCCAGGGCGCGATCTTCGCACAGCGAGGCGGCGTCGATCATTTCTGCAAAAATGGACAGCGTGTCTGTGGCTGTTTTTACCGAGTCAAAGACGGCTTCCTTATCCTCCTGCATATCCCGGTTGTAGGTGAGTGGCAGGCCCTTCATCAGGGTTAGCAATGTTATGAGGTTGCCGTAGAGGCGTCCCGTTTTGCCGCGAGCGAGTTCGGCGATATCGGGATTTTTCTTCTGGGGCATCAGGCTCGAGCCGGTGGTGTGCCGGTCGCTCAATTCCAAAAAGCCAAACTCCGCCGAGGCCCACAGGATCACATCCTCGCTCAGGCGGGAGATGTGCATGCCGAGAATGGCGATCGCGGCAAGTGTCTCGCACGCGAAGTCGCGGTCTGCCACGGCATCCATGCTGTTTGTTGTGACCTTGCTGAATCCGAGTTCCCTCGCCACCGCCTGACGGTCAAGAATGATGGTGGATCCGGCAATGGCCCCTGAACCTAGAGGCATGGCATCCATTCGCTCGCGGGCATCGAGAAACCGTCCAGCATCGCGGTCGAGCATTTCGACATAGGCAAGCAGATGGTGGGCGAAAAGCACCGGCTGGGCGCGCTGAAGGTGCGTGTAGCCAGGAATAATCGCCTCCCTGTGGCGGTCCGCGAGGCCGATGATCGCCCGCTGGAGGTTCTTGATCTTGCCGCGCAACCCATCGCAGGCATCCCGCAGCCAAAGACGAAAGTCCAAGGCAACCTGGTCATTCCTGCTGCGGGCGGTATGGAGTTTTGCGCCTGCGGGACCGATACGCTTTGTCAGCTCGGCCTCGATGTTCATATGAACGTCCTCGAGATCGGTGCTGAAAGTAAACTTGCCGGATTCGATATCGGTTCGGATTGCGAGCAGTCCGCTCTCGATCTGACTGAACTCCTCGGCGGTGAGGATGCCGGCAGTCTTCAGCGCCCGCGCATGGGCGATGCTGCCTTTGATATCGTGGCTATAAAGTTGCCAGTCGGTGCTGATGGATTCGCCGTAACTTTTAAGCAGGTCGGATTGCTCCTCCTTGAATCGTCCCTTCCACATGGCGGCTCAGGCTTTGACCTCCATGCTGCTCTTGCGGCACGTCCCCCGCGTTTGGAATTCATCGCAGTGGGCTTCGATTTTCACCATCTTGTTGGTCGGCGAAAATCCCAGCCGGCGGGTAATGCAGTTTTCCAGGAGTTCCATGTTGGGGTCTTCGAATTCGATGATTTTTTTGCAATCGATGCAGACAAGATGATTGTGGGTGGGGTGCTCTAAAAAGTTGGGATCGTAGATTTTTGTATCACCACCGAGATCGAGTTCGCGGAGGAGTCCGCTCTCCACCAGGATCGGCAGTGTGCGGTAAACGGTTGCCCGTGAGATGGAGCTGTCGATCTCGCGAGACATGGCCAGCAGCTCCTCGGCGGTGTAGTGCTCCTTGGTGCCGAGGGCGGCATCAATGATGGCGTCGCGCTGTGAGGTTCTGCGCAGTCCTTTTCCTGCGAGAAAACTGTGGAGGATCTCGCGGGCACTCTCCCGTGAATCTATGGCCATTCCATGGAAACTATAAGCCACACGGAATGAGTCAAGGCGATGGGAGGAAAGTGGAGGGGGAGGGTGTCAGAGAACTACGGCAAAGTGGAGCGGGCTACCGTTGCTGCATTCCTGCCCTGGCGGGGTTTGCCCTTCCGCAGTCCATAGTCTCTGACGCCGCCACGGTAGTCCCGTCCGATGCGGGGTGCAACTTGTAATCCGTCCATTCTTGTCTGCATGCCGTAGACGTGCAAAATCCCGTCCATGTCATCGATCAACCCACAAACCATCCGTGAGGCGTTAGGCTCAGTGAAATACCCGGGATTCTCCCGCGACATCGTTTCCTTCGGACTCGTGCGCAACATCGCTCTCGATGGAGCCGATATCGAGGTGCAGTTGGTTCTTACGACCAATGACACCGGTATCGCCCGGCAAATCCATGCCGATGCCACCGCTGCGCTCCAAGCCCTCGGCGGGGCGGGACGTGTAAGCGTAAAAATCGATGTGCAAGCCCCCGCAGCAGCCGCTGGAGGGATGGGGGCCACCAAGATTGATGGAGTGCGCCATGTCATTGCAGTAGCCAGTGGCAAGGGCGGTGTCGGCAAATCAACCGTCGCAGCAAATCTCGCCCTCTCCCTGGCGCAAAGTGGTGCCCGCACCGGCCTCTGCGATTGCGATATTTACGGGCCAAGCATCGCGCTCATGTTCGGCGGCATGAACGAGCGTCCCACTGCCGATGATGAAAACCGCATCATTCCCATCGAGCGCCACGGCGTTTCGCTGATGTCGATGGGCTTCCTGCTCGATAACGCTTCACCCGCCGTGCTCCGTGGCCCGATGGTCACGCGCTATACACAGCAGTTTCTCCGTCAGGTGGCTTGGGGGAATCTGGACTATCTCATTCTCGACCTGCCTCCGGGCACTGGTGACATCCAGCTCACGATCGTGCAGACGGTCGCTCTCTCCGGAGCGGTTATCGTCACCACGCCGCAGGAGGTGGCTCTTATTGATGCCCGCAAGGCGATTGCAATGTTCGGAAAAACCAATGTCCCTGTGCTCGGGATCGTCGAAAACATGAGCTATTTTTTGTGCCCTGGTGATGGCAAAAAGTATGACATCTTCGGCACCGGTGGTGGCAGCCGCGAGGCAGCCCGCTTGCAGATTCCGCTTTTGGGCGAGGTGCCGATCGAACCACTCGTCCGCCAGTCGGGAGACACCGGGCGACCCGCCGTGGCAGCGCATCCCGAGAGCGCCGCAGCGCAAGTCTTCAGTGGTATCGCGCAAAAAATCAGAGCGGCGGTGGCATAAGTGCTCAAAGCAGCCGCTCCTTTGCCCTCTCAGTCGTTTTTCTGTGGGGGCAGCGAATCCGGTTGTTTGGCGATGCGTGCGTCGTTGAGGTCGAGCTTTGCGGCTATGGCCGTGTTTTGGGGATCAAGCTCCATAGCTTTGCGCCAGTATTGAACCGCTTGCACCGTCTTGCCCAGTTTCTCGTAGGCATCGCCGATATGCTCCAAGACGACGGGATCTGGTTTGGAAATGAGCCGTTCGGCACGCAAGAGTTCCGCTAAAGCTTCCTCATAGCGGGCCTGCTTGAAATAAACCCAGCCCAAACTGTCAATGTAGGCGCCGTTTTCAGGATCCTGCTCGAGCGCCCGTTTGATAAGCTGTTCGGCCTCGATGAGGTTTTCTCCACGATCGGCCCACATGTATCCAAGGTAGTTGCAGGCCTCGGCTGAGTCCTCTGGATGCAGATCGATCGATTTTTTAAGCAGCTCGGCGGCCTTCACGTAATGTCCGGCGCGCTCGGCAGCGCTGCCGTAGCTCATGAAAAATTTGCTGTCCAGCAACTCAGGGTTCGAATTGGCGGCGGCGATCCAGGTTCGCTCGAAAGCCATGAGAGCCGATGCATGTTGGCCCAACTGGCTCAAGGCAATGGCGCGTAGCAGCGTAAATCCAGGAAGGTAGGGGAACCGTCGCTCCGCCTCTGTAGCGGTCGCAAGAGCGGTATTCCAGTCGCGCGCCATCATGCCGAGGCGAATGACTTCCTCGTGACGCCGGGGATCGATAGGCGCCAGCAGCAGTGCCTGTTTCATGCTCGCAAGAGCCTGGGGAAATTCATTGCGCTCGAGATGGATGCGGGCGAGTTGCTCATAGGCCGGCAGGCTCAAGGGATTATCGCTGACGATCTGCTGGAGTAATTCCACTGCCGGATCGAGGTCGCCGGCCTGCACGAGTCCGGCAGCAAGCTTGCGGCGGATGTCATCAATGCCGGGACGCTGCTTCAAGACGGTCTGGTAAAGCTCATTTGAGCGCTCCAGGTGGCCGCACATGGAAAGATAATCCGCCCCACGTGCAAGCGCCTCGGGATTCTCCTCGGCCAGCGCGATGGCACGCTCCACGAGATCAACAACCTTCCGCATCGTTTCATCGGATGGTTGCCGTGAAGACCGGGCGAGATCGCGTAGCCGTATATCGGCCAGATCCAGCCAGAAGACCGGATCCTTCGAATCCCGTTTCGCTGCCCGCTGAAACAATGGCTCGATCTGGCTGTTTTGTCCGGCGGCGCGATAAATTTCCCACAGAAGCTCATAGCTCGTGCTGTTGTCCGGTTTCGACTTCAAGGCTTCGAGCGCATATTTTTCAGCAAGCGGGTATTTGTTGAGGTGGCGCAGGTAAATGCCAGACAGGGCCAATGCGAGAGAGGAATCGCGAGGGCGGACTTTCAGCGTATCCTTGAGCACCGAGATCGCCTCCGCCGTTTCGCCGCGACGCAGGTGATGCTGGGCGACATCCATCGCAAGCGGAGTGATACCTGGATCCAAAAACAAGACCCGCCGCTTGTTTGCGAGGGCTTTATCGGGCCCTTCCTCATCCTCCTCGAAAATGGCCTGGAGATAGAGCGCATGGGCTTCGGCTATGATTTCAGCCTGCTCGGAAAGACTCAGCGGTTCCCGCTTGGAATTTTCCTCTTCAACCAACCAGTCGGCGACAGCGGCCCGGGAGGAGAGACAGTCCCCAAAAAATACCAACAGGCCGACGGCGCAAGCCGCCGCGCCCGTTCGCATAAAGCACGCCGTATGGCACAGCATGGTGATGAATCTATCCGCCATGCCCGATTTTTCCATCAATAATCGGTAACCGCGCTAGTAGGACTTTGCCCAGATTACCCGCTGTCGGCTCGGCTCGCCGCTGAACGGGCAAGTGCCTGCTTCCGGGGAATCCTCAAAAGGAATGCACCGGATGGTGACTTTGAGGTCCGCTTTTATTTGCTCCTCCACGGCGGTGCTGCCGTTCCAGTGGGTGAGGGCGAAGCCTCCGTGGATCTCGGGCTTGCTCGCGTTTTTTGCGGTAAAGAAGGCGTAAAATTCCTCTTTCGAATCGATTCGGCGCGTTTGTGAATCGCGGAACTCTGTCGCGCGTTGCAGGAGTTGGCCTTGGATCTCATCCAACATCGGGGCGATGTGTTGAGGGATTTCCGCAAGAGGGAGGAATTGCTTCTCTTTTGGTCCGCGATCCCGGCGTGCCACGGCAGCGGTGCCTTGCGCAAGGTCGCGAGGGCCTATCTCGATGCGCACAGGCACGCCCTTCTTGATCCATTCCCAGTTTTTGACACCGCCTCCAAGATCCCGTGTGTCGACCTCTACGCCGAGAGGGGCCCCGTGGTAGCTGACCGCTCGTAGCGAGGCGGCAAGCGACTCGGCGGCTTCCAAGATGGCAGCCTTGCTGTCCTCCTTGGGAGTGATCGGGACGATCACCACATGGGTGGCGGCAATACGTGGCGGCACCACAAGACCGTCATCGTCCGAGTGCATCATGATCAGCGTGCCGATAAGGCGGGTGCTCACCCCCCAGCTTGTTGTCCATGCATGCTCAAGCTGGCCGGCGCGAGACTGGAATTGAATACCGGAGGCCTTCGAAAAATTCTGACCAAGGAAATGCGAGGTTCCCGCTTGGATGGCCTTGCGATCCTGCACCATGGCCTCGATGCAATAGGTCTTCACCGCTCCGGGGAAGCGTTCACCCTCGCTCTTCTCACCGGTGATTACCGGCACCGCGAGGTAGTCGCGGGCAAAAGTTTCGTAGACGCGAAGCATTTTCATGGTTTCCTCCTCCGCCTCCTCCCGCGTTTCGTGGGCGGTGTGGCCTTCCTGCCAAAGGAACTCGGCGGTGCGGAGAAAAAGACGGGGGCGCATTTCCCATCGCACGACATTCGCCCACTGGTTGAGCAGGATCGGAAGGTCGCGCCAGGATTTCACCCAGCGTGCATAGGCGGCGCCGATGATCGTCTCGGAGGTGGGGCGGACGACGAGCGGTTCGCTAAGCTCGCCGGCGGGCACGAGTTTTCCATCCTTTGCTTCAAGACGGTGGTGGGTAACAACCGCGCACTCTTTGGCAAAACCCTCCACATGGGCGGCCTCCTTTTCCAGATAGCTCAGAGGAATGAACAGGGGGAAATAGGCGTTGCGGTGTCCGGTCGCCTTGAACATCCCGTCCAACACGGCCTGCATCCTCTCCCAGAGAGCGTAACCCCAGGGCTTGATGACCATGCATCCTCGCACCTCGGAGTTCTCAGCGAGATCCGCCGCGCGGATGACCTGCTGATACCATTCGGGAAAATCCTCATCCCGCCTGGGCGAGATAGCCGTCTGTTGTTTATCACTCATGCGGGAGGAATCATTGCGTGAGCACGATGCGGGTAAAGTTCTTTCTTGTTCGAAATTTCGGTGCACGGTCTGACAAAGCGATCCATATTCAAAACGATGAGATTTGTGATTTCTGTTTTGTTCCTTGCCGCCGTTTCAGTTGCCTGCGCGGCGGAGCCGACTGCCGAAGAGATTCTGGCGGCAGCGAGGATGAATCCGATGGGTGATGAAATTTCACTGAATGCGCAGCTGCGTGCCGGGTCGGTGAAGGTGCCTTTTGTAATTCAGGTTAGGAACGGCTCGGTGAGGTATCTTTTTAAAGACCCCGTGGAGGAAATCCAGCTGCGCCTTGGCGAGAACGATTCGATGCTCCAAGAGCTTAAAGGTGGCACGCAAATTCCAATGCCTGTCGCCAAGCATGACGACCCCGTGCAGGGAGGTCTGATCACCTACGAGGATCTCGCCCTCAAGTTTCTCTACTGGAAAAATCCCCGTTTGCTCGGCAGCGATACGGTTCGCTCCCGCGATGCTTGGAAAATCGAGGTCGCTGCGCCGGGTGGTTCCTCGCAATACGGTGCGGTGCGGGTGTGGGTGGACAAAGCCTCAGCGGCCCTGCTTCGGATTGAGGGTTACGACAAGGAGGGCAAGCTGGTGAAGCGCTTCGAAGTCGTATCCGCGCAAAAAATCGACGGACAATGGATGCTCAAGCAAATGCGCGTGGAACGCATCGACCCTACAACCCGAAAAACTAAAGGCATTACCTATCTGGAAGTGCTCGGTCGCGAAGACTTGTAGTCGAAGACCGGACGATATCCGGTTCTAAAGCGATGCGGGATCGTTGAGCAGCTCGGCGATGCGCTTGAGGAGTCGCCCAGCCGCACCGCCATCGAGCACCCGGTGATCGAAGCTGAGTGTGAACATGGCCTCGACCACAGGGACGAATTTCTCCAGTTCCGGATTCCAGGAAGGCACGGTATTGCCTGCGCCCATGCCGAGCAGGATGGTTTGCTCGGGGAGGGGAATTGGCGTTGCCAGAGTGAGGCCAAAGGTGCCGTAATTTGTGATGGTGGCAATCGAGCCGCCGGTATCGCTGGCCGGGAGTCGACGCTGGCGGGCCAGCTCAACAAGTCGGTTGTAGCGCGAGACAAGATCATCCAGCGTAAACTGGTCCGCATTGCGGATCACAGGCACGAGCACGCCGTCCTCCGCCTCGACTGCGAAGCCGATATCCACCGATGGCGGGTGAACGATGCTTTCGCCAACAAGTCGCCCAGCGGGGGTGATATTCTCACCAAGTGCCATGGCGAGGGCACGGAGCGCGTAGAGCGCGGGGCCGGGCTTTTGAGGGTGTTTTTTTCGATGCGCCAGCAGGGCGTCCATCTTCACCGGGATCACCACAGTGGCGAGCGGGCGGGACCAGCTGCGAATCATGGCGTCGGCAACCGCCTTGCGCATCGGAGAGGCAGGAGTGATGCGGTTGTTCTCGATGCTTCCCATGAAGCGCTCGAGATCCTCGATGGTGACGCGTCCGCCGGCTCCGCTGCCGGGGATGCTGGAAAGATCGGCGGAGCGTAGGCCCAGCTCGGCCATGCGTGCTTTCATGCGCGGAGAGAGATAGCTCACGCCTCCGGCATGCGCGGGAACTGGAAGTCCGCCGGGAACGGTGGGCTCAACTTTCGGAGGAGCGGGCGGCGGCTCGGTGCGCGTCTTTTTAGCAGGCTTGCGCGTCGTTTTTTCCGAATCATCAAGGCCAAGGCGCTTGGCTTCCGCGACACTGACTTCAATTTGCCCCAGCGTGGCTCCTACTGGATAACTGGTTCCGGTCTCAGCTGTGAGTTCGGTAATGGTGCCCGAGCAAGGCGCGGTTACAGACATCACGGCCTTGTTGGTCTCCACTTCGATGATGTCTGTATCCGCCTGAACCGTGTCGCCCTCCTTGAAGAGAATCCGCACGATGGTCGCTTCGGCGATGGATTCGCCGAGTTGGGGCATTTGAATAGGGACAAGAGCCATGATTCGTCAGATTTGGAGCAGACGCCGGGCGGCGGCAGCAATGGTGGAGGCAGTCGGGCGGTGGACCGACCAAAGGTCGGGATGGTAGGGCACTGGGGTATCTTTTGCGTTCACGCGCATCGGCGCGACATCCAGAAGGCCGAAGCCTTCGGTGGAAACACGGGCGATGATTTCCGAGGTTACGCCACCCCAGGGCCATTCCTCGCTTACGCAAAGAAGGCGTCCGGTGCGTGCCACCGAAGCAAGAACGGTGTCGGTATCGAGGGGCTTCACGCTGCGGAGATCGACCACTTCAATTTCATAACCGTCCTCAGTGAGTTCCTGTGCGGCAGCGAGGGACTCATGGAGCATGGCGCCATGGGTAACAATGGTGGCATCCCGTCCGGTGCGGGCAATGCGTGCTTTGCCGATGGGCAGGGAGGTCTCGGGCAGGCTTTCGGCTTTGAGGTGGTAGTAAAGGAACTTGTGCTCGCAGAATATGACCGGGTCATCAATGGTCACGGCTTCGAGCAGCATGGTGTAGACATCCTCCACCGTCGCGGGAGTGACCACCACCAAGCCGGGCCAGTGGGCATAAATCGCTTCCATGCTCTGGCTGTGAAACGGACCAGCACCGGAGGTGCCTCCGGATGGCAGACGCACCACGATGGGGCAGGGGACGCCTGTTCTGTAAAAAAGAGTGCCCGCATGGTTCACGATCTGATTCAGCCCGCAGGTCGAAAAATCGGCAAACTGCATTTCGACAATCGGGCGCGCGCCTTCAATCGCCGCACCGACAGCCATGCCTACAATCGCATCCTCGCTAAGCGGGGAATCGATCACCCTGCCGGGAAATTCCTCGGCGAGGTTCTTAGTGGCTTTGAAGGCTCCTCCAAACTTTCCGATGTCCTGCCCGTAAAGGAAAACGTTGGGATTTGTGGCGAGGGCCTTCTGCTGGGCGAGGCGAATGGCTTCGAGATAAGTAATCATGAGGCGGCGTATTGCTCGCGGTATTGAGGATGTGACAGAGCGGCCCAGTCGTCCTCTTCCGGGTCGGGTGTCGGCTCGCGGCGCACGCGGTCGGCAGTGGTGTTCACTTCCTCCTCGGTTTCGAGTCTCCAAGCGGCGAGTTCCTCAGCAGTTTTCCAGCCCTGCTCGAGAATGTGTTTTTCGGCAAGAAGGAGGCAGTCGGATCCGACGTGGGATTCTTTCAAGCTTTTATCAAGATATGCAAAATCGTCGTGCTCGCCGTGGCCTACCAGTCGCAGGAGATCGGCTACTACCAGTTGAGGGCCGCCCCCCTCGCGGGCCGCTTGGATGGCTTTTCGGAGGGTCTGCAAGCAGTCGAGGAGATTGGTTCCATCGGCCTTGTGGCCGGTAACACCGTAACCCACCGCCTTGTCCAGGAGATCGGCGCAGACGTATTGGCGGGAGTTCGGGGTGGAATAGGCATACTGGTTGTTCGCCACCACAACCACGAGCGGAAGTCGATCCACAGCAGCGGCGTTGAGTCCCTCGTGGAAGGCTCCGGTCGATGTGCCTCCATCGCCGATGCAGGTCGCTCCAACGACGCCTTTTTCACCGCGTAGCCGTCGGGCCAACAAGGCACCTCCCACTGTGGGAACCATGGCTCCAAGGTGGCTGATCATCGCATAGTAGCCATCGCGGGGACGTCCACGGTGGATATTCCCATCCCGGCCGCGCATCGAGCCGAGCTGAGAGCCGAGGTAGGTGCGCAGTGTATCCAGCACGGTGTCGCCAAAGGCGAGCCTCCCTGCTTGGTCACGAATAAGCGGGGCAAAAATATCGCCCCGGTGCAGATTGATGCCCACCGATACGCTCAATGCCTCCTGTCCACGGCCTAGAAACACACCGCCTTTGATCATGCCGGCGCGATATAAGCTCGCCAGCTTCTCCTCGACGACGCGGGAGAGAAGCATGATTCGGTAGGCCTTGAGATAGTCGGACTCGCTGACGGTCGCGCTCTTGCTAGACATTTCGACTTTTATACGAGGAAGGTCCCCATTCCTGCAAAGCATTAGTTGGAGAAGCAGGTCGCGCCAGTGGAATAAACAACCCGCTCGGAAAAATCGCCTGCACTCCAATCATGGGGCGTCGGGCATTTCATCCATCTAGTTACACCTTGTCGATGATCTGATTAAATGTCGCGCTGGGTCGCAGGGCGGTTGCGGCCAATCCATCATCTGGCAGGTAATAACCGCCCACATCGACAGCGTGACCTTGCACCGCAGTGAGTTCGTCGACGATTTTCTTTTCGTTCGCAGTCAAGCCGGCGGCAACAGGGGTAAAGATTTTTTTCAACTCCGGATCGGAGTTCTGCGCAGCGAGGGCATGGGCCCAATAGAGCGCGAGGTAGAAATGGCTGCCACGGTTGTCGAGCCCGCCTATTTTGCGCGATGGCGAGCGGTCGTGCTCGAGGAGTTGGCCGGTGGCCGTGTCGAGGGTCTCAGCCAGAACCTTGGCTGCTGCGTGGGAGTGGGTCTCCGCGAGATGCTCAAACGAAGCGGCCAGAGCGAAAAATTCGCCGAGCGAATCCCATCGCAGGTAATTCTCTGCAAGGAATTGTTGCACGTGTTTTGGTGCTGATCCGCCAGCGCCGGTTTCGAAAAGACCGCCACCATTCATCAGCGGAACGATCGAAAGCATCTTCGCGCTCGTGCCAACCTCAAGGATCGGAAAGAGGTCGGTGAGGTAGTCGCGCAGGACATTGCCGGTGACCGAAATCGTGTCCTCGCCCTTGACGATGCGCTCGAGGCTCAGCTGGCAGGCCTCGGCGGGCGGGAGGATGCGAATGTCGAGTCCGGCGGTGTCGTGGTCTTGCAGGTATTTCCGCACCTTGGCGATGATTTGGGCATCGTGGGCACGCTTGGCGTCGAGCCAGAAAACGGCGGGAGATCCCGTGGCACGCGCACGGCGCACGGCGAGCTTGACCCAGTCTCGGATGGCGGCGTCCCTGGTCTGGCAGGCCCTCCAGATGTCGCCGGCTTCCACGTGGTGCTCGATCAGGATTTTCCCGTCCGCGTCGGTCACGCGCACAGTTCCTGCGGCAGGGATTTCAAATGTCTTGTTGTGCGAACCGTATTCCTCGGCGGCCTGCGCCATGAGGCCGACATTGGGAACGGAGCCCATGGTCTTCGGATCAAGAGCGCCGTTTTTCCGACAAAAATCAATGACGGTCTGGTAAACGGACGCGTAGCAACTGTCAGGAATAACGGCGAGCGTGTCCTGTGTCTTTCCCTCGGCATTCCACATTTTGCCGCCCTCGCGGATCATCGCAGGCATCGAAGCGTCCACGATGACGTCGCTGGGCACATGCAGGTTGGTGATTCCTTTGTCTGAATTGACCATGGCGAGCGCCACGCGTGAGGCAAGGGTGCTCTTGAGATCCGCTTCGATCGCGGCCTTTTCCTCGGCGGGAAGTTTTTCGATTTTTGCCACCAAGTCGCCCAGGCCGTTGTTGAAGTCCACGCCAAGCTTTTCAAGCACGGCAGCATGTTTGGCGATGAAGTCGCCCAGGAAAACCTTCACCGCATGCCCGAAGAGAATGGGGTCGGAGACCTTCATCATGGTGGCCTTGAGGTGCAGAGAGAAAAGAATCCCGTTCTCCTTGGCCGCAGCGATCTGCTCCGCAAGGAACTTCTGCAGCGCCTTACAGCTCATGAATGTGGCGTCAAAAACCTCGCCGGCTTGGAGTTTCAACCCATCCTTCAGCAAGGCAGGCGAGCCACCAGCCGCAGGGATGAACTCGATTTTTGCCGTTGTGGCTGCCGGGAGCGTCACCGATTTTTCATTCGAGAAAAAATCGTCGCGGCCCATCGTGGCCACCTGTGTTTTTGATTCCGTCGACCAAGCGCCCATCTTGTGAGGGTGCAGGCGGGCGTAGTCCTTCACAGCCTTCGGAGCCCGACGGTCGGAATTGCCCTCGCGGAGGACCGGATTTACCGCGCTGCCCTTGACCTTGTCGTAGCGCGCCTTGATCTCCTGCTCGTCCTGGTTGGCGGGAACCTCCGGGTAGTCCGGCACGGCAAAGCCCCGTTGTTGAAGCTCGGCAATGGCTGCCTTGAGCTGGGGAATCGAGGCGCTGATATTTGGCAGCTTGATGATGTTGGCGTCCGGCTTGAGCGTGAGAGCGCCCAGCTCTGCAAGGGCGTCCGAGGTTTTCTGACCCTCCGGCAAGCGATCCGCGAAGGTGGCGAGAATGCGCCCAGCCAAGGAAATATCACGCAACTCCACTGCAACTCCGGCATGTTTTGCAAAAGCCTTGATGATCGGCAGGAGCGAATAGGTGGCAAGAAGCGGAGCTTCGTCTGTCTTGGTATAGATGATGGTCGGTTGGGTGGGCATAAGAAAAACGGCGGCCATTTAAGCGTTTTTACCCAATGGGTCAAAGCAAAGGATCGTGTGACCGCCGCCTTCCGATTGCGCTCATTGGCGTGCAGGGATGACTTGGACTGGCAACGGTGTGTTGGCGTTGAGGTGAACGTCGCGTTGGGGAAATGCAAGCACGATGCCGGCTGCGTTGAAGGCGTTGTAAATCTGGATGCGGAGTTCGCTGGGGATGCTCAGTGTCGCGCCGGGGATGGAGCGGTCGATCCAGAAGAGCATGCGGAGGATCAAGGCGTCGCTGCCGAAATCGTGGAGGACCACAACGGGCTCGTTGTTCTTTAAAACCTTGGGATGGGCGACGGCGATCTCGTGAGCGATACGGAGGGCTTTCTCGACTTCGGAGCCGTAGGCGATTCCGATAAGCATCTCCTGTCGGGAGTGTGTGTCGTGCAGCGTCCAGTTAATGACGGTGCTTTGCAGAATGATGCTGTTTGGGATGAGGATTTCAACGCCATCGGCGCGGCTTAGTTGACAGCATCTCGTGCCGATGGAGGTCACGGTGCCGGTATTGTTGCCCACATCAACCAGATCTCCGATGCGGATGGGGCGTTCGAAAAGGAGGATGATGCCGCTGATAAGATTATTGACGAGTTGTTGGGCGCCGAAGCCTACAGCGATGGCCGTCGCCCCGCCCAGCAGGGCAAAGATGGTGAGAGGTATCCGCACCACGGCGAGGGCTATGAGTGAGATGCCGACTAGTAGAAAATAATGGGTGAACTTCTCAATAATGACGCCGGTATTGGCGTCCAATGAAAATCGCAAGGTGAGCCTTCTCCGAATCCATCGGCTGAAGGCGGCGGACACGAAGCCGCCGCCAACAAGGATCAATACCGCGGTAACCAGCATGCCCAGGGTCACCGGGCTCGGGCGCTGGATGACTTGTCCATTTACAAATACGGAATCATGGAGCGTAAAGAGCTCGGTGTTCCAGATCGCCTCTGCTTGCGATGTGAGAGAGGTCGTTGCGAAATCGAAGTTTTTTTGCACCCCAAGCGATTTGCGTTTCGCATCAAGATCGGCATTCGTGAGGGCGATCAGCTCCAAGAGCCTTGAAAAACCATTTTCCCATTTGGAAATGGCGATTTCCTCTTGGTCGAATGCCTTCTCCACGAAAGTGCGAATGTTTTGCGACGACGAGGAGCCGTTACTGTTGGCAAGTTCAAGCGCCCTGCGTCGGCGGTCCTGCACCCGGGAACGCACGCCGGTGATCAATGGTTGCCAGGCTTGGACATCCTGAGCGCGATCGCCAACCGCTTTTGCAATTTTATCAATGGAGGCGGCATCGGATGAATGCCAGAGATCATAGCGCGACTGAATCACCTGCCCTTGGATCATCAACCCCACACGGCGGTATTCCAAAAGCTGGAGTTGGTTTTCCAGTCCATCGAGCAGCAAGTCGTAGAGGGCTTGGTTGTTTTTAAGCGGATTGGCGGAAGGGAATTTTTTGATTTGGTTCTCGGCCGTTTTAATCGCGGCATCGAAAGTTTCCTCGGTTTTTTGTATTTCCGCGCGCTTGCTTTGCAGAAGCGATTCGGGGAAGGAGACGCGGTCCTTCAGATTGTTTATAAAAAGTTCTGCCAACTCTATGCGGGCGCGCTGCAGCACCAGTTCGGCATTCCAGGTTGATGTGTCGGAGCGAACTTCATTTTCGGCCAAGGCTGCCGCGACGCGTGTTTCCTGGAGCTTAAGCAACCACGCATCGCGGGGAACCTCCGGTGAGCCTGCATTTTGAAGCGAATGGAGCTTTTGCTGCTCTTGTTTAAGTTTCTTGAATGCCTCGTCGGCTTGTGTGGCTCGAGTTACTCCAATTTTATCAAGGGCCTGCAGCCAGTTTTGAGCCTGCCAAAGATCGATGCGTGAGGAGTCATAAAGATTGAGACCTGTATCCGGAGAAATCTCGGGCGGAGTGAAAGAATCAATGCTCTTGCGAACCTGTGTGGTCTCGCTTTGCAAAAAAGAATTTGTGGCGATGCGTTCCTCCCTCACCGTCTGCATTTCCACGATTTCGCTGAGGAGGTGGACGTATTCCTGGAATTCCTCTTGGGTGGCGGGTTCTTTTTTGGCAAAGGCCTCGAATCCCTCATTCATTACCGCATCGCGGAGGGCTTTGTAATCCTGCTGCCGTTCCAAGGCAACCGGTGGGGGCTGGGAAGCGGGTGTCGGGGTTTGTGCAAATGCGCTGCCGCACACGAGCAAAGACAGGATTCCTGCCAGGACGGGTATTCGTTTACTAGAGTAGCTCATAGGTGGTCGCCGATTCGTGTTGCCACGGTTGCGAATTGCGGTATCCTACGCCTCCTTTTTAAAAATGAAGCCAGAAATTCATCCCGACTATCAGGAATCCGTAATCATTTGCGCCTGCGGAGCCTCGTATCACACCCGTTCGACCCGCCAAAACATCAAGCTCGGCATTTGCGCCGCTTGCCATCCCTTCTTCACTGGCGAGCAGAAATTCGTCGATACGGCCGGTCGCGTCGATAAATTCAAGCAGCGCTACGGCACGATTCGCGCTCCGCGTGCGGTTAAAAAAGCCTAGGTTGCCACTTCTTTTTCCAAAACGGTAAACAGGTCCATCGCCTGTTTACCGTTTTTATTTTCACATGAACTTTGAACCTCTCATCGAGCGCAAGCGCCGCCGTTTCGAAGAGCTGGAGCACGAGATTGCTTCCCCAGGCTTGTTTGACAACGCCCGCCGAGCCAGAGAGGTGCTGCGCGAGCACGGTGCCACGAAGGATCTTCTCGAGGTCTGGGAGAAATTTAAAAAATCCCAGCGCGAGCTGGAGGAAAACCGTGAACTCGCATCCAGCAACGACAAGGAAATGGCTGCTCTGGCGGTTGAGGAAATCCAGCGACTCGAGCACGAGATGCCGGATCTTGAGCGCGCCGTCCAAATCGCTCTCCTGCCGCCGGAGCCCGATGAGGACCGTGATGCCATTGTCGAGATTCGCGCCGGCACGGGTGGCACCGAGGCAGCGCTTTTTGCCGCCGATCTTTATAGGATGTATTCGCGGTATGCTGATTCACTCGGGCTCAAAGTGGATGAAATGGAATCGAGCCCTGCCGATCTCGGCGGTCTGCGTGAGGTAATCTTCCGTGTTTCCGGATCGGGAGTCTTCCGTCGCTTCCGCTATGAGAGCGGCGTTCATCGTGTTCAGCGTGTGCCCGCGACCGAGGCGCAGGGTCGTATCCACACATCCACCGCTACCGTCGCCGTGATGCCAGAGGCCGAAGAGGTGGACATTGAGATCAAGCCCGAGGATTTGCGTATCGAGGTCTGCCGCGCCGGAGGCCCCGGCGGGCAGGGGGTCAATACTACCGACTCCGCCGTGCAGGTGATGCATATTCCCACCGGACGGATCGTGCGCTGCCAGGACGGCCGCAGCCAGCAGAAGAACAAAGAAGCGGCACTCAAAATCATGCGATCGCGCTTGCTTGAGGACAAGCGCCGAGAGGAAGAAGAAAAATACTCCGCCCATCGGCGCAGTCTCATCGGAGGTGGTGGACGTGAGGAAAAAATCCGCACTTACAACTTTGCGGAAAACCGAGTCACAGACCATCGCATCAAACTCTCCCTTTACAGTCTCGATCGCGTGCTTCAAGGCGAGGTGGGGCCGCTCACCGAGGCACTCCAGACCAGCGACATCGAGCAACGCTTGAAGGACTCGGGCATCGCCTGATTCCTCTCCATCGACCGCCACCCCCGACAATTGGCTTGTCGTCCGTGATGCTCTCCGTCAATTTGATTCCAACAGTCGCTGGTTGCATGAGCCAAGACCCAAATACTCCCCAAGACCTCTCCGGACTCCAGATGGATTTGCTGAAAAGCTTCCAGCCATCGTGGGTGAAGGATTCAGGCAGTGCGCAAAAGCCCAACCAAATCGCCGGTGGACATTCCGAAAATCGACGCGATGCCCGCACAACATCCGATTATGATGAGTCCGATTCCCGCTGGCAGAGAAAGCCTCCGAAAAGCGACCGCATCCACCGTCGGCATGGAGACGAGCCATCTGGAAAAGGACGTCGGCCTTCGGGCGACAAACGTGCTCCCGGAGGCAGGCCTGCTTCCCCACGCGATCGGCGATCCGAGGCCCCCGAGCGCCGTGGAGCCGATATGGCACCTTCCCGCGAGACGGTGCTTACTGGTTGGACAGTCAAATTCGTAGCCGAACCGCGCGGGGTTGAGGGACTGATCAAACAGATTAAGGCCAATGCAAAAGCCTGTGGGCTCTTTGAACTCGCAAGGCTCGTGCTCGAGAAATCGCCGCGTTACTTGGTGGCATTCCAGCGAACAAACGGGCCACAGTTTTTTCAATGCGTCGCCGACGGCACGCTATGGCTCTCCGAAAGCGCAGCGGTGGATCATGCGTTGAGCGTCCAGCGCGACACCCTTTACCGCTGCGAGCGCGAAGAGATCGAGGCGCCGAAAGGTGTGTATCCCGTCATCGCCCAATGCGGGATGAGCGGGGTTTTGCTCGGGCCGCCAAACCACCACGATTACCAGCTCAACCTCCGGAAACTCCATTCGGAGAGGTTCAGCAATGTTCCCTTCGATATTTTTAAAGCCCGCATCCGCATGCTGCGTGACGAGGAATCCATTAATAAATGGAGGACGGAGCAAAGCACCCGGGAGGTTTATTTCACAACACAGGTCGCGGAGGGCGAGGAAGCTGAAAAACTCTCCAGCCAGTCTGAGTTGCAGGAACATTTTCAGAAGCACCATGCCGGCACTGCTGTAATCAATCCCGGCGATTCGTTCACAGTTCCCGGTCCAGTGGCGGTGAACGACTCCGCGCTACCCATTCTCGATTTTGTGCGTCACGAGTTGGACGGGCTTATCCGGTTTCCGCTTCCTCTCGCCCATGTTCTTGGACAGGAACTTGCCGCTGGCGGATTACAGATTTTCAAGGCTCATGAAAACGTCACCTACGTCTCGGTGGCACGTCCGAAGGCGTTGGATCGGCAGGCGAATCCCGTTTCGGAGAGCCTATCTGCGATCCTCGACTACTTGGAATCCAATGGTGATAAGCCGCGAGCGGAGCAGTGGGCGGCCTTGCTCGAGTTGCAAAAGGAATCGCCCGAAGGCGATCCCGCAGCCCGTGAAACCGCCTTGCGGCGTGATCTCTATTGGCTTCTTCACCAAGGGCACATCATCGATTTTGCCTCCAAAGGCTTCGAAGTTCCTCGCCGCAATCCTTCCCGTCCACAGCAGGAGCGGAAGCCAAAACCTGAAAAGCCTCACAAACCCGCCCCAGTTCCTGCCGTTTCGGAAACTCCACAGCCTCCCGCCGAATAGAGCGGGAGGGCCTGCTTCGTTTATCCTGCTCGGCTACCGTCCGTATTTTTGTCGGATTACCCCAGCGCCACCACCGCTTCTTCGCAACGGGCGCAGAGTGTGGGGTGGGCACTGCTCTTGCCTACTTCGGGCCGATGGCGCCAGCAGCGTTCGCAACGAATGGAGGCTGTTTTTGACACCTCGGCTCCAGCGGCCTCGGAGGCTGTAACCTCCAGATCGCTGAGGATAAAAATTTCCTCCAATTCGGACTGCAAGGGCGAGAGCACGGCCATCTCGTCGGAGGGCGCGGCAAGTGTCACCTTCGCTTCAAGCGCACTGCCAATCTCGCCGGACTTCTGCGGTTTTTCGACCGCTTGGGAGATGCGGCTGCGGATTTGCAGGAGTTGATCCATCGTTCGAATGGCCTCTTCATTTGTCCAAGTCGGATCCGGTTTGGGGAAATCCTGTGTGTGAACGGATGTGCCGGGGTTGAAATATCCCCATGCCTCTTCTGCGGTGAAGGCAAGGATTGGCGCGAGTAGGCGGGTGAGTGCCTCCAGCACTTTGTGCATTGCAAATTGCGTTGCTCGGCGGCGAGGGGAGGCTGGAAGGTCGCAGTAAAGCCGGTCTTTCGTGATATCCACGTAAAGACTGCTGAGATCCACGGCGCAGAATTGGTTGATCGTGTGGTGCACGCGATGGAACTCGAGCTTCTCATAGGCATCGAGACATGTGGTGACGACCTCCTGTAGACGGGCAAGAATCCAACGGTCAACAAAAGTGAGGGACTCCGGCGAAGGCGGGGTGGAGGCGTCGTAATCGTGAAGATTTGCCAGAAGGATGCGCAGCGTGTTCCGCACACGGCGATAGGCATCCGAGAGCCTCGTGAAAATCTCCTCAGAAAATGGAACATCGTCGGTGAAGTTCACGCTACTCACCCAGAGCCGGAGCAGGTCCGCCCCATACTTGGCGACATAGTGATCGGCATCGGTGGGCTTTTGATACCCACCCGCAGCGCTCTTTGAGATTTTCTTGCGGGTATCGACATCCATCACGAATCCGTGAGTGAGGACCGTGCGGTAGGGAGCGCAATCGTTGAGGGCGACCGAGGTCATGAGCGAACTCTGGAACCAGCCTCGGTGCTGATCCGTTGCTTCCAGATACAGGTCGGCGGGGAAGCCCAGCTCTGGCCGCTGGCGCATCACGGTCTCGTGGCTGAGCCCGGAGTCGATCCAGACATCGAGCGTGTCGTTGCGACGGGTGGATTCTGCGGGTAGGCCGACGAGTTTGCTCCAAGCGGCATCATCGAGTTCGAACCATGAGTTGGTTCCCTTTTCGGAAAAAACATCCGCAACCTTGCGAATGACGTCTGGATCGAGGATCGGCTCGCCTTTGCCGTTGTAGAATACAGGCAGGGGCACGCCCCATGTGCGCTGGCGTGAAATGCACCAGTCGGGACGGGATTCCACCGTGCCGCGAATGCGGTTTCTGCCCCAGTGGGGAATCCAGCTTGTGGCATCCACTTCGCGGAGGGCGGTCTCTCGCAGCCCGTCGATGCGAATAAAGAACTGCTCGACTGCGCGGAAGAGAATAGGCGTCTTGGAGCGCCAGCAGTGTGGATAGTCGTGGGGGTAGTCCGCCCGCCCGAGCAATGCACTCCGATCTGCAAGAATGCGCAGCACCTCTTGGTTGCCCTGCTCGAGCACGTATAGGCCGACGAGCGAGGCCACGCCGCACTCCTCGGTGAATTTGCCGAAATCATCAACCGGCGACAGCACATCGAGTCCATTTGCCTGCCCGGCGAGATAGTCATCCGCTCCATGCCCTGGTGCGATGTGGACCTGGCCGGTGCCTTTTTCCATGGTGACGAAATCAGCGCTGATAACCGGCACTTCACGGTCGAGGAAGGAATGCCTGGCCTTTGATCCGGCAAGCTCGCTGCCGGAGAATTCCTGCAGCGCCGGAGTTGCGCTGGATTTGGTTTCCAGAAGGAATGCCTCCCAGAGCGCGTTCGCGACAAGAAGACGACGGGTAGTGCCGATAGGAAGCGTTACCTCGCGCAGGGAATACTTTTCAGCAGGATGAACGGCGATCGCGAGGTTTGCGGGCAACGTCCACGGGGTGGTGGTCCAGATGACAAATGCCGCGTCGGCGAGTGGGCCGCTTGTGGATTGAAAGGCGACATGGATCGCCGGGTCGGTGCGTTCCTGGTATTCCACCTCGGCTTCGGCCAAGGCCGTGTGCGCCCCGGTGCTCCAGAGAACGGGCTTCTTCTTGCGATAGACGAGGCCTTTCTCCACAAACTTGGCAAAGGCACGGATCATCCCCGCTTCGTAGGCCGGGTCCAGGGTGAGGTAGGGATTTTCCCAGTCGCCTAAAACGCCGAGGCGTTTGAACTGGCGGCGCTGGATGTCGATGAACTTGCGGGCGTATTCCTCGGAACGGCGGCGCACCTCGGCTGGGCTGAGCCCGGCAGAGGATTTTACGACACGAAATTCGATGGGAAGACCGTGACAGTCCCACCCCGGCACGAAGGGAGCACGGTAACCCGCCATAGTCCTGCTTTTTACCACGAAGTCCTTTAGAATCTTGTTGAGTGCGGTCCCCATATGCACGTCGCCGTTTGCAAATGGTGGGCCGTCGTGGAGGAGGTAGAGTGGAGCGTCCTTCCGCTGCTCTTGGATTTTTTGGTAGAGGCCCTCGGATTCCCACTTTGCAAGCATCTCGGGCTCACGCTGTGGCAAGCCTGCCTTCATTGGAAAATCTGTCTTCGGGAGATTGATCGTGTTCTTGTAGCCGCTCATGAAAAGGTGGAAATGACTACCAGCAGGGCGCGGCGGGGTCAACGATACCGCTCCGCGAGCGGGGTCAGCGGGCGGCGGCTTCCATTTCACGAATGGCCAAATCCAGCAGGCTTCCGCGTTCTGGAGACAAGTGCTGGCGCATCGTGGCGAGCGAACGGCGGGCCCGGACTTTGTTGTCCCGGTCCAGCAAGGCCTGGATGTATGGGGTGGCGACGTCCCGAACGAAGTCGCCCCCTGCGTTTTTTCCCAAGGTATAAAGTTGGCGATGAAACTCGGCGGCGGCTTCATCAATGTTGCCCGTCGCAAGGATGGCGTTGATCTTCTGGGCGGCGATGCCAACGCTCAAATCCGAGCGGTTGCGGCGGTTTTTCAGCAGGATATTCCGCTCGAGTTTGTTCGCGGATTCCCCGTCGCCGCCTTCACGATGAATTGCGGCAAGGGCGGTCTGGTGTTTCACCTTGAGATCGGCGATTGAGGAAAACTGCTGGATGGCATCTTCGTGAAAACGACGGTGCTGCTCGCTGGATGCCCCGGTTTGTTCCAAAAAACGCCCAAGCGCAGCCCAGGCATCCGGATTTTCCGGGCAGGTGTGGACGGCACTCTGCAGGGCTTCGCCAGCGCGAGAGGTCAGGCCTTGATTCTGGAAAATAGCGGCCATTGCCAGATCGTTCATGGAGGCGGCGAACGGTGGCTTGTCGCGAAATCGAGCGGCGAGAAGCTTGAGTTCGTGGTCGCTGATCGGTTGCCAAGTCTGTGGATCTAGCGCTTGGCCAATCGCATAGTTTTGCTGGGAGTAGCGGCCGCAATCCAATACCCAGCGGTCATCACCCTTCATGTAGCCAAACCAGGCATGTCCACCATCCTTGCCTTGGCCTGCAAAGAAAAGGGTGGGGAGCCCGTGGGCCTTGCCTGCGATCGTGGCGTAGTAGGCTTGGTCAACACAGATGCCGCCCTTCTGGCGAATCCAGGCCAGCGTGTAAGGGGTTTCA
This sequence comes from Terrimicrobiaceae bacterium, assembly GCA_044352905.1. Classification (GTDB taxonomy): domain Bacteria; phylum Verrucomicrobiota; class Verrucomicrobiia; order Chthoniobacterales; family Terrimicrobiaceae; genus UBA967. The sequence goes on along the minus strand of JBILCY010000004.1, from coordinate 136,727 downwards.
GTCCAATGAAACACTTTGTTCTTTATGCGATCTTGGCGGTGGTTGACTTGAAAGAATGCGCGCTCAAAGTTGGAGCGGTTGAGCTGGATGTTTTTGCGGGCCCATGCCAGCTCATCCTCGGTGACAAATGCATCCACGATGAACTTGAGCTGTCCGGGGCTGAGTTTGCGTGGATCGAGGAGGAGCTTTTGCGATTCGTTCGCATCCACCCAACGAGCAAACTGCTGCTCAACCGGCAACATACGCTGGGGAACAAGTCCGGGCGTGACTTGAATGTGAGGCCAGAAATCCGGAATGGCGGAGTCGTTCACAATCGCAATCGCAATCGCTAGATTCGCATATTCCTGCCACTTGCCGGGGTGGGCATCTCGGATCGTGCGTAGGTTTTGCAGAACGAGTGGTAGGTAGTCGTGGTCCGATAGGGATGAAAAAAACGACCTTGAAATCTCGGGCTTGGAAAGAAGATCGGCGGCGAGCGCTTTTCCTGCAACCGCCCCAAGCGAGCCGGTCGGCAGGTGTGCGTTGGGTGGAAGCATCGCTTTCTCCAATTGTTCCCGGATCTGAGGGTGCGCGGCCATGGTTGCGGCTTCTTGCACTCCTATGGCCTGCAACGCATCGGTTTTTTGCAGGCCCGGAGAGACAAAGAAGAGTTTGTCGGTGCCGCGTTCCTTGAAAAAACTGCGTTGCACGAGTGCGGTGGTTTGCTCCTCGGCGGTTTGAGCAAACAGGTCGCACCACCGCCATAGATCAAGCCATGCGCTGAAGGCGGGATTTCCGGATGATCCCGCTTTGCCCCGTTGCCCCGGCTGGTAACCTTTTGCCAGAGTTTGGCCAAGGCGCTTCGAGGCGGCAGGGAAGCCCTCTGTGGCAATCGCTACGATGTCTGAAGGGGTGGGAGGAGATTGGAAGTCTTGCGCCTTCGAAATATCCGCACCTGCTGCGAGGAGAATGCCGGCAACAAATGCGGTGAATGTTTTCCTTACAGCATGCAGGCCAAGGAGATCAAAGGGCTTGGATGAGCGAGCGCAAATGACCTGGAATAGCGTGGAGCCCCCGAGCGTAGCGGTTATCCTGGATTGGTGACAGTTGCTCAATCGATTCATTGATCAGGCGAAGGGCGATTGCTTTTGCCGCATCGATGGAACCGGCCTCTTGGAGGATCGAGGAAAGCTTGGAAAGCGAGGACTCGTCATCCTTCAAAAGAAGTTCACGAAGTTCGGCGACATCTTTTCCGCTTTGCAGCATGAGCAGCACGGGGAGTGTGAATTTGCCTTTCTGTAAATCGGTGCCGAGTGTTTTCCCGATGTCCTCTTCGTTGCCGGCAAGGTCGAGGATATCGTCGTAGATCTGGTAGGCGACGCCGAGCTTGGTGCCAAAGGTTTTGAGGGATCCAATCACCGACGGGCTTGCTTCGCTGATGAAAGCGCCGAGTTCGCAAGCAGCGGTAAAGAGCGCGGCGGTCTTCATTTCGATGATGCGATAGTAATCGGTGGTGGTGAGCTTGAGGTCGAAGCGCCGCTGGGTCTGGATGATCTCGCCCGAGCAGACCTCGGAGGCCGCGTCGGCGATGCGGCGGCAAATGGCGGAGTCGCTGAAATTCGTCGAAAGACGCAGCGCGTGGGCAAATAGCACATCGCCGAGGAGAACGCTGATCGAATTTCCCCATTTTGCGTTTGCTGATGGCTGGTCGCGTCGCAGTTCCGCTCCGTCGATGATGTCGTCGTGGACCAGCGTGGCGATGTGGATGAGCTCCAGGATGACAGCGAGATCCACGTGGGCTTGAGTGATCTTGCCCGTAGCCCCAGCCGACAACAGCGCGAGGGCAGGGCGCAGGCGTTTGCCACCGGCTCCACAGATATAGGAAATGTAGCCCTCAACGGCAGGGTCGAAGGCTTTTGCCTGGGCGCGGATGCGTTCCTCCACGGTGTAGAGGTGGGGATTGATGAGTTCAAAGGCTTCCACAAAAGAAATTCCCTCGGTTGTGGTCGGTTGGGCGCTTTGGCTAGTGGTGGGCATCGGCGGTAATTTTTAGAAGGTCGAAGCTCGTGCGGAAAGAATCCGGCGAATGATGCAAAAAGGAACGACAAGGGCAACAGCAACCGCCGTTGCCAACAGTGGGCCAGGAATCACACGCGCCCGGTCGCGCGCTACGGCCTCCAAGCCAGAACGAACAGCTTCACTCGCTGATACCACAAACGCGGAATACGTTTTGAAATGGGAGGCGTGGTCCTCGTCGCCTGCTCTGGTGGCTATGTCGAAAAACTCGGTGGGAACCGGCCCGGGGCACAGTGCTGTAACGGTGATTCCCTTGGGACGGAGTTCCATGCCAAGGGCCTCGGAAAAACTGGTGACGTATGCCTTGGTCGCCGAATACACCGCCATGTTCGGCAGTGGGAAAAAACCAGCCACACTGCTGACGTTGAGAATCGCCGCACGTCCGCGCAAAAGCATCCCGTTAACCAGAAGATGGGTGAGATGGGTGAGGGCGTTGATGTTAAGGTCGATCATCTGCCGGGTGCGAGCCCAATCGCCACTGTGGAATTCCCCGTGATCCCCGACGCCGGCGTTATTAATCAGGAAGTCAACGTCGAGGTTCTCATGGCGGAGCCATTCACAGAGGGCAATGCGTTTTTCCTCCAAGGAGAGGTGGGCAGCATATACGCGAACATCGAGTTTTGGATGGATCCTGCGCAAGTCGGCGGCAATCTCCTCAAGGCGGTCATTCCTGCGGGCCACCAGAATCAGGCGCTTGGCATAGGGAGCCAGTTGGGCGGAAAATTCGAGCCCAAGACCAGAGGAGGCTCCAGTAATCAGTGCGCAGCAACCTTCGTAAAATTTCATCATTCGCGTTTCATTTTCCCGCTTGGTCAATCGTCTAATCTACGTCCCATCGTCGCAGGAGGATACATCGACCTGAGTGGCTCAGGCGGTCTTTTCAAGAAAGATGCTCGCTTTTAGATTACTCTCAACAGGTTTCGGGCTGTAATAAACTCCGCTTATGGGAGCGACATCGGCGTGATGGCGTCCGACCGCAGTGGTGACAAAATGGTGGTCGGTGAGAACGTCGTTTGTTGGGTCCATGCCGATCCATCCTGCGCCGGGCAGACAGGCTTCCACCCAGAGATGCATCGAGCTGGAGGCGCGTTTTTCCTCCTCGGGCTTGTCCCCCTCCCACACGAAACCGCTGGCAAGTCGAGCAGCGACACCGTTTTGCCTAAGGGCCTCGGCAAGCAGAGCGGCAAAGTCACGGCATGAGCCGGAGCCTTTACGGAGAGTCTCCTCAGGCGTGTAGGCGCTGCCCTCATGTCGAGGGATGTAAGTTAAATTCTCGTAAATCCAGTGGTTGAAATTCACCAGGGTCTCAACAGTCGGTCGTGAGGACGATGGCGCCAGTGGCGCAGGCAGCTTGCAGGTGCCGTCCGTGGCCAGGTAGGAACCGAGGAGTGCGCGTTCCTCGTGCTTGTATTGAGGCGGGATTTGGATGCCGTTTGGCTCGAGCAGAAAGTGAAAGGGGTTCTTTTCTTTGATCTCGAGGTCGAGTTCGAGCCGGAAGGGCAGTGTCTGCGATGGCTCTGGGTAGAAACAATAGGCGATGATATTGTCAAACAAGTCATGTCGGAATTGGACATCGGCTCCCGGTTGTGTTTCGAAGCGGACATTTTCAACCTTAACGAAGAGGTCGACTCGCGGGAAAATGCGAATGTTGTGTGGCGAGAAGGAAACGGCCTCGGCATAGTTATAGATCGATTCCTTTTTTATTTTGAGTTTCATGACTTTTCGGTGACCCGAGTCATATTCACATGGACTTTCATAATTTGCGAGGCTGAACCTTTGAAAGTTCCCTTCACTGGAGTTGCGTCTAGGAAGTCCCTCCCGACGGCAACCGTTATGTGTTGCTCGCCACACCACTGGTTGTTGGTGGGATCGAGTGCCACCCATTCCATGCCGGGGACCATCACCTCGACCCAGGCGTGGGTGGCTATGGAGCCCACCAGCCGATTGCGCCCGGTGGGAGGTTGCCCTGCCGGCTCGCTTTCGATGTATCCGCAAACGTAGCGGCAGGGCAGGCCCGCTGTGCGGAGCACGCTCAACATCACATGGGCGAAATCCTGGCAAACGCCCTCGCGCTTTTTCCATATATCGCCAAGCGGCGTTTCGTTTTCCGTCGAGCCGGATCGGTATTTAAACTCCCGGTGGATCGTCTTGTTGAGCTGGTCCAGACACTCTCCCAGGGGGCATTCCTCGCGGAGGATATCCTTCGACCAAAGGGCCGAAGCCTCGCCGGTGGGCACTGTTGATGTGGGCTGCACATAGTCGAAAATGCGCGTTCCTACCGATCTCATCACTTGCCTGGCCTCGGCCACTGTGAGGGCCAGGCTGCCAGTGGGCAATGCGCGTGGCCTTGTGCGCACGGTCAGTCGATTGGTAACCTTGAGCTGCGGGTGGCGCAGTGTCATCGAGTAGAAGGTCGTTCGATTCTCGAAGTAATCGAGGTAGTCGGAGACAGGGGCGGACGGATTGAAGTCAATCTGGTGTTGGATCACCTGCTGCTCGGGACGTTTGGGTGGTGTCAGTCGAACCTCAAGATACGCCTCCATCGCTGTGTCGGCGTAGCGGTAGCTGGTGGTATGAACAACCTCGAAGAGCATGGGATTAGATTTGAAACAGCGTTCGCGTCTCGCTGTGCATGAGGACTTGGTGGTTCAAGAAACTGTCGCAAATCACCGTATGCAGAGAGAACAATTGATTGAGCAAGTTATCCGAATGGGCCTGCAAGCGCTTCTTTCCCGAGCCGTGGTTCTTCTCCTCACGGAGCAGGGCATCCCAATCCGTGCTGTTGATGGCCAGGATCAGGTTTTCGATTTCCGCAATCGCCTTTCCCGTCGATGGGGAGAGGGAGTTTTCACCCTCCCGTATGCGTGTGGCGCACACCGAGAGGCATCGTGCGACAGAGCGGGGAGCGACAGGGCTTTTCCAAAGAAGCTCCAGCAACGGGCCGGGCTCGATCCGCATCTGATAAACGCGCCGGTAAATATCCCTGCTGTTCAACATGCGCAGGAATGCTGAAAGACGAATTTCAGTGGAGTGTATTCCTTGAAGGTCCAATTGACGCGGTAGGAGTGATCCGCTGATCGAGGTTACGGCATTTGCGGTGATGGCCGCCCGCTCGATGTGTTGCCCTATTTCGCAAAAATTCAATCCATCATCCGCCAGCATACTGCACTTGGCGGTGCCAAAGAATTGAGTAATGACCTGGCGCACAAAGTGGCATGTCTCGCGACTCGAATGCGCCAGCGAATCCCGTGACGCTCCCGGATCGAAGGTGATTTTTTCAAAGTGATCCCTCAGGCTGCTGATCACGCCCCAAGCCTCGAGGCTCAGTGTTTCCAAAACAGATTCCGCATTTCCCGCAGCCCGGAGGATTGTGTTTAAAACGGAGCCCGGTTCGCTGGTGTCGAAGGTGAGGCGGTAGCGACCCTCGGGGCTGGAAATCGTGCGTCGCGAGCCTGCCCCGGCTCCTTCAAGTCGAGGTAAAATGCGATTCCATACCGGGCGGTAGTTCATTCGCTCGGTTGGGTTCAATTCCTCGAGTTCAAGCGACTCGATCACATTAATCATCCCGGCGAGATCATAGGCGCGCTCGAGATAACGCCCGAGCCAGTAGAATGCCTCGGCAACGCGGCTGGTCACGCTATGTGATGGCGGGATCGCATCCATGTGGCGGGAGGGATCCCACGAATCCGATTGCGTATGGAGGCTTGCTTGCACCCATGTATCCTTGCTGCCGCCGCCAAGTTCGGAGGAGGTGAAATCCGATTCCGTGGTCGAGACGCGGGTGAGGGCTCCCGGAAAGACTTCCAATCCGGCGTCTGGCTTCCGGAGAGCAAAAACAATGTGGTCCTGCTTGCGCTGACAGCGGTCACCGTCCTGAAAAGAAACGGTGGTCGCTTCGGAGTGCATCGGTTGGGCGACGAACTGTGAGGGATTTTTGAGAATTTCCCTGCGTGCGGACTCGACTTGAAGTTCGTCCGGCACATGCCCATTGCCTCCCAGGAGAATGCGCTCCCCGTTGAGCGGACGGATCGTATATGACGCCAGATCGTCCAAAACCATCTCCCGCTGGTCGCGTTCACCGAGCCAATAGGTCGTCAATGTTGGAAGAATCGGGTTTTCGCCCAGGTAGTAGCGGATGATCTTTGTGGAGTAGGGGAGCAGGGCCCTGTCGTCGGACAGCTGGGCGCCGATGGCATTCACGACGGCCACACTTTTCTTTCTTATGCAGTGGAGAAGTCCCGGCACTCCAAGTGTGGAATCCCGCCGGAAGGCCAGAGGATCAAGCCATTGATCGGAAACACGTGAGTATATGACGTCCACCTTGTTGAGGCCTGAAACGGTTTTTAGATAAACCTCGTCGTTAAGCACCAGCAGGTCGCCGCCCTGGACCAGCGGGATACCCATTCGTCGGCTTAGAAAGCCATGCTCCGAATAAGCGGCGCTGAATGGCCCGGGAGTGAGCAGCACAACCATGGGGTCGGCCTCGCCGGAATGGGAGCGCAGCATTTCCAGAATGTCTGTGGGAACATCCGAGATGGAGTGGATCCCGGTATCGTGAAACGTCTGCGGCATCACACGGGTGAGGGCGCGACGGTTCTGGATCATGTAGGACATGCCCGATGCGTGGCTGAGATAATGATGCTTCACCGCCAGTGCGCCTTCGGGAAGGCGGCAAATAGCGATTCCGCTGAGGTGCAGGAACGCATCGTGTGGCAGCGGAAGACCTGCGGCGGGGCGCTGAAAAAAAGCACTTCCCAGCACCGGTTGTATCGGCAGCACGCGATCGTTCAGGATTTCCTTGCCTGAGTAAATATCGCGCAGGAAAAGCTCGAAAGCCTTGATGCGTTGACGCACCCCGGCCGCAATCGGTTCCCAATCGGTAGGGGTAAAAATCTGTGGGAGAAGATCGCAAAACCATGCCCGCTTGCCCCAAGGGCGGTCTTGGCGGACATCAAATGTCACGCCCATCTCACGCATCACCGCTTCCAAGCGTTCATCGAGCGAACGCACCTGGCCACGGGGCATTTTGGCGAGTTGTTCGAAAAGCGCGCGATAGACCTCCCGGGGACGTCCGTTCTGCTCGAACGTCTCATTGTAAACCGGAAAGTGCTGTGGCGTGCTCATGCGGGCTTGTCCTGCTGCAAATGCCAATCATGCGCGGCGACGACATCCAATTCAATTCGCGCGCGCAGCGCGGCTATATTTTCAAATTTTATCTCAGGCCGAAGGAAATGCAGGAATGCGACTTCGATTTCGGATCCATAGAGATCGCCGGAGAAATTGAACAAATGGACTTCCAAAACCCTATTGAGCGACTTCGTGACAGTCGGGCGGATTCCAATATTGGCCACGCCCCGATGATGCTCGCCGTCGACAGTGACGCCAACCGCATAAACGCCATCGGGAGGATATTGCTCATGGCCTGTGGCCAGATTCGCCGTGGGAAATCCAAGCTGATGGCCGATGCCCGCACCGCGCTGCACAATCCCGGGTATTGCAAACGGACGCCCCAGCAAACGGCTGGCCTTTTGCATATCACCGTTGGCAATTGTTTGGCGAATAAGCGTGCTGCTCACGACGTCACCATTGGAGCGCACATGGGGAACCTCCTTTGTGAAAAAGCCGTATTCCGCCCCGAGTTTACGAAGCAACGCAGCGTCTCCCAAGCGCCCGCGGCCAAAGTGCCAACCCTCGCCAATGCAGATCCCCGCCAGTGGAGAGGCGGCCTTGCAAAGTTCCGCCACAAAATCCACAGCTTCCAGCGAAGCAAATCGGGGAGTGAAATTAACAACCAAAGCATGGGTGAATCCAAGCCGCGCCATGAGGTGGAGTTTAAACTCCCTCGATGTCAGCATGCGAGGGGCGCTGTCGGGGCGGAGGATCGTTGCCGGATGCGGGTCGAAGGTAAGCGCAACGGCTGTGGCGTTGATCTGGTCCGCCTCTTTCAAGGCCTCTTTGAGCACGGCCTGGTGGCCAAGATGCATGCCGTCGAAGACTCCCGCTGCCAGCACAACGGGATTCTTAACCTCCGCCAGCGCGTCAATAGAGTCCAGGATGCGCATCAGGCACCGCGCAATCGGGATACGGCAGGAAGGCTGAGCACCCGCTCTGCGATAGCCTCCCGTGATCCATTTTTCAGTTCATCGACCGTGATTGCGCCCTCGACGTTGAAACGCCCGGACTTGGTCCTGCGAAGGGATTTAAGGTGGGCGCCGCAACCAAGTTCATTGCCGATATCAAAAGCATAGGTGCGAACGTAGAAGCCCTTGCTGCACACAACGCGGAAATCCACTTCTGGCAGACGCATGGCTTGGATCTCGTGGGCATAAACGTGAACGAACCGAGGCTCGCGCACGACCGTCTTGCCTTGCCGGGCCAGCTTGTAAAGGGGAACGCCATCTTTCTTGATCGCGCTCACCATTGGCGGAGTTTGATAAAAATCCCCGTGGAATTTTTGGAAGGCGGCTTCGAGTTGTTCATTTGAAAAATCAGGCACGGGCCGTGTCTCAATAATTTCTCCGTCGGAATCCTGGCTGTCGGTCATTTCGCCGAGTCGAAGGGTTCCCTCGTATTCCTTGTCCTCGCTCATGAGAAGATCCTGGATTTTTGTTCCACGACCGAGGGTGATGAGCAGCAGGCCTGTGGCAAGGGGGTCGAGTGTGCCGCAGTGGCCGACCTTCTTCATGTTCAGGGCGCGGCGGGTGATGGCAACGACATCATGGGATGTCATGCCAGGGGCCTTGTCTACAATGAGCACTCCGTCAATTTCTGTTCCGGATTTCATTCGCCAATTCCTTAAGAAAGTCGTGTTTCACTTGCTGGAGGGACCCATCCACCCGGGCACCCGAAGCCATGGTATGGCCTCCACCCTTGAACTGCTTGCAGACCTTGCACACATCGATAAGCGGGTCTTTCGAACGGGCGCTCACGCGCACTTTTCCTCCGGGGAGTTCCTCGAAAAACACAGCAGCCTCGACGCCATCAATTGATCGCAGGTGGTCGATGATGCCTTCGTTATCCTCCGGCAGCACCTGGAGTTCCTCCACAACATCAAGAGGAAGAGAGAAGGTGGCAATACGGTCGTCGCAATGGAATTCGGCGGTGTTGAGTGCATGGCGCAACAGGTTGAAACGCCGCCGTGGCTGCGAGTCGTAAATCGCTCTTGAGAGCCTGGCGACATCCACTCCTCGAGAGATGAGGTGGGATGCTGCGGCAAAGGTCCTCTCGTTGGTCCCTGCGTATTGGAACGAGCCGGTATCGGTAGAAATTGCGGCAAAGAGGTTTGTTGCCATCTCAGGCGAAATTTCCGCGCCGATGTGCTGGAAAAACTCGACGAGTATCTGGCCTGTCGCCGGTGCGGTGGGGTCGATGTAATTCACATCGCCGTAGTTCTCATTGCTCACATGGTGGTCGATATTGATGATCGGTGTCCCGGGCGCAATCGCGTTTAATACTATGCCGAGCCGGTTTTTCACCGAGGTATCAAGGGCAACAAAGACGTCATATTGCTGGGGCGATGTTGGCGGCAGAGCTACCATTTCATTGCAGGGCAGGTAGCTGAATTTGGAGGTCGTTCCCTCCTCGTTGTAAGCGTGGACGGTTTTTCCACATGCCTTGAGCCAAAGCGCAAAGGCAATGGTGGAGCCGAGCGCATCGGCATCGGGTCGCAAGTGGCTTGCCACGCCGACAGTGCGGGCATCGCGCAAGGCGGCCGCTATCGTATCAAAGGTTTGTTTCATCATTCTGTTGTTCTTCCACGAGACCAAGCTCGTCCATGATGCTGATCACACGGGTTCCACGCTCGATCGACTCGTCCAGATGGAAATGGAGGTGTGGGGTGTGTTTGATCTGCATGCGCTTGGCGAGTTCTGTCTGAAGATGGACGCGATGTTTCTCGAGGTTTTCGATTGTGCGACGCCTGCCGCCTGCGGGGCCAAGGGCGGAGATATAAATATGCGCCTGTTTTAAATCCGGCGTGATGTCAACGGAACTGATTGTGACCAGCGTATCGTGGAATTCGATTTCACGCGGTATCACAAGGCCTAGCTCGCGTTTAATCACTTCGCACACCCTGGCGAGGCGGTTTTTCATAAGGCAGTTTTTGGGACGGCCGGTGGCCGCACAGGTTAGAGTTGCTGCGGGATTTTTTCGAGCGTGTAGCACTCGATGATGTCCTCGGGCATGTATTCCGAGAAATCTCCCAGCTTGATACCACACTCGAGACCGGCACGGACTTCTTTAACGTCGTCGGTGAAACGTTTGAGGGTGGCGAGTCCGCCGTCATAGATCGGTTGGCGGCGGCGCAACACACGGGCGCGGGCGGTGCGGGCGATGCGGCCGTCGATAACCATGCAGCCTGCAACTTTGCCTCTGGTGAGGTCGAAGACCTGTTTCACTTCGGCATGGCCGATGATCGATTCGCGGAGTTCCGGTGCGAGCATGCCGCCCATGGCATCGCGAACTTGGTCGATCAATTCGTAGATGATGCTGTAAAGCTTGATCTGCACCCCTTCGCGCTTGGCGGCTTGGGCAGCGGTGTTTTCGGTCTTTGTATTGAAGCCGATGATGATCGCATTTGAGGCACTGGCCAGAAGAACGTCCGACTCCGAGATCGGGCCGACCGCGTTGTGGATGATGTCCAGGGTGATTTTTTTCTGCGGGATATCCTTGAGCGAAGCAACAACCGCTTCCAGCGAGCCTTGAACGTCGCATTTAATAATCGCCTTGAGGCATGGCTTGGACTCGGAGGCGATATTGGCAAAAAGGTTTTCCAATGTCGTCCGCTGCGGTGTGGCAAGCTTGGTATTGCGGAGTTGGGACAGGCGCTCCTCGCTGAGTGTGCGGGCTGATTTTTCGGAGTCCATCACGACAAGTTCATCGCCGGCGTTTGGCAGGCCGCTAAAGCCCAGAACTTTCACCGGAGTGGCTGGCCCGGCCTCTTTGACAGGCTTGCCGAGGTCGTTGATCAGCTGTTTGATTTTACCCCAGTGGTTTCCGCAAATGAATACATCGCCGGCGCGAAGGGTTCCCATGCGCACGATCACTGTGGCAGTGGGGCCGCGGCCTTGTTCCACCTGCGCTTCGATCACGGTGCAGCGGGCGTCCTGGGCTGAACTTGCCTTGAGCTCGAGCATTTCCGCCTCAAGGAGCATGAGGTCCAAAAGTTCATTGATGCCCGTGCCCTTGGTGGCACTGACTGGCATGCAAATGGTCTCGCCGCCCCAATCTTCGGGGGTGAGGCCCTGTTCCTGAAGCTGTTGCTTCACCCGGTCGGGATTTGCCCCGGCGAGATCAATCTTGTTGATGGCAATCATGATCTTCACATTGGCCGCCTTGGCGTGGGAGATAGCTTCGAGGGTCTGGGGCATGAGGCCGTCATCCGCAGCCACCACGATCACTGCAATATCCGTAACGTTGGCTCCACGGGCGCGCATTGCTGTGAATGCAGCGTGGCCGGGGGTGTCGAGGAATGTAATCTTGTGGCCGTTGCGTTCGACACTGTAGGCACCTATGTGCTGGGTGATTCCACCGGCTTCGCCAGCGGCGACCCGTGTTTTCCGAATAGCATCGAGGAGCGATGTCTTGCCGTGGTCCACATGTCCCATGAAGGTGATGATTGGCGCACGCAGTTGGAGTTCCTCAGCCTTTGGAGCCTCGGGTTCTTTCGGAACTTCGACTTTTGTTTCGACCTTGTGGTGGCCTTTGGAGGTGTCTTTGCGCTCACGCTCAAAAACAAAGCCATGCATCTCGCATACCTTGGCGGCAATGTCGGGCTCCACCGTTTGATTCAGATTTGCAAAGATCTGCAGGGACATCAGGTCCTTGATGAGCTGGAACGGCTTCAATTCAAGGTGCTCCGCGAGTGTCTTAACAACAATGGGAGGCTTGAGATGGAGAATCTTTTTTCCGGATGAGTCGGATTTTACCCCTTCTTCCTGGGGCTCCGGGGCAGCAGCTTCTACCGGCTCCTCTTGCACAAGGGCTGCTTCTGGCTCCGCTGCCGGTGCGGATTCGGCAACAGGAGCGGCGGCTACCGGTGCGGGCTCGGGAATGAGAGACTTGATGAAAGGCTTGAGCGGTGGTCGTGAAGAAGTGGTTTTTTTGACTTTTTTAACCGGCTCGAGAAGGTCCACGGTGGGGCCTTGAACTTTTGGCTCGGCTTCCTTGGCAGGAGATGGCGCGGCTTCAGCAGCGGGTCTGATCGCGCGTGAGGAGCCGACCGATTTTTTGGTGGTCGTCGTCTTCCCTTCGCTTGGTTTTTTCTTGAGTTTCTCTGCCATAGTAAATTTTTGAACGGGGGGAGGTTTTCATACCTCTCAGGCTACTGCTGTTTTTTGAATTGCTTGGGCGGCTTCCAAAATGCGTTGACCGGTTTCGAGGTCAGAACCCAGTGCTTCGGCGATGTCCTCCGCTCCGGCGAGTTGGATGACTTCAATCGAGTTCATGCCAGCGGATGCGAGTTTCTGGGCATCTTCCTCACTGACACCGAGGATTCCAGCAAGCGAGTGGGCGGCTTCGGCGGTTTGCGTCTGCATCGCCTCTTCCTTGCGGTTGTCCTCTTGGATGTCGACGTCCCATCCGCACATCTTCGAGGTCAGGCGTGCATTCTGCCCGCGACGACCGATGGCGATCGAAAGATCCTCTTTGGCAACCAGGATGTGGATCACCTTCTTCGCCTCTTCCATGCTGACAGATCGAATATTTGCAGGCTTGAGGGCGGCAGCGACGAATTTTAATGGATCTGGATCCCAGCGGATGATGTCCACTTTTTCGTTGTTAAGCTCGCGGACGATATTTTTCACGCGGGCGCCTCGCATTCCGACGCATGCTCCAACGGGATCGACTTTCGGATCGCCACTGTGGACGGCAACCTTGGTGCGGAATCCAGCTTCACGGGCGATGACCTTCAACTCGACGGTGCGATCGGCGATCTCGCTGACCTCAAGTTCAAAAAGACGGCGGACAAAATTTGGATGGCTGCGGGATAGGATAATCTCCGGGCCACGGCTGCCGCTTTCCACGGCAACCACATAGGCTCTCAGGCGGTCGCCGATGTTGTATTCCTCGGTGAGCACACGCTCGCGGGAGGGCATCACGCCTTCGAATTTGCCAAGATCGATGATGACGTCGGATTTCTCAAACCGGCGAACGGTGCCGGTGACAATCTCCCCGGCGCGGTCCTTGAACTCATCATAAATCATCTCGCGCTCGATCTGGCGGAGGCGCTGGTTGATCGCCTGTCTCGCGGCTTGAGCTGCGATACGGCCAAAATCGCGTGGAGTTACTTCGACTTCCACTTCCTCTCCGGGTTGCGCATCGGCTTTGATGGCATGGGCTTTTGAAAGGAGAATTTCATCGTGCGGATTTTCAACTTTTTCCACAGCGATGAGTTTGGCCATGGCGCGTATCGCGCCGCTTTGGGGATTGATGTCGATGCGTAGCTCGCGTGTGCCGGAGGTGAAGCTTTTCTTCGATGCTGCAAGGATCGCTGTGGAAATGGCATCCACCAGAACATCGCGTTTGATGCCCTTTTCGCGCTCCAACAGATCAAGCATTGTAATGAGTTCGGAATTCATAGAAACGGTCTTTCCGAAAAACCAAAGTGAACGGGATTCGCCCCAACGACCCTCGATCTTCCGGATTTGACACTATGAGTGCAGCGCCAAGTCGGGTCAAGAGACAACGCCCATTTTTTCCATGGGAGCACCCTTGCTTGTGCTCGGCTAGGCGGCGTCGATGAGACCTCGATTTTTGTAAAGATAGGCCAGGCCGGACCAAATCGAGAGCGCAACTGTAATCGGAACCAAAACGTGCGTTCCAAGCTTCCAGGCCTGATCGAACCAAGTGGTAGAAAAATTTTCCCCAATTGCCAGCAGGAGCAGAAAATAAAGGATGGTGGCCATCTGCCAGCTGGTTTTGTGTTTTCCCAGATTGTCGGCGGGGATTAGCACGCCCTTGGATGCCGCCAGGGAGCGCAGTCCGGTAATGAGAAACTCACGGCTAATGATGACGATAACGGCCCACTCCGGAATAGCCTGATACGTGGCGAGGCTGATAAAGGCCGAGGCGGTGAGGATTTTGTCAGCGAGCGGATCCATCAGTTTGCCGAAATCCGTAATCAGCTGGTGCCGCCGGGCGATGACCCCGTCGAGATAATCCGTCAGCACTGCGATTACAAAGATCGCGAATGCAACGCTGAATCGGCCTGGGAATTTTATTGAAAAACAGACGACAAAAACGGCTGTGAGAGCGAGGCGGGCCAGGGTGAGTTTGTTGGGAAGATTCATCAGGAAGCGCCGGAGGGGATGGCCAAGGAGACGTTGCCGTTAAAAATCATCGGACGCTCTGTCTTGGCGCCCGGGCGTGGGCTCGGGCTACGGCGATGTATTTGTCGGCACTCTGGCGCAGGGATGTCAATTCAGCAGGAGTGAGTTCACGAACGACCTTTGCAGGCGACCCCATCACAAGCGAACGGGGGGGGATTTTTGTTCGCTGCGTCACCAACGAGCGAGCGCCTACCAAGCATTCGGCACCAATCTCTGCGCCATCTAGGATTACCGCGCCCATCCCGATAAGGCAGAGATCGCCGATAGTGCAGGCATGGATGATCGCACCGTGGCCAATCGTGCAATAGTTGCCAATCTTTACGCCGAGGTCATCGGCGAGATGAATCACGCACCCATCCTGCACATTCGAACCCTCTCCGATCACGATGGAGTCGATATCGGCGCGGAGAATAGCCCCGTAAAAGACACTCGAGTCGCGGCCCAGGCGCACGTCGCCCATGATGCTGGCGTTCTGAGCGACAAAAGCCGCTTGAGATATTTGAGGTGTGCGGGATAGAAATTTCTCGAGGCGCTCGTCAACGGTCATGGAGGAGGGCGGTAGGTCTTGCACGGTGGGTGGAAGGTTTAATCCACCGCCTTGAAAGCTACGAGCTTTTCTTGCGCTTTGCCTCGGCGACCAGTTGGACTTCAGCCTCGATCCAATCGCTGGAGGGGTCACCCGGCCAACCCATTCTTTGGCGTCGTTCACCGATATAGTAGGCGCGTGTGGCGATCTCGTCGTTGCTGATAAATGGTTTTGCCTCGTTGGATTTGGAGGTGATCTGCTTCACTGGTTTTGCAGCAGATGTTTTCTTAACCTTCGCCACTGCTTTAGGCGCGGTTTTTGGAGCTGATTTTGCAGGTGGGGCAGGCTTCTTTTTCACTTTCGCCGGGCTGGAGGTCGCCTTGGCTTTGGCTGGTTTTTTAGCGGTTTTTGCATTCATGAAGTCAATTCTTGGTAAGCATTTCCGCAATTTGCAAAATAATTCTTCAAAAAAAAGCACGCCTCGGCAATTCTGTGAGCGTGACTGCATTTCTTATCCGCTGGGGAGTAACAACGGTGGCTGTTTTTGCCGCTGAAAAAATCATACCAGGAATCTCCTGTGCGAGTGCCGGGGCTTTGCTGGGAGCCTCATTGCTCCTGGGGATCATCAACGCATTTGTCCGTCCGGTCCTCCTGCTTTTAAGCATTCCATTCATTGTTGTTACCATGGGATTGTTTATTTTGGTCGTAAATGCCTTATTACTGATGCTTGTATCGACAATGATCCCATCCTTCTCGGTTGATGGTTTTTGGAGTGCGTTTTTCGGAGCCATTATCATCAGCATCGTGAGTTGGTTGCTAAGTTCATTTTTCCGCTCCAGCGACGGAAAGATCCACGCCATCACGCACCATCCTTCGATCAAAAAAGCAGACGCACGCGTGGTTGAATGAGGTTGTTTGAGCCCGGCGAGGTGCGTGTAAAAATCTGCGGGATCACAACCCTGGAGGACGCCCGTCTTTGTATCGTCGCAGGGGCTGATGCCTTGGGCTTCAACTTCTACTCCGGGTCTGTCAGGTGCATTTCGCCCGCCGATTTTGATTGGATTCGAGGTCTAGCTGGATCTGTGGATCGTGTTGCAGTGGTGGTAAATCCAACGCGGTCTTTATTGAAGGAACTGCGTGAATCGGGTTGTTTTGAAATGATCCAATTTCACGGCGACGAGACGCCGGAGGAATGTGGAGCCTCGGGGGGCAGCGAATGGATCAAGGCTGTTCGAGTCCGTGATGTCGATGTGATGCGTGAGTCTTTGGTTTATTCTACACCACACATCCTGCTCGATGCGTGGTCGCCCTCGGCTTATGGAGGCACTGGGGAGGTGGCTGATTGGGCAAAGATCCGTGATTTTGTCGCCGAGCATCCCTCCCGCAACTTCATATTGGCGGGAGGTCTCAAGCCCAACAATGTCGGAGAAGCCATACAAATGGTTGCCCCAATCGCAGTGGATGTTGCCGGTGGGGTCGAGTGTGCTCCCGGCAGGAAAGACCCCGAATTGGTCTCTGCATTTATTGCTGCTGCCAAGTGCCGTTAGTGGGCGCGTTTAGTTCTTTATCGCCCCGTAGGCATTGACGACAACCACGCCGCCCATGCCTTGTCCAATTTGCAGGGCCAGTTGGGGGAGGGGAGGTGGTTGGGGCTTTAGCGAGTATAATTCGAGAGCAGGGTCTGTGTTCATGGGCCAAGAGGGTAGTGCTTCCTTGTGAAGGCCCTCGGCAAGCATAGCTGCCTCGATCAAGCCCGAGGCGCCGAGCGCATGCCCGGTGGTTCGTTTCATGGCACTCAGCCATGGCAGACCCGATGCAAAGACACGCTTGATGCAAGCGATCTCGACTGCATCGAATCGCGGAGTTCCCGTGGCGTGCAGTGAAATCCAGTCCGCTTTTTTTCCTGCCAAATGATCATTTCCCAAGCAGGTGCGGAGAAGTTCTTCGAGAACGGCAGCCTCCTCATCTGGCGCAAGAAAATGATGGGATTCGTTTGCGGTTGCACCGCAGAGCCACTCGGCAATGGGCTCGCCTCCTCGCGCGGTGACATGTTCCTCCGACTCGAAAATCACACAGGCGGCGCCCTCGGAGGGCTTCATGCCGCCACGCTGTGCGTTGAGAGGTCTCGAATCCTTGCCTTTTGCAACACTGCGGGTGCTCATCATTGCCTCCAAAAGGCATGGCGTTAGTTCAGGGTCCGCCGCTACCGCGACAATGGCATCGGCCAAACCCCATCGGATGAGTGAGCCGGCGAGGAAGGCAAGTTGCGCCCCCGTTCCGGAGGCTGCATTGATAGAAAAATCGCAGGCACCAAGCCCAAACCGCAATGTCACCGCTGCAGCAAGTGAATTTCCGCGCCAGCGGCTCATTGCATAAGGCGAGAGTTTGCATGACCCGCCGTGCCGCTTTTCGGATTCCATCGCCGCGAGGCCACCCGCCGAACTGCCGCTCACACAGCCTATTCGTGGGTTGCGATGCTTCGATCCTTCCCCTCGAAGGCGATTCCGGAGATCCGACAGACCGGCTTCGCGCCACGCTTGTT
Organism: Terrimicrobiaceae bacterium; assembly: GCA_044352905.1. Taxonomy (GTDB): domain Bacteria; phylum Verrucomicrobiota; class Verrucomicrobiia; order Chthoniobacterales; family Terrimicrobiaceae; genus UBA967. The sequence goes on along the minus strand of JBILCY010000004.1, from coordinate 119,278 downwards.
CGGTAACCGCAAGGGCAAGCAATTGGTGGCGGGCCAGGATAAATGAATCGGAGCCTTCGAGCGCGGCCTTGTTTTGTAACGATTCGTTGGATGGGGAAGGAGCGGCAAGACACTCGTCGCAGAGGAGGGCATTCCAGACGTCATCGATGGAATTCACGCCCGCCGCGATCACAGACCTTCCGGTTATAAAAACCCTCGTCTGGTTGGGAGGCGTTTGCTTCATGACAAAGCAAACAACGTGTAATGGGAGCGTTGACCCACCTTGCCTTGCGCAGTGTTGGGGCGGGAAGTCCCGCTGAACATGGCCTTAAGCCTTTTCGACCTGCCAGTATTCGAGGTCTACCAGAGTATCGCGGCCGAAGATGCTGACAGATACGCGCAGCTTGCCGCGTTCCGGATCGATTTCTTCTACCAGACCGTTCTGGTTTTGGAACGGACCGTCTGCGACCTTCACTTTGTCGCCGACTTCAAAATTGATTTTTGGCTTAACCGTGTCTTCGCGGTCGCGAATCTGGGCGAGAAGTCCCTCGACCTCTTTTGGTCGCATAGGAATCGGGCGATCCTTCGTGCCGGCAAAACCGAGCACGCCGGCGGTTTCACGGATGAAATACCAGGTCTTGTCGATGAGTTGGCTGTTTTCATCGATAAGGTGCATGTTCACGATCACATAGCCGGGGAAAAACTTGCGGGTGGTCTCGGTTTTTTTACCCCGCTTGATTTCCTGCACCCGCTCGGTCGGAATAAGGACCTCATAAACGAGATCGGACATTTCATCGGCGATGATACGACGGTCGATGTTGTCCTTAACTTTCTGCTCCTGTCCGGCAAGGACATGAACAACATACCACTGGTCTTTCGGGGCTATGGCCATTTTGTGAGTTCTGGGTGGGATTTACGGGTGGGTGAGAAAACCCACCACGTTGATGAGAATAAAATCGAAAAAAGCGATGTAACCGCCAAGGATGATCATTGCCACGAGAACCACCACGGTCGAGTCGGTGAGTTCCTTGTAGCGACGGAATCCTTTTTCATTTGGATCCCATGGCCAAGTGGCTTTGCTGAGTTCCACGCGAACTTCAGAAGTAAACTTGCGGAGTTTTGAAAACATCGTTTTTGGTTCTTTAAAAAGGCGCCACAGGTCAGGAGGGACTCGAACCCCCAACCGACGGTTTTGGAGACCGTTGCTCTACCAATTGAGCTACTGACCTTTGGATACTAAAATCCTGCCTGTGGCTGGCGCTTAGGCGATGATTTCGGCGACACGTCCGGCACCCACGGTGCGGCCACCCTCACGGATAGCAAAACGGATGGTCTTTTCCATGGCGATCGGAGTGATGAGCTCGACTTCCACAGATACGTTATCACCAGGCATCACCATTTCCACACCTTCTGGCAATTTCACTGTTCCGGTCACGTCGGTCGTGCGGAAATAGAATTGCGGGCGGTAGTTTGTGAAGAATGGGGTGTGACGGCCGCCTTCATCCTTGGAGAGGACGTAGACTTCGGCTTTGAACTTGGTGTGTGGCTTGATTGAGCCTGGCTTGGCAATGACTTGGCCGCGCTCGATTTCTTCTTTTTTGGTGCCGCGCAGGAGCACGCCGACGTTGTCGCCGGCTTCGGCGCTGTCGAGGAGCTTGCGGAACATTTCGATGTCGGTGACGGTGGTTTTTTTGGTGTCACGAAGACCGACGATTTCGACTTCCTCCATTTTCTTGAGGATGCCGCGTTCGACACGGCCGGTAGCCACGGTGCCGCGACCTTCGATGTTGAACACGTCTTCAACAGGCATGAGGAAGGGCTGATCCTTCGGACGCTCAGGCTGTGGGATGTATTCATCCACGGCGGCCATGAGGTTGAGGATTTCCTGCTCGTAAGTGGCGTCGCCTTCGAGAGCTTTGAGGGCACTGCCCTTGATGATAGGAATGGTGTCGCCGGGGAACTCATATTTACTGAGGAGTTCGCGGACTTCCATTTCGACGAGTTCAAGGAGGTCTTTGTCGTCCACCATGTCGACCTTGTTCATGAAAACAACGATCGAAGGAACGCCGACCTGGCGGGCTAGGAGAATGTGCTCACGAGTCTGTGGCATTGGGCCGTCTGCGGCGCTCACCACCAGGATTGCACCGTCCATCTGGGCGGCACCGGTGATCATGTTTTTGACGTAGTCGGCGTGGCCGGGGCAGTCAACGTGTGCGTAGTGGCGGTTGTCGGTCTCGTATTCGACGTGAGCGGTGTTAATCGTGATACCGCGCTCTTTTTCTTCAGGAGCTGCGTCGATTTCGTCGTATTTTCTGGCCTGAGCCTTGCCGGATTTGGCGAGCACGGTCGTGATCGCGGCAGTGAGTGTGGTTTTACCGTGGTCAACGTGGCCGATCGTGCCGATGTTGACGTGCGGTTTAGTGCGCTGGAACTGTTCTTTAGCCATCTTTGGGTGTTTTTTGGTTTGTTGTTGCGGGTCGAGGCAAAGGTGGAGCCCATGACCGGGATTGAACCGGTGACCTCGTCCTTACCAAGGACGTGCTCTACCGACTGAGCTACATGGGCATCTGGCGGACTGGGCCGCGATGTTCGCACATCGACCTGCGTTTATGTCTCCCGTTGGAGTAAGGTGAGAACGCATACCGCTACACATGGTTGCATGGCGGTGGGCGTCATCTCCCGTTTCCAAACGGGACGTGAAAACTAGCGGCTGGCGAAATTGTGTCAAAAACAAAATGCGCTCTGTTGATTCGATTTGAAGAGGAGGGGAAGCTCGCGCAGGTCGCCTCTTTGCTATTTAGGAACAACACCGATGAAATTCCTCACTAGCTTAATTTCGGGGAGTGACACGATGTCGGCAGCCCAGAGTCCGCTGGAAGTGCCTCCGTCGAGATTGAGTGCTGTTTCTGGCTTCCAGTCCCCGAAGATGCCGGGTAGCGCAAGAATTCGTGCCGCATCGGAAAGGGTTACGGAGGAAATATAAATCAGTGCCCTCCGACCCGACGGGCCGGTGGCAATGGCCGTGCGACGGGCGAGACGCTTTGATTCCAAGCCGAGGACAGGCGCAGCGTTTTCGATCAACATGGGCCCGCATTGGAGCGCTTGTTGATAGGTGGTCTTGGTATTGAACTTGCCGGAGCGCTGGATCGAGATTTCCCCTTTTTTGCTCACGGCGACAAAGCCACTCAATAGCTTCGCGCGTTCAAAAGGGTGAAGCATTTTTCCATCCGCAATCACGAGGCCCACCGGGCGGAGGTCTTGGTGAAAATATCCGCCATTTACTCCCGCTACAAACCCTCCGTCTTTCATGACCGAGGCGAGAGAGGCTTCACCGGGGCTGGGACTGTCGATCACGCGCAGGGTGTGCTTGCGTTCATCGAAGGAAACCGAGACGACGCGTGCCACCTGCTCGCCCTGATCACTATTCGAGCACTGGCTTTCGACGACGCTGATGCCGGGTTGGGGGCTGCCAAGTATTTTTGAAGAAGTGGTGTGCCAATCCGCTCTTGCCGGGAAAACAGCAAGCAACAGAACAAAGAGGAAGATGCCGACAGGGGACATGGAAAGAGCAGGAAGTCGAGGTCTCAGGTGTCTCGCTTGGTCCAAGCGAGGCGCAGGCAGAGGAAAAAAGTCACTACGAGAAGCCCCGCGGCGACCCAGAAAGGGGTTCGCGCGTAATCGCCCGCACTTTTGTGCAAATCGAAATGCAGGAGCCAGCCTCCCATCACGGGACCTATCCACCGGGCAAGACTGCCGGCGGATTGCAGAATTCCCAATGCCCGTCCCTGCCATTCGGCATCAACACTGCGGGAGGCGATGCCAGAAAGCGTTGGGCTGAGCAGGCTGTTTCCAATTGCGATACCCGCGCACGCGAGCAACAACGGCAGCATAGTGGTGGTAAAAGGCATCGCAAAAAGGCTGCCTGCAAGAATGATCGCCCCCGCAGCCGCCAGACTGGCTTCGCCAAAACGTTTCACAAGCCGCCCGATCAAGCCGCCTTGGATAATCACGCCGATGATGCCGAGCATGGCAAAGAGATAGCCTGTCGCCTTTTCATCAAAACGGTGCTGATGTGCCACAAAGAGGGCAAAAATCGCAGTCATGATCGAGAACCCGGTGATCAGTATGAAATAGGTCGCCACCACGGTGAAATAAGGAGCCCGTTGAACATGCTTGAGGATATTGGGCAAAAGGGGCTCTTTCAGCTGTGCGCTGCGCTTGTCCTTTGGCAGCGATTCGGGAAGAAGAAAGTAGATCAGGAAAGCATTAACGAGCGCCATGCCGCCTGCCAGAAACATCGGAGCGGAATGCCCAAAGTATGCCGCTGTTGCGCCTCCCAGTGCCGGCCCGAAAACAAAGCCCAGCCCAAATGCCGCTCCGATCAATCCCATCGCTCGGGAGCGTTCTTCCGGTGCGGTGATGTCCGCCATGTAGGCCTGTGCGGTTCCGATGCTGCCCCCGGATAATCCGTCGATAATCCGGCCCACGAAGAGCATGGTGAGTGTCTGCCCGGCTCCCATGATGATAAATCCGGCTGCCGTGCCAAGCGCGCTGATCATCAGCACGGGTCTGCGGCCAAACCTGTCGGAGAGCATGCCTAGCAACGGTGAGAAAATAAATTGAATCAGCGAGAAAATCCCGAAGAGCCACCCGATCTGGAGTGGCGTCGCACCGAAACGTTCGGCGTAGAAAGGCAGGACGGGAATCACCACGCCGAATCCCACCATGTTGATAAAGATTGTGAGAAAAATAATGCCTAGCGAGGCGCGCTTGGAGGTTCGCATTAGCGATTGGCCGGATTGGGTTCGGAGGTTGGTCTCAAAGTCGACTTGTTGGAGACCGCGTTGCGAAGTTTCTCGACTTGGCGATCGAGAGCTTGGAGGTGGTGTTTTTTTTGCGTTTCGACTTTTTCCGATATCGCAGTGACGGTTTTTTGCATTTTTAGAATCGCTAGTTTTTTAAGCACTTTGGCCATACCCGAGCTGGGCGTCACGAGATTGGTGTAGCAGATGATCGACTCGCCCTTCCCATATGGTTCGATCTGGAGACTGCCATCGGCTCCCTTCGTCTGCAGGGCGCGAAGGAGGGTCCATGAGATATTGTAACTGTTGCCATCGATGGCCTTTATCTCGTTGCGAACGGTGTAGGCCTCATCTGCAAGTATTGGCACGTCCACTTCGTAGTCGACCTCCTGCACAGAGGGGGACACGTTTTTGGAAATTTTTGAGTGCAGAACATCTGGAACGTAGGTTTTTGCGTTGTCGTAATCGAAAAAAACCGCCGCGACCTCCTCCGGTGTGGCATTTACCCGCTTGAAAATGCGCACCCGCGGCCATGGCTTTCCCTCCACCTCCTCTTGCAGCATCACCTGTTGTCCAGCGAGCACCCGCTCGCGTTGACTCGCATCGAGTTTGTTGAGCAGGTTGCCCATGCTTGTGTGTGAGGCGCTGATGAGCGCCAGCATGGCAAATATGATTCTCCAGGAACACATGGCAGGCACTAAAAAAGCAGGTGGAAGTTAGCTGGCAAGAATCGGATTCCAAAAATCGCTTTCGTGAGCGACTGGCCTCGTGTTGAATGCCCGCAAAACAGGTTCATGGCAAAGCAGCAAACAGTTTTATTGGTCGATAGGGATACAGACTTTCTTGAGTGGGCGCGCAACCAGCTTCGGAGCACTGGCACAAAGGTGATCACCGAGGAGTCTTCCGACGCGGGTTACAAGACATTCTGCCTCGAGGAACCAGAACTGGTGCTGGCCGAGATGAATCTCCATCCCCTCAGTGGGATGGACCTGCTCGTCAAAATCCGAAAACACTCTCCGAATGCCATGGTCGTTCTGATGAGCGCTTTTGGCACCACCCAATCCGTCATCGAGGCCATGAAAATGGGGGCCTTTGACTTCGTGCGCAAAGAGCAGCTCACCTTTAATCTCAAGGTCGTGGTCGACGCCGCGCTCCAAGCCGCCATGGACCTCAAATTGGCAAATGCGTTCAAGCCCCAGCTCACCGTTGAGCAGCACCGGGATGAAATTGTCGGGCGATCCGAGGCCATGCAGCAGGTTTTTAAAATGATCGGTCGCGTGGCCGGCAGCGATGCGGCGGTGATGATCACTGGTGAAAGCGGATCCGGAAAAGAACTCGTTGCCTGCGCGATCCATAATTACAGCGCCCGCAGCAATAAAAGCTTCCTGGCAATCAACTGCGCTGCCATCCCCGACAATCTGCTCGAGAGCGAGCTTTTCGGTCATGAGAAGGGGGCCTTCACCGGTGCTGCCAACCAGCGCATCGGGCGCTTTGAGCAATGCAATAAGGGCACTCTATTCCTCGATGAAATAGGTGAAATGCCACTCCAGGTGCAGAGCAAAATCCTGCGCGTGCTACAGGAGGGCGAATTTTCCCGCGTTGGTGGGAATGAAACGCTTCACACCGATGTCCGGATCGTTTGTGCAACGAACAAAAATCTCGAGGAGGAGGTTGCGAAGCGCACTTTCCGAGAGGATCTCTTTTACCGTCTGAACGTCGTTCGCATCCAGATTCCGCCCCTTCGCCAGCGTGTTGAGGATATCAAGTTGCTTGCGGAATATTTCCTCCAACGCTTTGCAAACCAGAAGCACACCCCGCCGCTCAAGCTCTCCTCCGACGCGCTGCGCGTCCTCGAGTCCTACCCATGGCCCGGCAATGTGCGTGAGCTTGAAAACACCCTCCAACGCGCTTGCGTGCTCTCCACCGCCGACATGCTTCTGCCAAAGGATATTCCCCTTGGTGCTGCTGCCCCGGAAGCCGGCAAAGCAGATGAGGCGCAGCTGGCCAGCGACATGCCCAAGGAGCGTGCGATCGAAGTCCTTTTCCAAGCTGCAGCCGAGGATTCCACGCTGCCCCTCCTGCCATGGATCGAGCGGGAATTCACCCTCCGCGCCATGCAAAAGACCGGCGACAATCAGGTTCGGGCCGCGAAGCTCCTCGGTATCACACGCGCCACTCTCCGCAAGCGTCTTGACCGCAACAACGCTCTATCCGTCGACGACGAATAGTTGCTTGAGGCAACCGTCCCGAAGCTCGCCATTTAATGAGCATTCGGGAAATCGTTTCATGAGCAATCCAGCGCAAATTCACCGGCTATGAAAACTTGGAAATTATTTGAAGGGGCTTGGATTGATTGTGCTTCGCTGCCGCTTGCGGATCGTGGGTTTCGTTACGGGATGAGCGTGTTTGAAACAGCGGCGGTGGTGGATGGGCGACCGCTCCTCCTGCAAGCCCATTTGGAGCGCTTGGCTCATGCGGCATCCGACTGTGGTGGCGTGCTGCCCGCGTTGCCGGATTTTGATTTTTCGGGACTAGGAACTGGGCTCTTGCGCTTTTATTTCACCGCCGGGGAAGGGGAGTCATGCGCTCCCTTTGCCGGAAATATCTACGTTCTTTTTGATGAAGCGGAGGTGGGGTGGAGGCTGGCGCCGTTGCGCGTGATGACTTGTGCCGCGCCCTACACTCCGCGTCCTGGTGGGTGGAAGTCGGGAAATTATTGGCAGAATGTCGATGTGCTTGCGATGGCACGCAGGGCGGATTGCGACGACGCCTTGGTTTTCAATGCCGCCGGAATGCTGGTAGGGGCCGCCATGGCCAATGTGTTTTTGCTGATCGATGGATCGTGGGTCACTCCTGCCCTTGCTGCCGGAGCGCGTGATGGCGCGGTTCGTAGCTGGGTGATGGGGAGACTTGGAGCCCGTGAGGAAATTCTGGAGGCCACATCTGCCGGGCTTTGCGCGGCGGCCTTTCTTACAAATAGCCGCGTCGGGATTCGATCGATTGCGGAGCTTGATGGCCGGGCACTCAAAATCGAAACGGAGTCAATCCAGCAACAATACTTTCATGAAGTTTTCTCCAGTTGAGGATTTTTTAAAACTGGCGGAGGCGTCTCCTGCCTTGAAGGGTGCCCTGGCGGCGAAAACGGGGAAGCTCATTCCAGAGGTTGCCGAGTGTGCACAGCCGTTTCTTGCGGCCTTGCTGTTGCGTAAAATCCCCGGTCGCGTGTGGGTCGTCTGCCCCAGCATCAAGACCCAGGAGGAGTTCGCCGTCGAATTGGCGGCATGGTGTCCGCGGGTTCGCTTGTTTCCCGACCTTGAGATTCCAACCGAGGACGCACTGCCCGATGCCGAGACGGAGTCCGAGCGGCTTGAGTTGCTGCATCAATTGGCCGCATCGGATGAAGGCGAGGTCATCGTGATTCATGCGGCGCAGTGGGATTCCCCCGTGCCAGCGATGAAGTCCCTCAAGGGCGATATAATTTCGCTGGGTCGCGGTGATGAAATCGCTATCGAGGAGCTTGAGCGTCGTCTTGAGGCCTCCGGCTACGACTCTTCGCCTACGATCACGGCACGCGGACAGTTTGCGCGGCGGGGTGGCATTTTGGATGTCTTTTCCCTGCAACATGCGAGGCCGGCAAGGCTGGAGTGGTTCGACCTACAGATCGAATCCATACGGGAATTCGATCTCGATTCACAGTGCTCGGTCGGTGAAGTCCCAAGAGTGGAAATTTTCACCGGAAAAGCAGGCGATGCATCGGGAGCCCTGCGCGACTATCGCCGCAAAACCGACAAGGTTCTTACCATCGAGCCCGAAGAGCAGTTTGATGGCATAGGCATCGGATCGGGAGGAGAGGACACCGCCAGTGTCGTTGCATTTTATCAACCGCCATTCGGCGACCTTGGCGCGGGAGATCTGGTGCTCAACGAGGCCAAGAGGGATCGTTTTTTCAATCAGCTCCACAGCTGGGCCGCCGATCGATGGGTGCTCGCATTTACCTCGGTGAACGAAGGAGAAGGGGAGCGCTTTCGCGAGCTGGCATCGGATTTCGACTTCGACACGGCCGACGTGGTTTTTCTAACCACTCGCGCCACTCGCGGCTTTGTATGCCCGCATGCGAAGATCGCCCTGTTGGCGGAGTCCGAGGTGCTGGGACGATCGGCCAGCCAACGCGCCCATCGGGCTGCTTTGCGTCGTGAGCGTGTGCGAAGTGGGCGTGCTGCGATGGATTTCTCCGATTTCGAGGAGGGCGATCTGGTGGTCCATCTCGATCATGGAGTAGGTCGCTATGAGGGGCTTGAAAAATCACCCGATGGAACCGGCGATGTGCTGGTGCTGGAGTTTGCCCACGAGGCGAAACTCTATGTTCCGCTCGACCAAGCCTGGCAAGTGGCCCGCTATGTCGGGCTAGGTAAAAAATATCCGGACCTCTCCGAACTCGGGGGCACGCGCTGGAAAAAGGCAAAGGAAAAGGCCACACGCGGCATCTATGAATATGCGGTGCGCATGCTCCAAGTGCAGGCGGAGCGCGAGACCGCTCAAGGCCATGCATTCGCTCCCGATTCCCACTGGCAGCAGGAGTTTGAACGATCTTTTCTTTTCACAGAAACCCCCGACCAGTTGAGGGCCATCCGGGAAACCAAGGCCGACATGGAGTCTTCGCAGGCGATGGATCGTCTCATTTGCGGCGATGTGGGCTTTGGTAAAACCGAGGTGGCCATTCGAGCTGTCTTCAAGGCTGTGACCGGCGGCAAGCAGGCGGCTGTGATCGCTCCCACGACTGTCCTTGCCCAGCAGCACTGGCAAAATTTCCGCGAGAGGATGAGTGAATATCCGATCACCATCGAGCTTCTCAGCCGCTACCGCACCGCTGCGGAGCAAAAGCGTGTGATCAAGGCTCTCGCCGATGGCGGGGTGGATGTGGTTGTCGGCACGCACCGGGTGATCTCATCCGACGTTGAATTCAAAAACCTCGGTCTTGTCGTCGTCGATGAGGAACAGCGATTCGGTGTGAAGCACAAGGATGCGTTGAAGGAAAAATTCCGCCTTGTCGATGTTCTCACCCTCTCCGCCACGCCGATTCCTCGAACGCTCTACCTCTCGCTCATGGGAGCGCGCGACATGTCTGTGATCGAGACACCGCCCACAAACCGCCAGCCGGTGGAGACGCTCGTGTGTGCTTATGACGAGCGACTCATACGGGACGCGATCAATCGCGAACTTTCCCGCGGAGGGCAGGTTTATTTTCTGCACAACCGGGTGCAATCCATCGAACGCGTTGCCGCACGCATCCGCGAACTTTGCGACGGGGCGCGTGTTATTGTCGGTCACGGGCAAATGGAGGAGGGCGAACTCGAGGTCGTCATGCGGAGCTTCGTGGCGGGTGAGGCCGATGTGCTTGTATCCACAACGATCATCGAGAGCGGCTTGGATATTCCAAATGCCAACACTATCATTATTGATCGCGCAGATCGGTTCGGTCTTGCCGACCTCTACCAACTCCGGGGTCGCGTCGGTCGTTCGGGCACAAAAGCCCATGCCTACCTGCTCCTCCCTCGCGAGCTGATGGCAGTCGGAGCCGCCCGCAAGAGGGTCTCCGCCATCAAGCAATACTCGGAGCTGGGCTCGGGATTTAAAATCGCCATGCGCGATCTTGAAATTCGCGGGGCTGGCAACCTTCTCGGCACCGAGCAAAGTGGCCACATCATAGCCGTCGGTTTCGACCTCTACTGCAAAATGCTCAAACGTGCTGTGGATTCCGTAAAGGGACTGAAATCCTTCGGCTCCACCGTGGGGGTCAGGTTTGATTTTGTCGTTACTGAAGAAGGCGCTTTTCTTGAGTCGGAAAACAAGGCGCCGTCATTTCTTCCACAAGCCTACATCTCGGAACCGAAAGTCCGCATCGAGGCCTACCGACGACTTGCCGAGGTTGGCACCCGTGAGGAGTTGGACGCTATCCGCTCGGTATGGCGTGATCGTTTCGGGCAACTGCCTCCGGCCGTTGAAAACGCTCTCATCTGTGCCGCGATCCGGATCGAGGCTTCGCGGCGCAGGGTCCGTGCCGTCGAGGTTCGTGATGGGAAACTCATGTTATCTCGCGGACCTTCCTACATACTTATTGGCGGCAGGTTTCCCCGCTTGACGGCTTCCGACCCCGATTCTAGGCTCCGCGACGTGTTGAGTTTCCTCGAAAAAATGCAAAGCCGATGAATGTTTTGAAACGAGTTTTTGCAGCCTTTTTTTTCGCAGCGGTTTCCTTTTCTCCGGCAATTGCTCAACAGGCGGAGGTGATCGATGGAGTCGCGGCGATTGTTAACAACGATGTCATCACCATCTCTCAAGTGCGCGAATTGATCGGTGCACGTGAACGGGCGCTGAGAGAGGCTTACAACGGCCCCGACCTTGCCGACAAAATCAAGGAAATGCGCCTTGCCGCACTCAAGGATCTCGTGGATCGCCAGCTCATCATCCAAGAGTTCCGCCAAATGCAGGAGAAAGGTGCGAACATTCCCGATTACGTCGTGGATGATCGTGTGCAGTCAATCATCCGCCAGGAATTTGGTGGCGATCGTCCGGCATTCATCCGCACCCTCCAAGCACAAGGCTACACGCTCACCCGCTTCAAGGAGATCGAGAAGGAGAAGATCATCGTGCAGGCAATGCGCCAGGCAAAGATCACCGATAATTTTGTTATTTCACCAAAGCAGGTTCAGGCCTTTTACGATAAGAACAAAGCCGTCTACACGCTGCCGGAACAAGTGAAGCTCCGTATGATCGTGCTGCGCGACAGCAACTCTGACGACGTGGGGGGCGGCAACAAAAAGCAGACGGCCCAGGAGATTCGCCAGAAACTGGTATCGGGTGCGGAATTCGACCGCATGGCGCAGATGTATTCCGAAGACTCCGAGACCAGCGATATCGGTGGCGATTGGGGCTGGATCGAGCGGAATACACTCAACGAGGAACTGACTAAAGTCGCCTTCTCTCTAAAGGCGGGAGAGGTGAGCCAGGTTCTCTCGCTTGGCAACTCCTATTACATCCTCTACGTCGAAGCCCGTAAAAATGCGACGGTCAAGCCAATCACGGAAGTCCGTGAGGAAATCGAGCGCAACCTTATGCAACAGGAACGCATGAAAGCCCAGCAGCGCTGGTTGGATACTCTCCGCAAGAAGGCTTACATTAAAATAATGTCCTGATCCCACGGGGAAGCACGTGGTAGTGCTTCAGCTTCGACGCATTCTTTGCTCGAGGAGAAAGCCGGCGATTGTTTTTGAAGCCGATGGCTTCTGCATTTTCAAAAGATTCCTGCGCCACGCTCGCCAAAGGGCACCTTCGTTTGAGATGGCTCCTTTCAGGATATGGACGACATGCTCGGGGCGTCCCGAGGCCAGTGCGCCGATGGCCGTTTGTTGGATGAGGGCGATGTTGCCCTCCTCCTGGCCGGGGACGATGTGATTCACCACAAAAGGAATTTGTGCGGCAATGGCCTCCTGCACTGTTGCCCCTCCGGCCTTGCCCACAAAGATGTGGTGTGTGCCCATGAGTTCCGGCATTTTGTCTGTCCATCCCGTGAGAGTTCCTTTGAAAGGGAGGCCCGCCCGGGCGATGGCATCGTGGGCATCCTTCCGGCGACCGGTGATCACACTCACGTGGATGTTCTCAACCCCGCCGAGTTGGCGAAGGGTTTCAATAGTGCGGTCGTGGGGACCACCAGGAAAGAAAAGCACGCGCCAGTTGTCATCATGTGGCGGCGGTGCGGGTAAAAATTCGTCGTATTCCAGACCAACCGGAAATCCAAGAGTGTGAATTTTATTTGGATGCACACCGTCACGCTTCAACACGTCAGCAGTCGGATCGTCTGCCACGATCGATCCGTCGCACGGGTAGCGATACCACGTGGGATTGATCATCGTGGAATCCGTAATCACCATGTAAAAAGGGGTGTCAATCGAGGACTCGTTTTTTTTGATTTTCTCCATCACGTAGCCAAAGACCGGGTAGGTCGAGGCGATGATGTCGGGCTGGAATTCTTTTATAATGCCGCGCACCGAGCTGACGAGCTGGGCAAGCAGGGGAGCCATTGCTTCCATCGCGCGGGGATTGCTCAGCATTGCAAAAATGATTTTCCACAAACGGGGGTAGTCATTGATCGCCTTCATGTATCCGAGCTGGATCATGCGGTTCACTACCGGATTGCTGAGTGTGTAGGGATCAACGGTAAGCACTTCGACATCGGAACCGGCAAGTGAGATGAGCGCGTTTTTGATGTTTCGGGCAGCCGTGTTGTGGCCTTCGCCCATGCTGGCGGTAAGGATGAGAACGCGAACCGGTCTATTTCTGGATGGTGTCACAGGTAAAAGCGCGATCGTTGCAAAAAATGGGTTGGAATCAAGCCGCCGAAATAGACGTTTTTAATGAGTTAGGGGCTTTGATTTGACCGATCCATCGTGGAATTTGGTGATCAATGCGGTTGCCTCCACTGCATCGGCAGCACTGCGAAGGATTTTTCCGTCTGCATCGAGGGTGATTGTGTAGCCACGCTGGAGGGCAGCGGTGGGATTCAAGGCGTTCAGCAAGGCCGAGTGCCGATCCAGCGTTGTGGCCAATTCTCGGTGGCGGATTCCCAAGTGCTTTTGCATGGCCTCTTGCCAGGTGGAAAGTTCGAGCATTATTTCACGAATCCGGCGGGCTGGACTTCGCAAGGCGATGGAGTTGGCAAATCGCTCCAACTCGATTTGACGGGATTGCAGCGCAGTCGCGGCACCTGCGTTGAGATCATCGAGTTGGCGGTCCAAGGTTTGCCGGTATTCTCGAAGCAGTCTGCGGGGCTCAAGAAAAAGGGCGGTGCGTTCGAAATGGCGCAGTTGGGTTTTCATCGATTCCAGTCGGGAATGAACCGGGCGCTTAAGCCTTGCTCCAAGATGGGAAAGGCGCTCGAGAAGTTCTGTGGAATCGGCAGAAAGGACTTCGGCAGCGGCGCTGGGCGTTGGGGCGCGAAAATCGGCAGCAAAGTCCGAGATGGTAAAATCGATTTCATGTCCAACGGCGCTGACCACTGGAATTGGACTGTCAGCAATAGCCCGGGCCACCGACTCCTCGTTGAATTCCCACAAATCCTCAAGGCTGCCGCCTCCTCGGGTAACAACGATGACATCCGGGGGATCGATTCCGAGCACAGCGGGATTGCCAAGGGAGCGAATGGCATCCGATATTTCGGACGCAGCGCCATTGCCCTGCACTCGCACCGGATAAATAAGCACGGCAATGCCGCGCTGGCGGCGATGAAGAACATGCAGGAAATCCCGAATAGCGGCACCGGTAGGCGATGTCACCACGGCTATCCGGCGGGGATAGCGCGGAAGTGGACGCTTCCTTTCGGAGCTGAAAAGCCCCTCGGCCTGGAGGCGGGTCTTGAGTTCCTCGAATTTAGCCTGCAAAGCGCCAACGCCTCGAGCCTGCACACGACGCACGATGAGTTGGTAGTTGCCTCGCGGTTCATAGACGGTCAGCTGGCCAAACACCTGCACCTGCACCCCATCGGCAAATTTCATCCCGTGCAGCTGGGCGGTCTGTCCTGCAAACATCACACATGCGAGCTGCGAGGTATTGTCCTTGAGTGTGAAGTAGAGATGGCCTGAGCTCTGGCGGCGAAGGTTGGAGATCTCCCCCTCCACCCAGATGTCGCCAAGGCTTCCCTCCAGGACCAGGCGGATCTTGCGCGTGAGCGCGGTGACGGTGAAAACTTTCGGTTCCTCGGCAACGAGCGCTTTGGTTTGAGCTGGCTGGTTCTTGGCTTTTTTCGGTGTCCCCTTGAGATCGAAGTCGAGTTGCATGGTATGTGGCTAGGCTTGGAGTTCGCGTTGGATTCGTTCTGCCAGGGCGATGCTTATACCCGGAACTTCAGCCAATTTTGAAGGAGGCGCGGATTTGATTCGCTGCACCGACCCAAATTTCTCCAGCAATGCTTGTTTGCGCATGGCCCCCAATCCTGTAATGGAGTCGAGCAGGCTCTCCCTCACGCGCTTCTTGAGCAAAAGGCTGTGATAGCCATTGGCAGTGCGGTGGGCTTCGTCGCGGATGCGCTGAAGAAGCCTCAGCGCACCGCTATCTTCGGGAAGGCTCATGGGCAATGGGTGGCCCGGGCGGTGTATTTCCTCAAATTCTTTTGCGAGACCAATGATCGGTATGTGGGAGAGCTTAAGACGCTTGAGTTCTTCGCATGCACTGGAAAGCTGCCCACGGCCACCATCAACAATGATAAGGTCGGGCAACACGGTGGTGGCCTCGCTGAGAATGCGCTTGTAGCGTCTCCGCACCACTTCGGCCATGCTGGCAAAATCGTCCTGTTTTGTGAGTCCTTTGATTCGATAGGTGCGGTAGTTTGCCTTGTCGGGCACGCCGTTCCGGAAACGCACCATCGAAGCAACGATGTGCGTCGATGAGATGTTCGAGATATCGAAGCACTCCATGACCTCCGGATTCTTTTCAAGTCCCAGCGCCTTTCCAAGCGCGGCGATGTCCGCCTCGGGATTGATCGTTGTGGGAAGGGATTTTCGTGTGAAACGCACCATCGGGCGTGTCGTTGTCTTCAAGTCCTCGAGCAGATTTCGGAGCTGTGCTGCCTTTTCAAAGTCCATTTTTTCGGCGGCAGCCTTCATCGCCGTTTCGGTTTGCGTGATCATGTCACTGCTCTGGCCTACGAGGAAATCGCATGCGTCCTTTACCCTCTGCAGGTATTCTTCCCGTGATATTTTGCCAATGCAGGGGGCACTGCAATTTTTGATCACATGGTCGAGGCAGTGCTTGTAGTCGTTTTCATCCGGCTCGAACGGGCGACATGAGCGCAGCCCGAATTTCTTTTTCATCGCCTCCAAGGTCGCGCGCAGTGCCGGGGCGTGGGCAAAAGGCCCGAAGTAGCGAGCGCCGTCCTCCCTCCTCAGGCGCGTTAGCGTGAAACGAGGCATCGGCTCGGAGATGTTCACCCGAACGAGGAGGAAGCGTTTGTCATCCTTGAAGCTGATGTTGTATTTCGGCCGAAACTCCTTGATGAGTTTTCCCTCAAAAAGAACCGCCTCCGCGTCACTACGCACGATGTGGTATTCGAGATTCCACGCGCTATCGATCAGTGCCCGCGTTTTCAGGTCTGCAGAGAATTTCCGCGATGGCATGAAATAGCTGCCCACTCGCTTCCGCAAATCCCGTGCCTTCCCGACGTAGATCACATGGTCCAGCCGGTCGCGCATCACATACACGCCCGGCTTGTGGGGCATATCACGCAAAATTGCCTGAAAATCCGCGCGCGGCTTGCTGGTGCTCATTTTTAAAAGATTAAGAAGAATGGAGCAATCCACCCAAAAGCGCAATCGGCGGAAGTGGGCCTGCGGATCAGCAGTCCCTATCGACTGTTCCCCGGTTGATCTCCAGCGGTATGGCTGGCGTGTTCCGCGAGCCCCGGTCTTTGTCTTTAGGGCTGAGCGTGGTGCTTGAAGGCAACAACGGATAGCGGAGGAAGGTTCGCCTGGATGGAGTGGGGTTGGTTCTGCCAGCTCCAGTCTTGATGCGCCGGCATGCCGCCGTAATTCCCCACATTGCTGCCGCCGTAGGTTTCGGCATCGGTATTGAGGATCTCCTCATAGAAGCCAACAGCAGGAACGCCCACGCGATAGCCTTCACGCACGACGGGGGTGGCATTAACAATGAAGACAATCGTCGCACCGTTGCGCGATTTTCTCATGAAAGACCACACGGAGTTATCGGCATCGTTGAAGTCGATCCACTCAAACCCATCGTAGCTATCGTCGCATTCATAAAAGGAGGGTTCGTTTTGGTAGAGCCAGTTGATGTGCTGAACAAGGCGGCGCATGCCATCGTGCATTGGCATCTGCGTGAGATGCCAGTCGAGGCTCAACCCATGCTTCCACTCGGCGAACTGGCCAAATTCAATGCCTTGGAAAATCAGTTTCTTGCCGGGGTGCGCCCACATCCAGGCCAGGAACATGCGGCAGTTGGCGAATTTCTGCCAATAGTCACCGGGCATTTTGTCGATGAGCGAGCCTTTGCCGTGGACGACTTCATCGTGGCTGAGCACGAGAATGAAGTGTTCGTGGAAGGCATAGAGCATCGAGAAGGTGATCTCTCCCTGGTGATACCGGCGGTGGATCGGATCCTTGGCGATGTAGCTCAAGCTGTCATTCATCCATCCCATGTTCCATTTGAAGCCAAAGCCAAGCCCGCCTGTGTAGGTGGGACGGGAAACTCCAGGCCATGAGGTCGATTCCTCGGCGATCATGGCCACGCCGGGATGGCGGTCGTAGCATACTTCGTTGCAACGTTTCAGGAAATTAATAGCGTCCAGATTCTCGCGTCCGCCAAAGCAGTTTGGAAGCCACTCGCCGGGCTTCCGAGAGTAGTCGAGATAAAGCATCGAGGCCACAGCATCCACTCGCAGGCCATCGATATGGTATTCGTCGAGCCAGAACAGGGCGTTGCCGATGAGGAAATTTTTCACCTCGTTGCGACCGTAGTTGAAAATGAGGGTGCCCCAATCTTGATGCTCGCCGAGTCTGGGATCCTCGTGTTCGTAAAGGTGGCTGCCATCGAAGCGGGCAAGGCCGTGCGCATCCTTGGGAAAGTGGCCGGGCACCCAGTCGAGGATCACCCCGATTCCTGCTTGATGGCATCGGTCGATAAAATTGCGGAACTCGTCGGGATTCCCGAATCGGCTCGTCGGTGCGTAGTAGTTCACGACTTGGTAGCCCCACGAGCCATCGAAGGGATGCTCCATCACAGGCATTAGCTCGATATGGGTGAAGCCCATTTCCTTCACATAGGGAATCAATCGGTCTCCAAGCTCTTGATAACTCAAAAACCGGTTTCCCCCTTCAGTGATGCGCTGCCACGAGCCGATGTGCACTTCGTAGATGCTCATCGGGCTGTTGTAGGGATCGATGCGCGGACGACGTTCCATCCAATGGTGGTCGTCCCATTGGTAGCGGCCGAGATCGAAGACCATGCAGCCGGTGCTGGTCCCATGCTGTGCAAAGAACGCGTAAGGGTCTGTTTTTAGAAAAACATCCCCGTGTTCGCTGCGGATTTCAAATTTGTAATGCGCGCCTTCATGCACGCCAGGGAGAAAAATTTCCCAGATGCCGGAGGGGAGCAGCTTCCTCATCTGGTGGATCCGACCATCCCAATTGTTAAAATCTCCGACCACGCTCACGCGTTGGGCCGTGGGCGCCCATACAGAGAAATGCACGCCGGGCACTTCATCGATCATCATCACGTGCGCGCCGAGCTTTTTATAGACGTCGTAGTGTGTGCCTTCGTTGAAAAGGTAGATATCCATCTCACCGAGCACCTGGGAAAACGAATAGGCGTCGCGCTCGCGCCACTTGGTGCCGTCATGTCCGGTGAATTCAAACGTGTAGGTCGTGCCTGTTTTCCAATCGGCCAGCCGGGCCTCAAAGAGTCCGTGCGCATCGATTTTTGCCATCTCCAGATGCGCATTCTTTTTACCTTCGAGAATAATGCACACGGAGGCGGCATCGGGTCGGATCACTCTTGCAATCCATTTCCCGTTTTCTTCATGAACGCCCAGGATCCGAAAAGGATCACAATGGCGGGCTTCAATCAGCGGGAAATAATGGTCGTCGGGGAGGGATGAAGCATTCACACCGTTACCACTAACTGAAGCGTCAAATCGTGAACAGTTTTTAGTCTCTGTAAAAAACGAATTCTGCCCCGGGATAAAACGATTCTTCCTGCTGTTTATGCAGACACTGGCTTGATCCCTGAAGTTCCTCGCATAGGATGCTCTGATGTTGAAAGTCATTCTCGGTTCCAAAATCCATCGGGCCATTGTCACCGATGCGAACGTGGATTACGAAGGCAGTATGGCCATAGATGAGGACTTCCTCGAAGAGGCGGGCATTTCCCCTTTCGAAAAAATTCTGGTTGGCAACCAAACCAATGGCCACCGGTTTGAAACCTATGCGATCAAGGCCCCTCGCGGCAGCAAAAGCATTGTTCTCAATGGTGCCGTCGCCCATTTGGGCAAGACCGGGGATCGCATCACGATCATGACTTTTGCACTCCTTACGCCCGAGCAACTAAAGCAACACAAGCCCACAGTGATCGTGCTCAACGACAAAAACGAAATCATCAGCAGGCGAGGGGTGTAACGAAATCATTCCAGGGCGCATGGGTGCTTGAATGATGCGGAGTCCCTTTTGCACCACTTCTAGGCTGCAAAGAAAGGATTGGAGTTTTTTTGCTCGCCTACTGTGGTGGGCGGGCCGTGACCCGGGCAGATAATCGTGTTGTCGGGAAGGGTAAGAATTTGCTCGCGGTTGTTGCCAAGCGCATCGGCATAGGACACCACCCCGCCTCCCATGGATCCTGCAAACATCGAGTCGCCCACGATGGCTAGAGGGGAGGCCAGTCCCGAGATGAAATAAGTGATGCCCCCGGGTGAGTGGCCGCTTGTGAGGCGCGTTGCCACGTCCAACGTGCCGATGCGGAACGTCTCTCCGGCGGCAAAGTGCTCTACCCCGGCAAGCGCTTCCTTGTTGCCTATGCGGGCATGTGCGCCGGTTTTTTCAATCAGGCGATCAAGGTCGAAAATGTGATCGATGTGCGCATGGGTGAGAAAAATCTGCGTTACATTCAATCCGTGCTTCTCCGTAAAATCCAACATCGGCTGTCCGTCCGAGCCGGTATCAAACAAAGCCGCCTCACTGGTCGCCGGATCCCATATCACATAGGAGTTCACCGTCATTTCATCAAACGGGGTATTGAACATCCTTATCCCCTCGACTCCCTCGATCGCTGCCGGGATGTATCGGGATTCCGCAAGTGCGAGCAGGGAAGTTGAACCCAGATGCAGTGCCGAGGCTACCTTTATGAGCGCCTCGGTGTGGAGTTTGCCGGCTTGAAGCTCGGCAAGCATTTTAACGTCGATCCCGGCCTTTCTGGCGAGTTCGTCATTGCCGAGGCGAAGCCCGCGCTGCACCTTGCCGATGATGTCTTGGAATTGATCTTCGAGAGGTATGTCGGGCGACATGGGAATGGATTCCTTAAAAGCCAAGGCTCCCCTTGATAAAATTACTTCTTAAGCCGCGACCACCAGCGTTTCTTGGGGGCTTCGCTTTTGATGGGTCGTGCCGCATTGCTTCCATCCATGCGTGGCACGGGTTTGGAGGCGCGAATCTCCCGTTTTTCTCTAGTCGAAGTTGTTACGAAGCCCTCCAGCACGAGCTGATCGATCTTTTGGCCGATGAAACGCTCAATTGCCGCCAGCTTCTTAAGTTCGTCCGGGGCAACGAGTGTGAAGGCATCGCCCGACTGGCTTGCGCGGCCGGTGCGGCCGATGCGGTGGACATAGTCCTCGGGATGCTGGGGGATGTCGTAGTTGATGACATGGCTTACGCCCGCGACATCGATCCCTCGCGCAGCGATATCCGTGGCCACCATCACCTCGTATTTGCCGGACTTGAATCCTTCAAGAGCCTCGATGCGCTGGTTCTGTGAGCGGTTCGCGTGGAGCACGGCGACCGAGTGGTTGTTTGCTCGCAGTTTTTTGGCGATTTTGTCCGCGCCGTGTTTGGTGCGGCTGAAAATGATCGCGCTCTGATAGTCCACTTTGCCGAGGAGAGCGAGAAGGAGGTCGAATTTACGCGAGGCATCGATCACGTAGACGCCATGCTTCACGATAGAAGCCACCGTGCGGGCTGCACCAATCTCGATGCGCAATGGATTGCGGAGCGCCCAAGAGGCGAGATCGGCAATCTCGGGAGGTAGCGTGGCCGAAAAGAACAGGGTTTGCCTGTTCTTTGGGCATTTTGAAATAATCCGCTTCATCGGCTGCAGGAAGCCCACATCAAGCATGCGATCCACCTCGTCGAGGACGAGGATTTCAATATCGTTGAGACGAACCAAACCTTGCTGCATGTGGTCTTCGAGACGGCCAGGCGTGGCAACGAGCACATCCACTCCCTCCTTGAGTATCGTCCGCTGTGCGCCGTATCCCACACCGCCAAAGACACACCCGATGCGTAAATCGGTGAAACGCGAAAAGTCGCGCATCGCTGTTTCGACCTGCATGGCAAGCTCGCGGGTGGGCTCGAGCACCAAGCAGCGCAACTTTCCTCGGGATTCGAGTTTTTGCAGCGTCGGCAGTGCAAAGGCGGCCGTCTTCCCGGTGCCTGTCTGTGCGGAGGCAATAATGTCCCCGCCTTCGAGGGCTGGTGGAATGGCGCGAAGCTGGATGGGCGTCGGATCCCCGTAGCCCATCGCCTCGACACCGCGTAAAATGGACTTCGTAAGTCCAAGCTTTGAAAATGGCATAGACGGGCACCCTGCGGCTCGGGCTGGGTAATGTCAATGAGGGGTATTGTGTCACAAGGCCCTCACGTGGCCGGTTTATTTCTCCGCCAGTACGTCGCCGATTGCATCCGCGATCGGGCGCGGTCCGTCGCCATCCAGCCGTTCATCGATTTCCTCGAGTCGGCGAATCAAGTCGAGCACATGGGCCCTGGGATAAGGGCCTCCAGCGGCGGAGCAAAAATGCGTGCGGCAACCAAAAGGCCGGGATTCGTAGATCAAACAGCGACCGCTGCGCGGATCAAGCAGTGGACACGCTCCATCCAATCTATGGGCAAGGCTCTTTCGTCCTGTGGCACGCAGGGCTTTGGCGGCGACGAGCGCCTCGCCGCGCGTAAGTTGCGGGGTTTTTCCTGTGAGGTGGAATTGGCAGCACTCTGTCCGCAGGCTGCAATTGCGCTCTAGCGGACGGGTCACAAGCTCTGCATAGATTTTTTTTATCTCGGTAGTAGCTGCAGATTTCTCTGCGGCGAGGGGATCGGGTGCGGGCATTACGTCGAAGACTCTATAAGCCCGTCGTCCAAAAGGGAACTGGCAAGCAGCTATTTCCCGAAGTTGGTTGGTTTAATCATGATAAAGTTTTATCGTCACATCCGAGCAGGTGGATTTTTTCCAGAGCGCAGGATTTTTTTGAAGAGACGGCGAGTTTCCTCCAATGGCGAATCGTCGATGAAATAGGCGATTGCTGCCCGGCCAATCGCATAGGTGCCGGCGCCTGCCACCAAACCCGAAACGGCGTTTCCCCAAAAGGGAACGATCCTCACAGCGACTCGGGCGACCTCTCGAAAAGCGAATCCCGCAGCGGCCCCGAGTCCAAGGGCGCCAAGAAACTCCACAATGAGACGCTTGCTCGGTGGGCGGCCCGTTGTGTGGATGATAAGACCAACCATGAGGCTCTGCAGGGTGAGCAATATTGGCAAGTCGGCGAGTGGGATGGGTTGCAGGGCGATGATGCCGCAGATAGCGCCAAAGGATTTTAGAAGCGATGAGGCGATGAGAGCCTGCGCCTTGCGGGCATTGGTAAATCGCGCAAACTCCAATTGCGCGGGGAGTGGGAGGGCGGCGCACAGGATTTCCGGTGCCGATATGTCTGCGAGTTCAATCGTCGTGATTGTCTTGGCGGAAAGATCTGCGTCGCTCTTGAGGAGATGCGAAAAATGCCCTAGGAAGTCGTTCGAACAACTGATTCCAACGATCGCTGCCGGGCAAGCAAGCATGCGGTTACGGGCAGTATTCCAACCCTCGGGATCCGGCATCGTTTGTTCCATCGCCAGGATAAGATCGGGAGAATTCAGGGCAAGAGCCTTCTCAATATCCAAGCTGGTGATGTGCGTGCGCGCGTCGAGAATGTGGATGGTATTGCCATTACCGTATTCGTATGGAATCCAGCCGTCGGTATTTTCCCGGACGGCGCGGATCGATTTTGCGCCGAGTGCCGCAAACACGGTGGAGACACTCACCTCGCTGCCACCGACAAGCATCAGCCGAGGTGGGCGCTGCTCCAGGAAAAGATCCCGGATCGGCTGCAACTCGTGAAGGATGGGTTTCTGAAGTCCGCCAGGCAGCTTGGCAAGCAATCCCGACAGCTTGTCATAGAGATGAAGCAGAGTGAGGGAGTGGCTGGCGCTCATAGATCCTTGAGAATAGTGGGCACATGGGCGGAGGGCTGAATTTTGCGGTGGATGGCTTTTATTATGCCATCAGGCCCGATTACAAAGGTGGTCCGCTCGGTCCCCATGTATTTTTTCCCATACATGCTCTTTTCCACCCATACCCCGTAGGCCTCTACGATTGTCCGGGTCTCATCGCTCAGGAGAGGAAAAGGAAGACCGTGCTTGGCTTGAAAGCGCGCATGGGCCGCCGGTGCATCGATACTTACCCCTAAAATGACAGCGCCTTTGGAGAGAATCACGTCGTGGTTGTCGCGAACCCCGCACGCCTGAACCGTGCAGCCGGGAGTGTCGTCCTTGGGATAGAAATAAAGAATCACCGTCTTGCCGCGTAGCTCGGAAAGAGTGATGGATTGCCCGTCGCCATAGGGGCCGCCTACCGCAACTGCGGAGAAATCGGGAGCCGTGTCGCCTGGTTGGAGTTGTTTATTCATACGTCGACAAGTTTCCCAAAGCTGGAATCAAGACGCAAGGCATGGGAAAAAATCACCGTGAAATCCACTGAACGAAAAAAATCCGCGACCTTTTGAAATCTTTTTTTAAACAAAAAAAGAAATCAGTTGACTCCAATAGAGGTAAATCAGGACTTGTTTTGCGGGCGCTTCATTGAAAGATCGGCGACGAGACAAGGAGCTGTTTTTAGAGGTTTTTAAAAAAAATTTTTAAAAAGCTATTGACCCTCTGGCGCGCTCCGCTATGGTGTCTGTCCCGCTGACCGAAAGGCCAAGCAGGATTGATCTCAAACAAGTCCGCAAACAATTCTTCAATCAGCTGAAAAATGCGATCAAGAGTTAGACTTGAATTGAACTGATATTTGATAGACCTATTCGAGTTTTACCGTTTCGGTAAAATTCAGAACGCAAGATTGGAAATGATAGACAAAACAGCAATTGCTGAATTGTGCGTTTCCTGTCGATTTTGATTTTTTAAAGCTTCGACATCATACTGCGGTGCCTGTCTCACAGGCCCGCAATCTATGAATAGTCAGAAAACTTTCCCTCGTTTAGCGCGAGGGACAAACTTTTCAACGGAGAGTTTGATTCTGGCTCAGAACGAACGCTGGCGGCGTGGATAAGACATGCAAGTCGAACGGGGCTGATTGTGTAGCAATACATCGTCAACCTAGTGGCGAACGGGTGCGTAACACGTGAGCAATCTGCCGGGAAGTGGGGGATAGCTCGCCGAAAGGCGAATTAATACCGCATATGGCCAGGGAGGACATCCTCCCGAAGCCAAAGTCGCAAGACGCTTCCTGATGAGCTCGCGGCCTATCAGCTAGTTGGTGAGGTAACGGCTCACCAAGGCTATGACGGGTAGCTGGTCTGAGAGGACGACCAGCCACACTGGAACTGAGACACGGTCCAGACACCTACGGGTGGCAGCAGTCGAGAATTTTTCACAATGGGGGAAACCCTGATGGAGCGACGCCGCGTGGAGGATGAAGGTCTTCGGATTGTAAACTCCTGTCATGCGGGAACAAGAAAGTGATAGTACCGCAAGAGGAAGAGACGGCTAACTCTGTGCCAGCAGCCGCGGTAATACAGAGGTCTCAAGCGTTGTTCGGATTCATTGGGCGTAAAGGGTGCGTAGGCGGCGTGGAAAGTTGAGTGTGAAATCCTGGGGCTTAACCTCAGAACTGCACTCAATACTACCATGCTAGAGGAATGTAGAGGAGAGTGGAATTCACGGTGTAGCAGTGAAATGCGTAGATATCGTGAGGAAGACCAGTTGCGAAGGCGACTCTCTGGGCATCTCCTGACGCTGAGGCACGAAGGCTAGGGGAGCAAACGGGATTAGATACCCCGGTAGTCCTAGCAGTAAACGGTGCACGTTTGGTGTGGGCGGGTTCAGACCCCGTCCGTGCCGGAGCTAACGCGTTAAACGTGCCGCCTGGGAAGTACGGTCGCAAGATTAAAACTCAAAGAAATTGACGGGGGCCCGCACAAGCGGTGGAGTATGTGGCTTAATTCGATGCAACGCGAAGAACCTTACCTGGTCTTGACATGCATCTCTAAGTTAGTGAAAGCTAGCGAGTTTGTAGCAATACAAACAATTTGCACAGGTGCTGCATGGCTGTCGTCAGCTCGTGTCGTGAGATGTTGGGTTAAGTCCCGCAACGAGCGCAACCCCTGTGTCCTGTTGCCTTCGGGCTCTCTGGACAGACTGCCCTGTGAAACGGGGAGGAAGGTGGGGATGACGTCAAGTCAGTATGGCCCTTACGACCAGGGCTGCACACGTACTACAATGCCCAGTACAGAATGAACCGAATCCGCAAGGTGGAGGAAATCCCTAAAACTGGGCCCAGTTCGGATTGAGGGCTGCAACTCGCCCTCATGAAGCCGGAATCGCTAGTAATGGCGCATCAGCTACGGCGCCGTGAATACGTTCCCGGGCCTTGTACACACCGCCCGTCACATCATGGAAGTCGTTTGTAGCCGAAGTGCGTAAGCCAACCGTAAGGAGGCAGCGCCCTACGCTATGAGCGGTAACTGGGATGAAGTCGTAACAAGGTAGCCGTAGGGGAACCTGCGGCTGGATCACCTCCTTTCTAAGGAGAACACCTAACCTATCCCAAATTAATATAAGAATAGCATGGTAAGTCTGAGTTGATCTGTTTTACACAGCTCAACACAAATCCACTGATACGAAAGTTGATGTGGTCAAAATCTAAAGGAAGCGCACTATTCAGCAATTGTATTTAGTTAAATTATTTCCTTACCCGCCAGCCACTGGGTCCCGGGCAAGGCCCGCCTCAGGTTAATCAAGCCTCTGGCATCCTTTTCGGGGGGTATAGCTCAGTTGGTAGAGCGCCAGCTTTGCAAGCTGGATGTCGGGGGTTCGAATCCCCCTGCCTCCACATCGCCACAGGCGGTAAACTCAATTTTAATTTTTTGAAATTTAGTAGACTGCGCGTAAGCGCAAATGGGCCTGTAGCTCAGTTGGTTAGAGCATGCGCTTGATAAGCGCAGGGTCATAGGTTCGAGTCCTATCAGGCCCACCATATTTTCCGCGTTTTGAATTTTCCCGATACGAAATGTAATATTTTCGAATTGGTTTAAGTCCGCTCTGTTATTATCAATAGATCGGCAGGGTTCTTTGAAATTTGCACATTAGGGAAGAAATTACAACTTCCAAAAATTAACAAGCTGAGTCTGCAAGCTTATAGTTTATAAGCTGCAAGGAGAAATTTCAGTATATCAAATAAAGATAAAAAGCTACTAAGAGCGCATGATGAATGCCTTGGTGCCAACAGGCGATGAAGGACGTGATAAGCTGCGATAAGTTACGGTGAGCGGCAAATACGCTATGACCCGTAAATGTCCGAATGGGGTAACCCGGCTGGATTAATATCCAGTCGCCACTGTGTGAATACATAGCACAGTGCGCGCAATACCTGGTGAAGTGAAACATCTCAGTAACCAGAGGAAAAGAAAGCGAAGCGATTCCGTAAGTAGTGGCGAGCGAAAGCGGAACAGCCCAAACCCGGGTGCTTGCATCCGGGGGTTGTAGGAGCCCAATGTGGCAGTCGAGAGGTTAGGTGAAGCACGTGGAAAAGTGCTCCATAGAGGGTGACAGACCCGTAACCGAAAACCAAACGACGCTTAGGGATTTCCTGAGTAATGCGTCACACGTGAAACGACGCATGAATCCACGCCGACCACGGCGTAAGGCTAAATACTAGTTGGCGACCGATAGTGAACAAGTACCGCGAGGGAAAGGTGAAAAGAACCGCTGCGAGCGGAGTGAAATAGTACCTGCAATCATGTGCTTACAAGGTGTCAAAGCCCGCAAGGGTGATGGCGTGCCTTTTGCTTAATGAGTCTGCGAGTTAGTGTTTGTGGCAAGTCTAAGCCCCTTTGGGGCCGAGGCGAAGCGAAAGCAAGTCCGAAATGGGCGATTAGCTGCGGGCACTAGACCCGAAGCCGAGGTGATCTACCTATGGCCAGGTTGAAGCGACAGTAACATGTCGTGAAGGACCGAACCGATGGGCGTTGAAAAGCCCCCGGATGAGCTGTAGGTAGGAGCGAAAGACTAATCAAACCCGGTGATAGCTGGTTCTCCCCGAAATCTATTGAGGTAGAGCCTCGTGTGCTGACCTGCGGAGGTAGAGCACTGGATGAACTAGGGCCCATACCCGGGTACCGAATTCAATCAAACTCCGAATGCCGCAGGGTGTAACACGGGAGGCAGAATGCGAGGGATAAGCTTCGTATTCGAGAGGGAAACAACCCAGACCAGCAGCTAAGGTGCCTAAATATTGCTAAGTGGAAAGGATGTGGAGTTACTTAAACAGTGAGGATGTTGGCTTAGAGGCAGCCATCATTTAAACAGTGCGTAATAGCTGACTCATCGAGTGATTCTGCGCCGATAATGATTGGCGATAAGCAATATACCGAAGCTCTGGATTCGTAGCAATACGAGTGGTAGGGGAGCGTTCCCATTGCATTGAAGCCGTCGGGTAACCGCATGGTGGAGTGATGGGAAGTGAGGATGCAGACATGAGTAGCGATAAGACAGGTGAAATCCCTGTCCGCCGTAAACCCAAGGTTTCCTGGGGAAGGTTCGTCCTCCCAGGGTTAGTCGGGTCCTAAGTCGAGGCCGATGGGCGTAGACGATGGCCAGCAGGTTTAATATTCCTGCACCGCCGACATTTAAACCAGTGTGACACGGATTCGGAGAAGAGCGGGGTGATGAATGTCCCCGTCGCGCAAGCGGATGTGGAGGCTTCGGCCTAAGCAGATTCTTTAATGAGTCCGTCAAGAAAAGCACTGGTGTATACTAAGGCGCCCGTACCGTAAACCGACACAGGTGGGTGGGCATAAATGTGCCAAGGCGCGTGAGTGAAACCTCGTTAAGGAACTCGGCAATCTAGCCCCGTAACTTCGGAAGAAGGGGTGCCCAGAAATGGGTCGCAGTGAAATGGGTCAACCGACTGTTTAACAAAAACACAGCACTCTGCAAAGTTTTATGACGACGTATAGGGTGTGACACGTGACCAATGCCGAAAGATTACGGTAAGAGGTTAGCCGCAAGGCGAAGCTTTGAGCCCAAGTCCCGGTGAATGTCGGCCGTAACTATAACGGTCCTAAGGTAGCGAAATTCCTTGTCGGGTAAGTTCCGACCTGCACGAATCGTGTAACGAGTTGACCGCTGTCTCAACGAGGAGCTCAGCGAAGTTGTAGTGGCGGTGAAGATGCCGCCTTCCCGCAGTAGGACGGAAAGACCCTATGCACCTTTACTGTACGCTGTCACTGTTGTTTCGATTTTATTGCTTAGCGTAAGTGGGAGGCTTTGATTCAGCCCTTTCGGGGGTTGATGAGCCGCCAATGAAACACCACCCTGTGAAATTGAAACATCTAACCTCGGCCCGTCATCCGGGCGAGAGACACTGGCAGCCGGTCAGTTTGACTGGGGCGGTCTCCTCCCAAAGAGTAACGGAGGAGTACGAAGGTTGGCTCAACCTGGTTGGTAATCAGGTGACGAGTATATGGATATAAGCCAGCTTAACTGCGAGACCTACAAGTCGAGCAGGTGCGAAAGCAGGTCCAAGTGATCCGGTGGTTTAATGTGGAATTGCCATCGCTCAACGGACAAAAGGTACGCTAGGGATAACAGGCTGATCCTGCCCAAGAGCTCATATCGACGGCAGGGTTTGGCACCTCGATGTCGGCTCATCACATCCTGGGGCTGGAGAAGGTCCCAAGGGTCCGGCTGTTCGCCGGTTAAAGTGGTACGCGAGCTGGGTTCAGAACGTCGCGAGACAGTTCGGTCCTTATCCACTGTGGGCGCAGGAGATTTGAGGGGTTCAATCCTTAGTACGAGAGGACCGGGATTGACAAACCTCTGGTGATCCAGTTGTTTCGTCAGAAGCACCGCTGGGTAGCTATGTTTGGAAAGGATAAGCGCTGAAAGCATCTAAGCGCCAAGCCTCTCCCAAGATGAGATCTCCCTGAAGAACCGTGGTAGACCACCACGTTGATAGGTTGTGGGTAAAAGCGCAGTAATGTGTTTAGCTTAACAATACTAATGTTCGTTCGGCTTTTTTTCTTCATAACTCTTCTTGTAAAAGAAGCGTGTATTTTCCCCTAATGTGCAATTTTCAGAGAACCTTTGTGGTTCTTTCTCATTATCTGGCCGCTAGACAGGCGAAAATTTGAGATTTCAATTTCTGAAATCGAAGATTTGCGAAGTCTGGTGATCCCGCGCAGTGGACCCACCCGTTCCCATACCGAACACGGAAGTGAAACGCTGCAGAGCCGATGGTAGTGCATCTATAGGTTGTGCGAGAGTAGGTCGTTGCCAGGTTTACGCCCGGTGTCTTGGAGACAAGACACCGGGCTTTTTTTATTCTATAGCCAATAGGCAATGGACTATGAATTTGCAGAACAGACACCCCAAGTTTCACTCTGCAACATGAAACTCATGCTTTTTTTTGACAGAGGGGATAACACTTCCCAACAGAAGATTACTTTTGAAACAACACAATGCGATTGGTGTTTGTGCCAAAAAGATTGTTTTTGATGCCCCAACAGTGGGAGGTTTTAGTGAATTGTTGGGTGTTTATGAATATCTTCTTGGGAGTTAATCCTGCTTGGATGCCGGCTGGTATCACGGTTTCCTCAAGTCGAATGTTTCCTTTTTTGACTTCTCCTACTTCAAAGGCAACATGGCCGCCCGGTTTTAGGACTCGATAGATTTGGCGGAGGGTTTTGAGCATTTGATCGCTCCATATTTTGAGTGAACTAGTAATGGTTGGCAGGGTTTCTGGCGCGATCTTGACGAACCAGCAACGGAGCCAGTTTTCCTTGGCGTAATTAACCACGTTTAAGAATGGTGGTGAAGTGACAACAAGCGATACAGAGTTATCCGCCAAAGGATATGTGTCTGTCGCACAACCACACCAAAATTGGTGCTGCATTTGCGTTTGTATTAAATAGCGGCGTTCTTCAACAGTGCATTTTCGAATGAGGGATCCCGTTTTTTTGAGGATTATTGCTGGGACATCGCGTGGCTCGGGGATTTGTCCAAAGCGAATGTTGATCTGACGCTGGGTTTCAATGCCGACGGCTTGGTTGGGAGGCATTGTTCGAACTGAAAAATATCCACTGCTGTGCCCGCTGAGCCGGTTAAGGACAACCATGCGAATCCAATCATCAACAGGATCAAGCAGATTTGAGCCAAATTCCTCGCGCAGGACACAGATCTTTTGGAGTGTCTCAGGGTGGTAAAAGACAAGGAGGTCTTCGGAAATGGCCACAGACCGCTTCCAGTCAATTTTATTCAGGCGAGCTTTGATGTTTTCAAGGCTGGGTGGTTGTAACCTTGCTGCTGTAAGCATGGTGCAGAGGGGGTTCCCATCCGATCCTGCGCTGAGGCGACCTTGAAGTGCCGCTTCAATCGGCGTCGTGCCTCGTCCCATAAATGGATCAAACACCAGATCGCCGGGGCTGGTAAACTGATTGATAAAAAACGCAGGCAATTGGGGTTTAAAACAAGCCCGATAGGAGATTTCGTGAAGGGAATGTCCGGCTCGCTGTTTGGAAGTCCAGAACTCGGCGCTTTCAACCAGATAGGGAGGAGTCATAACATCGCACCATGCTGTGACATATCAGCCGAGGCTCTTTTGTTTAGACAGCTACGCTATTAATTTTGCGCTCTTTTCAAATCACTGTTGGAGCGTCGTTGATTGCATCGAGCATTTGGCGAATTTTTCCGAAGTCGCGTTTGTGTGGAACAAGCACAATGCGCGGCAGGTCTTGAAGGTGGGTATCATCAACCTCCTCTGCAAGCGCGGTTGTCTGCTCGATTTTTTCGGCGGCAAGCAGGGTGTCGAACCGCGCATTGAGCTGTTGTAGCGCCTCATCAGTCAGGGGACGCTGGATGCGAATCACCATTTTATCGCGAACCCATCGATATGAATGGAAATTGCGGTAGAAGTCTGTGATGTGCCGGATGGCATCGTCCACATCGTAGGTTAGATGGATCAGATTGAAGTCTGTATCCGAGATCAAGCCATTGTGGAGGAGGTCATTTGTGATAAAGCGGCGCCAGGTTTCCCAATAGTGGCCGTTTTGTCGGTCAATCATCACAATGGGCACGATGGGCATTTTCCCTGTTTGCATGAGGGTGAGGATTTCAAAGCCTTCGTCGTGCGTGCCAAAGCCACCGGGGAAAAGCGCAAAGGCATGGGTTTCCTTTGCGAAGTTGAGTTTGCGTGTAAAAAAATAATTAAAGTCGATGAGCTTGGGGTCGCCATGAATAGTCTCATTGGCGGCTTGCTCGAAGGGGAGGCGAATGTTGAGTCCAAAACTCTTTTCAGCCCCAGCTCCTTTCTGGGCGGCTCCCATGATTCCATCTCCGCCGCCGGTGATCAGCATATACCCCTGCTCGACAATTTTTTTTCCGAAGGCGACCGCCTGCTTGAATTCTTCTTGCTCGGGTTTTGTGCGAGCACTTCCGAAGACGGCAACCTTCCGCACGCGATTGTATTTGGCGAAGACTCGTGCAGCGACCCGCATTTCGCGCAACGCACGGCTCATAAGCTTCACTTCGGCTATTGTGGCATGGTCGCGCCCAAACCCCAAAGCCGTGTTGATCATCTCCTCGATGTATCGCGCTGATTTGCCATCGGTGACTTCGGAGGTGAGGGCTCGGATTCGAGGGTCGACTTCTTTTGATTTCATATCAAGGGAGGCGTTACACTATGCTGCGGCGTTGCCCCCGCAAATAAATTCCATGATCATCGTCATACGTCCTCACGCCTCGAAAAATGCCATCGAGGAAGTCATCACCGAAATTTCCAAACTCGGCTATGAGCCGGCCCCAATCCATGGCGCCACACAGACCATCGTGGCCGCCATCGGGGATGAAAACACCCATCAAAACCTAGAGTCACTCACTGCGATGCCTCAGGTGGAGCGTGTCCTGCGCGTTCAGAAACGCTTCAAACTCGCAAGCCGTGAATCGCATCCGGAGGACACAATAATTGATGTGGATGGTGTAAAAATCGGTGGTGGGCATTTTGCGCTCATGGCCGGTCCTTGTTCGGTCGAAAACGAAGAGCAACTTATGCAAACAGCCCGACAGGTGAAGGCGGCAGGGGCCGTTGTGCTGCGTGGTGGCGCCTACAAACCACGCACCTCGCCTTATGAATTCCAGGGTCTTGGAAAAGAGGGGCTCCGCCTGCTGGAATCCGCCCGCAGCGAGACGGGACTCAAAATCATTACCGAGGTTCTCAGCGAGCGCGACGTGGAGCACGTCGCTGCCAGTGCGGATATTCTCCAGATCGGTGCTCGCAACGCGCAGAATTTTCAGCTCCTCATCGAGTGTGCAAAATCCGGCAAGCCGGTGCTGCTGAAGCGGGGAATGAGCGAACGCATCGAGGAATGGTTTCTCGCTGCCGAGTATATCCTCGCTCACGGCAATCCGAACGTCATGCTTTGCGAGCGAGGTATCCGCACCTTTGAGACTTACACCCGCAACACACTCGATCTCGCAGCTGTGGCGATTGCAAAAAAAGAATCACACCTTCCGGTGATCGTGGATCCCAGCCAAGGGTGTGGTCGCGCAGATCTGGTCGCCGAGCTCTGCAAGGGGGCAGTCGCCCTCGGTGCTGACGGGCTCCTGATTGAAGTGCATCCCAACCCTGCCGAAGCGATGAGCGATGGCCAGCAGCAGGTGGATTTTGATTCCTTCAAAAAACTAGTCGGGGGAATAAAACCCTTTTTGGATGCGACAAATCGGAGCTTGTAGTAGCTCCCGATCAATGCACGGGACTTTTGCCAATGACGATTCTTGCGCGGTGGCTTTTTCGATTTATGTTGGCAGCCATGTTTGAGCTCACACGTCGTGAACAAGTTGTCGTGGCGGGGTTCCTTCTTGTCTTTACCCTGGGGCTCGGGGTCAAGCAATGGAGGGAAACCCTGCCCCGTGAGACCGGATCGGCGATAAAAGTATCTCCAAGCCACTGATGCTGAACACAGGATTTCAAGAAGCTGTAGAACGCCTCTCCAAAGAGGACGAACGTTACAATCCCGAGGCTTATGCCTTTTTGCGTGATGCCTTGGAGGCCACGATCAAACGCCGTAAAAAATCCCGCAAGGAAAGCGGCCCCCATGTCGGTGCCGAGGAATTGCTGGATGGATTTCGTATCCACGCGCTCAATGAATTTGGTCCGATGGCGCTGATGGTTCTTGATTACTGGGGGGTGAAGTCTTGTGAGGACGTGGGAAATTTGGTGTTCAATCTTGTGAATGCTGGGGTCTTTGGAAAAACCGATGATGACACCATCGAGAGCTTCCGTGAGGTGTTTGATTTCAATGAAGCGTTTCTTGCACCTTTTCGTCCAGGTTCGGATGATTTGAACGGAGAGGCCACTCTTAAGGTCGGAACTGGGGTATGAAATTCCTTTCGAGCCTACTTCTCTGCGCAGCTAGTATTTTTATGCCCACACTATCATCGGCCAAAGAAGCCCAAGCTCCATCACTTCCAGAGTCTCGTGCGAAGGTTTTCACCTACGAAAACGGACTCACTCTTATTGTGGAGGAGGATCGCAGCGCGCCTGTGGCCAGCGTGCAGGCTTGGTGCGGCACGGGCAGCATCCATGAGGACAAGTGGCTTGGAGCCGGACTCTCGCACATTCTCGAACACATGCTTTTCAAGGGCACAGAGAAAAGGCCGCCGGGCGAGATCGCCAAGCAGGTTCAAAACCAAGGAGGCTACATCAATGCCTATACAACCTTTGATCGGACGGTCTACTGGATCGATGTTCCCAGCGCAGGAGCTTCGGAGGCGGTGGAGATCCTTGCCGATGCGATGCAAAATGCAACGCTTCCAGAAGAGGAATATGTGAAGGAACAGGAGGTCATCCGGCGCGAGTTCGCAATGGGGTTCGACGACCCCGGTCGGCAAAGCTCACAGCTCATGCTCGACACCGTGTTCACCCAAAGTCCCTTCCGGCATCCGATCATCGGTTATCTCGATGTCTACAATAAGCTCACAAGAGACGACGTGATGCGCTACTACAAAACACGCTATGTCCCTAATAATCTGACTTTTGTTGTGGTCGGTGATGTCGATGCCCAGAAGGTCCGGGAAGAACTCGGCAAGCACTTTGAGTCTGCTTCGCGATCCGCTCTCGAGCCGGTATTCATTTCGACTGAGCCGCCTCAACTCGGGCGTCGAGAGAATCACAAGGAGTTCCCCACGGAACTTTCCCGACTCTATATCTCTTGGCGCATGCCAGGTGTGACGCATCCTGATACACCCGCTCTCGAGATTCTTGGTAAAATCCTCGGATCCGGTGCCAGCTCGCGTATGAACCGTGAGCTTCGTGAACGAAAGCAAATCGCCCACCAAGCCGGTGCGGGAATGTTTTCCCTACAAAGCGAAGGGGTATTTTTAGTCAGTGCAATTACTGATCCAGATAAACGCGAACCCGCTGAAAACGAAGCGATCGCCATTATTAAGGATGTGCAGGAAAACGGTGTCACAGATCAGGAGTTGGAGAGAGCGAGGCGCTCGCTGCTGTCATCTCAATTGCAGGCGCTGACAACCGCACGAGGCAAGGCCTCCGACCTCGGCTCGAATTGGATGCTCACTCGCAACCTCAATTTCACGAGTCATTATCTCGATCAAATTGCAAAGGTCACAAAGGACGACATTCAGCGCGTGGCCAATAAATATCTCAGGGACGAAGCCATCAATGTTACTTCGCTTAACCCAGTGGGCTCCCTCCCGCCCGAGGCAACAGTCCAAGATGATAAAACATCCGGCGAGATACAGAGGTTCACGCTACCAAACGGGCTGCGATTGCTGGTGCGCGAGGATTCCCGCCTGCCACTTGTTTCCATGAGCGCTGTGTTTCGAGGTGGGTTGCTTGCCGAGGTGCGTGACACCAATGGCATCACGAGGCTTTTTTCACGTGCCCTCCTCAAGGGCACGACGAACCGCACTGCCGAGCAAATTGCCGATGCGATCGAAGGTGTGGGAGGCGGCATCGGCGCGGATAGTGGCAACAATTCTTTTAGCGTCTCCGTGGAGGTCATGAAGCCCGACCTGAATCTTGGAGTTGAACTCCTTTCCGACGTGCTGCTCAACCCGAACTTCCCGGAGCGTGAAGTCGAGTTGGAAAAACGAACGCAAATAGCCGGAATCAAGGCAGAGGAGGAGCAGGTTACTTCTGTTGCGCGGAACATGGTTCGCGAAAATCTTTTTGGCGCACACCCCTACGGGCTTCGCAACCTCGGATCACCCGATTCTGTTGGAGCTATCACTGCCGAGCAGTTGCGGAAATTCCACAAAAACCATGTTTGCGCCCGTAACGGTGTGATATCGGTTTTTGGTGATGTGAAGGCATCCGAAGTCGTTGCCCTTTTCGAAAAATATTTCGCCGAAATGCCTTCTGGATCGCTCGCTTTCGAAGAGGTGGACAAGCCCAAGCGTCCGTCCGGCATTGCTCCAGTGAGTGCCCACATGGACAAGCAACAGGCAGTTCTTATGATCGGCTTCCAGGGGGCTTCAGTAAATGACCCGAATCGGATTGCTCTCGAGTTGATTGGCGAAGCGTCCAGCGATTTGGGCTCCCGCTTTTTCAACCGTATTCGTGAGCAGATGGGGCTGGCCTATTTTGTAGGTGCTGCGCAATTCAGCGGTCTCGCTCCGGGGGCCTTCCTTTTTTACCTCGGCACGGATCCACAAAAAATCGAGCCCGTTACTCGCGAGATGCGAGCCGAGATTGCCGACCTGGCCTCTTCAGGCCTCACCGAGGAGGAACTCGTTCGTGCCAAGGCAAAGTTGCTCGGAGGGGAAGCGATTCGCAACCAGAGCAATAGTGCCTTTGCTGCGTCCTGTGCCGTTGACGAATTAATGGGGCTTGGGTTCGACGCCTATAAAAAGCGCAAAGCCGAGATCGATAAAATCACCCTCGACGACATCCGAAAGGTCGCTGCACAGTATTTCCATTCAGATTCCAGCGTGGAGGCGACTGTTCTACCTCCGCCAAAGGACGAAAAAAACAAACCAACAGAATAAATCCATGCCCGAAGTTCAGACATCCAACAATTCAGGTGAAATGACGCAACGATTCATCGAGCTGGTGATGATGCAGGCGCAGCAGGCCGCGATGTTTCTCGGACGAATTCCCAATCCTCAAACGGGCCAGCCGGAGGTGAATCTCGAGTTTGCTCGCATGTTTATCGATCAGCTCGAAATGCTGCAGGAAAAAACACGCGGGAACCTGAGCAATGAGGAAACTCAAATGCTCACCGGCGTTCTTTCCGATCTGCGCCTTGCCTTTGTGCAAGCCTCCCAAAGCGCACCAGCCACGGCAAAGCCACAAGAGACCTCTTCCGAAGCCAAAGTCGAGACGCCTGTTGCTTCGGAACCCTCGACTTCAAGCGAGCCCGAGAGCCGGAAGAAGTTTACCAAGAGCTACGGAGCCTGAGGAGAGGTCTTGTCCTCCTCGGTTGAAATCCTCTCACTTCTCGCCGGAGCTTTCCTTGCTGGGGTGATGAATGCCATCGCCGGCGGTGGGACGATTATTACTTTCCCGTTGTTAATCGCGTTCGGCATGCCGGCTATCCAGGCAAATGCCACCAGTTCCTTTGCCCTGATTGCAGGCATAGGAGGGAGCCTTTACGGCTATCGATCTCATATGCACGCCGTGCGTCCTTGGATGAAAATCTTCGCGCCAGTGAGTATCGCTGGAGGGCTTCTTGGGGCGTGGCTGCTTACCGTCACAAGCGAGAAGTTTTTCAGTCAACTCGTCCCATTCCTCATTCTGTTTGCAACGGTTCTTTTTTTGCTAAGCCGCGTGATCAGTCGCCTCGCAGGCTTCAATGGGGCTTCGGCGATGACGCGTCATTCCCACAAGTTCGCCGCCGCTTGTGTTCAATTTTTCGTCTCTGTCTATGGTGGCTACTTCGGGGCCGGCATCGGGATTCTCATGCTGGCCGCCTTGGGCCTGATCGGCCTTCAAAACATCCATCAGATGAATGCGATCAAGACTGTGCTCGGCATGTTCATCAATTTGGTGGCAACGGCATATTTCATCTGGGCGGGCCTGGTGGTGTGGCCTCAGGCGCTGGTGATGACTGTCGGTGCGGTTGCCGGCTACTACAGCGGGGCGTCTCTCAGCACGAGGATCCCTCAGACTTATGTCCGCGCAATGATCGTTGTAATCGGTCTAGTTCTTTCCCTGCTCTTCTTTTGGAGACAGTTTTTGAGCTAGAATAGAGTTCTTTCGAATTATGCCGACTTGCGTGCGCGGCGGGCGTCGATGAAGGATTTGACGCACAGCACAAG
Organism: Terrimicrobiaceae bacterium; assembly: GCA_044352905.1. Classification (GTDB taxonomy): domain Bacteria; phylum Verrucomicrobiota; class Verrucomicrobiia; order Chthoniobacterales; family Terrimicrobiaceae; genus UBA967. The sequence continues at coordinate 82,146 of JBILCY010000004.1, read as the reverse complement.
AAAGCAGAGGCACACGACTCCCAAGGCGATTTGCATCGATGTCGCCAACGGGCGATCCGCAGTCCCGGCAATAAGAGTGCCGAGCTTGGGAAGTCCCATGCCAAGACCGCCAAGCGTGCCAAGCAATCCGGTAAGCGCCGCAACATGCATTACATGCATGCGAATCGATGGCTTGATGACCGCCATGAAGCCGCAAAGAAAAATAATCGAACCAAAAAGCACAGGAATCAGAGCGGTGAATGCTCGAGGATCACTGGCGAGGTAGGCTCCGAATCCCATTGCGTTGAGAATGATTCCAAAAACGATTGCTAGAGTTGGCATGAGGGGAGGGTTCCTTGAGCGGAAGACAAACGCAAGCGCGAATCCTGCATTGCATCGGATAAGGTGAAATAGAACGATGCGCGAATGCATGGCATCACTCTCATCATCCTGATCGGACTCGTCTTATTTGCTCCATCCTTGCCTGCCGCGAATGTGATTTTCATGCACATTGACGGTGCGGGGATTTCCCATTGGCAGGCGGCGAGATTTTACTGGGCGGGGCCTGATGCTGATATGAATTGGGACAGGATTCCTGAAATTGCTGTCTATCGAGGCCATATGGCAGACGCCCTCTCGGCGACATCAAATGGAGCAGCTACGACGCACGCCTACGGTTTGAAGGCCAAGAGCAAAGCTTTTGGCACCATGGGTAATGATGTGGAACGTCCAATCTCGGCGAGCGGCAGGCCGGGAAGTCTCATGCACGAAGCCATCGAGCGGGGACTTCGCACCGGCTTGATCAACTCGGGAAGTATCATCGAGCCGGGAACCGCCTGCTACGTGGCGAGTGTGAACGAACGCGACGATTTTCAGGAAATCACCAAACAGGTGCTGGAGTCTGGCGTCGATGTCATCCTGAGTGGCGGCGAGGAATGGTTTCTCCCCGAGGGAACGAAGGGCCGACATGTGGCAAGCGGGCTCCGCAAGGATGCTATCGATCTCGTCGAAACAGCCCGCAAGCTCGGCTACCACATTGTCTACAATAGAGAGGAGCTAATGGCCGTTCCGGAGCAGACAAAAAAGCTCCTCGGGATTTTTGCTGCAAGAAATACTTTTAATGACATGCCCGAGGAAAAAATGCGCGAGTCGGGACTTCCGACCTACGATCGGCAGGCTCCCACACTTGCTGAAATGACCGCCGCCGCGCTTAAAATTCTAGCGCCCGGTCCTTTTTTTCTGATCGTGGAAGAGGAGGGGGTCGACAACTTTGGAAACTGCAATAACGGGCTGGGAGTGCTGGACTCGCTCAAACGAGCCGATGACGCGCTTGCTGTGGGCATCGATTTTTTAAAAAACAACAATGAGACGCTGCTTGTCACCACCGGGGACAGCAGTGCGGGCGCGATGGACGTTTTGAGTTTTTTGCCAACACCCGCGAGGCTCCTCCAAGCATCGAAAGGTCAAGATCTCAACGGCGCTCCCTACAGTCTTTCGGCGGATGGATCGCCGTTCCTGTCACAACCCGACCGCTCAGGCGTGAGACACCCCTTTGTTCTCACTTGGGGATCCCAGCACGATGCCTCAGGGGGGATTCTAGTCCGTGCCGCAGGCAAGGATGCTTCAAAGGTCCGAGGCACATTCGATAACACACAGATCTACCAACTCATGCGGGAAACGCTTTTTGGCGACAAGTAGAGCCTGGGCCGCATTTTCCCGCTCTTGCGGCAGGTTGGTCATACAGGCTAGTTTTTCGGGTGGTGACATTGATTTTTAAGAGGTGGATCCGCACGGCATGGCTCGTTTTGCTGGATTCTATTGGCATTTTCAGCCGGATTGAAGGAGAGCATCGGGCTGCCTCGTTCGCATATTACGCGCTGTTCTCGCTCATTCCCCTTTTCACATTGTTGCTGACAATCGGCTCCGTTTTCTTCGAGCCGAAGACGGTGATCGAGACGGCAGAGCGGCTGTTTCCAATGGGAGATGCGCAGCAAACCATCATTTGGAAAATGAGTGATTCCCTGCAAAAGGCGAGGGGGGGAATCAGTGTGCTTTCCTTGCTTGTGCTTCTTTGGAGCGCGCTCCGGTTTTTTCAAGTGCTTGTGCAGGGGGTGAACCTGGCATGGCATCGGGAGTATCTGCCATGGTGGAAGTTGCCGCTAAAAAATCTTCTCATGATGGCTGTGGTGGCGAGTGCGATGGGGATCGGTTTGGTCGTGCCGGTTGTATTGCAGGCGGCGGTGAAGCTGTTGAGTGCCTTTCAAGAGTTTCTGGTCGATGTGCTGCCAGGAATGCACTTGGACTTTCTAGCGCTGGCGCTTGGTGGGGGACGCTATCTTCTGGCAGGCGGTCTTATGTTTTACGCCCTCACCGCACTCTATATGCTTGCGCCGGGAAGGCGGATTTATCTCCGGCAAGTATGGCCTTCTGCCCTGGGAGCCGCGATTGCCCTGCAAGCGATGCAGAGCATTTTCGGCAATTACGTTGCAAAGATTGTGAACTACAACGTGATCTACGGTCCCTTTGGAGCACTCATGCTGGCGCTCATGTGGGTGTATGTCGCTGGTGTGATTATTCTTTTCGGTGGGTGCTTTTGCGCCGCAGTCGCGGGCAGGAGCGATCTCGAAAATCCTACTCCAGCCAGTTCATCACATTGAAATTCGCGGAGATCAGCGCTGCAACGACAAGGACGGTGGCAATGAATCCCAACACAGCAAAAATAGCTCCGGATATGAGGACCGTGCGAATGATGGGATCTTGGGGATCTTGGAGTTTTTCAGACATGGCGGAATACAAGTGGAGTGCCTGGGATTTGTCAAATTACTCGTAGCGCAGAGCCTTTACCGGGTCGAGCCGTGCGGCGAACCAAGCGGGTATCAGTGCCGCAAGAGAGCAAATCACAAAGGCGCTGATGCATATGATCAAGACATCCGAAGCGACGATTTGAGCGGGGATTTCGCTGAACTGATACACCGACGCTGGGAAAATCTCGATGTTGAGTGCGCTGGATAGAAACTTGCTCACTTCGTTTCGATATTGGACGGTGCCTATCCCCAGCGCCAGACCGGTGATCGTTCCAAAAACACCGACCACCATGCCTTGGGCTAGGAACACTCCAATAATCTGGTGGGTCTGAGCCCCGAGGGCTTTCATCACACCAATCTCCCGGGTTTTTTGAACCGTTACGGTAATAAGTGTGTTCATGATTCCAAAAGCAGCTACGAGGATGATGAACATCAGTAGAAAAAACATGACGTTCCGCTCCATGCGTATGGCGTCGAAGAGTTGTTTGTTCATGTCGATCCAGCTCATGACAAACTGCGGTGGAGGCAGGTCTCTATTGAGTTCGTTGCGGGTCAAGTCCGCTCGGTTTGGATCCAGCGAGCGCAGCGCCAGCCCGTGTGCGGCGGGGCCGAGGTTGTAGAGTTCCTGGCCGATGTGGAGCGGAACGATGAGAAATTCACTGTCATAGAGGTAACGTCCGCTTTCGAAAATACCTGCCACCTCCAACTCGGTAGGCAGGATCATGTCCTTGAGCGTGGAGACGTCGCCGGTCTTATTCCCGGAACGCTCGATTCTGTCGAGTTCCTCAAGGATCTGGTTGAAATTCCCAGGTGAAAAAATGGTGATGTTTTCACCGACTCCAACGCCAAGCTCTCGAGCGAGTTCCAAGCCGATAACGGTTTTGTTACCGTCCAGATCATAGCTCCCAGCCACGATGAAATCGGCGATGTTCACGACCTCGCGTTCCAACTCGGGATCAACTCCACGTATCTTGGGTGCGAGGCGCCGGTTCTGATATTGCACGATTACCGGACCCTGCACAAAGGGGGCGGCGGCAACCACGGCGGGATTCTTTTTTACGGTCTCGCTGGTTTTTTCCCAATCCTCGAGCACGCCACCGTTGGTCACGATCAGATGGGCATCGAAGCCGATCACTTTGCGGCGCAACTCCTGCTCAAAGCCGGTCATCACCGATATCACTAAGATCAAAACCATAATTCCCAAAGTGACTCCAAGGATGGAAATAAGGGTGATTATCGAGAGAAAGGTGCGCTTGGGCTTAAGGTAGCGGAGCGCAAGAAAAAGGCTGAAACTTTTCGGCATTGCAAAGCCACATCTACACTCCCACGAGAGCGCAGGAAATACTTAATCGCTTGTCGCCGTGATGTCGTGGCCATAGGAAGATGACTGCACCCCTCGCGCATGGACGAAAATGAATTTGAGATAGTCGAGAACAAGAAAAGCCAACTGGCTCGCCACTCGCTGGAGCGGCTCAAGGCACTGGCGCCTACTTTTCCCGAGCGTTCTCGAGAGCGGCTCGCTTGCGTCGAGTTGATTGCCGAGCGGGAGCAGGCCATGGCTCGGGTCGCATTGCGCGAGGCCAGCCGTCGGGCCACCTTGGCGCTCTTTCTTTCCGTCGTTGCGCTCGTCGTGCCGGTGATCCTTTTTGTTGCGTGGACATTCCTGCAATCAAAGCCACAGACGATTCCGAGGCCGCTGGAAAAGCCACGGCCCGTTTCGATCTCGACGCCCACGCCCATTCCCATTCCCGTTCCCGAGCCCCCCCCTTCGGAGGTTGTGCCTGAAAGCACGCCAGAACCCTTGCCTGCCGTTCTTGGCGAGTTGCCAGCTACGCCCGTGGGGGAATGAACAGCTCGTGCGCGAGCACGCTCAGGCAGTAGATCGCTGCAGTTTCGGTGCGGAGAATAATCGGGCCAAGCGTGATAGGTTGGCATCCGTGGCTTTTTGCCAATGCGATCTCAGCGGGGGTAAAGTCGCCCTCAGGACCCACAAATACCGTGACTTCACGCGGGGATGAACCATGGCACGAGATGTAATCCGCAAGAACGTTTTTGAGCGGGCGCGCATCGGGCTGAAGCGAGGCAATGAGGAGGAGTGCGTTTTTATCGAGTCGCTCGGCAAAGTCCTTCACCGACATCGGGGGTGCAATTTCCGGCAAGTGATTTTGCCCGCATTGTTTGCATGCCTCGAGGGCTGCTGCCTGCCACTTCTCGCGTTTTTTTGCGGTATCTCCGGCGTCAAGTTGCACCACGGTGCGATCCGAGAGCAGAGGCACCACCCGTGCGGCCCCAAGTTCCACAGCCTTTTGCACGATGAGATCCATGTTTTTACCCTTTGGCACAGCTTGAGCCAGTGTGATCGCACAAGGCGGCGGGGGTGTTTTTGAGGAGTCGGAGATCTTAAGCGCCGCGCGAGCACCAGAGGTAGATTCAATGGTGGCGCGCCCCTCGCGTCCCTTGCCGTCGAAGATTGTTACGCGGTCCCCTGTGCCCATCCGGAGAACGTTCAGGCAGTGGTGGGATTCGGGCTCGTCGAGCGTTGCGGCTTCCCAGTTTTCAGTGCTTAGAAAGAATCGGTGCATAATGGTTGAAAATGTAATCGCGCAATGCCTCGTGCCAGTGTCGGGGTGTGATGCCTGTCACTGAAGCAAGTTTGCGGGTTGAAAGAATGGAATAAACAGGACGCGGGGCAATGAATTGTTTCATCTCCGCAAGACGAAGCGGGGCAACTTGGGTTGTTAACACCGGCACCCCGGCCTCAGCAGCAAGCTCCAGAGCCTTTTCGCCGTAGTCTCGCCACGAGCAAGAGCCCGTATTGCATGCGTGGTATAGTCCGCCGGGAGTATCTTGGTTAAGGAAAGGGGAAAGCCAGGCCGGGACATCCTCGGTATAGGTTGGGGAGGAAAACTTGTCGGCAACCGCATCGACCCGGGTCTCTTTGAGCGCGCGGTTGAGGATGGCATCGATGAACGAAGGCTTCATTGGACCAAAGACCCAAGAGACACGAACCACGAGGTGGATGGGGGAATCCGCCAGCACGAGTTGCTCGCCCTTCAGTTTTGTTTCGCCATACCAACCAGCCGGTGCGGCAACGTCTTCCTCTGTGTAAGGTTCCTGGTTTTTCCCATCGAAGACGTAGTCGGTGCTGAAGTGGATCAAGCGTGCACCGCGCTTCCTCGCGCTCACAGCCATCAATTCAGGGGCGAGTGCGTTAACTCGCTCGGCCTCCTCGCGAGCGCTTTCACATCCATCTACATTGGTCATGCCAGTGCCATTCACCAGAATGTCGAACTCTGTCCTTTGGAGTGCCTTTTCGAGGTCATCCAAATTTCCCACATTCACCTCGTGGCGGCCCCAGGCGGTGACATCATGTTCCGCGCTCCAGTGTTTTACGAGCGAGCCGGCAAGACGTCCATTTGCTCCGAGGACAAGGATTTTTCGAGGTTGCTGTGACATCGGAAAAGAATAGCAAGGTCTCAGTTTCCGCGCAGCCGTAAAAACCGCTGCTTTCCAGATCCTCCACCGTTTGGCACAAAGGGTTTTTCATGATGACCGTTCTTGAAGTGCTCAACGCCGCGACCTCCTATCTCCAAAAACAAGGAGTGGAGAGCCCTCGCCTCAATGCCGAGCATTTACTTGCCCATGCGCTGGGTAAATCGAAACGCATGGAGCTTTATCTCGAATTCGACCGTCCGCTTGGCGAAGGTGATCGAGCGCCGCTCCGCGATTTGGTCAAGCGCCGGGCCGAGGGCGTGCCCTTGCAGCATTTGCTCGGTTCGGTCGAGTTTTGTGGCCACACATTCGCATGCGATGCCCGAGCTCTTATCCCCCGCCCGGAGACCGAGCAGTTGGTTGAGTTGGTTTTAAAAGAGGGTATGGAGGAGGGAGCCTATCTCGATGTTGGCACGGGCAGCGGCGTCATCGCGCTCAGTATCGCGCTTGCATTTCCCAAGGCCTCGGTAACGGCCTGTGATATTTCTGACGACGCACTCGCGTTGGCAGCGGCCAACCGCAAAAGACATTCCTTGGATGAGCGCGTCGTCCTTTGCCAATCGGACCTGCTTTCCAACATTGCAGGACGCTTTGATGTGATGGTCGCCAATCTGCCTTATATCCCGACCGGCGACGTTGGCAGCCTTTCAAAGGAAGTTCTCAAAGACCCTCTTCTTGCGCTCGATGGCGGGGGCGATGGGTTGCAATTGGTGGAGCGTCTTGCCTCCGATGCAAAGGCGGCACTCTCCTCTGGAGGTTTGCTTGCATTGGAAATAGGCCATGACCAGGCGGAGAGGGTTATTCGGATCTTGGAAGGTCTCGGATACCACTCCCCGGTTTCTTTTTGCGATTATCAAAACGTGCAGCGCTTTGTTCTGGGGCGTCTCCGCTGATCGCTGCTTGCCTCAGGTTTTCAAAATTTCCTTGGAGATTTCCACGAGTGCTTGGGCTCCATCGCCTAGGTATTGACGGCGATCGGCGACCACGAAGAGGTCGTCCTGAATATCGCATCGGATGGGAATGGTGGAGAGTCCGTATCGCTTGCATACATCGCCGAGCACCGGCTCATGGACAGGGGCGGCGCCAAGTCCCCGTGCCGCCAACTCAAACATCGCCGCCGCATCGTCGAACTCTGCGCGGATGTTGGGAGTGATTCTTTTTTCAGCCCACCATTGCTCGAGTTCCCTTCGCAATACCGATTCCCGCGCAGGGGCCAAGATTGGCATGGAGCTGGGATCTGGATTTTTTCCAAGCGCCTCGACTATTTTTCTGGAGGCGGCGAATGCAACCCGCATGCGTCCGATTCGTGTTCCTGGCGGCAGATGGGGATGGTTGGGCGGGGGGGCTTCCGTTGCGAGGGCCAGGTCGATCTGGTGTGAGGCAAGTGCGCCCCACAATTCCTGAGGAAGCCCCTCTCTCACGACGACCTTGAGATCCGGCATTTTGCTGACGGCTTTTTCCAGTATTCTTGCCAGCAGCAATTTGGGAACCGCATCCGATACGCCGATAAAAACAGTTCCCGGTCCCGGCAAGTTGCCTCGCCGCATGATTTCCAACATTTCGTCGCCCATCGAGAAGATCCTTTCGGCGTAATGCATGAGTAGACGACCGGCCTCCGTGAGAACCATCCGCCTCCCCTCGCGACGGAATAATGGTTTCGCAAAAAATGACTCCAATTCCTTTACCTGCGCGCTGAGCGTCGGGGCCGAGACGCGCAACGCTGCTGCTGCAGAGGTGATGCCTCCGCTGGTCGCTACAGCCAGAAAATAGCGCAGATGATGATAGTTGAAATTCGTATTCATTTATAAAAAAACTAACCAATCATTTTAAAATTCGTAATTTTAAAATCAAAAATATCTGCCAAGTTGTATCCATGCTACTACCAATCCTACTATTTTTGGGCACCCTCGGTCTTTCATTCTGGGCATCCATGAGGGTGAAAAGCGTGTATCGTAAATATTCTGCGGAGCCTTCGCTGACAGGCCTCACTGGAGCCCAGGCTGCGGCACGCGTTCTTCAGGATGCCGGTGTCGATGGCGTTTCCATCGAGCCCTGTCACGGCGAGTTGACGGATCACTACGATCCCAGACATCGCAAATTGGTTTTGAGCGAGAGCAACTATCACGGCACCTCGATTGCTGCCCTCGCCGTGGCGGCACACGAGGCTGGACATGCGATTCAGCACGCGCATGCCTATGCGCCCCTTCACCTCCGCATGGCAGCCGTGGGGGCGACACAAATCGCAAGCCAGATTGTGATGTGGCTGCCGCTGATCGGTCTTTTCACCGGTTTTATGAACACTTACACCACGATGGTCCTTATGGCTGTGGGTTGGGGGATTATCATGCTCTTCAATCTCGTCACACTCCCAGTGGAGTTTGATGCCTCGGCACGGGCTAAAGTGGCTCTCCGCAACTCGGGAATCCTCGCCGCCATGCATGAGGAAACCGGAGTGAACCGCGTTCTTAATGCCGCTGCCTGGACCTATGTCGCCGCGTTCATCACATCGCTGGCATATTTCCTCTGGCACATTCTCCCACTCCTCATGGGGCGGAGGGACGAGTAGTTTGAAGCCGCTCACCCACCGTTCTCTGATCATTGTGCCACCATCGTCTCCCCAAAAAGCCGTCTCGATTGATGAGTTTATCGAGCAAGAGAAAGGTCAGGTAAGTGCAGACGATCTTCTGGCTTTACGCTCCCGCACGTCTGCGCTCCGCGAGAAAGCCGCCTGCGAGCAGGCACTGCCACATCATGATCTGGTGGCTGGCATTGACCTGCTCATTCGCTTGATTGAATCCATCGAAGTCGACCAATGCGTCGAGCCCCTGCCGGGCCATCTTGCCGAGGCGGTTGTGGCGGCAAATTACATCCTCAAAGGTGTTGATTTCATCCCCGATGCGATTCCTGAAATCGGTCTCGTGGATGATGCAAGAATCTGCGCCAGGGTCTTGGAGAGGAATCCATCACTGCGATCGTATGGTTGATGTCGATGTAAAGCCCCCCACTGCGGAAATGCTTTTGGGCCGGTGTTCGGAGTCTGCTGCGGGGGAGGGAATCACCCTTTCCGAAATCGTTGCAATCAGCGGCAGAAACAGTTTTGCCTTTGCGGCATTCCTGCTTGCGATGCCCTTTTTGCAGCCTGTGCCACTGGGGCCGCTGACAATGGTGTGCGGGGCAACCTTTATTGCAATCGGCTGGCAGATGATGCGAGGTCTAACGGCTCCAGCATTGCCGAAATCAGCTTCAAGCTTGCGAATTCATGGCCGCTTCTGGGGAGGTGTTTTGGCTTTTACCGCGAAGCTGATGCGCTTTTGTCAACGATTCAGCCGGGAAAGAATGTTGGGCCTGGTATCGGGAGTGCGGGGGCAGCGGCTTATTGGCTCTTTGATTCTTGTGGGAGGGCTTTTACTTGCGGTGCCTGTTGCCAACTTGCCTCTCAATAATTTCTTTCCGGCGCTGATGATTGTTTTCGCCTGCATCGGGTGGATTGAGCGTGACGGTCTGATGGTTTTTATCTCGATCGCATGGGGTGTAGTGACGGTTGTCTACTTTGCTGTTGTGGCCTTTTTACTCATCCTTTTTGGGGCACAAGCGATCAAGTGGCTCTCGCCTTTTACAACCATCTGATTCAACAAATGCAAATTCAGGAAAACATCCCACAGGAAAGCGCCCTCGCTGCTCTATCCGTCTGCCTCTTGGCGGCATTCTGCGACGGTGTAAAAAAAGATGCCGAGCATGAGGAAATCCGCCGATTGGTTGATGATCTGGGCGCGATCGATTCCTCGGCACTCACGCGGCGGATTCTTTTGGGAAAGGTTTCCTTGAACGATGTTGTCCCGCAATTGACGGCACACTCCGAACGGATGCTTGCTTATGAAATGGCGCTCGGAGTTTGTGAAGCTGATGGGGAGCTGTCGGCAGTAGAAAAGAATTTTCTCGGCGAGCTGAGAGCAAAGCTGGGGTTGGATGAAGGAGAGGCGGCGGCGGTGGAGCGTGACGTCACGTCGCTAGTTCTGAGCCCTATCCCCCAACCAGAGCAAAACGCAAATCCTGTCCCCGATAACAACGGTATGATCCTTAATTATTCGATACTCAATGCCGCCTTGGAGCTTCTGCCAGAGTCGTTGGCGTCAATGGCTATCATCCCTTTGCAGATGAAAATGGTTTATCGGATAGGCAAGTCACGTGGAGTGGAACTCGATCGTTCGCGCATCAAGGAATTTCTCGCCGTTGCCGGACTGGGGGTGGGATCACAGATGATCGAGGGTTTTGCACGCAAGTTCATGCGCGGTCTTGGGCGCAAGGTGGGAGGAAAAATGACTGGTCACGCCGGAGACCAACTGGCGGGATCGGCGATGTCATTCGCATCCACCTATGCAATCGGTCATCTCGCCGATCGATATCATTCCGGAGGACAAAAACTGGATGCAGCATCCGCGAAGGCACTTTTCGCCTCCCTCCAGCAACAAGCCAGGGATATCCATGCAAAATTCATTCCTGCGATTCAGGAAAAATCAAAAAGTATTCAGCCGAATTCCATTCTGCAGATGGTCAGCGGCTTCTCCCCTGTGTGATTCCTGCCCGATCTCTTGTTCGGTTATAAATTATCGGGACATCTTCACGTATCCCGATTATCAAGGCGGGCAACGATTCGTTACCGCACGACATGGATAAAATTTTGGTTCACGGTGGCCGCCGACTGCGCGGATCCGTAAAAATAAGCGGCTCAAAAAACTCCGCGCTTCCGATACTTGCTGCCACCTTGCTCACCAAGGAGCCTTGCACAATTTCGCGGGTTCCCGACCTGAGCGACATTCACTACATGCTTACGATTCTGAGTGAGCTAGGGTGCGAAGTGGAGCGAGCCAGTGGCACCGTGCAGATTCGTGCGGAAAAAATATCCACCCATGCTCCCTATGAGATCGTGCGAAAAATGCGTGCTTCCGTGTGCGTGCTCGGTCCATTGCTGGGGCGCGAGCATGAGGCGACTGTTTCCCTCCCTGGTGGATGCGTGATCGGTGACCGTCCGATCGACCTCCATTTGCGCGGGTTTGAGGCTCTTGGAGCCGCCGTGAAGGTCTCCGGAGGCAACGTGAAAGTCCTCGCTCCAAGATTGCGTGGGGCCAAGGTTTCCCTTCGCAGTAAATTTGGATCCTCTGTGCTTGGGACAGGGAATGTGATGATGGCCGCCGTCCTTGCCGATGGGGTTACCGTGATCGATGGTGCTGCCGAGGAGCCGGAAGTGGTCGACTTGGCGAATTTCCTCATCGCCATGGGGGCCAAAATCGAAGGCGCCGGCACACGGAGTATTACTATTGAGGGAGTAAGTGAGCTTCATGGCGCAGAACACGAGGTCATCCCCGACCGTATCGAGGCGGGCACATTCCTGGCCGCTGGCGCGATTTCTGGCGATGAGGTGACCGTGACACGGGTGAATCCCTTGCATTTAAAAGCCGTCACCGATCCGCTGGAAGAGTCGGGCTTTCAGATTTTATCAAACGGGAATCAGATTACGATCCGACCCGGCGCTGTAAGGCGTCCGCTAAAACTCGATGCCGTGCCGTTCCCAGGTTTTCCCACGGACATGCAGGCCCAGATGTGTGCCTTGCTGGCCACCACCGAGGGCATCAGTGTTGTGACCGAGCATGTTTTTCCGCATCGCTTCATGCACGTGGCGGAACTCAAGAGAATGGGAGCCGATATCGACATGCAGGGGGCGACGGCGGTGATCAAAGGCGTTTCCCAACTGAGTGGGGCCCCCGTCATGGCAAGCGACCTTCGTGCATCCGCCGCTCTGGTGCTTGCCGGCTTGCAGGCCGATGGCATCACCGAGGTGAACCGAGTCTACCACATCGACCGTGGGTATGAATCGATCGATGAAAAATTGAATGAACTCGGGGCGAGCATTGAACGGGTGAAGGCCTGAACGAATTTGTAACGTGTGAGGGCTTGATACATGCAAGGGGCAGGCATGAGAGTGTCCATTGCTTTGCATGATTTTTTAAAATGAAAGAGTCCGTCTCTCGTAAAATGTCGTTCCTCGATCGCTACCTCACGGTCTGGATTTTCGTGGCGATGGGGGCAGGAGTTCTTGCAGGCACCTATGTCATTACCGATCCGGTGGCATTTTTCGCGCCGGTGACCATCGGGACCACGAATCTGCTCATCGCTGTGGGGCTGATCCTAATGATGTATCCGCCGCTTGCAAAGGTGCGCTACGAGGAGATGCCGCGTGTCTTTTCAAACTGGAAAGTTCTTTCCCTATCCCTCTTGCAGAATTGGGTGATCGGGCCATTCCTGATGTTTGGCTTGGCCGTTTTGTTTCTTCAAGAGCACCCCGAATACATGGTCGGCTTGATCCTTGTGGGCATCGCCCGCTGTATCGCGATGGTGCTCGTGTGGAATCAGCTTGCGAAGGGGAACAGTGAATACGCCGCCGGACTTGTTGCTATCAATAGCGTGTTTCAAATTCTCACCTTCGGCTTCTACGCGTGGATCTTTGTCACTTGGATGCCCGGATTGCTCGGTATCGATCTCTCAAGTGTCCAGGGACTCGGCGGCAAAACACTCGCCAGTCTCACCATCGGGGAGATTTTTTTCAGTGTGATGATCTACCTTGGCATTCCCTTCGCTGCGGGTGTCCTTAGTCGCTTGGTGCTGATCCCGCTCAAGGGGAGGGAGTGGTATGATTCCAAATTCCTCCCGGCCATCTCGCCAATCACCCTCACCGCGCTACTTTTCACCATTGTGGTGATGTTCACCTTCAAAGGAGGGACGATGATCCATCTGCCGTTGGATGTTCTGACGATTGCGGTCCCGCTGGGGATATATTTTGTGATCATGTTTCTCGTGAGCTTCTTTCTCGGGAAGGCTGTTGGTGCGGATTATACCCGTGCTACGACGCTCGCTTTCACTGCCTCGGGAAACAATTTTGAGTTGGCGATTGCGGTGGCCATCGCCGTCTTCGGCATCGGCTCGGGTGTCGCGTTTGCGACGGTTGTAGGTCCGCTCATCGAGGTTCCTGTATTGATCGGCTTGGTTCACGTCGCGCTGGCATTTCGCAGAAGGTTTTTCCCGCGAGAGATCATCGCCGAGGCCGATCAAGTCGGCTTGGAGGCGATGTCCGATAAAGACCGAGCGTTTTTGGAATCCGAAGCCTGTCGCGCTGTAAATCAGACTATGAAACAAACCCGCCCATGAAAAACAAACCGGCCGTTTTGATTCTTTGCACCGGCAACTCCTGCCGTAGCCATATGGCGGAGGGAATCCTGCGCGCCGTGGCTGGAGACCTCGTGGAGGTTCTCAGTGCGGGATCCAGTCCCGCAGGTTACGTTCACCCCAAAGCCATCGCCGCCCTTGCGGAAATCGGCATCGATATTTCGGGGCACACGTCGAAGCACATGAATGAATTTCTCGACCGCGACATCCACACGGTCGTCACTGTCTGCGGCCATGCGGACCAAGCGTGTCCTTTATTCCCAGGCCAGGTGCGGCGTCACCACTGGGGGTTTAGCGATCCTGCAAAAGCTGTCGGCACCGAGGCGGAAATTATGGAGGAATTTCGCCGGGTGAGGGACGAGATCAAGCGCCTCTTCGAGGCCTATGCCGCAGGCATCCGTTTGGGTGATGATATTCGTCTCTCCTGAAAAGAGGGTCGGTAAGCCGCATCAAGAATTAAATTTTTCAAGGAACCAGCAAAATCCTTGAACGCGCGTGCGGCGGGGCTAATTTGCCCCCCTGTTTTGAAATCTTCGAAGCTCAAATCGCACAAGCCAACTCATGAATGCGGAGTTTTCGCGGTGTATAACCACCCCGATGCAGCGATGCTGACCTACTACGGTCTCTTTGCCTTGCAACACCGCGGCCAGGAAAGCGCGGGAATCGTCTCCTCGGCACCCGACGCCAAAGCATTTGTATCCCACAAAGGGATGGGCCTCGTTTCTCAGGTTTTTCAGCCCCACCACCTCGAAGAACTCAAAGGCAACCGGGCGATCGGGCATGTGCGCTACTCGACCACCGGCTCGAGCAATCTTAAAAATGCCCAGCCATTCCTAGTCGACACGGCCAGGGGGCAGCTTGCCATCGCCCACAATGGCAATCTGGTGAATGCCGCTGCTCTCCGTTCGGAACTCGAGGAAAAGGGCTCTATTTTCCAAACCACTGTGGATAGCGAGATCGTGCTGCATCTGCTCGCTCAGCCCTCTGGCAACGGGGGTGGCATCTCGTCACTCCGCCGCTTGGAGGGGGCATTCTCCATCGTGCTCATGAGCGAAAAGGAAGTCATTGGCTTCCGCGATCCGCACGGATTTCGTCCTCTCTGCTTGGGCAAACTTGATGACGGGTATGTGTTTGCCTCGGAGACATGTGCCTTTGATTTGATCCATGCCGAATTCATCCGCGAGCTTGAGCCCGGCGAGGTAGTGATTATCGATGAGAATGGCCTCCGCAGTGAGTGGCCGTTCCGCAAAGAGCGCAGTGCGATGTGTATTTTCGAATACGTGTATTTCGCGCGTCCGGATAGCAACCTCGGCGGTCGCAATGTAAGCTTTGCCCGCATCGAAATGGGCCGCGAACTTGCCCGCCGGCATCCCGTCGAAGCCGACCTTGTCGTGCCCGTGCCGGATTCGGGTATCTTTGCCGCATTGGGATTTTCCGAGGAGAGCGGCATCCCTTATTACCCCGCTTTTGTTAGAAATCACTACATAGGACGCACTTTTATTCAGCCCACGCAGATCATTCGCGACTTCAACGTAAGGGTGAAGCTGAACCTCATCCGCTCCGCTGTCGAGGGCAAGCGTGTGGTTGTGGTCGATGATTCCATCGTTCGGGGCACAACCGCCCGCTCACGTGTCATCAATCTGCGGGAAAATGGTGCCACCGAGGTGCACATGCGCATTAGTTGCCCGCCACACAAACACGCCTGCTACTACGGCATCGACTTCCCGGATCCTGAGAAACTCATAGCCAACCAGTGCACCCAGGCCGAGATCTGCAAATACCTCGGAGCGGACTCGATTGGCTACCTCAGCGTTGAGGGCATGGTGCGAGCCACGGGTAAATCCCAAGGGGAATTCTGCATGGCCTGTTTCAACGGCGACTATCCGGTGCCATTCGATTCCAAGTTCGACAAACTCATCATGGAGAAGCGCCGCGAAAAAGCCCAGCTCCTCGAGCCCCACCAAGACCGACTTTTGTGAAAACCAAGCCAAAACAAAAAGCCTACGCCGCAGCAGGCGTCGATGTGGACCTTGGCAACAAGGTAAAAAAGGGAATCCACGCTCTTGTGAGCGGAACGCACGGTCCTGAGGTGCTAGGCAAGATCGGTGGCTTCGGTGGTCTGTTTCGTCCTGACTTCCGTGGAATGAAGGATCCGGTGCTTGTCTCCAGTGTGGATGGCGTCGGAACGAAGCTCAAACTCGCCTTCGCCACCGGGCGCCACGACACCATTGGTCAGGATTTGGTTAATCATTGCATCGATGACATCGCGGTCATCGGTGCCCGGCCGCTCTTTTTTCTCGACTACATCGGTGCAGGCAAACTCGAGCCGGTTATTTTCCGACAGATTCTCAAGGGCTTTGCCAAGGCATGCCAAGAGGCCGGGTGCGCACTCATTGGCGGGGAAACAGCCCAGATGCCCGGTATGTATCACCCTGGAGAATACGATGTCGCCGGCACGATTGTCGGCGTCGTCGACCGCTCCAAAATGCTCGATGGCTCGAAAGTCCGCATCGGTGATGTGCTCATCGGCCTCAAAGGAAACGGACTGCATACCAACGGCTACTCCCTTGCCCGCAAAGTGCTTCTCGAGAAAGCCCGCTTGCCACTCGACAAGCCCGCTCCGGGCATGACCCTGTCGCTTGGCCGCGAGCTTCTGCGCATCCATCCAAATTACCAACCCCTCATGGCCTCGTTACCCGACGGCATGCTGCACGGTGCCGCGCATATCACCGGGGGCGGACTCCTCGATAATCTTCCTCGCGTTTTGCCGGATGGCTGCCGCGCCAGCATTAAGCGTGATTCATGGAAAGTCCCCGCCATTTTCCAACTCATCCAAAAATTGGGCAATGTGCCGATCGAAGAGATGGATCAGGTCTTTAATATGGGTATCGGCATGGTGCTTATCGTCCCACGTAAAAAAGCGGATCAGGCACTCGCGCTCACCAAGGGCATTCGCATCGGCGAGATCACCAAAGGCCACCAGGACGTCGTTATTTCCTGAGCCCATTTCGTTTCCGCAAGCAACTCGCCGCTTTTTTCGATTGAGGAAGCCTTTCTGCAACGTTTGCTCGATTGGTAAAAGATGCCCTTTTGACCCTAGGTCTTTGCCTGACTTGTAGGCAAAAAATTCCTTCAGAAGTAAAAATACCTTCGTAAAACAACTTGGCACGCCCGCTGCTCATCACTCACCTTGCAGTGAAACGACCCATGGATTGGGTCACAACCAATAAATCATTATGATATCAATCAACATCAATCCTGCAGCCAGTGGTGCAGGCCTAAACCTCGGTAAAGCCAACGACGCCCTTCAAAAGAGTCTGGCCAGACTTTCCAGCGGGCGCCGCATTGTGAACTCTAGCGATGATGCAGGCGGTCTCGCTGTTTCAATGAAAATGGCAGCAGCTCAAAAACGCACGGAAGCTACTGCAATCAACCTCCGGAATATCCAGTCCTATCTTGATACCCAAGATGGTGCCTTCAAGGTGGCCGATAAGGTTCTCAGCCGCATGTCGGAACTCACCACCCTCGCACGTGACGTGACTAAAAATGCGGGTGACGTCGAAAACTACGACAAGGAGTTCCAAAACCTTCAATCTCAGTTGACTAGCCTTGGAACCGAGAAGTTCAATGGGGTTTCACTCTTTAGCAAGGATGGGGCTGTATTTGGGGTTCCTACCTCGGAAGACGGTTCGCAATCCACCGCCGTTACCCAAGCAACAATGGACAGTGATCCTGCAGTTGCTATGATGGTTGGGGGATTCGTGCAGATTTCTGGAGCTCCATCCCCCGCCTTTGTGCCTTTTAATGCAGGCGGCTATAGTGCGGGTGATACCGTCTACAATTTGGATGGAAGCACATTTACAATGTCTGCCTTACAGGCTACGGCCGCTTCAGACATCGCTTCAGGAGCCGACACCTCCTCTGCCAATGCTGTGGCAAGCGCCATTGATGGCGTCCTTACCTACGACAATTCAGCCTCATTTGCCTACGTCTCCCAAATGGCATTGCAAAACGTCGCCGACATGCGTGCACAAAACGGCGCCGAGATGAGCCGGGTCAACTTCGCGCTCGACCTGCTCAACATCAACGCCATCAACCTCGAAGCCGCGAACAGCCGGATTATCGATGTGGACGTGGCCGCCGAGAGCAGCCAACTCGCCCGCTTCCAGATCCTTCAGCAAGCCGGCACGGCGATGCTCGCCCAGGCAAACACCAGCCAGCAAAGCTTGGTCCGTTTGCTCCAAGGCTAAGTGCGATAAGCTCCCACCTCAACCAAGAGGCTCTCCGAAATGGAGAGCCTCTTTTTTTATGGCACAAAGATCTCGATTATCCCAAATGCCGCAACAGCAGACCCAACAAAAATGCGCTTCACTCAGAATGCGCCGATTTGAAATTGGGATTAAAAATTGGAAAGCCCACGCTCCGGGCTCCAATCAAGATTCAAAGCTCCTGCAGAAATGCGAGTGCGCGATGGCAAGACTTGCCTGTTTGTTTTTAACGCATCGGGCAGGCACCCATTTTTGCTTCCAAAGAATGCCTCTCATCCCTTGTGGAATGGCCTCTGGCGCGGTTCTGCGGTTGGCATGGGTTTTGCTAAGATAATAGCACGATGAACACTCTTGCCGCTCTCGAACATTACAGCTCCCTCTGCGATGAATTGGATTCCTACATGCACGAGGAGAATGCCCAGCTTCGTTCCAATGGTGCGAATGATGAGACGATGCTCAGCCGGAAGCGACAGGTCATCGAGAAGCTCCATGGGGCCTTGCAAATGCTGCGCATTGCCGGTCCGGTGCGCAGCGCCGAGCATGCGGCGTCCACCGAGGTGCGCAAGCGTGTGCTGGCCAAAATCCTGAAACTTCTTCTCCTCAGTCGGGAGAGCGAGCAGCTCATGCTCAAGAGTGTCGTGCGCCAGGCACCGCGTGCCGAGGTCCCGCAGCCGACGCCTGCGAAACTCGCCAACACCTATAAAACCCACAAGCCCGCTGCCAGAGGGGTGACTCAAGCCGAGGGTTCGTGGGTCGTTTGGTAATGCGGTTCGCGCCCTTGCGGTGCGGTCGATTTATGATTTAATCCGGCCAGGTCAATGGCTCAAAAAACCGTCCCCATCACGCCTGGTCAGAAATATAAGTTCATCGTCAAATCGGCGGAGGAAGCTGCATCCATTATCCGTGAAAAGCTCGGAGACAAAGCTCAGGTCATCTCCGTGCGCCAAGTCGAAGGGGAGGGGCTCGCCCGCTTTTTAAAAACTCCGAAGCTGGAAATCATCGCACAGATTCCGCCGGAGTCGCCAACTCCGGAAGCGGAGTCTGAAGCGGAACCTGGCGTGGCACAGCAAGCCGCCAAAGAGTCTGATGAAGAGAATCAGGGCGAGTTCTCCCAGCGCAAAAAAGCTCCGCGTCCACGAAGGCCGCGACTTTCCAATGAACCGCGCCGCGAGGAGTCCGAGGTTGTCTCGGAGTCGCTGGTGCGTGCGATGTTTAAAAACCTCCCCACCGGTCGCCTGTGGACGATTCTTTCCAAGGCGGGTATACCGACCGAATTTCTGGCGCAGTTTGGCGAGCGTCCCGAGACTAGGCATCTCAACGACCAGCCACTCCAGACGGCCATTTCCCATTTCGCGATGCTGATGCGCGATCGCGCGCCGAGCCGTTCCCTTGCACTCACAAACCGTGTCGCATTCTTTGGATCACCCGGCTCAGGCTCCACCACCGCGCTCTGCAAGCAGCTTGCCGCCGATATTTTCCTCCATGGCCGACAGGCTTGTGTGATGAAGCTTGAAGCGGATGAGCCGAATTCCAGCGAGGGCTTGGCAATGTTCTGCGAAGCGCTCGGGGTGTCTCTTCTGCGCACTCCTGCCGAGCTACGCAAAGTTCCCGATGAGACGATTGTTTATTTCGATCTTCCCGGCATGGTGCTTACGGGAAAAAACGTCCGCACTCTTCAGAAGACGTTTGATGAACTGGACATCACTTCGCGCGTGTTGGTGGTGAACAGCGCCTACGAGCGGCAACTGATTCAAGAGGCCTATACGAGAGCCACGTCCCTTGGAGCCACCCACGTTGTCTTCACCCATGTCGATGAAATCCCTCGCTGCGGGAAGCTCTGGGAATTCGTTCTTGATGACGGACTGGTTCCACTCTTTGCAAGCACGGGACAAAATATCGCCGCCGATTTCGACCGCCATGTCATCGACTTGCTCGTGCGCAGGACACTTTCCGCCGGCGACGAATAATTCAAGCGGGAGGCAACGGGTATGATTTTTCAAAGTATTTCTGTGATCGACATAATTAAACGTAGTATATGCCTTGGGTGTGCCTCTTTGATGCTCCTCGCAGGGTGTGACAGGTGGCCTGCAATCAAGGCTCCAGAACCGCAAGAGGCTGCCCCCACACCCACGCCAGTGGAAGTCATCAACATCGGTGTTTTTCTCCCGCTCAAAGGCGACTCTGCTCCCAGTGGCGATGCGGCACGCAATGGATTGGTGATTGCAGTCGAGGAGGCCAATGCGAGCGGCGGCGTTCTTCGTCGTCCTGTGCGTTTGATCGTTCGAGATACGGCATCGGACCCCCAGCGCGCCACCAAGGCGGTGAGAGACCTTATTGAAAAGGATAACGCTGCGGTCGTGATCGGCGGCATTGGTCCGGGATCACTGGAAGCCGCGACAATTGCCAACGAGCTTGGCGTTCCAATGATTGCGCTTGGCTCCACGATGCCGGGCATCCGCTCGAAAGAACCATGGATTTTCAGGCTCAGCTATGTGGATTTTCTCTCTGGTCGCGTGATGGCCAAGTTCGCGGCATCGCTGGGTGCACGCCGGGCCGTGGTTCTCTACGACCCCGCCAGTGAGTATGCCAAGTCACTGTCGATCGCTTTTGGCAAGGCATTCAAAAGTAAAAAAGACTTCCAGATTGCGGGAGAACCTTACCAGACCGGCACTAGTGATTTCGCGCAGCACATCAATTCCATAAAAAGAAAAAATCCCGATGTGATTTATCTACCAGCGGCCCCGGCGGAGGCGGTGGAGATCATCAAAGCAGCTCGTGAAGCTGGCCTCCAAATGCCATTCCTCGGAGGTGCCGTATGGGATTGTCCCGAATTCTCCGAAGCCCTGCGGGCTAATGATATTCGCAACTGCTACCTCCCCGGGCGCTTCTCGCCGGGAGCAGCCTTGGAAAATACCCGGATTTTCAACGAACTTTACTTTAATAAATTCCAGAGGCAGCCGCCCGGCATCGCCGCTCTCGGCTATGATTCCTTGGGGGTTCTGATAAGAGCGATTCGATCCGCAGGCGGAACGGATGCGCAAAAGCTTCGTGAGGCACTGGATGGCATCCAAAATTTCGAAGGACTCACGGGCACGATCACGATTGATCCCTCGTTGGGTATTTCCAGGCCGATTCCAATCCTCAAAGCCGAAAACGGCAGTTTTACTTTTATTGAAACGCTCGCCCCTTGAATCCCGCGTCTGCGGACCGGTCAGGGAGGTTTTTACTTTTTGCTTTTTATTTTCGGATGTTTTCGGGGTGGCAGATCGCCTTGTTTCACAAAAGAATCGTGAGCAGTGTGTAGAGCGTGTTTGAGATCGCGTGTGGGGCGCCAGCCGGTTGCATGGCGGAAGGCGCTGGAATCAACCACCCAGCGGTCGGGCCAGATTTCGCGCGCCCGGTCCCGGGTAAGACTGGGTGCGGTTGCACGCAGGGCCGGCACGGAATCGATGATAAAGGACATGGCTTTCACCAAAGCCAGTGGCACCGGTAGGGTGATCCCACGCGCTCCGGCGGCTTCGGCAGCGGTATGGATGAGGTCGAAGTCGCTTATGGTGTGGTCGGCGGCGATGTAGTAGGAGCCTGTAGGAGATGACTCCCATGCGGTATGGATGGCCTCGATCACATCCTCCACTGCGATAAAGCTGAAGGTTTTTTTTCGCAAACCCGGTTTGGTGCGGATGAGGCCCGAAGCCATTTTAAATAGTGGGAGGATGGCTGTGTCCCGAGCGCCGAGTATCATTGGCGGCCTGAGTATGGTGATATTGCGCTCAGGGAATGCCTTCCTTGCGGCGCGCTCAAGTTCACCTTTGGATTGCCCATACCAAGTAAGGGGAACGTCGGCATCCTTCTCGGAGCGTGCGTGCTTGCCTCGCGGCGTTGGACCTCCGGCGGATTGCGAGGAGAGCAGGATGGTCTGGCACCCCTTCGGGAGTGAGCCCAGCACATGGAGTGTCCAATCCACATTTACGCGGAAATATTCATCGCGGTTTCTGGCAAAGAGCACCCCGGCGGAGAGAACGGCATGTGTCGGATGAATGCTCTCCCAGGATCGAGGGTCCGGGCTCAAGGGAGTAACGGCTGAGGGGTCGAGTCCCTCGGCCTCAAGTTGGCGGCGCAGTTTTTCAGGATCGCGCACAGGCGCAAAAATCCGGGTTCCCAAGGATAATTCGCGCAACACCAGGTTGCGGCCGACAAATCCTGTAGCGCCTGTAAGCAACAGGGTTCTCATGCAGTCGTTGGCTGCGGGTATTTTACGGCGTATTAGGTGAAGCGGCGGGGTCCGCTGCCTGGTTTTGCTGGCGCTGCACCCGGTATTTTTCCACGACGGAACGGGCATCGGCGTCGGTCTCTGCAAGCGTCAGAAGATCGTTGAGCATCTCCGTGTAGCGACTCTGGACTTGTTGAGCTTGCTGAACTGCGGTTTCCCGCTGCGTGAGGAGGTTGCTGAGATTTTTTTCGTTTTCGACCAGGGAAGCAATTTGTCGATCAAGGTTGCCTCCCTGCCATTGCATGCTGCGGGATGCTTGGCCGATGTTGCTTATTTGAGAAAACAAAAAGATGCAAAATGCCAGTGCCAGCAAGCCGATCGTAAGGTTCAAGCCACCTGGTAGTGAGGTGGCTTCCGCGTTTTCCTGCTCTTCGAATTCTTGCATGGTGTTAGTTCCTGATGGGGGTCGAGCCGTTGCTGGGTTGTGCTTCGATGCCGTATTTTTTCAGCAGCGTCGCTATCTTTTGGTTTCGGTTTTGAATCTGCAGCTCGGCAAGGTCACGTATCATGGCAGGGCCGACTTGGTTCGCGAGTTGCATGCCGGAGTCGATTTGCTGCTGCTGGAGTTGAAGCTGCTGCTGCTGGCTTTGTAGGGCGATCTGGCGGGTTTGGATTTCCTCCTGCTGTTTCTGCAGGCTTCGCTGGATATTTTGGTTGCTCCAAGTGCCGATTAAAAACCAGATGCTCAAGAGAACTGCCAAGGCACTGGCTGCCGTAGGGAAAAGTGAGAGTGACATTATTTTTTATTTTGGTGAGGGCAACTTTGCTGGGAGGGAGTGAAGCCTTAATAACCAAACCAAGTTGCTTTCTCGGTCAAGAGATAAAAGCTCTTGCTGGCTGTGGAAAGCGATCACTAGATTCGACTGATGAAAATTTTGGTGACCGGCGGAGCTGGTTTTATCGGGTCGCATGTGTGTGCGCATTTGCTGCGGGAGGGGCACGAGGTCTCGGTGATTGACGATTTCAACGATTATTACGATCCGCGTATCAAGCGCGCCAATATAGACGCCCTCGAGGGCAAGGTGACATTGCATGAGGGGGATATCCGGAACCGTGCTTTTGTCGGCGGGGTTATGGACGCAGGAGGTTTTGAGGCGATCATACACCTTGCAGCCCGTGCCGGAGTGAGGCCTTCCGTGCAGGATCCCCAGCTCTACATCGACACCAATATTACAGGCACGCACCATTTGCTCGAGGCGGCCAGACGCAATCATGTGGGCCGGTTTTTGTTTGCCTCCAGCTCGTCGGTTTACGGTTTGGCCAAGAAGGTTCCATTCACCGAGGATTTGCCCCTCCCGCAAACGCTTAGTCCCTACGCGGCGACGAAGATCGCGGGCGAACATCTGTGCGGAAACTACGCGCACCTCTACCGGATGAAGGTCGTGTGTCTGCGTTTTTTTACTGTTTATGGTCCTGGACAGCGTCCGGATCTGGCGATCCACAAGTTCACCGACGCGATTCATCATGGGCGCTCCATTCCACGGTATGGCGATGGCTCCACTCGGCGCGACTACACCTATGTTGATGATATCGTCCAGGGTGTGCTTGGTGCCCTTCGCTACGATGGTCCCGCCTTTGATATTTTTAATCTGGGAGAAAACCAGACGACCACGCTTTCGGAGTTGATCTTGGAAATCGAAAACGCCTTGGGGAAGAAAGCTCTCATCGAGCGTTTGCCGGAGCAGCAGGGGGACATGCCTCTCACCGCCGCCGATATTTCAAAATCCCGCCGGCTTCTAGGCTACGATCCGCAGACGAAAATCCGCGAAGGCATTCCGAAATTCGTTGAATGGTATTTGTCGCGGCAATGAATGGCGTTATCGACATCGCTGCCTCGCTGATTCGTATTCCCAGTGTGAATCCCGATGGCGGAGACCCCGGCACCGACCGCACCGGAGAGGCAGCCTGTGCCGAATGGGTTGCGGATTTTCTCTGTGACAGTGGAGCGGAGGTCTCAATGCGGGAGGTGCTCCCCGGGCGCCCGAATGTGGTGGGGCGTTTTGCAAACGCACGCCCTGGCGTTCCTCGCCTGCTTTTCGCCCCCCATCTGGATACGGTGAGCGTGTCGGGCATGACGATCGATCCCTTTGGTGGTGAAGTGCGGGACGGATGTTTGTGGGGAAGGGGAGCCAGCGACACTAAAGGCTCCGCTGCCGCTATGCTCTGGGCTTTGCGCGAAGAAAGAGAGTTTTTAGCGGATCTGCCTTTCGAAATCTGGTTTGCAGGGCTGGTGGGTGAAGAGGCCGGTCAGCACGGTGCCAAAGCCCTTGCCGCCGAGCAGCGCTTCGACTTTGTCATGGCAGGGGAGCCGACCTCGCTTGATATCGTTCATACCCACAAGGGATCTTGTTGGATACAGATTGAAACACGCGGGCGAGCCGCCCACGCCTCCCAGCCTGGTTCCGGCGATAATGCGATCTACAAAATGTGCGAGGCGATCGATTGCTTGCGTCGCAAGGCGGCACCTCGGCTTGCCGAAAAAAGCGATCCCGTCCTCGGCACCTCCACGCTTAGCGTGGGCACGATCCATGGGGGATCCAAAGTCAACATTGTGCCGGATTTTTGCCGTGCCTCGGTGGATGTGCGGATTATTCCTGGCATGGATCCCTCGTTCATTCCAGACCTCCTGCGTAAGGTTGTTCCGGATGTAGAGGTGACGATGAAACGCTCCGAGCCTCTTTTTACCGACCCTGCGCATCCGATGATCGGGCGACTTCAGGCGTTGGGTTCCTCGCTGGTCGGTGCTCCGTGGTTTTGCGACGCAGCGGTGTTCGCCGCAGCCGGCTGCCCCTCAATCGCGATTGGTCCCGGATCGATTGCACAGGCTCACACCGCAGATGAATTCATCTCGGTTGCCGATCTGGAACAGGGGGCGGAATTTTTCCTTCGCTTCCTGAGATCGCTTGTTGCTGTTTGAATCTCGCGCATCAGCGGTCTTGATATCCGGCGTCGGGCATGGAAAATTCACCCGCATCAGTAAGGAATATTACAGTTGGGAAAAGACGTCTTCTAAACAGGAGAAACCTTTTTACGCCCGGAAAATCGTATGGATTCCGGTTGCCGCCCTCACTGTGGCCGCATTCGCCGGATGGGTGGTCTTTGGGGTTTTGACGAGCCGCTACCAGCAGATTGCGGAGCAGTTCAATATGGAGGAAGTCGGCCGGATGGAATCCGCATCGATCCTCTACGACCGCAAGGGACGTGAGTTTGGAAAATTATTCATTCAAAATCGCCAGCCCGTTCCCTACGAGCGGCTGCCGGAAATGCTCGTGAAGGCTGTCATCTCGGCCGAGGATAACCGCTTTTATAGTCACGACGGCGTTGACTACATGGGCATCGCTCGAGCGGCGATTACAAACTACCGCGAGGGGCGTATTGCCCAAGGGGCCAGCACGGTGACTCAGCAGGTTGCCCGCAATTCCTTCGAACTTCGCGAGCGGACCTACGAACGCAAGCTTGTGGAGATGTATCTCGCCTGGCGAATTGAGAAGCATTTTTCGAAAAAACAGATCATGGAGTTTTACCTCAACCGGGTCTATTTCGGCAGCGGGTTCTATGGCGCGGAGGCGGCAGCCCAAGGGTATTTTGGAAAAAGCGCCATCGACATGAGTATTGGCGAGTGCGCCACGCTTGCCGGCCTGCTCAAAAGCCCCCAGGCATTGTCGCCGTTCAACAACATCGCCGCCTCGCAGGAGTCCCGCAATGTTGTCCTCAAGCGCATGCGCGAGCTTGGCTATCTCACCCGCAAGGAATACAGTGAGGAACTTGAATCTCCCCTCCGTGTCGTCCAGCGCACGAACCCCTTCAAGGTAAGCTACGCCAACGAACTCATCCGCCAGCAGGCGATCAAGGCCCTTGGCTTCGAGCGTGCCATGAATGGCGGCTATCGCATCCAGACCACTCTGGACATCGATGTGCAACGCGAAGCAGAAAAAGCCCTTGGGGATTCTCTCTCCAATGTTGAATCACAGCCCGGGTATGACCACCCCACTTTTGAGCAATACAGGGCCGCGACTAATAAGATCGAGGCAGCCATCAATCGAGGCAACATGTCCAAGAAAATGCCGGACCCCAAGTATCTGCAAGGAGCTGCCCTGCTCGTGGAGAATACCGCCGGCGGTATACTAGCCATGGTCGGCGGCCGCGATTTCCGTCACAGTGAATACAATCGCGCCGTGCAGGGAAAACGCCCCGTGGGCACTGTGTTCACGCCATTCGTTTTCACCACCGCCTACCAGTCGGACATCTTCCCCGGCGAGCTGGTGCAGGACGCATGTATAGACAACCGCTACGTCATGGTTGGCGGAGAGACCGGCATTTTGGGCGAGTGGGGTGTCGAGGTGGCCGAGAATGAATACGAGGGGCCGATCACCACGCGTGAAGCGCTCGTAAAGGGAAAAAATGCAGCGACCGTCCGCCTTGGTATGAAGGTGGGCCTCGATGCTGTAAAAAAAACCGCTGCGGCTGTAGGCATCTCCTCGCCGCTTCGCGAATATGCAAACGCCTTTCTCGGCAGCAGCGAACTCTCTCTCGACGAGCTTGTGCTTGGCTACACCGTCTTCCCAAATGTCGGTGAGCGGCCTTCCGACCTCTACATCATCCAGTCCATCGCCGAAGCCTCCGGCAACGTGATCTTCAAGGCCCCGCGCAAACGCTACCGCGCAATCGAGCCGTCAGCTGCCTATCAAACCCACTCGATCCTCTCCGATTACATGGAGAACGGCCTTGGCGCCCTCGCAACAAAGCAATTTGGACTTCCCCGGATTCCCGTCGGGGGGAAATCGGGCACCGCTTATGGTTTCACCGACACCTATTTCCTCGGCTACACGAGTGCTGTGACCTGTGGCGTGTGGGTGGGCTTCGACAAGCCGACAAAAATCTACCGCGGGGCTTTCGGGAAGGATCTCGCCCTTCCGATCTGGTCGAAAATTATGGCGACGGCAGCGAAATCCTATCCCTCTGCTCCGATCAATCAGCCGTCTGATCTAAAAACGGTTGAGATTTGTCGCAGTTCCGGTCTTCTCGCCACACCACGCTGCTCGACAAAATCAGGCGACAACACGGCGGCTGGTAACGTCTACAGCGAGCTTGCTACCGAGAAGCAACTCCCCACCATTCCATGCGATGTCCATGGCGGTGGAATCCGTTCCTACGCCAAGGAGTTCGGTGAGGCCGACTGGCCCCGTGCCGCAGCGGCGATCGATCTCTCAAAAATCCGGCCCATTGCCGTTGTCTCGCCCTCGTTGCTTGGCTTCAACGATGTCTACCGCTCGGTTCGCCCCGGTGCGGAATTCGAAAACGACGATGAAGTGCCTGTTGCCAAGGCGATTCCTGTGAACGTTCCACCTCCCGCCGCCGAGGCGGTTGCGCCCTCTTCCCCTCAAGGTGAGGTCGAGGTGCGCCGTGCCCAGCCCGTCGACTCACCGTCCGTCGATTCCCAATCCCCGCCCATGGAAGCTCCGGCTCTGGCACCACAGGCACCGGAGCCGATTGATTTCTTCAACTGATTCAACAGCTCAAAAATCACTTTTTTCTTAACCGCAGGTCCATTACCCTTCTCCCATGCTTCCCTTCATTATCGCTGGCGGATCTCTTATCACCTCGTTTGTGGCGCCCGATGAGCCGGATATGATCAATCACTTGCTCTCTGGAACCAAAGTCAAAGCGAGCGAGGTCGTCTGTCGCAATCGCTGGGGCACGCCGATGATGCCTGATGGCAAGGGGAGCTACAGCCTCATCGCCGCTCCCGATCCCATTCTCATCGAACGCAGTCTCATTCAGCCCCCGAAAACCGATGCCCCTGTTTATCGGCCTGGGCAACCCTATGTTCTGCCATCCATGGCGGCTGCCGCTCGGGCTGATCAAGAATAGTCGCGAGGCTGCCAATCGGTCGCTTGTAAAGCGACTGCCGCTCGACATTGTCTATTTGTGAGTGCGTCGCTTCCTGCCGGGGTTTTTAATATTCACTGGTTCTCGTTTTTAAACGCGATCTCGTTCCAGATCATCCTTGGCGCCCCGGTGATTCTTTATGCCAAGAGTATCGGCGCGAGTTCCACA
Organism: Terrimicrobiaceae bacterium; assembly: GCA_044352905.1. Lineage (GTDB taxonomy): Bacteria > Verrucomicrobiota > Verrucomicrobiia > Chthoniobacterales > Terrimicrobiaceae > UBA967. The sequence continues at coordinate 54,058 of JBILCY010000004.1, read as the reverse complement.
GTTATTGGACTGCTCGCTTCCTTTGCCCCGTTGATGACCGTTCTCCAATTGCCCGCTGCACGGTTCCTTCATTTGTTCGGCTACCGTCGGTTCGTGCTGGCGGGGTGGGGTGTTCGCACGGTTTTTATTTTCATCATAGCCGCCGTGCCGCTCATGGATTTTTTGGATTCAAACGGGAAAATCATGCTGATGCTTTTCCTGTTGTTTGTTTTCAATATCTTGCGTGGAGCGGCATCTGCGGCATGGATGCCCTGGATGGCATCGATCATCCCTAGCGAGGCCCGTGCGAGATTTCTCTCGAGGGATCAGATTTTTATGTTTGTCGGTTCTCTTTTCGCTCTTTTGATGTCCTCTCTTCTCATGAAGGGGCACGCGGACCCTCATGAATACGCAATCGTGTTTGCTGTGAGTGCCATTGCCGGCATTGGCACCCTTCACTTCATCAAAAAAATTCCCGATGTTCATGCGGAGGAGGAACTGAGGCACTCGTCGGTGCAAGTGCCTTGGCGGGCCATTGTCTTTTATCCCCCGTTTTTCGCTCTTTTGATTTTCAACATCCTCTTTGTGGTGGTGGTTGGCAGTCTTGGAGTTTTTACGGTGGAATATCTAAACGAGTTCCCGGGCTTCGATGCGGCGCGGGTGCTTTACCTTTCGGGGGTCGCCTTCCTTGGCTCGCTTGCAGCATTGCCCTTTCTCGGTCGGGTGATTGACGAGTATGGCAGCAAACCTGTTCTGGCCGGGGCTTTGGCCGTTTTTGGTTTGGTGATTGGTGGCTGGTTTCTCGTTGCAGCCGGTGTTGTTCCCTGCTCACGGCGAGTCATTGCCGTGCTGAATTTTTTCAGCGGAGCCGCCGGGGCTTGCTTTCAAGTGGCGAACGCCCGCATGGCCTTCTCCACAATGCCGCTCACCGGCAGGAATCACTTTTTTGCGCTCTTCACCGTTATCACAAGTCTTGGTCTCGGAGCCGCTCCTGTCCTGTGGGGTCTATCGCTCGATTACATCGGCACCTTCGAGGCGGTCACGGGCATCTTCGAATGGAAACGCCATAGCATCTACTTCGCCGCCCTTTTTGTTTTAAATATTCTCACCATCCTGCAGGTGGGCAGGCTCCATGAGGGGCATTCGCAAGGTGAGAGATTGGATGCGATCCAGGGCAGCCTTGGTGCCTGATTTTGTTGCTCCAATGTGTATGCTCCATCCCGTGAAGAATCTCCTCCGCACAGCCCTCATCATTGCATGCGCGGGCTTCCCTTTTCACGCTGTGATTGCAAACGACGGCCTCGAGAGCCGTGCCCGCTGGTTGGCATCGCAGGGGATACCCTATGCGGGCAGTTGGGTGCCTCCCGGCGAGACGTCGCCTTGGCAGATGGATTGCTCGAATACCATCCGCTGGCTCCATCGGGAGGAGCGGGGAGAAATTCTTCCTCGCACGAGTTCGGCCCAATACGAGCATTTCCGCCAACGTGGGCAATTGCGGAGGATAAAGCCCGATCTCCAGAGATTGAGGAGCGAACTGCGCCGTGGAGATCTGCTCTTTTGGGAACATACCTACAAACCCAAGCGCAACCCGCCGGTCACGCATGTGATGCTCTATCTAGGTCGAGATGCCTCTGGGAAGATGTGGATGGCCGGTTCGCAGGGGAAACGCGGCGTCAGCATCCATGAATTCCGTCCGAAGCAAAAACTTGGTGGCTACAACTGGTTTCTCTGGTTTCGACGCGACGGACGCTTTGTCGGCTACGCCCGGCCTTGAGCGAAAAACCTCCCGAGCCTCCTAATCGAGCGACAAAATCGCCTCGCGTATTGTTTTTTCGACGCGCTTGAGAAATATCCAATCCTCGGCAAGCAAGAGCATCGTCGCAGGGTCGTCGATTTTTTCCGGGAGCGACTTGATGCGTGCCGCCAAGGTTTCCAAGCGTTGGGCAATTTCCTCTTGGAGGTCGCCCAAGCGAGTGCGGCAACGGGCAAGATCCGCTTGGATGGCCGCCAGCGCCAAGGCGGAGGCAAGCTGCGATTTTTTACCGGCCAATGCCGCCGCCTCGCGCGCCGCTTCGCCAGTTCGCATGAAAAAATCCCAATCCTGCACATGCTGTGAAGGCACGGGGATGCCTGGAAACTCCAACTCTGCCAGATGGCGCAGCCGCAAGGCCGGGTTTTGCAATACCCGGCGGGCTTCATTCAGTTGAGTTGCATTGTTGGATGAGGTTTCCGCCTTGTCCGGGTGGCCGCTGGCCATGAGCGCATGGTGCCGGGATTTTACATCCTCCTCATCCAACCAGGGGCGGCGGGGTAGCCCCAGAAGCGCGAAAAAATCCGTCACGCCGAAAAGCTCTCACCGCACGAGCAGTGAGCGACCGCATTGGGGTTGGTGACCTTGAAGCCGCCCTTCTGAAGATCGTCGCTGTAATCCAGCTCGGAGCCGCTCACAAAGAGCGCGCTTTTTGGATCAACAACCACACGCACCTCATTCGACTCCACGACGATATCGCGGTTGGCGGGCCCATCCACCAAATCCATCTTGTATTGGAGCCCCGAGCAGCCGCCTCCGATCACCGCCACACGCAACGCCCCTTGGGGGCGGCCCTGCTTGGACAGGATCGAGCGCAATCGCTGGCTCGCTGCATCGAGCACGCGAATCAGTTTTTCGTTTCCGATGCGGTATTGAACACCATCCATAGGCGTAAAAATGCACACGGACCGTGCGAGTGCAAGCATATCACGGAGCATATCGCGGAGGCGGGAGGGCTTGGTTTTTTTACAACCAGCGGTAGGCTTTTTCACATGACGACTCTGGAGGATCGGCTTGGAACTGCGGAAAAAGCCCTGCAGGTGAATCTCGACAAGGGATTTTACGGGACATTTGCCGAGATCGGTGCCGGGCAGGAAGTCGCCAGGCATTTCTTCACGGCGGGCGGCGCCGCTGGCACCGTGGCAAAAACGATGTCGGCTTACGACATGAAGTTCAGTGACGCTATTTATGGCCCAAGTCCCCGCTATGTGAGCCGTGAGCGCCTGCAAACCATGCTCGAGCACGAGCGCGCCTTGCTGGTCGAGCGCTTGGGTCCTACGGCCGGACGTGAACGCAGGTTTTTTGTGTTTGCCGACACCGTGGCGGCGAGGAGTTTCCGGCGTCACGATGAGTCCCATGGATGGATGGGTCTGCGTTTTCAACACGCCCCGGATGTCGATTTCAGCGACATTATTTTGCATGTTCGGATGCTCGATCCGGAGAACCTCCTGCAGCAAGAGGCGCTTGGCATCGTGGGAGTGAATTTGATTCACGCTGCATTTTGCGGACGCCTTCCCAAGGATGTGATCGGCTCCCTCTTGGATAATCTCAAGCCCGGACGCATCGAGGTGGATATGATTCGTTTTTCGGGGCCTGCCTTCGGCGCGGTCGACAATCGCCTCATGAGCCTTGAGCTTGTTGTGCAGGGTCTCACCAGCGCCACCTTGTTCCGGGCGAACGGCGAGGTGATCCAAGCGGCGGATGCCTTTTATAAAAAACCCATCCTGGTCGAACGTGGCAGCTTCCGTCCCGTTACGCTTGTGACCAACGACATGCTCGATGGCGCGCTGCGTCTCTTTGAGAAGGAGCAGGGAGTGGAGGGACATCAGTCCGAGATACTCATGGAAATAACGATTAAGAACCTCCTCTCGGACGGCGTGCTGGATTTGCAGGATTTCCTTGATCGTGTGGACATGCTCAGCGCGCTCGGGCGCACAGTGCTTATTTCCGACTACGGTGAATACTACCGCCTTGTGAATTATCTCACGCGCTACACCGAGGAACCGATTGGATTGCCCATGGGCATTCCCGGTCTCCATGAAATCCTCAAGCCGATCCACTACGGCAATCTGGAGGGCGGCATCCTCGAGGCGGTGGGGAGGTTGTTCAAAAAAAATGTCCGCCTCTACGTGTATCCCTGCCTGAACGCCAAGGGCGAGTTGGTCAATTGCGAGAACTACCGCGCTCCAAAGGGCCTCGAGCACCTCTACGAGTATCTGCGCGGAAATGGATTCATTCGTTCCATCGACGACTACAATACTAAGAACCTGCACATCCGTGCGCCTCGCGTGCTGGAAATGATCTCGGCCCAAGACAGAGCCTGGGAATCCATGGTTCCGCCCGAGGTGGTTGCCATAATCAAAGAGCGCAGACTCTTTGGAGCGGGTGCCAGATGATTTTTCTGTTTCCGCCGTATCGGCATTTTTAATGCGGGCACTCTTGACAGTTGTGAATGTCGAGAATACCAGCTTTCAGCAATGCGCTCCGCCAAAAAAACCGTGCTTCTTGTTCGCGTGGCGATTGCAGCATTGAGCATTGCTTCGATTGTCCACCTTTTTGAGCACTGGGAAACTGTGTTTATGGATGAGTGCCTCTCACATGGTGAGCATTCCCATGCCTCATCCGATTCTAGCCACGATGACTCCTCACATACTAGTCACAATCACGGTTGCTCCTCCCACGAGCACAGCCCCGCCGTTTTGCAAACTGCTTCGCTTTTCTTCCCCCTTCCCATGGTTGTGTCCTCTTGCGAGGAAAAAATAACGGCCCCGCCACCCCTTCACAGGGAAATCGATCAACCACCGAGGATATCCTAACCGACTTCAAGGCGTAGCTGCGCCCTGCTCGTGGCCCGACTTGGGCCATTCTCTTCAACCAAATTGCGTTCCAGCGCGTATTTTCTGGTCTCGATATCCATGAATCATTTTAAAACCTCCATTTGCCTTTTGCTATTGGCGATCACACCTGTGCTCGAGGCATCGCCGCTTGGCTTGGAATCACTTGTTCAAACGGCTCTCGCTAACAACCGCGACCTCCAAGCCGCACGTTATGCTGTTTGGAAAGCCAAGGGCCGACTGGCCCAAGCTGGAAAATGGCCGAATCCCGAGTTGGAACTCTCTGGCCTGAGTGATGTCGTTTTTCGAAACGATGGTGCTGGAGCATTCACTGTCGGCCTCGCCCAGACCTTCCCGCTGACTGCACGCCTTGCGCTCGCCCGCGAGTCGGCACGCGTAGATGTTCTTCGGGCTATTCGTGAAATCCGGGAGCGGGAGCGTTTGCTGATCGGCAAAGTGCGCGTTACAACTATCGCCATCCTAGAATCTCAAGCCAGCGCCAAGGCTCTCGACGGCCTTCTTGCGGCAGCGGACAAAACCGCCAATCTCGCCCAAGAACGCCTCGCCGCGGGGCAGGGCAGCCTCGCGGAAAGAAGCCTCGCCTTTGTGGATCAACGCCGTATCGCAAATGAACTCGAATCTGCGCGGCTCAACCAAAACCTTGCGCTGATGGACTTGAAAACCCTCCTTGGCCTCGGCGCGAAGGATCCTCTGGAAATCTCCGAGTCACTAGAGTCAGCGACTCACAAGCTCGGGAGGCAGATTGATACTCAGCCATCCTCCATCCACCGGCCGGATGTGGATCTTCTCGTTCTCGAGGAAGAAAAGGCAGGCATCGAAATCGACCTGGCCCGCGCCGAGGCCTGGGAGGGCGTTCGCATCGGCATCCAATACACCTACGACCGCAACATGGACGAACCCGAGGGGCTGGGCACAGATAACTTCCTCGGACTTGGGGTGTCGATGCCTTTACCCATCTGGGACCAAAAGAAGGGACTCGTAGAAGAGCGCACGGCCATCCGTAAAGAAACCCGTGCTCGGCTTCATGCAGCAAAACTTGATATCGAAAACGCCCTCGTCTCAGGTTTGCGGCGTATCGCCCTGCTTAAATCCCGCCTCGGGACCTTCGATTCCCAAACCCTTGATCCGATTTACAAGTTGGCGGAGGAAATGGCCGTGGGCTTTGAAAGCGGACGCGTGGACATGCGCGACCTATTCACCACTCGTGAGCAACTCGGCAAGCTCCGCCTTGAGCGCATCGCTATTCAAAGCCAACTGGCACTCGCCCTCGCCGACTTCGAATCCATCTCGGGCAGCCACCCTGCAATTCGCCGCGAATACCTCGCCCCCACCGTCAAAACAGACAAAAAACCATGAAAAGCTTTATCTTACTCGCCTTTCTTCTCTCACTTTCTTCGCTCATCGCCGGGCCCGGGCACGACCATGGCCCTGTCATGGGGGCCTCTGCGGTCACTGGCCCTGTTGCCCTTTCCGAGGCCCAGCGCAAAAACCTTGGACTCGAAACCGCCGAGGCCTCGATTGTCGAACTCGGGCCAACGGTGGAAATCCCCGCCACGCTGGTCGTGCCGCCGGAAAAACACGGATTGGTCAGCGCGCCGTTTGCAGGCCGGGTTCTCGAGGTGCTTGTGAAAATCGGGCAACAGGTTCAGGCCGGCGAACCCGTGGCTCGCGTCGCGCCACTGGCCGTTGGCAGCCCCCCCCAAACCCTCGTCTCGCCAGTTTCCGGCCATGTAATCCGTCAAAACGCTATGCCAGGCTTCGCGTTTAATCCCGAAACATCGCTCGTCGAGGTGGGTGATGATTCAGAACTCCTCGCGCAGGGAGTGATCTTCCAATCTCCCGAGCTGAACAGAATCCGGATGGGCGCGTCCGCCACCATGATCCTCGATGTGTTTCCCGGCGAGGAATTCCCCGGAATCCTCCAGCGCCTTGATACCGGCCACGCTGCCGATGAGCCGGGATTCCACCTTTACGCAGCGATCCCCAATCCCGGCCACCGCCTGCGTCCGAATTTCCGCGGGCATCTGCGCATCGCTCTCGGCGAGACCCAGCCAGTCGTCGCCGTTCCCCGCCGCGCCGTCCTCGGCGCGCTGGGCAAGCTCTTCGCCTTTGTCGAGGAGGACGGACACTATGAGAAACGCGAGGTCGTCACCGGCCTCCGTTCGGGTGCCCTTATAGAAATTGTCGAAGGCATCCTGCCGGGCGAGAAGGTGGTGACGGTGGGGAATTACCAACTCCAATACCTCGGAGCCGAATCCGCCGGAGGTGCGGACGAGCATGGCCACAGCCACTAAAGATCTATGTTCGACCGCATCATCGCCTTTTCTATACGCAACCGGTTGCTTGTCGTAGCGCTCGCTGCGCTCGTCGTGGCCTACGGAAGCTGGGTTCTCCGCAGCCTGCCGGTGGATGTTTTTCCAGACCTCAACCGGCCCACTGTCACGATTTTCACGGAGGCTCCCGGCCTCGCTCCGGAAGAGGTGGAAACCCTCGTCACCCTCCCACTCGAAACTTCCGTCAATGGAGCCACGCATGTGGAGCGCGTGCGCTCGATGTCGGGTATCGGCCTCTCGCTCATCTTTGTCGAATTCGATTGGAAAACCGATATTTACCTCGCCCGCCAAATCGTCGCCGAACGCATTCAGGGCGTCGGCGAAACCCTTCCCGAGGGCATCCGTCCGTTCCTCGGTCCGATTTCCTCTATCATGGGTCAAGTCATCGCCATCGGCCTTACTAGCGACAATCCAAAGGTTGGTCAGATGGAACTCCGAAGCCTCGCCGAGTGGGATCTGAAGCGTCGACTCCTCGCGATCCCCGGCGTTTCCCAAGTCACCATCCAAGGCGGCGACCTCAAGGAATATCAGGTGCTCGTCGATCCAGCGAAACTCATCGGCTATGGCATCTCCCTCCACGATGTCCAAACCGCCCTCGGCGAGTCGAATGTCAATTCCTCGGGCGGCTTCCTCCTCGAACCCTACGAGGAAAAACTGATCCGTAACCTCGCCCGCGTTGAAAATCCCGACGATATCGGCAATACAGTGGTTAAAGCAGCCCCCAGCGGCGCAAACATTCTTCTGCGCGACATCGCCGAGATTCGCGAGGCAGGCCCACTCGTTAAACGCGGCGACGCCGGCATCAATGGACAGCCCGGCGTCATGCTCGCCGTCGCCAAGCAGCCGGGAGCCGATACCGTAACGCTCACCCGGGCCATTGAGAAAGAACTCAACGCGCTTCGAACAACACTGCCCGAGGGGGTTGTGATCCACGATGACATCTTCCGCCAGGCGAACTTCATCGAACGCGCCATCACAAATGTGGAGGAAGCGCTCCGCGATGGCAGCATCATGGTCTCGATCGTCCTTTTTCTCTTTCTTCTGAATTTCCGCACCACTTTCATCACGCTGACAGCCATTCCGCTGTCGTTGCTCATCACCTTCATCGTCTTCAAGTGGTTTGGGCTCGGCATCAATACCATGACACTTGGCGGACTGGCGGTTGCGATCGGTGAGTTGGTGGACGATGCGATTGTGGATGTGGAAAATGTCTTCCGGCGCCTGCGCGAGAACCGCCTATCCGCGAATCCAAAGCCTGTTACTGGCGTCGTGCTCTCCGCCTGCCGCGAGGTGCGCAACTCGATTGTCTTCGCGACCCTCATCGTCATTCTCGTCTTTATCCCGCTCTTCGCTCTCGGCGGTATTGAAGGCCGGATCTTCGCCCCACTGGGACTCGCCTACATCGTCTCGATCGCCGCCAGTCTCCTCGTGGCCGTGACCGTAACCCCCGCTCTTTGCTCCTACCTACTGCCTGGGATGAAACGCATGGCTCATCCGAAGGACGGAGCGGTTGTGCGGTTTTTCAAATGGCTTGTCGAGCGCGTGCTGGCGGTTGGTTTCCGCATGCCAAAAACTATCTTCGCCGCCGTGCTGGTTACCTTCCTCGCCGCCCTCACGCTCGTGCCGTTCCTCGGACGCGAATTCCTCCCGCCGTTCAATGAAGGCAGTGCTACCGTCTTCGTCCTCACCGCACCTGGCACTTCCTTGGAGGAAAGCTCGCGCATCGGTCGTGTCGCCGAAAATCTCCTCCGCGAAGTCCCCGAGATTCGCACCATCGGAAGGCGCACCGGTCGCGCCGAGGGCGATGAGCATGTGCAGGAGGTCAATTCCGCGGAGATCGAGTTTGAGCTGTCCCCCTCCAAACGCCCCCGCGCCGAAATCCTCGCTGAGATCCGCCAGAAGCTCGCCGAAATCCCCGGCGTTTTCACCAGCGTGGGGCAACCCATCTCCCACCGCATCGACCATCTCCTCTCTGGCGTGCAGGCCCAGGTCGCAATCAAGGTCTTCGGCGACGACCTCGAGACACTGCGCGAAAAAGCCGCCGCAATCCGCGACATCGTCGCAGAGATTCCCGGCTTCACTGATGTCCAAGCCGAACGCCAGACGCTTATCCCGCAAATCCATGTTCGCATCAACCGCGAGAAAGCCGCCCTCTTCGACCTTCGCCCCGGCGAGGTCGCCCGGTATGCCGAACTCGCCCTGCGCGGCAGTGCGGTGACGAAGGTTCTCGAAGGCCAGCGTTCCTACGATGTCACCCTCCGCCTGCCAGATTCTGCACGCGCCGACATCGAGTCTATTCGTAAAATCCCCATCGACACCCTCCATGGCCGCCTTGTGCCACTCGGCCTCGTCGCCGATGTCGAGGAGGCGATGGGCCCAAACATGGTGAACCGCGAAAACGGCCAACGCCGGATTTATGTGTCTGCCAATGTCGCCGGGCGCGACCTCGTCAGCGCCGTCGAGGAAGCCCGGGAAAAAATCTCCTCCTCTGTGGTGTTGCCCACCGGATATTTTATTACCTACGGTGGGCAATTTGAGAGCCAGGCAAGCGCTTCGCGCCTTATTCTCATCCTCGGCGCCGCCAGTTTTGCCGGGATGTTCCTTGTTCTCTACCTGCAGTTTCAAAATGTCTCGCTCGCCCTTCAGGTGATGTTGAATATCCCTCTCGCCTTCATCGGTGCGGTGGTGGGCATCTGGTTTTTCTCCGACCGAACCGTCTCCATCGCCTCTATGGTCGGTTTTATCGCCCTCACCGGCATCGCTGCGCGGAACGGCATCATGATGATCTCCCACTACCTCCACCTCCTTCGCGAGGAGGGTGAGCAGTTTGACCGGAAAATGATCGTCCGCGGCACGCAGGAACGTATCATCCCTGTCCTCATGACTGCGCTTACCGCTGGCTTCGCACTTATCCCTCTCCTCCTCGGGGCCGGTCAACCCGGACGCGAAATCCTTCACCCTGTCGCCGTCGTGATTTTCTGCGGCCTTTTCTCTAGCACCATCCTCGACCTCACGCTTCGACCACTCGTTTTTTGGAAATTCAGCCGTCGTGCGGCGGAGGAACATCTCAAAACAACACAAACTACATAATGAAAACTAAAATACCCGCCCTCCTTGCCACCATGGCTACTCTCTCGCTTGCTCCCCTCGCACATGCTGGGGAAAACCACAGTCACGCTCATGAGCATGGTTCAAAAGTTGAATTAACGATTCCAGAGAAACTTTCCGACCTCTGGAAATCCATCGAAGCTGATCACTCGGCGCTTTCCACAGCGATTGCACAAAAGGATATTCCTGCGGCGCATGCTGCTGAACAGCGACTCCAGGCCTTGCTTAAGGCCATCCCCGAGAAAACGTCCGCACTCGAGGAATCTGCCCGAACCCGTATTGATGGACAGGCGAAAAACCTCGCCCGGGCCTACGATGGAGTCCACCACGCCTCGGATCACAAGGAATGGGACAAGGCCGAAGCGTCGCTAAAAAAAGCCGACGGAGGACTTCAACTCTTGGGTGCCCGGCTCAAAGCGCTATTTTAACTGCACAGCGCAATCCGGCACTTAGAACGTATCAAATACAAATCCCGGATCGTTCCACTCGCCCGGGAAACCATAGTCAAACGGGGCAGCCCCCCAGAAGAAAGGGTCGTTGAAAAACGGACTGTTATCCCATTTCGATCCCCCGAGTTGGCTCCGTTTGGTTGCCTCATAATAGCCAGAGGACTGCCCGAGATAGTTCACGAGTGTCGATCCGCCCCCAGCGTCGGATAGCTTTTCCAACTGCGGGGTGGTGAACTTGTAGGGAGCGTGGGTGCTTTTGAGATAGGCTACGACGGCTTTGTCTGAGACGCCGCTTTTTACCAGGTTTGTGATGTCATCATAATCAAGGACACGTCCGGCCTGGATACGTTTCACGGTGGAGGCAGGGACTCCGCGTTGCGAGAGTTGGGTCAGGATTCCAGAGGGAGCCTGAGCCTGTGGTGACATGGTAGTGCAGGAATTGAGAACAAAGGTTGCTGCCAGAATTCCAAGGGTGAGGAAAAAGTGCTTCATGGTGATTCGATAGACACACAATTCGCAAAACACCGGATCTTTGCACGGATTTTCGTTCCTGTGATTTTGCAAAGTCTGCCCAGTGTGTGCAGTGCGACATCCATAATGTTATCCGCATCCTCGAGAACCTTCCCGTGGCTCTGGGCATTGCGGAACCGGCCCTGTCCGACGGCACGATCCCGCCTGATGCCCGTGTTACTTATTAGGGTCTTGCCGCCAATGGCGACAACCTCTTCTCCTTTTTCATCAACGGATCCATTTCCTACGCCGATCCAATGAAGCCCGCCATCACCGGTGGCTACATCTTCTTAAAGCGCCGCAAGGCCTCGGCCCCAAAACTAAAGTTCTGATCAGGATTCAGTGACGGTGCGGTGCTTGGCGTTGATGCCGAGGTGGGAATGGGATCAGTGCAAGTAAGTCCCAAGCATTTTGCGTTCCTGCACAGTGAGCGGTGCCACGGAGAGGGGCTTGGCGATCTGGTCGGCTTCTGATGTTTTGCCATTGGCGGCGAGGATACATGCAAGGATGAGCTGGTGCTGCGGTGGGAGGTCGCGAGCGCGGAGTTTTGGATTTTCAGCAATGAGCAGGGCCTTGGCTTTGGAGCCTTGATGCAGTTGTGACAGCGCATTGGTGAGCCGGAAGGCAGGGTTGTCTGGAAAATTGGCTGAGCGTTGATCGATGGAGGAATGATCCACAGGACGACCAAGCACCAGATCGAGATAGGCCATTTCGTTGAGCAATGCGGAATATTTTGCGAGCGGGCCAGAGTCGGATGTGAGCTGTAAAAAATCGCGCAAGGCAGCGGCATCACCTTCTTGCTGGATTGCGGGAGCGATCTGTTGCACTGACTTAAGGGCGGTGTCTTCCCGGGCAAGAAGGGGCTTCACATTTTCCCGGAAGAGATCTTTCTCTCCGTCACTATGAAGGAAGGCGAGGGCGGGCAGGAGTTGATCGGGGTCGCCGCCCAACTCCAAGAGGGCTTGGCGATACTGTGAGCGGCCCTCGTCGATGCGCCCGATTTTTTTCAAGGCTTGCCCGTAAACCAGACGCCCGCTCGAGGGTGGGAGAGAAAGCATGTTGGCGCCCATGGCATCATGGATCATCTGCCATTGTCCCAGAGCCGCCTGCGCCTCGAGCCAGATTGATAATGCATCAGGACGGCTGCGGGCCTGTTCCAGAGGTATGATTTCCATGACTCTGGCAGCCTCGCCGTGGCGCAGGAGCCAGCGTGCGGCAAGCAGGCGGTCGTCGAGTGACTTCCCATAAACGCGTGTGACGAGTGCTTTCACAATGCGGGGCTTGGCGGAGGGATCCGCTGCAACCTCGACCGCATTGGCGATCGCATACGTTTGCTCGTTGGCCAGCGGGTGGCGGCGCATTCGCTCCAGCCATGCAGGGCGCTCCTCTAGTGGCACCACACCGGAGAGGATTCCCACAACCAAGGCCTCGTGCCCCATGGTGCCATCACCTTTGGCGACATCTTTTAGCAGGCTGTAAACCTCTCCATTCGATTCACCGTATTCGGAATTTGCCAAAAGAAAGCGCGCTAACTCACGACGGGCGAGATCGCTGTTAGAGACGGCCAGGCCTTCACGCAACATGGCCAGAGCCTCATCTTTTTTTCCTTCACTGTCTAAAGATGCCGCTTGCATCATGAATGGGAAATCCGGCTCGCCTTGTTGCGCTACCCAGGTTGCCAGCCAGTTGGCGATCGATGTGTAGCCTTTCTGGGAGGCCAATATGGCAAAGCCCTTGAACTCCTCAAGGGTGGCATATCCGGTGCGGCTGAGTTTTTGGTAGGCCTCAAAGGCATCCGCCGTGCGGCCCTCGGTCTGGAAAATACTTGCCAAGAGGCGCAACGCATCGGGATTTTCCGGTGCCAGTCGCAGCGATGTTTCGGCACTCATGCGTGCGGCTTCGAGATTGCCTTTGGCGATGTATTCGCCGCCCAGGCGGGCGAGCTTTGACGATTGAGAATTTGCAGCGACTCGAAACACGCTGCGCACGGCTGTGGGAAGGCCCCAAAAAAGGACAAGGGCAACCCCGGCGACAATCAGCGCCAGCCAACGGTTCTGCCACAGCAGAGCCAGCAAAATCTTCCAGAGAGGAGGGTGATCGGGATCGATCTCGTCCTCCTCGGGAACCTCAGTGGGTATTGGCCCACGCGGTTTGCGTCCCTGCTTGCGTTTTGGCCGCTTGCTCGCGCTCAAATGCTAGGCGATGGAACGCTGAATCTGCACGCGGCGACGCAGCCAGAGATACAAACCAATGCCCACTGCCACAAACGATGCGGCCACCTGGCCGGGCTCAGGAACCGGCGTAGGACCGGGGCTGGGTGTCGGAGTTGGTGTGGGGCCTGGAGTGGGAGTGGGAGTTGGAGTTGGTGTTATGTAAGGAGTTGGACTCGGGCCGGCATCGGCAAAGAGGGATCCGCTGATCGCCGTTCCATTGGTGGAATTCACCAAAAGCGGCGCGGTTGCCGTAGTGCCTTTGAAGTTATAGGCATTGTTCCCCACACCTGCGGAGGTGAGAGTGAAAGAGTAGGACCCCTGGGTCAGGGTGCCCGTAGGCGTGATGTTGAAGAGGGTTTCCGCATAGGTATTCGTGATGATGTTGGTAATGCTTACAGATCCCAGAAGCTCGGTCCCGCCCGTCGCGTTGTAGCTGAAGCCCCGGTAGAATGAGAATACGATGGGTTCGACAGCGGAGTTGTCCTTGCGGATAGAAAAATTGCCGGATACCACCGACAAACCCGCCGCCGCACCCGCTTCGGTGATGGTGAAGTTCCAGATCGCGGGAGTGGTGGAATTGACCTTGGTGTTTCCTCCCCCTTGAGTGGTCGTGATTGAAATTGTTGTTCCTTGAAGTGGATAAGCAATTAAACAAAAAGCACCTATAATAAAAAGCAGCTTATTCATCGATGCGGTTGGTGTGGGCGTTAACGAATCTCATACTAAAGTATAATACCTAAGTATGAGATCGCTGATGAATCCAGTGACGATTTAACGCAATCGACGAAACGGCAATTTTTTCTGCGAATCGTCAAAAGCGAGGTCCATTGGCTGGAATCAGGCATTTGCATTAAAGCTGTTAAAATGGTTAAAGGAGTAGCATGTCCGGGCGCACCGGTCCGGTGTGCCCACAAATTTAATGCTGCCGAGTGGTTCCAAATCCTTCAATACCCAGAAGTGGGTATTTTTTTAACGATGATTTAACGACGGAAAAGGGCAGAACGACATAAGTCCAGCCGCTGTGATTCGTTCGCAGCGAGAGTCAGAGAGCAGCTCTGAGCCATGTCCCCAGTAAGCGGAATCAGTCTCTTTCCCTGCCTGAGCGGATGACGTTTTCCTTGCGATACATGTCTTTGTTGGAGGCTTGGAACTCGGCTTTGAGTTGGACTTTGAGGGTTGAGACGTCGATGAGGTCCCAGCCGGTGAAGCGGAGGGTTCCACCGGCGGCGCTATTGTGGGTGATGCCGACGATGAGGTGTCGTGCATCGTCATGGACCTTGCCGGTGCCGGTTTTGGGCTCGTAGTAGAAAGTGCGCAGGGTGCTATTGCGATTTTCGGCAGCGGAGAGTTTCGGGTCGAGATAAACGACCGAGCCGTCTTCGAGAACGAGCCGGAGGTCGGGGTAGCCGCTGCGTTGCTCGATGCCGGCGGCGGTTTTTGGAATGCTGCACGTCCAACCCGGGGTGGCGTTGCAGGCGCGAAGGAGGTCATCCTCGATAAAGCGGCTCGTTTCGTTGATGCGGGAGGCCGTGTGGACGGGATGGGTGGGGGCGTTCATCCCATGCAGTATGTGGTCGAGGATCGCGCCAAGCTTGTCGAGCCAGGGGCTGTCGGCCACAAGATCCACGGGGATGATTTTTTTGCCGCTGGTGGCGGCGAGGACTTGCGCAAAGTCGATGCCCCGGAGGTCGCGCTCTTCGGCGAGGAGCCACTCGATGAGTTCGGTGGAGTCGGATTTTTTCTCCTCATCGCCATGGGCTGGTTGGCTGGCGAATCCTCCAATAGAGAGGATGGCGAGGAGCGCGAGGCGCATTTTTTTAAAACGTCACATTCATCTGTGCGCCGAGCACGAGAGCGTTGGGAATGTTGCCGGTGCCTCCGGGGTTGATGATCCATTGGAGGTTTGGCTGCACGTAGGCGAATTTGGTGATTTGGAATCGGTAGCCTGCTTCCAGGGCGATCTCGTAGCCAGGCGAGCCGGCTCCGGTGGCTGCGACCGTGGAGGCGTAGTCATCGCTGAAGTTGCCATAGACAAAGCCAAGCATGGTGACGTCTTTGTCGCGGGTCGGAACCACACCGCGATAAACGATGCCGGCATTTGCCTGGAAGGGCAGCTTGGCGATGTTTTGCTGGGGAGAGAGCACAAAGGCGGACCACAGGGTGAGTCCTTGGTCGCTACCAGGGGATTCCTGCCAGATCATCTGATCCGCGTGCCAGTAGAAGCCGTAGGAATTTGAAGCGGTCTCAGTGGAGCCGAATTGCGCGTATTGCGCGGGAGAGTAGTAGGCACCAAACCAATAGTGGCCGGGCAGTCCACGGAGTTCAGGGGTTTCGGTGGGGCGGATGGTCTTGCCTTCGGAGAGGGACTTTGCGGAGGCGACTGATTTGCCATCTGGCGAGGTCGAGTGGGAAGTCGCTGGTTTTTTGAAAAACTCGGGGGTCCAACCGACTTGACCGATCATGAGGACGCCGTCGGAGGGCCTCATGCTCCAGTTGAGACCATGGTCACGGTAGAGGTCGAGATTTGCCACTTGGTAGATGCCGGCCATGGCGAACCACTCGGGGGTGGGGTCGAAGCGCACGCGTGATCCCCACACGGCGGCAGGATAGGCGGAGAAGCCGGTATTGACGGGCAGGGCCTGCGGGTTGCCGTCGATGCCGTTGTTCATGTAGAGCCAGTAAAGCGGGGATGAGGCGAAGTCGTCTCCGGTGGCGAATCGGCCGACCTTGATGCCGAGCTTGTTGTCGAGCAGGCGTTGTTCGAGAACGAGGGCGTAGAAGACGATCGTCTCGGTGCCATAGACTTGCTGGACGGTGAACTGGTTGCCGATATTGCGAGCGGACAGGTTCGAGCCGTTGCGGTCGAGGGCGCTGGTCGTGAGGGTCAGGCCCTGCCAGCCGATGATTTTTTCGAAATCGAGCTGGAGGCCAAAGCTGATGTTGTCGGCGTAGGCGAAGCTCTGGCTTTGACCGCCGACTGGGTTGCCGGCGATGTTGTTTGTGTAGCTGGCCGAGATTTCCACGCCGCTGTCATCCAGGAAATTTCGAAGACCCCACCAGTCTCCGCTCAACGAGTTGCCCTCCCACCACTGTCGGGAGCCGATGTAGTTTGATGGATAGGGATTATAGTAGGACCAGAAGCGTGAGTAGCCAAACATCGAGTCGTCATCCTCCTCGAAACCGACCGGAGTGCCCGGTATGTCGCCGGATTCCTGGGCGGTCGCGAGTGGGGACAGTGCTAGAGCGGCAAGGATGGGGAGGAGGAGTTTTTTCATAGGGGTTCCCAAGCGTGATGTCACAAACGGGCTCGCAAGCCAACGCGATTTTTAAGGATGGCAGCAATCGCCTTGCGGTGAGGGCTTGGCATGGGGGGGAGGCTGGCAATCGAAAACGAAATCCAATCCGGAGAGGGCTCGGCGGCGACGATATCCATACGCACGCGGTAACGGGTGATGGGATAGGTGAGGCTGTGAAGGACTTCGGAGGG
Source organism: Terrimicrobiaceae bacterium (assembly GCA_044352905.1). Lineage (GTDB taxonomy): Bacteria > Verrucomicrobiota > Verrucomicrobiia > Chthoniobacterales > Terrimicrobiaceae > UBA967. Next base: position 37,314 of record JBILCY010000004.1, on the reverse strand, counting down.
AGCAAAATCGCCCGGCGGGAGCAGCCAGAGCCCCTGCCAGCGCGGGCCAGGGGAGGGGATGAGGAAAACAGTGTCGCCTTGAAGCGCAAGCGCGCGGCATTCCGTGAGATGGGTGACGGATTTTTTCTGCTTCTTCACCGGCAGGTTGGCGGGATCCGTGGCCCGGCAGATTGTTATCAGCGGACAGGCACTGCAATCCGGCTTCCCTGCGCGGCAGATGGTGGCTCCCAAGTCCATGAGCGCGGAGGTGTGGTCGCGGCCACCATTTTCGGGAAGCAGGCATGTGGCGGCCTCGTGCAGCAGGGCTCGTCCGCGCGATGTGGTGATATCCTCGCGGATGTCGAACAGTCGGGCGATGACGCGATTGATATTCGCATCGAGGACGGGCACGGCTTTATCGAAAGCGAACGCCGCAACAGCAGCGGCGGTGTAGGGGCCAATGCCGGGAAGCGCCGCAAGGGTTCCGGGATCGGAGGGGATGCTGGCATCGAATTGGGAGACGATGGCTTGGGCGGCGCGCTGCAGATTGCGGGCGCGGGAGTAGTAGCCGAGGCCCTCCCAGAGCTTGAGAATTTCGTTCTCGGACGCCGATGCCAGCGCATGGATGTCGGGGAGTTTTTGAATCCATAGGTCGAACTTCGGCAAAACGGTCGCAACGGTGGTTTGCTGCAGCATGAATTCCGAGACGAGCACGCGGTAGGGTGTGGGGTGGTCGCGCCAGGGAAGACCGCGGCGGCCATGGATGTGGAACCAATGCCGAAGCATCTCCTCGAAACCAGGTGGCCGTTTTTTGTGTATCATCTCGACAGGGCAGATGGATTACGCGCAAAAATCCCGAATGTCTTCCGCAAAACCGCTGCACTCCCACACAACCGCACTCACCGATGAGCAAGCGGAGGTGCTGCGCGGGGTGTTGGCGTGCGATGGGTATGACTTTGAGCAGCGGCCCTACATGAAGTATTTCGCACGGGGTCCGAAGCTCACAGTGGCGGTCTATGAAAAAGGCCCGAAAGCGGTAATCCAAGGTCGCGGGATCGAGGATTTCGTGACGCTCGTGCTGGAACCCAGGGTGCTGGGTGAGGCGAGGATGGGTTACGAGGAGGAGACTTCTGCGGAGCTTTATGAACCGCATTTCGGCATCGATGAGAGCGGGAAGGGGGATTTTTTTGGTCCCTTGGTCATCGCTGGTGCCTATGTGAATCCAGAAATCGTCCGCATATTGCGAGAGGCGGGGGTCAAGGACAGCAAGGCGATCTCAAGCGACAAGCGCATCCGGGAACTGGCCGCAGCGATCCGCAAAGCCCGTGTGCCGACTGCAACAGTGGTCATCGCTCCGCCGCGCTACAACGATCTCTATCGCAAAATCGGAAACCTCAACCGCCTGCTCGCCTGGGGGCATGCCCGTGTCATCGAGGATCTTTGCAAACTCTGCCCGGATTGCCCACGCGCCCTCTCGGATAAATTCGCCGATGCCCGCCTGCTCGAGCGCTCCCTGATGCAGGAAGGCAGAAAATTGAAGCTCGAACAACGCACCAAGGCAGAATCCGACTACGCCGTGGCCGCCGCCTCGATTCTGGCTCGGGAGAAGTTCATTGATTGGCTCGATCAAAAGGGGGCGGAAGTCGGTGTCGCGTTGCCTCGTGGCGTTTCCAAGCAGGTCAAGGACGCCGCCCTGGCCTTGATCAAGTCGGGAGGCGGGGAAGTGCTGGAGTCCTGCGCCAAGACGCATTTCAAAACCGCTGCCGAGGTGTTGGCGATGGCAGGGTAGTTTTTTGAAAACTAAAATCAGGCGAAGGAATGGCGCTCTGAATGCTTGTGATTCGCCGTTCATTACCTAACATCGTTGTCCCTCCGAAAACCCAATGGCGGGACAATTTTTACGATGAAAATCTACATAGACGGCGAATTTTACGACAAAGAGAACGCAAAGATATCGGTGTTCGACCATGGATTGCTCTACGGAGACGGTGTATTTGAGGGCATCAGGTTTTACAACGGACGTGTCTTTCGCCTCGACGAGCATATTCATCGCCTCTTCGACTCCGCCCGTGCGATTGCTCTGGAAATCGGCATGGACAAAGCCGCCGTCACCGAGGCCACCCTTGAGACGATCCGCCAAAACAATCTCCAGGACGGCTACATCCGCCTGGTCGTCACCCGCGGTGTGGGCGACCTGGGCCTGAATCCCGCCCTGTGTCCTAAGGCGTCGGTGATCATCATCGCATCGAAGATCACTCTCTACCCACCCGACAAATACGAAAATGGCCTCGATGTGGTGACATGCTCCACCCGCCGCATCCCGCATGGTGCGCTCAGCCCGATGGTGAAATCGCTGAATTACCTCAATAACATTCTTGCCAAGATCGAGGCGCAAAATGCCGGAGCCGGCGAGGGGTTGATGCTCAACGAACAGGGGTTCGTCGCCGAATGCACCGGGGACAATATTTTCATCGTCAAAAACGGAGTTATCTCCACCCCTCCGATTGCTTCGGGCGCGCTGGCTGGTGTGACCCGGGCCGTCGTATTCGACATCGCCGCCGAGTTTGGCATGCAGGTGCGCGAGCCAATGATGACACGCTACGATATTTACACCGCCGACGAGTGCTTCCTCACAGGCACCGCCGCAGAGGTCATTCCCGCTGTGAAACTCGACACTCGCCCGATCGGAGACGGCAAGCCCGGCCCCGTCACCCGCCGGTTCATCGAGCGCTTCCACGAGTTGACAGCAACAACCGGCGAGGTGATTTATAAATAAAAAATGCAGTGCGATGTATGCCAGTCGAAGGAAGCCACTGTTTTTCTCACGCAAATTGTCGATGGGAAGATGCAGAAGGTGAATCTGTGCGAGGCCTGCTCAAAGGAAAAAGGCGTCAACGATCCCACAGGCTTTGCGCTGGCCGACTTGCTTCTCGGCATCGGAGCCTCCCAGGAAATCCAAAAAAGCCCCGCTCAATTGAAGTGCCCTGTTTGCGGCTTCACGCAAGCGGACTTTAAAAAGACCGGGCGGCTGGGATGCAGCAACTGCTATGAGGTTTTTGGGGAGGGGATTTCCCCCATGCTTAAAAACATGCACAAGGGGATCCGACACACAGGCAAAACCCCCGCCAGGTTCCGCAAGTTTCGCCTGCGCGATGAAAAAATTAAAAACCTGCAGGAAAGCCTCAACAAAGCCATCGAGGCGGAGGAATTTGAGAAGGCTGCCGACCTCAGGGATCAAATCCGCCAAGTGGAGGCCGAACTCGTCCAATGAAGTTTTCCCGGATCATAGCAAATAGCGGCGAATGGCTCTCCGGTGATGGCCCCAACCGCCAGATCGTGGTCAGCAGCCGCGTGCGGCTCGCCCGCAATCTACGCAACAAACCCTTCCCGGGCTGGGCCAAGAAAGCCGAGCGTCTCGAGGTGATGGGCCGCGTGAAGGAGGCCGTCGAGGGCCTTCCCGAGATGCTTGAATCCTACTCCGAGAACCTTGAGGCCCTCTCTCCGCTGGAGAAACAAGTGCTTGTGGAACGTCACCTCATCAGCCGCGAGCATGCCGCCAAGGGCGTGGGTAGCGCTGTTGTGATGAATACCCCTCAGTCCCTCAGCGTGATGATCAACGAGGAGGACCATCTCCGCATGCAGGCGATTTGTTGTGGGCTCCAACTCGGCAAAGTTTTTGAAATGATCAACCGGGTCGACTCTGAGCTTGAGGAGACGCTCGACTTCGCGTTTGACGCCGAACTCGGCTACCTCACCGCGTGTCCCTCCAACGTCGGCACCGGCATGCGCGCCTCCGCCATGCTCCACCTGCCAGCGCTCGTGATGAGCGACCAGATCAACAAAATCATCAACTCGGTGAATAAAATCGGTCTCGCCGTCCGCGGCCTGCACGGGGAGGGAACCGAGGCGATGGGAAATCTTTTTCAAGTTTCAAACCAAACCACCCTTGGGGAAGCCGAGGAGGAAATCATCGGTCGCCTCAACCGTGTGATCGAGCAGATCATCGAGCATGAGCAAAATGCCCGTGCACTGCTCGCCCAGCGCAAATCCATCACGCTCCACGACCAAATCGGCCGTGCCTATGGATTGCTCTCGCATGCGCATTCCATGAGTTCGAAGGAAGCCCTGAACCTTCTCTCCGTGATCAAGCTTGGCATCGATCTCGATGTTTTCCCCGATGCCCACCGTTTTCCGATCGATGAGCTTTTCATCGAAACCCAACCCGCCCATTTGCAGAAAGGCGTGCAGGTCCAGAAAATGTCCTCCGAAGAAAGGGACACCTTGCGCGCCACCATTATTCGGGCCAAGTTATCCCAAGTTCCACAACCGGACATGGCACGACTAAAAATCACTGCTCCAGCCTCCACCACTGATACCAAATGATGAATAACTTCACTCCCCGCGCCCAGCAGGTTCTGGCTCTCGCCCGCAAGGAAGCCGATCGTTTCAATCACAACTACGTCGGCACCGAGCATCTTCTTCTGGGTCTCATCAAACTCGGTCAGGGCGTTGCCGTGAATGTTCTTCAAAAAATGGGCTTGGATCTCGAAACCGTCCGCATGGAGGTCGAAAAGCAAGTCGGCTCCGGTCCCGAGACCAAGATGGTGGGGAATATTCCCTACACGCCACGTGTGAAGAAGGTTCTCGCCCTTGCCGGCAAGGAAGCGAAGAGTCTCCAACATTCCTACGTGGGCACCGAGCACATTCTCCTCGGCCTCCTGCGTGAAGGCGAAGGCGTCGCCGCCCGTGTGCTCAAAAACCTTGAGATCGATATCGAGCGCACCCGCAACGAAATCCTTAAGGAACTCGATCCCAACTTCGCCCCTGGCGAGGAGGGTGACTCCATTCCCGCCGAGGCAGGCAGCACAAAGCGCGAGAGCAAAACTCCCGCACTGAAATCCTTTGGCCGCGACCTCACCGAGCAGGCGCGCAAAGGTGAACTCGATCCCGTCATCGGCCGTGCCGACGAGATCGAGCGGATCATTCAAGTCCTCTGCCGCCGCACAAAAAACAACCCCGTTCTCATCGGCGAGGCCGGCGTGGGCAAGACGGCGATCGCCGAAGGTCTCGCTCAAGAGATTGTTGCCGGCAATGTGCCCGAAATCCTCCACGACAAGCGCGTGATCACTCTCGATCTCGCCCTCATGGTTGCTGGCACAAAATATCGTGGCCAGTTCGAGGAGCGCATCAAGGCGGTGATGGATGAGATTCGCAAAAACAAAAACGTCATCCTCTTCATCGATGAGCTGCACACGTTGGTCGGTGCCGGTTCCGCCGAAGGCGCGATGGATGCCTCGAACATCATCAAGCCTGCGCTCAGCCGCGGCGAGCTGCAGTGTGTTGGTGCCACCACGCTCAACGAATACCGGAAATACATCGAGAAGGATGCCGCGCTTGAGCGTCGTTTCCAGCAAATCAAGGTCGAGGCGCCGACCGTGGATCAGACTATTCAGATCCTCCAAGGCATCCGTCCGAAATACGAGGCGCACCACAAGGCAAAGTTCCTCGACGAGGCACTCGAAGCCGCAGCGAAACTTTCCGACCGCTATCTCACCGGCCGCTTTCTTCCCGACAAGGCCATCGACCTCGTGGACGAAGCCGGTTCCCGCGCCCGGATTGCTGCCATGTCGCGTCCGCCGAACGTCAAGGACATCGAGGCAGAGATCGAAACCATCCGCCTCGACAAGGAGGCCGCCATCAAGGCCCAGGATTTTGAAAAAGCTGCTGCCCTGCGCGATAGCGAGAAGCAGGCAAAGGACAAGCTCGACTCCATCATGGAGGAATGGCGCACCCACAAGGAAGAGAAGGAGGTCGTTGTCAGTGCCGATGAAATCATGCAGGTTCTCTCCAAATGGACTGGTGTGCCGCTCTCCCGTATGGAGCAGCAGGAGACTGCCAAGCTCCTCGCCATGGAGACCGAACTGGAAGACAAGGTCATCGGTCAAAACGAAGCCGTGGTTGCGATCAGCAAGGCCCTGCGCCGCTCGCGTGCGGACCTCAAGGATCCGAAACGTCCGATTGGTTCATTTATTTTCCTTGGCCCGACCGGTGTTGGAAAAACCTTCCTAGCCCGCACGCTGGCCGAGTTCATGTTTGGTTCGTCCGACTCGCTCATCCAGATCGACATGAGCGAATACATGGAGAAGTTCAGCGCCTCCCGCCTCATCGGCTCGCCTCCCGGCTACATCGGCTACGAGGAGGGTGGACAGCTCAGCGAGGCCGTGCGCCGCAAGCCATATGCGGTCGTTCTTTTCGACGAAATCGAAAAGGCACACCCCGACGTGATGCACCTCCTTCTTCAAATCCTCGAGGAAGGCAAAATCACCGACTCTCTCGGACGCAAGATCGACTTCCGCAACACGATTATCATCATGACTTCGAATGTCGGCGCGGAGCTTATCAAAAAGCAAACCACGCTTGGCTTCGGAGCCCCCACCGGCGGCACCGATACCTACGATGTGATGAAGGAAAAAATCCTCGGCGAGGCCAAGCGCGTCTTCAAACCCGAATTCATCAACCGCCTCGATGACATCATCGTCTTCCATACCCTCGAGAAACCCGACCTCATCAAGATCGTGGATCTCGAGGTGAACAAAGTCATCGAGCGCATCCGGGCCAAAGACATCCATCTTACCCTCGATCAAACCGCCCAGGATTTCCTCATCGCCAAAGGCTACGACCCCACCTATGGCGCCCGCCCCATGCGCCGCGCAGTGGAGAAATACATCGAAGACCCGATGGCCGAAGAAGTCCTCCGGGGCAATATCAAGCCCGGCGACAACGTCACCGTCCAAAAAGATGGCGAGAAACTCGGCTTCGTGGTCATTCACAAGCCCGAGGAAAAAGTCGAAGAACCCGCTGCAAACTAAAAGTCAGGCAGGGAAGGATACGATTTGCGGCCATTAGGCCATGAATCGTCCTGTCCCTACGCACTCAGGTCTCAGGTATCAAATAGCTGCAAGCTCCTTCAACAAGGCCTTGTTGAGCCGGATGCCGGTTAGGAAGTTTTCCACGGGGAAATTCTCATCCGGAGCATGGGCGCGGCAGTCCGGTGAGGCGAGAGCCAGCAGCAGCGCAGGGTGACCCAGGATTTTCTCGAAGTCGGTGAGAATCGGGATCGAGCCGCCTTCGCGGGTGAGGGCGGGCTTTTTGCCGAAGACGCCTTCGAGCGCACGACGGGCGGCGATGCCTTGTGGGCCCATCGGGTTTAGCTCGAAGGGCTCTCCTCCATGTCCGTCGATGATTTCCAGGCGAACTCCCGGTGGGCGGTGTTTCTCAAAATGCCGTCGCGCAAGAGCAAGGATGTGATCCGGCTTTTGATTTCCCACAAGGCGGAATGTGACTTTGAAAAACGCCTGGGCGGGGAGAACGGTTTTGCTGCCTTCGCCCTGATACCCGCTCCCGATTCCATTGATCTCTGCGGTCGGCCTCGCGCCGATCCGCTCGACGGCGGAGTAGCCTGCCTCACCGGCAAGTTCCGAGACGCCCGCTTGCTCGGCAATGTCGGCGTCGGTGAGTGGAGAGTCGGCGGCCGCTTCACGCTCCCATTCGGCCATGGGCTTTACATCATCATAGAACCCCTCGATCGCCACGCGTCCCGCGGAGTCATGGAGGCTGGCGACCAAGCGTGCCGCGGCTGTGGCGGGATTGGCCACTGCGCCGCCGTAGATGCCGGAGTGCAAATCGCGGACAGGGCCAAAAACGCGCACCTCCATCGCAGCAATGCCGCGCAGGGCGTAGCTCAATGTGGGGTGTCCATCCGCCGCCATGCCGGTATCGGAAATCGCGATGGCGTCGCAGGCGAGTTCGTCGCGGTGGTTTTCCAAAAACTCCGCAAGGTGCGCACTGCCTATCTCCTCCTCTCCTTCGATCAAGAAAATCACATTCACGGGAAGCGGACCCTCCGCGAGCGCTTCGCCCACGCCGAGAATGTGCGCGAGAATTTGTCCCTTGTTGTCCGAGGCACCCCGACCAAAAACACGCCCCTCGCGAATCTGCGGCTCGAACGGCGGGGAGGTCCACAGTTCAAGCGGCTCGGGAGGCTGGACGTCGTAGTGCCCGTAAATCAGAACGGTCTTCTTGGCAGGGTCGCGCGGGGATTTTGCGATCACCACCGGATGTCCTGCCGTCGGCTCCAGGCGTGCCTCCAGCCCGATGGCGCTGAGTTTTTTCAAAAGCCACCCGGCGCAGCGCTGCATGTCGGAGGCATGCTCCGACTGCGCCGAGACACTTGGGATGGATACGAATTCAAGAAGGTCGGACAAGCGTGGATCGTTCATAAATGCGGATTGCGTGAATGGGTGAGTATGACGGGGAGATTGGAGTTTTTGCCTTCCTACTGCAAGTGGAGGAACATCCCCCACTCAAATCCGCTCTAAAAGTTTGCCACGAAATCCGGAGCTTGTTAGAACCACCCCACTTTTTATGGCTTATACTGTCCAACGACCTCGTCTCACTTTGGCTGAGCAGATCTACCTGCCCACGATCATCAAGGGACTATGGATCACATTCAAACACATCGTTCGTCGCCTGACCGGCCAGACGAAGGTGACTATGCAATATCCCGAGCAAAAATGGGACTCCCAGATGCCCTCTTGGTATCGCGGCGCTCCCACACTGGTGAGCGACGACTACGGCCGCGATCGCTGCGTTGCCTGCCAGCTTTGCGAATTCATTTGCCCGCCGCGGGCCATCACCATCAAGCCGCAGGAAATTCCCTCCGACGAGCGCTGGGGCAAGGTCGAGAAGCGTCCAGAGAGCTTCGACATCGATATGATCCGTTGCATCTATTGCGGTCTTTGCGAGGAAGTCTGCCCCGAACAGGCGATTTATCTGCGCAAGGACTACTCGATCACCGGCCTCACCCGCGAGGAAATGGTCCACGATATCCACCAGCTTCGCCAACTCGGCGGCGAGATGAAGGGGCTTGTGAATAAATGGAACGAAAAAAAGTAGAACCCATCCCCCTTCGCTGCTAAAACACCCGGCTTTCTTCATACATGCAACTCACCCTTTTCTGGATTTTCTCAGCGCTGATGCTGGCCTTTGCACTGGGAGTGGTTTTCCTGAGAAACCCGGTTTCCTCCGCCATGAGCCTTGTGATGTCTTTCATTGCTCTGGCTGCGATTTTTATAACCTTGGACGCCTATTTCATCGGGGTGGTTCAAGTGCTGGTCTATGCCGGTGCTGTGATGGTTTTGTTTCTCTTCATCATCATGCTTTTGGACCTGCGGGAGGAAAAACGCCGCAAGGTTCGTCCCTCCGCGTGGCTCGGAGGCGGTCTGGTGATGGGGGGCTTCGTGGCCTCGCTCGTTCAGGTGATCTCCAGTCTGCCCTCACTTGATCGCACCAAGCCCGAGCTGGCCGACCCGACATTCAACGATGTCGCCGGTGTCGGCATTGCCCTTTTCCGGGATTTCAACCTGCCTTTCCAAATTGTCGGCGTGCTCCTCCTTGTGTCCACCGTCGGCGTGGTGCTCCTGAGCCGGAAGGAGCTCAAATAATGACCCCGGCCTGCTTTTTTTCATGCCAACACTAGCGAATTATCTGATTGTCAGCGGCCTGCTCTTTTCCATCGGTCTGGGTGGAGTGCTGCTGCGCCGGAATATCCTCATCATCTTCATGGGGCTCGAACTCATGCTCAACGCCGCGAACCTCTCGCTCGTGGCCTTCTCACGTTTCAATCTCCTCCCCGACGGAATGCCAAACTACAACGGTCAGGTGCTGGTGTTTTTCATCATCACTGTGGCAGCGGCCGAGGTGGCTGTGGGCCTGGCTATCATCGTAGCCCTCTTCCGTTCCAAACAGACCACCCACGTCGAGGATCTTAATTCGCTTAAGTTTTGATGAGCACGCAAACCGCGCCCTGGATTATTCTTTTCTCACCGCTCGTAGCGGCCGCCTTGATTTTGCTGGTCGGGCGATTTTCAAAAACCCTCAGCGCCTCGCTTGCGCTCCTGGCGGCTTTTACCGGGTGCGCGTTGAGCTGGTGGACATTCTTCCAGCCACACGTTGATCCGCAACTTTCCTTCACCTGGATCTCCTTCGGTCCGGATCTGACGCTCCCGATCAGCATCACCCTTGACAACCTGAGCAAAGTCATGCTGCTCGTGGTGACCTCCATTTCCTCTCTCGTTTTCGTCTATTCGCTTGGCTATATGCGGGAGGAAGAGGGCTACTCGCGCTTTTTCGGTGCCCTCTCGTTGTTCCTTTTCTCGATGCTTGGCATCGTCCTCGCGAACAATTTTGTGATGATGTTCATCTTCTGGGAACTCGTCGGCGTGAGTTCCTACATGCTGATCGGGCATTATTACTCCAAGGACTCGGCAGCGGATGCGGGCAAGCAGGCTTTCATTGTCAACCGCATCGGCGACTTCGGGTTTATGCTCGGCATCCTTCTGCTTTGGTCGGCGACGGGCACCGTGGTTTTCTCCGAACTCGTCCAGGCAATACCCGGTTTCAGTGGAGCCCCGCTCTATCTCACCATCGCCGCCGTGTTGGTATTCATGGGCACGGTGGGCAAGTCCGCCCAGATGCCACTTCATGTGTGGTTGCCGAATTCGATGGAGGGCCCCACACCGGTATCCTCGCTCCTGCACGCCGCCACCATGGTCGCTGCGGGTGTCTACATGCTCGCCCGCATTTTCCCGATTCTTGAAGTCGTTCCAATGGCCCGCGACATCATCGCATGGGTTGGCGGCATCACCTGCTTCGCCGCTGCGCTCATGGCGACCCAGCAAAGCGACATCAAGCGCATCTTGGCGTATTCCACCATTTCCCAGCTTGGCTACATGGTTCTCGGCATCGCGGTGGCCCCTGTCTCCGATGTGGCGATGTTCCATCTCTTCACCCACGCCTGCTTCAAATGTCTCCTGTTCCTTGCGGCTGGTTCCGTGATCGTCGGCATGCACCACGAGGGCAACATCTGGCACATGGGTGGCCTTGCCAAAAAAATGCCCCTCACGACACTTTGCTTCATCGCTGGCATGCTGGCGCTCGCCGGTATGCCCTACACGAGCGGCTACTATAGCAAGGACCTCATCATTGAGTGGGCCGTGGTGAAAATTCCCTTTCTCGGCTGGCTTGTTGCCGCCGCTGCCGGGCTCACCGCCTATTACATCTTCCGCGAATTCTTTGTCGTCTTCCTTGGCAAACACCGCAGCGAACACGCCGAGCACGCCAAAGAGCAGCCATTCGTCATGATTCTCCCGATGCTGGTTCTTGCCGCACTCGCCATCTCCGCTGGCTGGCCGATGATCCAAGGCAAACTCTTTGTGCTCCAGCATCCGGAAAACGTTCCTCCATCACTGCACACCTTCCTCTACGCAATGTTCTTCGGCGGCGCTGCCTTGGCTGCGATCATCTACCTTCGCGCGCAGAAGGATCCGATCAACATCCCGTTTTTTGCCAACCGCCTCTACATCGACAACCTTTACGAATGGCTCGTGAGCCGGGTTCAGGGTGGGGGAGCGATTCTGCTCTCATGGTTTGACCGTTGGTTTGTGGATCTCCTCATCGTCCAAGTGCCCAGCAAGGTCGCGTGGGCTTGCGGATTTGCTCTGCGTTTCCTCCAAATCGGTAATATTCAAGCCTACGCCTTCTTCTTCGGTGCCGGCGTGGTTGGTCTCCTTTACATCCTGCTTTCAAAATGAGTTCTCAGAGCCCGCTATTGTTCCTCATTCTCGTGCCGATTGTGTCGGCCATCCTCGTGATGCTCGGCACCAATCCACGGCTGACCTCGCTTCTGGGTGCTGCACTGAACCTGGCCGTTTTTCTGGCTCTGGTGTTCTTTTTCAAGCCTCTTGAGGTGGGGTTCCAATACGTCTCCAGCTTCCCGGTCGTTCCTGAGCTTGGAATCAGTTTCACTCTCGGGGCCGATGGATTGAGCATGGTCATGCTCTTTCTCTCAACCATGGTCACCCTCGCTGCCGTGGCGGTGGCTCGCACTCCTCTTGAGAATGCACGGTGGTTTTACGCGAGCTTGTTGTTCATCTCGGCGGGAGTGATCGGGGCCTTTGCCTCGGTGGATTTGTTTTTCTTCTACATGTTCCACGAGCTGGCTCTCATCCCGACATTCCTGCTCATCGGCATCTGGGGATCCGGCGACCGCCAAGCAGCGGCTTGGAAGGCCACTGTCTATCTGGCAACCGGCAGCTTCATCCTCTTGCTGGGCTTCATCGGTCTTTATCTGATCCAGCCCGAGGCGCAACGCACCTTCGACCTTCGTGCCATCGTGGCCAATGCCGATGCCGGCCTTATCCCCGATTCTCCGCTTGTTTACCTGTTTTTGTTGGTGGGCTTCGGAATCTTGGTGTCGCTTTTCCCGTTTCACACCTGGGCCCCGCAGGCTTACGCATCCGCCCCCGCTCCCGCTGCCATGCTCCACGCCGGGGTGCTAAAGAAATTCGGTCTCTACGGCCTGATCCGCATCGCCGAGCCGGTTCTTCCCGAGTCTGTCCGGTTTTTTCTGCCACTTCTTCTGGTTCTCATCATCGGCAACATCCTCTACGTCGGTTACGTGACCATTGCCCAGCGCAAGCTGGATTGGATGCTCGGCTACTCGAGCGTAATGCACATGGGCTACATTTTTCTGGGATTTGCAGCACTGAACCAAGTCAGCCTCACGGGTGCATCCCTCATGCTGCTTAGCCATGGTCTTACCATCGCGCTCCTATTCGCGCTTTGCGGCGAGATTCGTGAGCGCACGGGCACGCTCGACTTCTCTGAACTGGGTGGAATCGCCCGTGCCACACCGCGCCTTGGCTTGGCATTCGGCTTTGCCGCCATGGCCTCGGTGGGCCTGCCTGGGTTCATTGGTTTCGCCTCTGAACTCCTCGTTTTCTTCGGAGCCTTTGTTGGTCAGGAATCGCTCATGGGCACACTCAACGGGAAGGAAATCTTCCGCTTCAATGCGATACAAATCACCACCATCTGCGCGGTTTGGGGCATTGTGATCTCGGCGATCTACATGTTGCGCGCCTACCGCAGGGTTTTCATGGGGCCGCTTCCCGAACGTTGGTCGCATCTGCCTGAACTCTCCGGGCTCCCGCGTGTCACCGCTGTCGTTCTTATTTTGGTGATGCTCTTCTTTGGGTTCTTCCCGCAAATTCTTGTTAACCTCGTGACTCCCGCTCTGCTCCTGCCATGATTTCGCCACTCCTTTTGGAAGTCTCCGTCGTATTCTTGGGCATCGCCCTGCTGATGGTTGAATCCTTCAGCACAAAGACAAAGAAAACCACACTGGCCCACTGGGCGATCTTTGGTTTGGTGGCTGTTTTTGTGATGAGCTTCTTTGTCCAAGCAAGCTCCGAAGGTCTTCAAAATTCGGGATTCTATGTCGTTGACGGGCTCTCGATGTTCTTCAAGCGCTTTGCGATCCTGTCGACGATCCTCGTGCTCATTATGGCAGTGGACTACCTGCCAATCGTCCAGCGTCTTGTTCCGGGTGTTCGCCCGGAGGCGGGCTCGGGTGAGTTTTTCATCCTGCCGGTATTTACCTGTGCCGGGTTGATGTGGATGGCTTCGGCGGCTGACTTCATTCTTATTTTTGTCGCCTTGGAACTCGTTACGATCTCGCTCTACATCCAGGTCGCCTACATGCGCCGCAGCTTGGCCAGCCTCGAGGCGGGAACCAAGTTTCTGATTCTTGGCGCTCTCTCAACCGGATTTTTTGTCTACGGTGCCACTTGGATTTTCGGAACGACAGGCCACACCGGCCTTGACGCCATTCGCGTGGCCTTGGCGGGCATTCCAATCATTAGTCACACGGCCATCCTCTTCGGTCTCGCAATGGTTCTGGTGGCTATTGGCTTCAAGATCGCAGCCGTCCCGTTCCAGTTCTGGGTTCCCGATGTGTATCAAGGCGCTCCCACGCCAGTGACCGCTTACCTCGCCGTTGCCTCCAAGGCGGCAGGTTTCCTCATCCTTATCCGGATTCTCGAGCCGTTTTTTACGATCCCATCCTTCCAGCCAAAGCTCATCCTGGTGTTGGCTGTTCTCGCCGGTGCCTCACTTGTCTTTGGCAATCTCGCGGCGATCCCTCAGACCAACTTTAAACGCCTCCTCGGCTACTCGAGTATCGCCCATGCCGGCTACCTCTTGGTTGGACTCGCTGCGATTGGCGATTCCTTTGCCGGGCGCGCCGTCGTTTTCTATCTTTGCGGCTATCTCTTGATGACCTTCCTTGCGTTTCTCGTCTTGGTGCCTGTCACCAAAGCCGCCGGTGGGGATGATCTATCGAATTTCAACGGCCTTGCGCGCCGCTCGCCGGGCCTTGCTCTTGCAATGCTCATCGCCGCCGCTTCCCTGGCCGGTGTTCCATTCACCGTCGGCTTCTTCGGAAAATTCTTCATCTTCGAGGTTGCCGTGAATCAGGGACTTTATTGGCTCGTTTTGATCGGCATTGTGACTGTTGCGAGTGGTTTTTATTACTACTTCAAAGTCATCCGCGCGATGTATTGGCAGCCTCCAGCCGAGGATCCGGCGCCTGTTGCGGTGAGTTTCCTCTCCAGGGTGGCGATATTCGTTCTCGCGAGCCTCATCGTCATCCTCGGCGTCTATCCCCGACTTCTCATTCAGATTCTGCCTTAGTCGCCTCCACCTGCCATGGATGACTTTTGGAATCAGTGGCAACCCAGGGAACGGGCCACGCTCTGTTTTGTTATCCGTGACGGTATGATTTTGCTCATCCGCAAAAAGCGGGGCTTGGGAGCCGGTAAAATCAACGCGCCCGGCGGCCGAATCGAACCTGGTGAAATGCCCCACGAATGTGCCATTCGCGAAACTCGTGAAGAGGTGGGAATCACACCCGATGACGTGCGCCACCATGGCGAACTGCATTTTCAATTCAAGGACGGCTACAGTCTCCATTGCAGCGTCTTCGTTGCCCATGGGTATTCAGGCGCGCTCATCGAAACCGACGAGGCAACGCCGATCTGGACGCCCCTCGACTCCATTCCCTATGGCGAAATGTGGGCCGACGACATCCATTGGCTCCCTGGTGTGATCGCCGGTGGGCGCTTTCTGGGATACTTCCACTTTGACGGTGAGGAGATGCTCTCAAAGCATCTCATCTGGGAATAGGAAACCTCCTCTCCCAAAGGGTCAGCGGTTGAGCGAGAAGTTCACAGGCACTTCAACTGTGCCGGTGGTGGGGATGCCGCTCACGGTGCGTGGTTGGAATCGCCAGGATTTGACTGCCCGGAGGGCCGATTGATCGAGAACCCCGTAGCCTGAGCTGCGAGCGATACTCGTGGAGAGAGGGCGTCCATCGGCGGACACCTCCACCCGGATGATCGCCCGGCCTTCCCAGCCGCTGCGGCGGGCGATTTCAGGATACGCGGGCGGTGTGTTTCGAATGACCACCGGCTGGGGCACATTGGCGATGCGGGCGGACGACTTTGTTGACGCTGGCGGGGCAGGCTTCTTGTCGGGTGTTGGCTTTGCTTTTGGCGTCGGCTGTGGCTTGGGAGTGGGTGCAGGAGTAGGCCTGGGGGTAGGCTCAGGCTCGGGGGGCAGCTCCACGGTTTGCGCGCTCTCTGTAGCGGTGACGATGTCTTCGTGGACAGGAGTCAGCTCAGGCTCGGGAGGACGAGGTTCCGGCGTGGATTCAGGCACTGGCGTCGGTGCCGGTGGGATTTCCTCGAGTAGAAAAACCTCTGTTGTTTGCTCGGCTGGCAATTCGACACGTGGAGCCTTCACCGCGATGCGGGAGCTTGTCACCAGCCAAACATGCGCGAGTGCCGAGACGGCAAGCAGTGCAGGAAAGAGGAGTGCCGGCTTGATTCTCATGCCTGAGCAATCACGGGGCAGCCGGGTCGTGAACGAGATTGAACTGCTGGGCGCCAGTTGCCCGTGCCCGGCTGATCAATTCCAAAAAAATACCGTAGTCCACCGTTTTGTCGCCCCGGAAGTGCACCGCCGTGGTTTTGTTTTGTTCGAGTTCGTTTTTCAGCACCGTCTCGAATTGAGCATTCTCCACCACGGTCTCGCCTATCGAGATTTGGCCTTCCCTGTTGAGTGACACAACGACCTTGGCCGCCTCTCCAGCCGCCTGGGATGTGGCTTGCGGCAGCGCGAGGGGAATCGCGGGCGGGACGAAGCTCGAGGTGAGCATGAAAAAAACCAGCAGCAAAAACACCACATCAATCAATGGTGCCATATCGATCGACAGGCTCGGTCGCTTTGGTCTGCGGAACATTTTAAAATCAGGCTACCGAGGTGAAATCCTCAAGCTGTTCTTGCCGCTGGGGAATCACCGGCGAGCCCACCGGACAAATCGACGAGCAGCCGGGTTGTAGTGCATCGTCCAGCGCGGTGATGGCCAGTTCCATGCGGCGTGCAATTTTATCGGCGTGGCTCTCATAGGCGTGGTAGGCCGCCATGCAGGGGATCGCTACGACCAGACCGAAGACCGTTGTGAGAAGTGCTTCCCAGATGCCTCCTGCGAGATCGGAGGGCTTGGGCGCTCCTTGCAGGGCCTGAATGCTGGCGAATGCCACCACCATGCCGGTCACCGTTCCCAAGAGGCCGACCAGCGGGGCCATGTGCGAGATCGCCGCAAGCACGCGGAGCCTTTTCTCCACGCCCTCCAGCACCAGCGCTCCAGTGCGCTTCACATTGTCCACTCGCACCTTCGCGGGACGATGGAGATTTTCCAGATACACTTGCACGACTCGGGCTAGGGGATGGCGGCAATTGCGCGCCTCGGTCAAAGCCTCTGCGGTCTTGTTTTCTTCAATCAGCGTAAGCAAGCGTGCCAGCCACTTATCGGGACTAAAGCCGTAACCCAGATACACGATGCCGCGTTCCACAATCACTGCGGCACCCACAACGGAAAAACCCAGCAGCACCCACATCAGCGGGCCACCCTTTGTCACATAGTCCATTAAAGTTTCCATCACTGAAAAATTACGAACGCTTTCACTAGGTGTCATCCAGAAAATGAGACCTAATCTCAAAATAATTGTTGCCAATGAGACTCAGTCTCACTATTTCTGCGCGCCTCATGAAAAAACAACCAATCGGTTATCGGGCGGCAAAAGCGGCGGCAACGCTGATTGCTGCTGGTTTTATCCCGAGTTTGATGGCTCAGGATTCGGTGCAACAAATCGAGGAGGTGCAAGTGCGGGCGGATTACGACAGGGGAGTCGAAGGATCGTTTTTGCCTGACGTGCAGGGAACAAAAATCCATGCCGGGAAAAAGACCTCGAACATCGACATGGAGGAGATTCCCGAGATCAGCATGGACAATTACCGGCAGGTCATCGCAAAGACGCCGGGGCTTATTTTGGCCGAGGAGAGCACCCCACTTTTGAGCATCGGCTACCGTGGCTATGATCCGCACCGCACGCAGTATTTCCAAGTGCTCGAAGACGGCATCCCGATCCACGCCGACATGATCGGATACCCCGAATCCTACTACACCCCGCCGCTCGATGCAGTCGAAACGGTGGAAGTCATCCGTGGCGGCGCCGCGCTCATGTATGGTCCGCAACCTGCCGGAGCGATCAACTTCGTGATGAAGAAGCCTCCGCTCGATACGCCGTTCACGATTCAATCGACCAACATGATCGGCAGCTTCGGCATGTATTCGAATTTCTCCTCGTTTGGGGGAACAATCGGACGCTTCGGATACTACGGTTACTACAACCATCAGCAGACCGATGGATTCCGTGAAGCGAACAGCGACTTTTTCCTGAATGCGTGGGGAGGCACCTTTGCGCTGGATGCCACGGGACCGTTCCGCACCTATCTCAACGTGACCGCCTACGACGAGACGCACGGCGAACCCGGCGGTCTCACCTTGGAAACTGGGCCGAACACGGTCAACTACAACACCGATCGCGATGGCACCTCGCGTTTCCACGATCGCATGCGCATCAGTCGCTACGCCGTTTCGCTCATCAACGAGTGGGACGTCTCGGAGAGCACGCTTGTGACGTTCCGCACCTGGTGGAACTACTATCTGCGCTACAGCCGCAGGCAAAACGGTGGTGGTTTCGGCACACTTCCCACTGGTCCAAAAGCGCAGACGAATCAGATCGAAAACCAGCAATTCTACAACTTCGGCTTCGAGCCCCGCGCGAGCCACAACTGGGAGTGGCTGGACAACACCCACACCCTTACCGGCGGCATGATGTTCTACTACGACTGGTCGCCACGCACCGACAAGCAGGGCAATTCGCCAACAGCGACGAATGGAAGCACTGTGAACCAGAGCAACCGCGAGACGGTCTACTACAGCCTCTTTGCGGAAAATATGTTCCAGTTCGGTAAGTTCTCGATCACTCCCGGCTTCCGCCTCGAAAACATCTGGCAAAGCGTGCGTGAGTTGGTGAACACCTCCTCGTTTCAAACCGGGGCTCCGCTGAAAGACGAGACAAACTACGACTTCGCCCCGCTCTTCGGCTTGGGCGCCGAGTATGAATTCACTCCGGAGATTGCGGTTTATGCGAATGTCTCGCAGGCCTACCGTCCTGCGATCTTCACCCAGGCCGTGCCCACCTCGCCGAACACCCGCGTGGAGGGAAATCTCAATGAGGCGAACATCGTGAACTATGAAATCGGATTCCAAGGCGAGCCCACTTCCTGGATCACATGGGACACCAGCTTCTTCCTCATCGACAACTCCGACCAGATCGGCACCCGTGCCGTGAACGAAGGGCAAATCACCACCGTGATCGAAAATGCCGGACGTTCTGTTGTGTATGGCTGGGACCTCTACACGGAACTCGACTTCGTTGGCATGGCTGACAGCTTTTGGAACAAAGACGCCGTCACTGCCGCAAAGGGCTCCAAGTCTGTCTCCAGCTCTTGGGTGGATCGCTATGGATCCCTCTCTGCATTTACCGCGCTTACCTTGCAGACCGGTGAATTCATCAGCGGCCCGAATGAGGGAAAAACGCCGCAATACCTCTCCGATTACGTCCTCCGCCTTGGTGTGACCTACAACTGGCGCGATCGCGTGAAGCTGGCCCTCCTCGGCAACTTCATCGGCGATTCGAACGCCTCCGACAACAATGCCTCAAACCGCTTCATTCCCGCCTATAGCGTGTGGGATTTAACCGCTGAGGCGAAGGTCTGGCGCGACAATGTGAGCGTCATTGCCGGCGTGAACAATATCTTTGGAGCCAACTACTACGCTCGTATCCGCTCCGACGGTATCGACCCCGCCGCGCCTACAAACTGGTATGCCGGCGTGAAGGTTGAGTTCTAAAAAACCGCACCGATAAAATGAAAAGCCGTCTTCATGATTCGTGAAGACGGCCTTTTCATTTTTTATTTAATAAAATCAAGCACTTGGAGAAAAACAGGGCTGAAGTCTCCAGGGTTGGCTTTCGCCCACGTGCGGATTTTTTCCAATGGGAAAAAAGCACCCGTTTCGACCTCCATCGGCGCAGGCTCGAAGGGACCGGCATGATGTCCGCGATAGACTTCGATAAACTCCCATCCGGTTGACTCGGAGGGTGTCAGACGCCCGATTGGTTCCAGGTCGGGCGATTCGATGCCAAGCTCCTCGTGAAGCTCGCGCCGAGCGGCGGTGAGGTAGTCCTCGCCAGAATCGACATGGCCGGCGGCGGAGGAGTCCCACAACCCCGGGTTGCGATCCTTCCAAATCGACCGTTTTTGCAAAAACAGCTCGCCTTGCGGGTTGAACAGGAGCATGTGGACCGCGCGGTGCCAAAAGTTATTCACATGCACGACATCACGGAATTCCGAGCGGATCACCCGATCCTCGGCATCCACGACATCGAATCGCTCGGCACCGTGCTGGGCCACAGCGGGCGATGCGGTAAAGGTGAGTGATTCCCATTGCGCCGGGGTGAGTTGCTCGGCTCGCACGGTGGGAGGGACGCCCAGTGCGGCAGTTATTTTTTCCCAGTCGGTTTTGAATTCAGGGAGAAGGTTGCGGAGTTGTTTGCGGCGCTCAGAGAAACCACGACGCACGAGGGAGTCGAACATGTTCTCGTCAAGCGCGCGGATTTTTTCGCGCGGTTTCCGGCGCATGGTTATTACGGCGGAATCGACCTTTGGTTTCGGGAAAAAAACAGAGGCGGGAAGTTTGCGTTCCAAGCGAATATTCCATCGACGTCCGGTGCATAGGGTCATCGCCCCGTAGTCGCGAGTGTCGTGGGCGGCACCGAGGCGTTGGGCGAGTTCGAGCTGCAGCGTGAGAGCCAGTATTGATGAGGGTGAGAGGGCGGATGAGTATTTTGCGATGAGCGGCGTGGAGATATAATAGGGCAGGTTGCCGATGATCTTCACCGGCCCCTGGCCCCACAATTCCCGCAGGTCAAACTCGAGTGCGTCGGCGTGGAACACCCGCGTTGTTCCACTCTCGAATTTCTTGCGGAGATGAGGAATCAATCGGCTGTCTTTTTCGATGAGCGTGAGGCGGGTGCATTGTTCAGCAATAAACTCGGTGAGAGCACCCAGACCGGGACCGATTTCGACAATGTGGTCGCCGGGTTGGATATCCAGCAAGGAGACGGTCCAACGGGCCAGATTTTGATCATACAGGAAGTTTTGCCCGAGACTGCGGGTGGGTGCTGTTTGCAACTCTCCGAGGACACGTTGGATTTCGCTCAATGTCATGCCCGGAATGACTAACCTTTTTCACGTCCATTCACAAAGCCGATGTGAACAACTCCCGTGAAAGCTGCGATTTTTTCCCAAGTTATTCACAGTTTTCCAGCTTGAGGAAACCGGGGCGTGGTGGAATCGTCGCCCTGCCGTTTAAAACCCCGATGCCAAGCAATTCCATCGCCTCAGAGAAGCGTTACCCGCCTTTTCGTTCCGCCTTTGCACAGGGATTGCTCCTGCTTGCGGCGATGGCCGCGGTTTTTCTCGCGGGCAACCTAAGGCAGGGTGCAACGGGTGTTTTTTTCACCATGGCGGGGGCGTTGATGGTTTTTTTAGCGCCGAATCGCGTGGTGCCATGGCAATACTGGTTGCTGAGCGGTGCGATGTTGGTTTCGGCGATGCTCTGCCTGCTCCCGCAGGCATGGTTTTATGCGCCGCCGTGGCGGGTGGGTTTGCAGGAATTCCAAGGGTTGCCCGACCTTCCCTATGTCACTCTGGCGCTTCGAGAGACGGTTTATTGGATCATACTTCTTGCCGGGGCGATTATGATCGGCCTCTTCTCGCTTGGGCATCCGGTGCGCTCTGGGGTGAAGGTCTATCTCGGCTGTTTGGGAACAATGGCCTGTGCCGCTTATGCCGGCATCTCGATTTACGCCAAGCACACGGGTTGGGAATTTCCTTTTTTTGATAAAAACGGATGGTCCCCGCCGGATTTTGGTTTTTTCCCGAATCGGAACCACACGGCGGCATTGCTTGTCACCGGAGCGATTCTCGCCTTGGGGGTGATACGCGATGCTTGGGCGAGCCGTCGGCCATTGGTCTTTGTGCTCGCAGGGGGATCGCTCGCGCTTTGTGTCCACGCCTTGTTGTTCTACTCAATCTCGCGGGGAGGGGTGGTGTTCCTGATTGTTGGGGTGGTCTTGTGGGTCGCATTTCTCGGGCGCAGTCATATTTCCATCCCGTTGTTGGTTTCGTCGCTGGTGGTGGGGGTGGTGCTGGTGGGTTTGTTTTTGGCGACGGAGGGTATGGCCCGGGATCGTGTGCTTGAGTTGATCGGGGTTCGTCCACCGACTGGTGCGATCAACGCAACCGACACGACGGAACCCGGCGATAAAACTCCGGCGGCATTCTCCGATTTCCGGATGAATATTTTTCAAGACGCTTGGAGGATCGTTCGCGATTACCCTCTTACCGGCGTCGGCTTGGGCACGTTCGGTTATGTCTCGCCTTTCTATGTGAATGCCAGCATCGGTGAGGCGATACCGATCCATCCCGAGAGCGATTGGTTGATGGCGGCGACCGAGAGCGGACTGCTCTTCCCGGTCTTTGCCTTGGCTTTATTGTTTATTCTTCTTCGCGACCTGTTCTCTTTTCGCAAATCCGCGACATGGCCGCTGCGGTGGGGGCTTGCATCCGCCGCACTGGTGGCCGTCTTGCATGCCACGGTGGATGTGCCCCTGCACCGAGTGGAGTTGGGATGGTGGGTGCTTGCGTTGACTGGGTTGGCTTTTGGAAATCCTTCTCCCACCGGCACCGAACGCAACGCTTCGTGGATCGTGCAGCGTTTGGTATTTGGCGCGGCTGGGGCGGGTCTCTTTGCGATGGGGCTTCTCTTGATTCGTGCTCAGTGGTTTGGCGAAACACCATTCCCGCCCTACCGAGCAGCGCTGGTGGTGAATCAAATGAGGCAGCTTGCGGCAGCGGGAAAATTCCAAGAGGCGGTGGTGCTGGCCCGCTCGGAGATTCCACTCTCACCCATGGCTGTCGGGCTGTATCGCGAGCTCGGCTATCGCGTGATCAAAAATGGAGGCAATCCCGAAGTGGCCGACGCCGTCTTTGCCGCCGAGCGTGCGCTGAACCCGGTGAGCGCCCAGCTGGCCTTTGATCAGGGGCTGCTCTGGCTGGGTGACGACCCCAAGCGCAGCGCCGTGCTCTGGGCCGATGCATTGAAGAAAAGCATCCGAATCAAGCAGGGGGGAGGTTACGCGAGGCCGGATGAGTTCTATTCACGTATGCTTTCGATGGCTCGCCAAAATCCCGAGATGCTCAAAACACTCGAAGCCTGCTCACAGCTCTCACCGGAACTATGGCTTGTCTGGATTTCCCAAGCAAAAGGAGATCGCCTCGAAGAAGTCGCCAAAAACAAGGATTTCCTTGATTCCCTCGATGCAAACGAGCGCCGGAAATTTGTCTCAACATGGTGGCACAGCGGCAACAAGGAATCGCTTGAGCAATTTTTAAACGACAACCCGCACTGGCAGGATGCCGCCTGGGGACTGCGTGTCCGCCAGATGGTTGCGCTCAAGGATTTCAAGGGTGCTGTCGAGGCCGCAAGGGAGAGATATTCGATCGATCTCGAGTTGCCAAAAATCACTCCCGAGGCCGAGGCCGCCACGGAGCCTCCGCTCTGCCTTGCGAATCGCGTCGCCTATTTTGCCGCGCGGGGCAATCTCGTGAGTGCGCGGCGGATGATTTCCGAGTCCACCCAGGCCCGCGAGCCCGAGGGGTTCCGCCTCCAGTGCGTGCTGGCTCTGCGCGCAGGAGACTGGCCGTCGGCATGGAAAGCCATGGAGTCTTATCTCAGGCTGACCAAGCGCGGAGATCTGCCTTGAGCTTTTATCAGACCGGCGTTTCGGATTCTTCCGTCACAGGCTCGGCTTCGATTTCACGGCGGATTGCTTTGGAAATAAAAGGCCGCACGAATCCGTAGATCAAAAAGGAGACAAAGAGCAACGCCGGCATCCATTGGTAATTCATCGCTGTGAAGGCCAGCAACAGGATGAGTGCGAGAAAGGCGGGGATGGAGCGTTGCGTGCGCCAGTTCAGGCTCTTGAAGCTCGGGTATTTCACCCGGCTGAACATCATGAAAGAGAGAAAAATCAACAGCACAGGCAATGCATATTTCCACGAGCCAATCGTGCGCTCATCGGCCTGGATCCAAAGCATGAACAAGGTCAGTGAAGCAATAAGCCCGGCGGCGGCGGGGATGGGGAATCCTTGGAAATTCTTCTCCGGCTTGTCCGAGTTTGCAGCAGCGATGCAATTGAACCGTGCCAAGCGAAGGCCACCGCAGAGGAGAAAGAAAAAGGCAATCAACCATCCGGAACGCTGAAAATCCTTCAATACGATTTCATAAACCAAAAGTGCCGGAGCGATGCCGAACGAGATGATATCGGCCAAAGAGTCGAATTCGCGGCCAAACGGGCTTTCGTGCCCTCCCAAACGTGCGAGGCGACCATCCAGCAGGTCAAATACACACGCACCCAGGATAAATGCGATTGCTTCATAAAACAGCGGCCCGGTCGGCAAGCCTTGGGCGGTAAGGACGGATGCCTCGATGATCCGCAGGGTTGCTGCGAAACCACAGAAAAGATTTCCTGCCGTCATGAGGTTCGGCAGCAGATAGATTCGTGGTTCCTGGGGAGGGATCATGGATTCTGATGAAATCGGGCGACCGGCGTCTCGCCCCCGCGCACTTTGTCGCCGAGATTTACCATCACTTCCGCATCCAGCGGGAAAAACATTTCCGTGCGGGAACCGAATCGGATCATGCCGAAGCGCTCACCGCGGGCGAGTTTGTCGCCCACCACGGCCCAAGGGCAAATCCGGCGCGCAATCGCCCCGGTGATTTGTTTTACCATGATCGTGGCGACCGGACTCGAAATGACCCAAGAGCGGCTTTGGTTCAGGAAGGAGGATTTCGGATCGCGGGCATCGAGGAATTTGCCGGGCTTGGGTTCCGAATGGGTGACTTCTCCCGCCAGGGGGGCGCGGTTGATGTGAACATCCAGCACGGAGAGGAAAATGCCGATGCGCCGCACTTTTTGATTAAGAAACTCTGTTTCCTCCACTTCATCGATCGTGGTTACCACCCCATCAGCAGGCGAAACGGCAATGTTCTCGCCCGGAGGGGGAACACGTTCCGGATCACGGAAAAAGTAGAGGGTGAACAATAGCAGGGCTGCAAACACCACTGACAACACGGGTAGCAATGCCAGGCTGATCAGCCATCCGGCTGAAAAAAAAGCAATAATCCAACTGGCCTCGGTAAGTGCCCTTCTTTTCATCGCGAAGAGACTACCAGTGGCACTTGCTTTGCCAAGCACGGGCTTGGATACGGGTGACACGCCTGCTCGGGTGTGGTTCTATTTTCCAAACACCAGATTGCAGATGATCACCGAAGCAGTGACGCCTGCTATATCGGCAACAAGCCCGGCAGGGACGGCGTGTCGGGTGCGGCGGATGGCGACCGAACCGAAATACACAGCGATGACGTAAAAGGTCGTCTCCGTGCTGCCCATGATCGAGGCGCCCATGCGGGCCACCAGACTGTCAGGGCCTTGGTTTTGGACCAATTCGGCAAAGATGCCATTTGCGCCGCTGCCGCTGAGAGGACGCATCAGCACCAGAGGCAGCAATTCGGTCGGGAAATGGATGGCGGCAAGGGCCGGGCCGATGGCACGGGTAATAATGTCGATGCCTCCCGCCGCACGGAACATCGCCACGGCGACAATGATCGCCACCAGATAAGGGATGATACGGATGGCCACCTGGAAGCCCTCCTTCGCGCCATCCACAAACTCTTCATACACCTTCACCCGACAAAGCGCGCCATAGAGCGGGAAAAAGGCGACCAGAAAGGGAATGGCCAGATACGAGATCGCTTCGACGATGCCGACGAGTGGGCGGCTTGCTTCGGTGCCAGAGGAGAAAAACTGCCAGCCAAACCATATGAAGCAGGCGGAAAATGCGAGCAGCACGAGCGCTCCAAACCATGTAGGCTTGGGATAGTCGGTCGATTCCAATGCAATTTCCCCGGTGGAAACAGGAGCGTCGTTTTTCGAAATCGGCGGCAAGGCGTAAAAGGGCAGTTTTTCCAGTGTCTTTACTGCGATCATCCCGGCAATGGTCGAGCAGCAAGTCGCAAAAAATGCCGTGCCGATGATGGTGGTTGGATTTTTTGATCCCGCAGCGGCGAGTATGGCGACAGTGGTCGCCGGGATGAGTTGCACCGAGGAGGTGTTGATCGCCAGAAACGTGCACATGGCATTCGTCGCCGTGCCGGGGCGGGGGTTGAGTTTCTCCAGATCCTGCATCGCACGCAGGCCGAGCGGTGTGGCGGCGTTATTCAAGCCAAGCATGTTGGCGGCCATATTCATGACCATCGATCCCATGGCGGGGTGGTTCACAGGCACATCCGGAAAAAGCCAGCGCAGGAGAGGGCGCAGAGCCTTTGCCAGGATATTTACCAGACCGGATTTCTCGGCGATTTTCATCAGCCCCAGCCAGAGGGCCATTACTCCTGCAAGCGGAAGGGCGATCACCATCACCGCATTTTTACAGGCCTCAAATGCGGCGGCGGTGACAGGTTGGAGTTGTCCCGAGAAGCCTCCGATGAGCACGGCAAGCACGATGAGTCCGAGCCAGATGAAGTTCAGCATGCGGGTGATACTGACCTAAAGAACGGTTGAACGGAATTAGGAAATACTGTCACACAAAGAAGGTTGCTGTTTGCAGGAGCGCCCTATACGCAGGCGCTTTCCTTTGAGAGCATGATCACGATTACAATCGAAAATCTGGTGAAGAAATTTGGGGATGTCACTGCGTTGGATGGGATCTCGCTGCGCATCGAAAAAGGTGAATTATTTTTTCTTCTCGGCCCAAGCGGATGCGGCAAGACGACACTGCTCCGCAACATCGCGGGATTTTATATACCCGACGGAGGCAGGATCCTCTTCGGCGAGGAGGATGTGACCTCGCTTCCGCCCCACAAGCGCAACACGGGGATGATGTTTCAGAGCTATGCTCTGTGGCCGCACATGACGGTGGCGAAGAATGTCGCCTTTGGACTTGAGGAGCGCCGCATGCCCTCCTCGCAGATCAAAACAAAGGTTCATGAGGCATTGGAGTCTGTGCAGATGGGCCAATACGCAAATCGCAAAATCGCTCAACTCTCCGGCGGTCAGCAGCAACGCGTCGCCCTTGCCCGCGCCCTGGTGATTCGTCCCCGCTGCCTCCTTCTCGATGAGCCTCTCTCAAATCTGGATGCCCGTCTGCGTCTGGAAATGCGCACGGAAATCCGCCGTGTGTGCAAGGAGTCGGGCCTCACCGCGATTTATGTGACCCATGATCAAAAGGAGGCGCTCTCGATCTCCGACCGCATGGCCATTCTCGATGGCGGGCGGATCGCGCAGGTAGGAACCCCCGAAGAGGTTTATCGCCGACCCCGCTCGAGTGTGGTGGCCGACTTCATCGGCGAGACGAATTTTATCAAAGGCAGGGTCCGCTCCCGCGATCGGCAGTCCGGCACGGTGGAGACCGAGTTTGGTATCTTCGAAGGAGTCTTTGCGGATGCGGACTGGCATCCCGAGCCCGATACCATGGCGATTCTTTCCATCCGCCCCGAGAGCTGGCGTCTGACCTCCGAAGGCCCGACCCGAAATGCCGTTCGCGGGCGGATTGGTGATTCCATCTACCTTGGTGAACTGGCCCAGTATCGATTCCAAGCCGGCGGGCAGGAATTAAAAATTGTGGAGATGAACCCGCACCTCTCGGCGCGCAACAGAGGGCATGATTTCCATGCCACTGCGGATAAAGACGACGTGGTGATCATACAGCCCTGAGCGCCCTATGAAATCGAACGATGCTTCCCTTGTTCGGCGAATCCTGCTCGTTGGGTTGGCGATGGTTTTGGTGGTGGCGGTTCCATTTTTTCTCAAGCCCGAAGAAGACCTGTTGGGCGAGGCTGATGAGACGTTAGTGGTGATATCGCCGCACAATGAAGCCGTTCGGCATGAGTTCGCCGTGGCATTTTCCCGGCATTACAAAAGCAAGACCGGGCGCTCGATCCGCGTCGATTGGCGAACGCCCGGCGGGACGAGTGAAATCGCACGCTATCTGGCGGGGGAGTATCTCGCCGCGTTTGAAAATGCCTGGAAATCGAGTGGCAGAAAGTGGGGGCCCGAGATCGCCCACGCCTTCAGCGATCCGAAAGTCGAGTTGCCGGAGGACCCCGCCATGGATGTGCCGGTACAGGCTGCGCGACGGTTTTTTCTGGCGTCGAATGTAGGGGTGGGAATCGATATATTTTTTGGCGGTGGTGCCTATGACTTCCAGCAACAAGCCGCCGCCGGTCGACTCGTTCCCTCCGATGTCATCCAGCTGCATCACGAATGGTTCAAGGAAGACTCGATTCCGCAAAAAGTCTCCGGTGAGGTCTTCTACGACGCGGAGGGGCGTTGGGTGGGGGCGTGCCTCTCCTCCTTTGGCATTTGCTACAACAGCGATTCGCTCCAGCGCCTCGGTGTCGAGCAGCTCCCTGCCTCTTGGGAGGATCTTGCGAATCCCGTGTTTTACCGCCAAGTCGCTCTGGCGGATCCCACCAAAAGCGGCTCTGCGGCGAAAGCCTTTGAAATGGTCATCCAGCAGCAAATGCAACAATTTGCAAATGGAGTCGGCTCCGACAACGAGGCGGTGCTGGCTTTGGGCTGGACACGGGGACTGCAAATCATTCAAGCCGCCTCGGCCAATGCCCGCTATTTCACCGACTCTGCCCCTAAAATTCCGCTCGATGTCTCGCTTGGCGATGCCGCCATTGGGATGTGCATTGACTTTTACGGACGCTTCCAGAGCGAGTCGGTGAGGATCGGCGACCTGCCATCGCGTTTGCAATACTTCACGCCGACAGGAGGATCCTCGGTGGGGGTGGATCCGATTGCCTTGCTCCGCGGTGCTCCACACCGCGAAGCAGCTGAGGAGTTCATCTCCTTCGTGCTTTCGCTGGAGGGACAGAAGCTCTGGAATTTCAAAATCGGCGCTCCCGGTGGTCCGCACAAATACGCCCTCCGGCGTCTGCCAATCCGCAAGGAGTTGTATTTGCCGGAATATGCCCAATACCGCTCCGATCCCGATGTCATGCCCTACGAGGATGCA
This sequence comes from Terrimicrobiaceae bacterium, assembly GCA_044352905.1. GTDB lineage: Bacteria > Verrucomicrobiota > Verrucomicrobiia > Chthoniobacterales > Terrimicrobiaceae > UBA967. The sequence goes on along the minus strand of JBILCY010000004.1, from coordinate 8,820 downwards.
AAACATTTTACCTACCACGCCGCATGGACAGCCTCGCTCTTTCGCACGATGGCTTTTATCATTCGGGTGATATGCCTTGATCTTCACCACGAGCAGTCGACCGCTTGGCAGGCGCTGATGAAGGCAGGATTTCCCAAGGAAGCTTTCAAGGTTTTCACGGACATGAGCGCGGTGAATTACTCCGAGGCTCGGACGACGATCAAATCCGCGATCGATTCCAACAACCGCATCAACGAGGTAAGGATCGCCAAGGAACTATCGGATAAATTCCGCTCCCAGTATCGCGAAGCGGCTAGGCTCGCACAGGAAGGAAGATGAACCTCCCTCACCACCAATTCAGCTATGTCGAACCAACTCGCTAAAACCATTTTTTTTCTCACGGCTGTTTTTTTCGCCCTCTTCTTCCTCTGGCCGATCACCGAGACCATCCGAGGGGCCTTCGTTGGTGCGGACGGGAGCTTCACCATTGATTACATTGCCGAGGTTTTTCGAAATCCACTCTACCTGGAGGGGCTGTGGAATTCCCTCCAGATGGGGGTGTGGAGCACGCTGCTGGCGGCATTGATTGCGATCCCGCTGGCATGGATGAGCGACCGCTTTATTTTTCCTGGAAAACCGCTGCTGGGAGCACTGGTGCTTGTCCCGATGATTATGCCGCCCTTTGTTGGAGCGATTGGTGTGAAGCAGATTCTGGGGCAGCAAGGTTCGCTAAACGCCCTCCTGGAGTCGCTCGGATTGATGGATCCCTCCACTCCCATCGATTGGTTGGGCGAGGGGAGGTTGTGGGGCGTGGTTTTGCTCAATGCTCTCCACCTTTATCCCATTTTGTATCTCAACGTCTTGGCGGCATTGGCCAATGTGGATCCCGCGATGGAGGAAGCTGCTGAAAACCTGGGTTGCACAGGCCTGCGAAAATTCCGCCGTGTCACACTGCCTTTGATCATGCCCGGTGTCTTTGCGGGTGGGACGATTGTTTTCATCTGGTCATTCACGGAGCTCGGCGTGCCCCTCATGTTTGATTTCACGCGGGTGACCTCGGTGCAGATTTTTTATGGGATCAAGGATATCGGGGGGAATCCTTTCCCGTTCGCCTTGGTGGTGGTGCTGCTGGGCTCGACGGTGCTTCTCTACGCCGCCAGCAAGTTGCTTTTTGGTCGCGGAGCCCATGCCATGATGCCAAAGGCGACAAGCCAGGGCGGTCCTCGAAAATTGGGAATGGGAGGCGGCTTGCTTTGCGCCGCTGTTTTCTCGCTGGTGACCTTCCTTGCGATCCTGCCTCATCTTGGCGTGGTGATGGTGGCCTTTTCCACGGATTGGTATCAGACCGTGCTACCAAGGGGGTGGACGTTGGCTCACTTTGAGTCCGCCCTTGGTCACAACCTCACACTGCCATCCATCCGCAACAGTCTTAAATACGCGGCTCTCGCCACGCTGCTCGATCTGGTGATCGGGGTGGCTATCGCCTATGTGGTCGTTCGCACGAAGTTGGCCGGACGCCAGATTCTTGATGCGATGGCAATGATGCCGCTTGCCGTGCCCGGGCTGGTATTGGCCTTCGGTTATCTGGCGATGACCCAGGAGGGAAAGTTCTTCTCTTTCCTGAACCCGGCGACCGATCCGCTCATCATCCTCGTTATTGCCTACTCCGTGCGGCGGTTGCCTTATGTCGTCCGCTCGGCGGCGGCGGGCTTTGAGCAAACGAGCGTCACCCTGGAAGAGGCGGCTCAGAATCTTGGCTGTCCTCCCTTGCGCACGCTTCGCAGGATCACGATTCCTCTCATTGCCGCAAACCTGCTTGCCGGCGGCTTGCTGGCATTTTCATTTGCCATGCTGGAGGTGAGCGACTCGCTTATCCTCGCTCAGAAACAGCAGGATTTTCCGATCACCAAAGCCATCTACGAGCTTTATCAATTGCTCGGTGAGGGCCGGTTCGTAGCCAGTGCGCTGGGCGTGTGGGCGATGGCATTCCTGGCAGTGACGATCATCGGCGCGAGCATTATCCTCGGCAAGAAGCTGGGTGCGATTTTCCGGGTGTGATCCTGGCAATCATCGTGTCGGGAAATTGGTGATGCCAGCGCACCATTTGCCACGGTTGGTGACTTTCGGCGGGTTAAGTCCCAGCCGTTGCAGTGCCTCGCAGACTTCTTGGATTTGGGTTTTCAGCACGCCGGAAAAGATCAGATAACCTCCTGGGCGGAGTTTTTTAACCAGTCCAGGTGCAGAGGTGATGAGAAGCTCGCTGAAAAGATTGGCAAGAATGACGTCGGCTTTTTGGAATTTCCCGACACGCCGGGAGTCGGCGACTGAAAACGCGATCTTCCGGCAGCGGTTCGCACGGGCGTTATCCTTGGCGACGCGGATGCAAACCGGGTCGAAGTCAAACCCCTCGATGGAGGAGGCTCCGAGCTTCTCGGCGGCGATGGCCAGGATGCCGCTGCCCGTGCCGGCATCGAGTGCCTTCCAACTCACAGGCAGGGTGGGGGAGATGTCGCAAAGAAGGCGCAGGCACGTGGCGGTGGTGGCGTGGTCACCAGTCCCGAAGGCCATGCCGGCGGGAAGCAGGATGGCTCCCGCCGGATCCGAATCATTTTTCCAAGATTCCTCGTCGGCATGAATGCGCAGACGCCTGCGGATCGATATGGGGGCGCGCGGTCGCTGCGGGGTGCCGGTCACGAACTGGCTGGAGACACGTGTCACCCTGCCGCCAAATTTTTTTACCAGACGGTCGGTCGTTTTTTTATCTCCGAAAACATGGATGGTGAGGGCGGTGGAATTCGGACGGGTGAGCATCACGACGTGCTCAGGATCGAGATCGGCAAGATGCAGGTGCCATATCTCTTCCATGGCTTCAGTGGTTTTGCGAGTCCAACGGAACATGGCGGAATAAAAACCTCCACTACATGCCATGGCGACAAAAAGATGCTTTTTGCCCTGGAGGGGTGCTTGGAGGGCGCGAAATGCAGGCAGGCTCCTGGCTTTTCGATTTTGATTCCCATCGATCTCCCTTCTTTTGCTTGCTTCCCTAGGGGGGGCTGTCGATAAGTTGACGCGTTTTTATAGCGTCGGGATCGGCGTTATTTTGAAAGGCGAAAGGATTTTTAAATACATGAGCGAAACGGCAACACCAGTGACGATGGTCAACGTGCAGATCGACGGGGAGTGGAAGCAATTCCCCAAAGGCACGCGTGTGATCGAGGCCTGCATGCAGAGCGGTAAATTCATTCCGCACTATTGCTACCATCCCAAACTCAGCTCGCCCGGTAATTGCCGCATGTGCCTCGTGGAAACCGGGCGACCCAAGATGACCCCGGATCGCCAGCCGGTGCTGGATGCCAATGGCAAACCCGAGATCGCCTGGGGGCCGAAACCCGAGATTTGCTGCGCCGTGGAGGTCGCGGAGGGCATGGGTGTTCGCACGACCTCGCCATTGGTCGAGGAGTGCCGCAAGGGGGTAATGGAATTTTTGCTCATCAACCATCCATTGGATTGCCCGATTTGCGACCAGGCCGGAGAATGCCGGTTGCAGGAATTTTCGGTCGAATTCGGCAAGGGCGAGTCGCGCTTTCAGGAAGAAAAGGTCAAAAAGCCGAAGCGCGTGGATATCGGCGAGAGGATCGTGCTCGACGACGAGCGTTGCATCATGTGCTCGCGCTGCATCCGATTCATGCAGGAAATCGCCCACGACGATGTCCTTGGCTTCCTGAACCGTGGCAGCCACACCACGCTCTCGGTCTATCCGGGCAAGCGCTTGGATAACAACTACTCGCTCAATACGGTGGATATCTGTCCCGTGGGTGCGCTCACCAGCAAGGACTTCCGCTTCAAAATGCGTGTCTGGTTTTTGAAAGAAACCAAAAGCATCGATGTGAACTGCGGCACGGGGACGAATATCGTCATTTCCAGCCGCGAAAATATCGTGCACCGCATCACTCCACGAGAGAACGACTTCGTAAACTCATGCTGGATGCCCGACAGCCATCGCCTGAATTTCCACTACCTCCACAGCGATGATCGCCTCAAAGACCCCGTCGTCAAAGGCGAGGAGGCACCCTCCAAATGGACAAGGGCGATCGCTGCCGCAGCTCAGCAGCTGCAAGGCGCCTCCCCGGAGAAAACGGCCATCATTGCCTCGGCGAAAATGACAAACGAGGAACTCTTCCTTGCCGGTCGTCTCGCAGCAGCTCTCAAAACTTCAAATATCGATGTGCTCCCACGCCCTCAGAAGGGTGATGGATTCCTCATATCGGATGATGGAAATCCAAACACCACCGGGGCGAAATTGCTCGGTGTGGCCACCGGCAAGCTTGCCTCGATCGTCAGCGCCATCGAGTCCGGCCATATCACGAAGCTCGTGATTCTGGGTGAGGATGCCTTGGATTGTGGCATTTCCGAGGGTGCGTTGAAAAGGCTCGAGACTCTTGTGGCGATGGGAATCCTGTCGAACCGCACCACGCCGCACGCATCGGTCCTCCTGCCCTCCAGTGCCTGGGCCGAGAAACGTGGCACGATGATCAACCTCAAAGGTCGCCTCCAGCGCCTCAACCAGGCCATCCAGGCGCCCGGGCAGGCTCGTGACGACTGGGAGATTCTCCGGGATTTGATCCATTCCCTCTCGGGAGCTAATGGCATTTACTCCATCGAGGAGATTTTTAAGCAAATGGTGGCCGAGGTGCCTGCGCTGCACGGCCTCAGCATCAGCCGCATTGGAGATCTCGGGGTGCAGCTGGATCTTCCTGCCTGATCTCATGCGACGACTTGTCTTTTTGTTGGGTGTCGCCATTCCCTTTGCTCTTACTCTTACCATCACCTCTACGCTGACGGGGTGCGGAGGACGGGGCGACATTGCACCGGCTTCGGCGCAGCGGTTCACCCGCATCCAGTGGCTGGGGCACAAGAGCTTCCGCATCACGTCTGGGATCGGCACCACGATTCTTACCAATCCCTATGCCGGCCGTATGGGCGGTCGTGCGCTGCCATCGCCGCTGAAGTCCGACATCGTCCTCATCACCGCCGAGCGCCCGGACTCCAATAATATCAATGCCATCGACAACCAGCCCGCAATCGTCCGCGGAGGCGTGGGCATCGGAGTCAATAGCATCACAGGCATCCCAATCCGGGGAATTCCTTCCTACAGAAATCCAGAAATCCCGTCATCGGATGGAATGAACCTCGCCTACACTTGGGTGATGGATGGCGTTCGTTTCTGCTTTGCTGGACATCTGGCAAGGCCGCTTGATGGGGAGCAGTTGGCCCAGATCGGCACTGTGGATGTGTTGTTTTTGCCGGTGGATACACTTTCCGCTTCAGCTCGGGAGCAGGTCGTTGCCCAATTGCGACCCAAGCTTGTGATCCCGATTGGCCAGGGAGCGCGTGGTTGGTCGGTTGGGGAAGTGCTGACGGCGCCCGCCGACGGCCTCATGCTCTCTCGCCAGATGCTCCCGCAGCAAACCGCCACACTTTTCCTCGCGCAGTGAAAAAACGTGTTCTGATCACTGGATCCGGTGGCCGCGAGCATGCCCTCGCATGGAAAATCTCCCAATCTCCGGAAGTCGAAAAAATATACATCTCGCCCGGCAACGCGGGCACCATGCAGCTTGGTGAGAATGTCGCCATTGCAGCCGATGACGTGGCTGGGCTTGTCAGTTTCGCGAAGGCGAACCGGATCGATTTTACGATCATCGGCCCGGATGACGCCCTTGCGGCAGGGGTGGTGGATGCTTTTGAGGAGGCGGGCTTGAAGGCTTTTGGTCCACGGGCTGCCGCAGCGCGACTGGAGTCCTCCAAGGCTTTTGCTAAAGACTTCATGATCCGGCACGGAATCCCCACGGCAAGCTACAGGGAATTCACCGATAGCACGGAGGCCATCAAATTTTGTCGCCAGAGTCCTTATCCGCTCGTGGTCAAGGCTGACGGTCTTGCCCTTGGAAAGGGAGTTATTATTGCCCAAAATTTCGACGAGGCTGCTGCGGCAATTCGCCTCTGCATGGAAGAGAAGGCGTTTGGAAAAGCCGGGTCGCGTGTGGTCATCGAGGAGTTTCTTCAAGGCGTGGAGTGCTCGATCCACGCGCTCGTCGATGGCAATGGGTATTTGCTTTTTCCGGATTGTCGGGATCACAAGAAAATCCATGACGCAGACCAAGGCCCCAATACCGGTGGAATGGGCACGATCTGCCCGTCCGGCTCGGTGGATGATGCCTTGCAACAGGTCATCCGCAGCGAGATCCTCGATCGTTTTGTCGCAGGCATTAAAAAAGACGGTCTCGCCTTTCGCGGCATGCTCTTCCCTGGGCTCATGCTTACCGCTTCAGGGCCCAAGGTGCTGGAGTTCAACTGCCGCTGGGGTGATCCAGAGACCCAGGTGCTCGTGCGGCGCTTGAACTCCGACCTGCTGCCACTTTTGGAGGCTGTGGTGGACGGCACCCTTTTAGAGACTGCAATCGCTTGGGATGAGGCCGCTGCGGTGTGTGTGATCCTTGCCTCTGCGGGGTATCCCGGCGTCTACGAGAAAGGAAAAGAAATCCACGGATTGGAGGAAGTCGCTAGTATCTCCGATATCTCCGATGTGGAGGTCTTCCATGCGGGAACCGCCTTGGCTGGTGCAAGTGTGGTTACGAATGGCGGAAGAGTTCTCGGCGTGACGGCAAAAGCGCCATCTCTGGAGTCCGCTCGGGATCTTGCTTACAGTGCGGCGGATAGGATTTCCTTCGACGGCATGCAGCGGCGCAATGATATTGGTGCATGTCCGCACAAGTAATGAAGATCCCCTTTTTTTTCGCCCTTTTGATAGTGGCGACGCTTGCCGAAGCCTCTCCGGGCAGTCCTCGTGAGTCGGTGGAATCCCTCGACGACGCGCAGATCCAAAAGGCGATCGATACCCTGCAGTCAAATTATTTGTCTTCCGAAGCAATGGATGCCCCCTCGCGCCAACGCGCTCTTTTGGAGGGGCTCATTCACCGCTTGTCGCCAGGTATTGAGGTTATCGATAACCAGGGTGATGCATCAGCAGCCTCCGATTTGTATCCATTTCTGGCCGAAATCCTCGATGAACGTATCGGTTACATTCGCCTGGGCGCTCTCGATGCCTCTGCGCTCACCCAGATGGATGCTGCTCTGGGAAATTTTGCAGGCAAATCGATTGGCTCATTGATCCTCGACATCCGGGCGATTCCAGCAGGGAGCGAGTTCGACATTGCCGCCGAGTTTGCAAGGAGGTTTTGCCCGAAGGGGAAAATTCTTTTTACCATTCAAAAACCCAATGCAAAACAGGAGCGCATCCTCACCGCTGACAAGGATCCACTGTTCAGCGGGATTCTCATCGTGCTCACCGACGCCGATACCGCCGGGGCTGCAGAGGCGCTTGCCGCAACATTGCGTAAAAATGCGGGAGCGATGATTGTTGGCATGCCCACGGCCGGCGTGGCCGTGGAGTTTGCAGAATTTCCGCTTGGTGCCGGGAAGATGCTGCGCGTGGCTGTATCACAGGTGCTCTTGCCTGAATCCGGAGCGCTCTTTCCCCTAGGCATCAAGCCCGACCTTACCGTCTCGATGCCCACCGAGACACAGGCCAAAATCTTCGATCTCAGCCGTGAAAAAGGCGTCAGCAATTTTGTCTTCGATATCGAACGTCCGCGCATGAACGAAGCGGCGCTTGTTGCAAATACCAACCCTGAAATCACCGGCGAAAGCGATACTCCTTCACAAATGGATCTCCGCGATCGCGTCCTTCAGCGGGCTGTGGATATGGTCACCGCGATCGGATTTTTTAAAAACAAGGCGCAGCGGTAGTCCGAAGAGCGCCTTCAGCGCTTCTTCTTGCCGGCCTTGTGTGACGCCACCACCGTGAGCGACAGGCCCCCCCGGGAAGCAAATGCCCCGCGCACAGTCATGCTGGACGGTGCGGAGACAGCCACAAGATCCTCAAGAATGCGATTCACGATTTGCTCATTGAAGGCAGGGGTGTTCCGAAACGAGGCAAGGTAGTATTTCAGCGATTTGGTCTCCACGCAGCGCGCCGCCGGGACATACTCGATGAGCAGTTCCGCGTAATCCGGCTGACCCGTCACAGGGCATAAGGATGAAAAATCCTCTGTTTCCAGACGGATCAAATAATCGCGCCCGGGATGGCTGTTTGGAAATGTCTCCAGAATATCTCTCGAAGGCTCCAGAGGTAGTTCTGAAGCGGTTCCAAGCAGGCGCAGTGGTTTTTTAGAGGCGGTTTTTACCGTCGTTTTTTTCATGGCGGCACCAATTCTGCCACGGTTTTTTCAAACCATCCAGCGCACTTCCATTCAACCGCCGCAAAATATTTTTCGAAAAAAATCTAAAGCAGGCGAGCCATCGGGCCGATTAAAAGAAGCAACGGAGAAAATCTCCAACACTGAGGTCGAACAGTGAAATAAAACGGCCCGACGGCGGAACGGAATCCGCGAAATAGAAAGACAACGGATATGTCAGTAGTAATCAACACCAACACAGCGGCCTCCTTGGCCAGCTACAACCTCAGCAACACCAACGTCAACCTCCAGAAGAGCCTTCAACGCCTATCGAGCGGTTCCCGAATCAATTCCTCCTACGACGACGCCGGCGGACTCGCCGTGTCGATGAAACTCAGCGCCTCGATCCGCCGGACCGAAGCAACGCAAGCCAACGTCGGCAATGCACTCGCCTTCCTGCAAACTCAGGATGGAGTGCTCAAATCCGCCGACAAGGTCTTGAGCCGCATGTCCGAGCTATCCACCTTGGCGCAAGACGTGACCAAATCAACTGCCGATCTGGCACTCTACAACACCGAGCTCACCCAATTGAAGGGACAGCTCAACT